>DASWHL010000121.1:0-23024 GCA_036398175.1 Gemmatimonadales bacterium
CTCATTCTGGAGTACGAGATCCCCAAGTACGATGGTGACCTGGGATCGCCCAACCTCTTCGTGTCGCTGCCGTCGCGCGTCCGGCGGCGGAAGCTCGCCATCCTGAACGCGTGCTTCGCCAGCCAGCGGAGCAAGCGCTGGGTCTCCAACGCCACGTTCGAGGGCCTGATGCGCCTGCGGGGCGTCGAATGCGCGGCTGCCGAGGGCTATGCCGAGGGCTTCCATGTCCGAAAGCTGGTGCTGACCGCGTGACCTACGCAGCCGGCCGCATGGCGCTCCAGGGGTGCGCCACGCTCGTGGCGCTGCTGTCGTGCGCCGCGCCCGAAGCGGCCGTGGACGCCGCGGCCATCACCGCCGCCGTCCCATCCCCACCTATCGAGTATCCGCTCAGCATCGGGCCGAACGGGCGGCGCCTGATGGACGGGTCGGGGCGCGCGGTCTTCCTGCACGGCGAGGCCGCGTGGGGCCTCGCGACCCAGCTGGACACGCTCGAGACGGAACGCTATCTGGAGGACCGGCGGCAGAAGGGCTTCAATGCCATCTACGTCCGGTTGATCGAGCACCGCTACAGCGTGCACGTGCCACCGTGGAGCAACCGCGCGGGCGACGCGCCGTTCGCTGGGCGCTTGTCCACCGGCGAGTTCGATCTCACGAGTCCCAACGAGGCCTATTGGCACCATGTGGACCGGATGTTGGCCATCGCGCACGGGAAGGGGTTCCTCGTGATCGGCTTCCCCGCGTACCTCGGTCACGCCTCGGATACCTCGGGATGGCTCCACGAGCTCAAGGCCAACGGGCTGGCGCGGATTCACGCGTACGGCGAGTGGCTCGGGCAACGTTACGCGAGCCAACCGAACCTGATCTGGGGTTTGGGCGGCGATCGCACGACCGTCGGCACGGGCGGCGACCTTGCGCCTCACGTGAACGCCCTGGCCAGCGGGATTCGCACCCGCGACTCGACCCACCTGATGACGGCCCACTCGGCGCGCAACCGATCGTCCGCGGACGACTACGACCAGCCGTGGTTGGACCTCAACGCCACGTACGCCGCGTACGTCGCGGAAGACGGGCCGAGCATCGCCACCAGAGTGCGTCTCGACTACCAACGCCGGCCGCGCAAGCCCTTCGTGCTGCTCGAGGGGCATTACGAGAACGAGCACGGCGTTACGGCCCACGGGGCGCGCGCGCAGGCGTACTGGGCCGTGCTGGGAGGTGCCACCGGGCATTTCTACGGGAACTGGCCGATCTGGGCCTTTGGCGCCGTGGAGTACTACGGGGACGACCGCCGGTTGTCCTGGGAACGCGCCCTCAGGCTCGAGGGGGCACAAGACATGGTGCATCTGGGAGATCTGTTCCGGTCCCGGCCGTTCGCGCTGCTCGAGCCGGACGATGACGCCTGTGCGCCCGCAGATGCCCCCGCCGCCGTTGACGATCCGGCGTACATCGCCTGCGCGCGGACGTCGGACGGCAGCACGTTGCTCGCCTACCTTCCGACTCCTCGAGCGCTGGCGGTGAATCTCGGCCGCCTGGCGGACACGATGGTCACGGCGTGGTGGTTCGATCCGAGGACCGGCGCGGCTGACCAGATCGGGGTGTTTCCCGCTGCCGGGACGCGGACGTTCGACCCCCCCGGCCCTGGCGATTGGGTCCTGGTGGTGGACGCGCGGGAGCGGAACTTCCCTCCCCCGGGGGCGCCCCAGCGCTGACGCCCCTCGCGCTCGGACGGCGCGCCCCCGCCCTACGCTCCCTGGACGACCTCCGCGACCGTCAGGACCGGCGCGCCTCGTTCCGCCGCCTTGACGAGGAGATACAGCTCCCAGGCCGTCACGTAGTGCAGCCGGTAACGTGCACCGTCGTTGTACGCGCGCTCCAGGTGCGAGAGCAGCGCGTCCATGGCCTCCCCCAGGAGCACTCCCGCGTTGGCCTCCTGGGCCCCGTGCGTGTGCAGCTTGACGAAGCGCCACTCGGGTCGGCCGCGCACGTGGATGTCCTGCGCCACCCACAGGGCGGCCCGCTCGGGCGCGGGCGGCGCGTCCGCCGAGAGTTCGCCGTTCTCGATACGCGGCAGGACGCCCCATTTCCGGCGGGACCAGTTCAGGGTCAGGGGACCCTGCACCATCAGGAGGTCGCCCGTGGGCGCACCCCCGACGCGGACATCCACGCCGGTGTTGTGCGACTTGGGCCGCCGCGGGTCGTCCGTGGCGTAGTAGATGCCGTTGATCTTGCGCGTCTGCGTGTCACTCGGTGCCGACGGCATGGTGAAATCCGCGTAGCATCCCGTCTGGCCGAGGATCCGGAGTTCGTCGTTCACCCCGCACCACCGCCCGTCCGGGCGGGAGTTGTCCAGCGCCCAGTTCCCGTGGATGAATCCATACCGCACCCGCCCGGTGGCGTCCACGCGCAGCAGCCCGTGCCGCTCCCGGAGCGTCGCCGTGAACCCCAGCAGGGCGGCCCGCAGGCCGTCGCTCGTGTCGCCGTCATGATGCAGGTGCACCTCGACGTCGCCGAATCCCTGCCGTCGGAGCCCGGCGAGTGCGTCGAGGTGCTCCGGCACGTATTCCTCGATCGGGTAGAAGAACGTGTGCTGATACGGCCGGCCGGCCGCATCCCGGTGGCGGCGCGCCAGCGTGGGGTACTCCGCCACCCACCGGCGCACGCGCGCGCGCTGCACCTCGAGCCCGGCGCCCCCCCACCCGGGCTCGAAGTGGTCCACCACGCACACGATGAGGTGCACCGGCGACCGGGATGCCGCCCGCCGGCGGAGGACCTGGCCGGCATGGCCCGTGATCCACCGGTGCAGATGGCGCTCGCGAACCAGTTCCCGCCAGGCGATGGCCAGTCCCAGCAGCACTAGGCCGGTGGCCGCCAGCGTGAGCGGTGCCATCAGCGCTCCGCCCGCCGCCACTTGGTGCTCTGGCCGCCGAGCGCCGCCCGCACGATCCCGACCAGCGCCGCCAAGTTCCCCATGGTGAAGTAGACCGGGACGTACAGCAGCCGGAAGCGCCGGGCGGCCGGCACCGCCAGCCCAACGGCCGCCGCGCCGTAGAAGGCGACCTGGGCCCACCAGAACATTCCGTAGAGCGCGCCGGGTGCCAGGCCGCTCGTCACGAAGGCGCCGAGCAGGAACAGGGGCGCGGTCCACCGCAGAACCTTGTGCGAGAAGAACTGGATCGCGAAGCAGCGGGTGGGCACGAGGGTCAGCGCCGGAAAGCGCGCCACGATCTGGAACCCCGCCGACGCGTACCGGACCTTCAGGTGAAACTCGTCCCACAGGGTCTTCGAGGCGTGCTCCGCCGACACGGCGTCGGTGTCGTACACCACCCGGTGGCCGTCCCGCACCAGGCACAGAGTCAGGTACATGTCGTCGTGCACGATCTCGGCGGGCATCGGGCGAAACAGCGACGCCCGCATGGCAAAGATCTCGCCGTCCGCCGTCACGATGGAGCCGAACCGGCTCTCGCACGCCTTGAGGAAGGACTCGTATCCCCAGTACCCCACCTCGCCGCGGGTCGCCACCCGCGCCGCGTCCTCGAGAATGATCTTCCGGCCCGAGACGCCGCCTACCGCGGGATCGGCGAACCCGCGGACCAGGCAGCGGATCACGTCCGGCCGGTACCGGGTGTTGGCGTCCGAAAACATGAGGATCTCGCCCGTGCAGACCGCGGCCGCCCGGCTGAGCGCGGCCGTCTTGCCCCTGCGTCCCGGCTCGTGGAGCACGCGGATCCCGGCCCATGCAAAGCCGCGCGCGATGTTCACGGTGCCGTCCGTCGAGCCGTCGGCCACCACGACCACCTCGAGCCGGTCCCGCGGATAGTCGAGCGCCAGCGCGTTCTCGATCTTCTCGCGGATGACGCGCTCCTCGTTGTAGGCCGCGATGACCAGCGACACCCGGGGCTCGATGGGCGCGCCGCGCACGGGCCGGGGCCGGAGCCGGCTCACACCCCACGCGAGGAGGGGATACCCCACGTAGGTGTAGACGATGACGCCCACGCACACCCAGAAGGCCACGGTCACGGCACTGCCTCCCCGCAGGTTCGCGCGATGTCGGCGATCCGCCGCGCGTTCGCGGCCCACGTGTGCGCGTCGGCCACGCGCTCCCGGGCCGCCGCGCCGATTCGCTCGCGCAGGCCGGCGTCGTCCAGGAGCCGGCCCAGCGCCGCGCCCAGCGCCTTGGGGTCTTCCTGCGGCACGATGACGCCGGTGCGGTCGTGCGCCAGCACGTCCCGGACGGGCGCCAGGTCCGGCGCCACCACGGCCTTGCCGGCGGCCATCATCTCGAACAGGGCGATCGGGGACCCGAACGGGTTGGACGCCGGCAGCACCCCGAGGTCCATGGCCGCGAGGTGGCGGGGGACATCCACTCGCGGCACGGGTCCGGTGAGCGTGACCGCCCGCCCCAGCCCCCGGCGCTCGAGGTCCTCGCGCACCCGCCCCGCCACCGGTCCGTCCCCCACGAGCAGCAGGTGCGCGGTGGGCCGGGTGGCATGGAGGTCCGCGAACGCCGCCACGAGGAGATCCAGCCGGTCCCACTCGTCGAACCATCCGACGAAGCCGATCACGATACGGTCCGCGATCCCCAGCTCCCGCCGCGTCCGTGCCCGGTCGCCCGCGCCCGCCCCGACCGCCTCCACGGCGTTGGGCAGGAGGTGGATCCGCGCCGCGTCCGCCCCGCGGCGGCGGGCTTCCGCCGCGAGGAAGCTGGACACCACCAGCACGGCGTCCGCCCGCCCGAACACGGCCCGCTCCATCCGCCGGGCCAACCGCTCCAGGACGAGTCCCCGGGCGCGACGCACGCCGGCGACCTCGTTCACCTCCAGCAGCACCGTCAGCCCGCGCCGCTTGGCAAGCCAGGTGCTCAGGACCAGAAAGAACGCGTACCGTTCGTAGACCACGATGCCCGATCCCGCAACGAGGAGCGGTTGCAGCCGCAGCACCGCGTAGGCGTTGTAGGCGATCTCGAGCACTTCGAACCCCGCCTGCGGCCAGTGGCGGCTCACCCACCGCCAGACGCGGTGCAGGCCGGATACCGGCAGGTCGCTCTTGTCCACGGGGGCGGTGCCGGCGGAGCCGAGCGGGTCCACGCCCGGCGGCGAGACCACGGCGACCTCGTGACCGGCCGCTCCCAGCGCCCGCACCACGTGCGCGATGTGCACGCCTTCCCCGCCGCGGCCCTGGGTGCGGTGATGGTACACGAAACGCAAGACCCTGAATCCCCGCTTTCTCACCGGACACATCCGCCCGGCCCGCACCGGGCATGACCCGGCGTCCCGGGCCGCCCGGCGGGAATCTACCGCCCGCACCGCTGGGCAAGCCGTGTGCCCGAGGGCGGGCACCTCCCCCCCCACCGGCATGCTTGTTGCACCCTCGCGCGCGCGGTCCCGTCCCCCCTCTTGCCACGCGGGTGTCCATCGGATGTGTGGTGTCGCAGGCCTCGTCGATCCGGTACGCGCCTCCGCCGTGTCGGTCGACGCCCTCAGGGAGATGACGGATCTCCTGACCCACCGGGGCCCGGAGGCCCAGGGACATTTCGCCGAGCACGGCGTGGGCCTCGGCCACCGCCGCCTCCGGATCATTGACCTCGCCGGCGGACTCCAGCCGATGTTCACCGACGATCGCGCCATGGTCACGGTGTACAACGGCGAGATCTACAACTACCGGGAGCTCCGGGCCACGCTCGAAGCCCACGGCCATCGCTTCCGGACCGCCTCCGATACCGAGACCATCCTCTACGCGTACCGGCAGTACGGCGACGCCTGCGTGGACCACTTCCGCGGAATGTTCGCCATCGCCCTCTACGACCGGCCACGCCGCCGGCTACTGCTGATCCGGGACCGGCTCGGCATCAAGCCGCTCTACTACGCGTGGGACGGCACCCGGCTCGTCTTCGCCTCCGAGATCAAGCCCATCCTCCGGGTCCTGGGCGGGCGTCCGGCGGTCAACCTGGAGGTGCTCGACTTCTACCTGTCCGTGGGATACGTGCCCGGCGAGGACACCCTCTTCCGGGACGTCCGCAAGCTGCTCCCGGGACACACGCTCGCCTGGGAGAACGGTCAGGTGCGGGTGCGCCGGTACTGGGATCTCGACGCGGGGACCCCGTACGAGGGAACGTTCGCGGACGCCCTGGACGAGTTCCGCGCGCTCGCCACCGAGAGCGTGCGCCTGCGCCTCGTCTCGGACGTGCCGCTCGGCGCGTTCCTGAGCGGCGGCGTGGACTCCAGCACCATCGTCGCGCTGATGAGCGACGAGACGCGCGAGCCGGTCAAGACGTTCGCCGTCGGGTACACCAACCAGCCCGAGTCCAGCGAGCTGGCGTACGCCCGCCAGGTCGCGCGGCTGTTCCGCACCGACCACCATGAGTTCATCCTCGAGCCGATGGACTTTCTCGAGTCCGTGGACCACCTGCTCACGTTCGCCGAGGAGCCTCTCGTCGAGAGCGCGGCCATTGCGCTGCTCCAGCTCTCGCGGCTCGCCAAGGAGCACGTCACGGTCATCCTCTCGGGCGAAGGCGGCGACGAGATTCTGGCGGGCTATCCCCTGCACCGGATCATGCCCCGGGTAGACCGGCTGCACCGGCTCCGGCGCCTGATGCCGGCGCCGGTCGGGCGGGCGATCGGCGCGGCACTCCGCTTTCACGAGAAAGCCACCAAGTACTGGGACTGGACCGGCGAGGCCCTGGCCGACCGGTATCTCAGCATCTCCAACGACGTCACCCGCGGTCTCAAGGCCCGCTTCTACGCGAACGCCGACTTCCTCGCGGGACACCACCGGACCACCGCCTACTTCCGCGCCCTCTGGGACCGACCCCGGGGAGCCACGGCGCTGCAGCGCATGAGCTACGTGGACATCAAGAGCTGGCTGCCGGACGATCTGCTCCTCAAGGCGGACAAGATGACCATGGCGGCGTCGTTGGAGCTGCGGGTGCCGTTCCTCGATCACCAGCTCGTCGAGTTCGCCGTCAACCTCCCCGACGCGTACCGCCTGCGCGGGTCCGAAGGGAAATACCTGCTCAAGAAGCTGATGGAGCCGCGCCTGCCCCGGGAGATCGTGTATCGGCGGAAGCAGGGATTCCCCGTGCCCATCGCCGCCTGGTTTCGCGGCCCCCTGCGCCACCGCGTCGCCGAGGTCCTTCTCGACGATCGCAGCCGACAACGGGGATACTTTCGCCCGCAGTACGTCGAGGAGATCATTCGGCGTCACCAGAGCGGCCGCCAGGATCTCAGCCGCCGGCTCTTCGCGCTCCTCGCCCTCGAACTCTGGCACCGGAAGTACATCGATTGACTCCCCCGCAGGCGCGCGGGCCGGCACGGCCGCACATCGTCCTGGTCACGGATCAGTTCCCCACGCCATCGGAGCCGGAACGGGGGATCTTCACCTTCCAGATCGCCACGCGCCTGGCCACCCTGTGCCGCCTCACCGTGGTGTGTCCGCTGCCCTGGTTCCCCGCCATCCCGGTCCTGCGCCGGCTCCGCGCCTGGTACCGGTTCGCGGAGGTGCCACGCGCCTGGGTGCAGGAGGGCGTGCGGGTCATCGCGCCCAAGTACCCCATGCTGCCCAAGCTCTCCGAGGGCCTGCACGGCCGGCTGATGGCGGCCCGCCTCCGCCCCGTGCTCGAGCGACTGCGGCGCACCGAGCAGGTGGATCTGATCAACTCGCACTGGCTTTACCCGGACGGGGTGGCGGTGCATCTCGCCATGGGATCGGCGCCCCTGCCGCACGTCCCGACGGGACTCGGGTGCGACGTCAACGAGTTCCTTGACGACCCCCGCAAGGGACCGCAGATCCGCGCCATGCTCGCCGCGGCGCCGGCGGTGACGGTGGTTTCGAACGAGCTGCGCGCGCGCCTGATCGCGCAGGGCGTTCCCGCCGACCGGATCACCACCATCCCGAACGGGGTGGACGCCACGCGCTTTCACCTCCGCGACCGCGCGGGGGCCCGCCGCCGGCTCGGCCTCGCGGACGACGGCGCCGTCGTGCTCTATGTCGGCCGGCTGAGCGAGGAGAAGGCGCCCGGCACGCTCATCGCCGCCATGGCCCGCCTGCGCACCACCCATCCGTCCGCCGAGCTGCTCCTGGCCGGCGACGGTCCCCTCCGCCGGTCCCTGCTCGAGCAGGCCCGGGCGCTCGGTCTCGCCGACCACGTGCGGTTCCTCGGCCATCAGCCGCACGATCACATCGCCGAGTGGATGGCAGCCGCCGACTGTCTCTGCCTCTCCAGCACGCGGGAAGGCTGTCCCAACGTCGTCCTCGAGGCCCTGGCGTCCGGCGTGCCGGTGGTGGCGACCAGCGTCGGGGACCTGCCGGAGGTGATCACGCCGGCCACTGGGGTCCTGGTCCCCGCCGGTGCGCCGGCCGCGCTGGCCGACGGGCTGGGCACCGCACTGGACCGGGACTGGGATCGCCTGGCCATCCAGCGGACCGTCGCCTCGCGATCGTGGGACGGCGTGGCGCGGGCGTATCTGGAGACGTTCCAGCGAACCCTGGCCACCCGACCCGCACCGACGGGCGGCCGCGCGTGACCTCCCGCGGGCGTCGCTGACCATGTTCCAGGTCTACGGGGTCTTCTCCGGATCCGCCGGCCGCGACGCCCTGCTCCGGCGCGCGCTGGAGCACGCACCCGCCGCCGGCGAGCCCGTCCGCGTGTCCCTTCCGTCGGCGACGATCGCCTTCCTCCCCCGCGCCGGGGACACGCCCGGCGCGACGCTGCTCCACGCGCCGCCGCTGAGCGTCGCGGTGCTCGGCAAGCCGTTCCATCGGGACGGCGGCGATCTCCGGCAGACGCTCGCCTTCGTGCGCGACGCGTACCTCGCCGACCGGCGCGAGGCCTTCGCCGAGATCTCCGGGGAGTTCGTCATCGTCGTGGCCGACGACGCCCGGAACCGGCTGGTCATCATCAGCGACTGCCTGGCGCTCCGTCCGTTTTTCTACGCTCACGGCGCCGACGGCACGGCCTTCGGCAGCGAGGTCTGGCCGCTGGCGGCCACCGGTTGCGTACCGACGACCGTGGACCTCGACGCACTCTGCTCGTGGCTCTGTTTCGAGCACGTCATGGGCGACGCCTCGCTCATCGCGGGCATCCGCCGGATCCCGCCGTCCTCCGTGCTCACGATTGACGGGTCCGGCATCCGCACGGTTGCCTACGCCACGCTGCACGATACCGAGGACCCGATCGGCGAGGACGATCTGATCGATCGGATCCACGAGATCGTGCACCGTACGTGCCGCCAGATCAGCGACCGGGAGCCGCGGCTGGGCTGTTTCCTGTCGGGCGGCTTCGACAGCCGCTATCTGGCCTGCGCCCTGTCGGCGCTGCGGGACGACCTCGAGCTGTACACCGTGTGCTACGACTCGCGCGAGGAAGATGTCGCCGCGGCCGTCGCCCGCGCGCTTGGCATCGCACCGCACACCATCCGCACCCCGTCCGCCGTGTGGGACCTCTGGGACGACCCGTTCTACGTGGCGCCGTGGGGGTTCCCCGCGTGGCGGTTCGTGACCACGCTGCCCGTGGAACGGTTTGGGCTGCGCCACACGCTCGTGGACGGCCTCCTGGGCGACGACGTGATTCGCGGACATGATTACGAGGAGGCGGTCGCCCGTCTGGCCCGGGAGCACGGCTCGCTCGACGAGGCCATCTTCCTCGCCCACCTGGCCGTGTCGCCCGGCGTGCTGTTCGCGGATCCGCTGGCGCGCCGGATTCACGGGCGGGTCGTCCGGCAGATCCACGCCCTCCGCGGCACCATGCCGGGCGGTCCGGCACGTCAGGCGTATCTCTGGCTCCTGCTGCACCGCAAGAACACGTTCCATGTGACGAATCACCTGCACAACGTCGCACGCCTCGAGACCGTCCATCCCTTCTGCGCCCGGGACCTGCTGGACCTGCGGCTCCGGCACCCCAACGCCCTGTTCTCCACCCGGCTTTACCGGAGGATCTTCGCGCGGTACTATCCCGCCGTGTCAACCATCCCCCACTCCACCGAAGTCCCCCAGCGCTACGACCGGCTCGACGCGATGAGCCGGACCCTGTGGCGCCATACGCCCGCCGTGACGCGGGAGCTCCTCCGGGCCGAATGCGACGGCCTGTTCCGCCGGCGGTGGCTGCTGCCGCGCCTCGCCGCGTATGCCGGCGGCATGCGCCGCCAGCAGTACCTCGTCCGCTTCCTGTGGCCCGTGGCCATGCTGCTCCGCCGGCTCCGGTCGGCCGGGATCGAGGTGCCGTGGGACGAGATCTGACGAGCGCGCCCGGCGGCCACGGTCCGCCGGGCGTCGCGCCATGTCAGGTGCGCGTCGAGCATCCGGAGTTCGGCGCGCTCGGTTTCGTCGCCATCGACTCCGGCGTCTGGCATCGGTCCGTGGGGGGGATCCGGCTCGTTCCCGACGTCACCCCCGAGCACGTGGCCGACCTGGCCCGCACGATGACCTACAAGTTCGCCTTCCTCCGGATGCCGCTGGGCGGCGCCAAGGGCGGGATCGTCGCGTCGCCCGCGTGGTTCCCGGAGCGGCGAGCGGAGATGCTCCGCTACTTCGGGGCCGCCATCGGTCCGTTCGTGCGGAGCGGCGTGTACACGCCGGGGGCGGACCTCGGCACCGGGCCGCGGGACTGCGCGCTACTGCTCGAAGGCGCGGGCGTCCTGCCGCGCGGTGCGGCGGACGCAACGCCGGGCGGGGCGAGCGACGAGTCGGGATTCCCCACGGGCCTCACCGTGTTCCTGGCGGCGCGGGCCGCCCTCGAGCGCCTCGGGCGGCCGGTGGCGGGCGCGACCGTCGCCGTCGAGGGGTTCGGCAAGGTGGGCGCCGCCGTCGTGCGGCTGTTTGCCGAGGCGGGTGCGCGCATCGTCGCCGTTTCCACGCTGGAGGGCGCCATCCACCAGGCGGGCGGGCTCGACGCCGGTCAATTGCTGCGGCTCCGGGTGTCGCATGGCGACGCGGCCGTGCGGCACTACGCCGGCGCCACGGCGATCGCGCCGGCCGACCTCCTCACGCTGCCGGTGGACGTGCTGAGCCCGTGCGGCAGCCTGTGGTCCATCCGCGCGGAGACGGTCGGAGCCGTGGCCTGCCGGGTGCTTTCCCCGGGCGCGAACTGCGTCGTGCACCCCGCGGCTCGGGAGGCGTTTGCCGCGCGACGCGACGTGATCGCCATCCCGGATTTCGTCGCCAACTGCGGTTCGGTGCTCGATGGGAACCTGCCGGGAGGCCGCACGCTCAACGACCGCCTGGTGCGGGAGCACTACGGCGGCGCGGTTCGGCGGCTCCTGGCGGCGAGCGCGCGGCTCGACGTGCCGGTCGGCCACCTGGCGCGCCAGGTGGCCGAGGAAGGTCTGCGCGAGATCGTCGCCCACCCGCGGCGTGCCCGCGCCCGCGAACGGGATCTCGACTGGTCCACGCGGCTCGCCGAGCACCGGTGGGCGCCGGGAGCGCTCGGTACCCTGCTGGCCCGCCGGCTCGCGAGAGCCTGGACGCCCACTTTGCCCGATCACCCCGCATGAGCGGCGGCAGCCCTCCAGCGCAGCCGAGCACCCGCCGATGACTGCCGGCACGCCGCGCGACGGCGCCGCGGCGCTCGCCGCCGCCCTCGCGGAGCTGGGCGTCCGCGTCGTCTTCGCGGTCCCCGGCACGCAGACGCTGCGCCCCCACGACACCCTGCGGTCCAGCGGCGTCCGGACCGTCGTTCCCCGGCACGAGTTGGCCGGGTCGTTCATGGCGGGCGCCTACTACCGGGCGTCGGGTGATCCGGGGACCTTGATCACGATCGGCGGCCCCGGATTCACATACGCGCTCACCGGGCTGGCCCAGGCCCGCTTCGATTCGGCGGCGCTCGTGGCCATCGTGTGCCGGGCGCCGGTCCTCGTGGGACGACGGTTTCAGGTCCAGGCCATGGATGAGCTGGCCGTCGCCGCACCGATCGTCAAGCAGACGTTCCACGTCACCGACCCGGCCGCGGTGGCCGAGACGCTGGGGCAGGCATACACCGCGGCGTGCGGCGGCGAGCCCGGCCCGGTCGTCGTCGCGCTCGAGGCCGCGGCCCTGTCGGGCGCCCTCACCGCACCGCCCGCCCCCCGTCACCCATCCCCTCCCGCCGAAGACCCGGCGGCGGTGCGCGAGCTGGCGAGCGCCGTCATGGGCGCCCGCCGCATCGTCGTGATCGCGGGCCAGGGAAGTCACGGAGCCGCCGCCGACGTGCGCGTCCTCGTCGAGCGCCTCGGCGCACTGGTCGTCACGACCACGTCCGGACGCGGAACCGTGCGCGAGGATCACGCCCTCGCCCTCGGGGACGTGCACGGCTGCGACCTCGCCGCCCTGAACGCCCTGCTCGCGGAGGCGGACCTCGTCCTCGGCCTCGGCGCCAAGTTCGGCGACAGCGGGACCGCGGGCTTCCGCCTGCGCGTGCCGCCCGATCGGTTCGCGCACGTGGACACCTCGGCGGAGGTGCTCGGCGCCAACTACCCGGCCGCCGTGGCGGTGCGCGGGGACGTGGGCACCGTGGTTCGCGGCCTCCTCGCGGCGCTGCACGACGAGCCCGGCGGGCGGTGGGGGTGGCCGGCCGAGGACCTCGCCACCCGGCGGTCACGGATCGCGCGCCGCTGGGATGACGCTGCCACCGAGCCGGTGCTCGCCGCGGACCCCGCGCGGCGTGCGGAGGCGTTTTTCGGTGAGCTCCGGTCCCGGCTGCCGGACGACGCCATCATCACCACCGATTCGGGCCTGCACCAGGAGCTGGCGCGCCGGTACCTGCCGATCCTCGCGCCGCGGGGGCTGATGGTCCCCACCGGCTTCCAGTCCATGGGGTGCGGCATCCCGGCCGCCATTGGGGCGCGGCTGGCCGCGCCCGACCGGCCCGTGCTGGCCATCGTGGGTGACGGCGGATTCCAGATGGCGGGCATGGAGACCTTGACGGCGGTCGCGGAGCGTGTTCCGCTTACGGTGTGTATCCTCACCGACGGATACCTGGGCCTGATCCGGATGCAGCAGATCGAGGCGTTCGGACGCACGGCGGATGTCGCCGTGCCGCCGTGCCGTCTCGAGGAGTTCGCGGCGGCGGTCGGCGCAAGCTACGTCCGGGTCGGGGGGGACGTGCGCGGATGCCTGTCGGCCGTGTCGCTGGAATCGGGCGTGAACCTCGTGGACGTGCCACTCCGGGACTCGGCCGCGACGTATCGCTACCGCGCCACGCGGTTCGCGAAACGGGTGCTCCCGGGGCGCATCCTGGAGATGGCGAAGCAGCTCCTCGGCCGGTGAGCCCGCGGTCGCGGCAGCCCTCCGGCGCCGTCCCCGGCAGGAGGCGGGACCGCGGGACGCGGCTCCTATGCGCATCACCGCCCTCCTGAAGGGGCTGGCGGGGCGCCTCGCCCCGTCGCTCGTGCTGGTGCGCGGCAGCCCGGCCAGCGGCGCCGTCGCCCTGACATTCGACGATGGCCCGCACCTCACCAATACCCCGCTGATCCTCGACGTGCTCGCGAGATTCGGCGTCCCCGCCACCTTCTTCGTGCAGGGCACCAGCGCATCGCGGACGCCCGACTTGCTCCGGGACATCGCCGCCCGTGGGCACGTGGTCGGCAACCATGGCTTTCAGCACCTCCATTGGCGGCGGCAGCCAACGGCGGAACTGGTCCGCGATGTCGAGGCCACGCAGGCGCTGATCCAGGCGTCCGTGGGCCGTCCTCAGCCCCGGCTGTACCGCCCCCCCTACGGTGAGATCACCGCGCGGGCGGCCTTCTCCCTCTGGCGGCTGGGCTACCGCATCGTCCTGTGGTCGGTGGACAGCCGCGACTCCTTCCCCGGCAGTCCTGACGGCCTGCTCGAGGCGCTCGGCGCCTCCGCGGTCCGTGGCGGCGACATCTTCCTCCTCCATGACGATGGCGAGCACACGGTCGCCGTCCTCCCGGCCCTCATCGAGCACATCCTCCGGGGCCGCCTCCGCATCCGCCCCCTGAGCGAGCTGTCCCGGCGCGCGCGCGGCTGATGCGCCCGACAGGCGCCACCGACGCGCCAACCATCGCGCACGTCGTGCTGTCGCTCGAGGTCGGTGGCGCCGAAGTGCTGGTGACCCGCATGGTCCGGTCGCTGCGGGACGCGGGCGTGCCGGTCCACGTGGCCTGTCTCGACACGGAGGGTCCCCTTGCCGCCACCGTGCGCGGGGACGGAATCCCGGTCACCGGACTCGGACGCCGGCCCGGCATCGTGGATGCCGCGTGCATCGCGCGGCTGCGCCGCCTGCTCCTGGCCCACACCGCCACGGTGGTCCACACGCACGACCTCGAGGCGTTCGTCCACGGCGGCCTCGGCGCGTGGTTCGCCGGCCGCATCCCGGTCGTTCACACCCAGCACGGGCTGCCGGCACCCTTTGGTTGGAAGCAGCGGTGCAAGGTCCTCCCGCTCCGGCCCCTCGGGCGACGGTTCATCGGCGTCTCCGACGAGGTCACCGCCGTGGGGCTCGCGTCCCGGTGGTTCGCGCCGGACCGGACCACCACCATTACCAACGGGATTGACGTGGCGACCTTCCGGCCCGACCCGCCGGCCCGTCAGCGCATCCGACGGACCCTGGGCATCCCCGAGGACGACCTCGTCGTGATCTGCGTGGCCCGGCTGGCGACGGTCAAGGATCACCTGACGCTGGTGCGGGGATTCGCGGCCAGCCCGGCCGCCGGCACGAGCCACCTGATCCTGGTCGGAGACGGCCCGGAGCGCCCCGGCATCGAAGCGGAAATTGGCCGGCTCGGGATGACGGAGCGCATCCGCCTGCTCGGTGCCCGGGCGGACGTGCGGGATCTGCTGGCGGCCGCGGACGTGTTTGCGCTGACGTCACGGTCGGAGGGGATCTCGATCTCCCTGCTCGAGGGCATGGCGACCGGACTCGTGCCGCTCGTCACGGCGGTGGGCGGGAACACGCAGCTCGTCACGACCGGCACTCCGAGCGCGAGCGGGATGCTGATCGCCCCCGGCGCGGCAGCCGAGTTTGGCCGATCGCTCGGCCACCTCGCAACCGACGGGGCCCTGCGCGGCCGGCTCGGCCAGACGGCCCGCGCGACCGTCCGCGAGCGCTTCAGCCAGGACGCCATGATGGCGCGCTACCGGCAGGTCTACCACGCACTCGCCCGCGGTTCCGGTCCGCCCAACCGGCAGCTCGGCGCGGACGCGGCCCGCCCGCGTTAACCCGCCCCGGCGCGCCGCATACCCCGGAACCGCTCCGCGACCGCCGCCCACGCAGCCGCGATTTCCCCGGGGGTGATCACCCGCGTCGCCACACACAACACGGGGAACGCCAGCACGACCGCGAGCGACCCCACCGGCCCGCCACCCGCCGGGAGACCGACGGCGAGGCACACACCGACGATCGCCGTGATCTTCCCGAGGGCCGGCAGGTCCCAGTCCACCGGATCGAACCGCCGGGACACGCGTGCCATGGCGATCGCGGCCACCAGGGCGGCCGCAACGCCCGCGTAGGCGGGGGCCATCAGCCCCAGCTTCCGCACCAGCGCGAGCGTGATCCCGACGCGCATCAGGCCGGTCACGATCGTGATGATCATCGAGTAGCGGGTCTTCTTGGCGAACAGGATGCCCGACTGGAACACGTATTCGGCGCCGCCGAGGACGATCTTGAAGACGAGCACCGGCAGCACGACGGCCGCGCCCCAGTAGGCCTCGTTGGAGAGCATGCGGAGCAAGGTCGGAGCGGGCACCGTCAGTGCCAGCCCGAAGAAGCAGGCGACCACCAGGTAGTACCGCAGCACCCGGCGCTGCAGGACCTCGCGGTTGACACTCTTGATGACGGAGAACCGGTACGCGCCATACGCGGTCCGGAACGGTTGCAGGAAGCCGATCGCGAGGATCATGGCCAGCTTGTCGCCGAGAGCGTACACGCCCACCGCGTCCAGGCCGGACGCATGCTGCAGGATGAACCGGTCGGCCCGCTCCAGCACCACGCCGGCGACCCCCGCGAGCACCATCGGGTACGTGTAGCGCAGCATCGCCACCAGCACGGTGTGCCGGTACGCCCGGCCGCACTCGGCCATCGTGATGCCCACGACGACCACACCCGAGGCCGCGGCGCCGAGCAGATTCCCCAGGAGCACGCCCGGCACGCCCCACCCCAGCTTGGCCACCGTGATCACATTGATCACGACCTGCAGCACGAGCTTGCCCACGGACGCGGCCACGAACTTCCCGGAATAGTTGCGGGCCCGGAAGTAGCTCAGCCCGACCTCGCTGGTCATCTGGACCACGAGGGTCAGCAGGACGAGCTGGAAGCTCGACGCGTAGCCTGACGTCCCCGCCAGGAGCCGCCCGGCGGGATCGGCGAAGGGCCACAGGAGTACCGCGGCGAGCCCCGACAGGCCTCCCGCGGCCGCCAGGGCCGTCGTGATGACGGCCTTGCGGTCCGCCTCCCGTTCGAAGTCGAAGTAGAAGCGGAGGGCCCCCTGGGAGAATCCGCCCGACACGAAGACGCCGAGGATGGCGGACGTGACGTAGAACATCTCCAGCACCCCGTACTCCTCCGGGGTGAGCATGCGGAGGTAGAGGGGCAGGAGAATGAAGCCGCCCAGGCGGCTGAGCACGTTCCCGACGGCGTAGACCGCCCCGTGCAGTCCCAGGGACGTCAGGCCCTCGTCGGGGGGCTTGGCGGCCATGGCGTTCAGCCGCGGAGGGCGCGGCAGGCGGCGAGAATCGTCCCGCGGAGCCGGGCCGCCTGTCCGGCACGGGGGATGCCGGCCAACCTGAGGAAGTAGTGCGCCAGGCTCAGCAACCCGTATGCGCGCCAGTGCGGCTCGTCGATCTGGAACTCCTGACGGTAGCGCTGAATCAGCGGGTCCTCGCCCGGGCCCACATCCGTCACGCCGAGGATGGCCTCCGCGAAGGGCTGTTTGTGCAGCAGCACTCGGTCGAACGCACGGTAGAGGATGAGATCCATCGCGGGAAGTCCGGCCTCTTCGCAGAGATCCCAGTCCACCAGACCGCGCACGCCACCCGCGCCGCCCCCAACCAGGTTGGTGACCTTGAAGTCACCGTGCGTGGTCACGAGATCGGTAGGCGTGTGCAGGAACCCGGCCTCGAGCACGCTCAGCGCCCCATCGAGCTGGGCCGCGACCTCGGCGTCGGATCCCTCGCGAAGCGCCATCAGGGGACCTCGGATCAGCGCGCGGAACCGGTCGGCGTCGAGCGGTTCGCGCCGCCGAGTGCGCGTATGCAGTTCCGTGAGCATGCGGCCCGCCTCCCCCGCAAGCTCCCCGAGGCGCCCGCCGGAGAGGCGCAGGTAGGGGATCTCCCGCCCGCGAATCCGGGTCTCCACCAGGAAGGCGTGACCCTCCACACTGCCCTCCATCACGGGCCGCGGCGTGGCGAACGACAGCGAGAGCTGCGCCAGCCGTCCCAGCGACGCGAACCCGTTGCGACATCGCCGGAGGGCACCCTCACCACGGGGAAGCCGCACTACGAAGTCACGCGTCTGGATCCGAAACGCATGGCCGGAGCCGAAGTGCAGGGTTGCCGTCTCGGACGGATCCCCGCGCGGCAGCTGCCGGAGAATCGCGTCGCGCAGCGTCTCGTGCGGCGCGCCGGCCACGAGGGCCAGTCGCGCGCCGCGGAGGAGCACGCCCGCGGCGGGTTTCAGGTCACGAAGCACGGCGTGGCGGCGCAGGACGCCGGTGGCGCGGTAGGACCGTCCCTCCGCCTCAAACCGGCGCAGTAGCCGTCGCGGCCGCACACCCCGGCGCCACAGCCCGAGCACGGTCCGCAAGAGCGGGAGGGAGGGCGGCGAAGATTGCCCCGGGCGTCCCACCAGACCGGCGCTGTGGCCGTCCAGGTGGAGCACCCCGTCCGGCCGGAGCACGCGCACCAGCTCCCGGAGCAGGAGTGACCGGTCGCCCCACGCCGACCCGGCGCTGCCGTGGCCGGTGACGGCCGCGTGCAGCGCGACCACGTCGAAGACGTGGTCGGCAAACGGCAGCCGGACCTTCCCGGACGGCGTCACCACCGTGAAGTCCCGGACGCCCCGTGCCGCGGCCAGGCCCGCGACGACACCGGCATGGGCCCTGTCCGGATGAAGGCAGTAGACATGCCTGGCCCCATGGGCGGCGGCGGCCAGGGACGCCCCGCCCAGACCGTCGTCAATACTGAGCACCGTCCGGTGCGCCAGCGGTGGGACGAAGTACATCCAGGCCGCACCGTCCAGCGGACCATCCTCCCGCAGGAGCCGTTCGAGGTCCGCGGGTGTGCGTACCGCCCACCGACCGGCCGTTCGCCCGTCGGTTTCCCCCGAGGACTCGGCCGGCGCGAAGGTGAGCAGTCCTTCGCGCGGGCGTGCGCCGACGATGCCGCACGCTTCACAGCGAATGCGATCGCCGACACATTCAACGGCACCCCGGCAGTTCGGACATGCCAGGGCGATGGCCCACACCGGTGGCATCACGATCACGCGGGCTTCGGCGGCCGACCACGCCGCAGCAGTCGGCCCGCCACCACCTGCGCGGCCAGCACCCACGCGCCCAGGTTGCCGGGGTCCTTCGCCAGCGCCGCCCGCCACATCCGCCACCCGTGCGGCAACCCCTCGTAGAATGCGGAATCGGCCCAGTCGCGATACAGACGCGAAAGGCGCCTCCGGTAACTCCACGCCGTGAACCGGTGCCGATGCATGCGCAGGATGTTGAGCTGCGCGCCGTACTCCCGTTCCAGGGAGCCATGGAGCATGGACTGCGGGAGGATCCGGTAGTGGCACAGAGATTCCGAGAGGACGTAGAAGGGATGCCGCTCCGACAGCCGGATCCACAGTTCGTAGTCGCCGGACCGGATCCGGTCGCGCGTGTAGAACCCGCCCACCTCGAGAAAGGCTTCGCGGCGGACCACGCTCGCGGACAGCGGAACGACGTTGCCGTGCGCGAGCAGCTGGCGATGCAGAGCGACGGGGCGGTCGAACGCGGGCTCGGGTTTCTTCTTCCCCCGATTCATCCGGCGCCCGTCGGCATCAATCTCGTCGAACCAGGCCGCGACGACAGCGACGTCCGGGTGCCGCTGGAACACCGCCACCTGCCGCTCGGTCTTGTGGGGCTCCCACAGATCGTCCGCGTCCAGGAACGCCAGCAGCGTTCCCTTCGCCACCCGCGCGGCCACGTTCCGCGCCGCGCACACCCCGGCGTTCGCCTGCGAGCGCACCTGAATCCGGTCGCCGAACCGCGCCAGGCGGTCGCCCGTCCCATCGGTGGAACCATCGTCCACGACGATGATCTCCAGCGGCGGGTACGTCTGCCGCAGCACCGACTCCACGGCCGCTTCGATGTACCGCGCCGAGTTGAAGGTCGGGATGATCACCGAGACGGGATCGCCCGCACGGGCCGCGGCGGCAGGGCCGTCAGTCATGGCGCCCCGCCAGGGCGGAACGTGCCGCGCCGACCAACTCCCGCCCCCAGTCATTCCGCTGCGAGGCCAGCGACCGAGCGACCGCGAGTGCCAGGCGCGGCTTGATGGCCCACGAGACCGGGGCGCGCCCGATTTCCCGCAGGTACCCCAGGTGCATCCGCGTGAGATAGGCCGGCAGCGTATGGGTCCTGGCGGGATCCAGGTATGCCTGCATCTCGGCGTGGTCCGTTTTCGCGGTGGCCGAGGCCGCGTGTATCCGCCGGAAAAACAGCACACGCGGAATCTGGTGCACCTGGCCGTGGATGGCGGCCGCCGCCAGGACCACCATGTCGCCGCCGTTGTACCCTCCGTAGCGGGGCAGCAGGACCCTCGCGAGTCGAGTACGCATCACTCCCTGGAAGGCGCCCGTCATCCGCACGCGGCCGATCACGCCGCGAAACCGCTCCACGGGGTCCGGCGAGCGGAGGTGCATGTCATCCTCGTACGGGCGGACGTCCCGCCCGTCCGCGTCGATCAGACGCATCTGCCCGCAGCTGAGCACGACCTCGGGATTCAGATCCAGCACCTCGACGCACGACGCGACGAGATCCGTGGCGCAGAGGTCGTCCGCGTTGGCGATCTTGAAGTACGTCCCGCGGGCCAGCGCGCCCAAACGTCGCAGGTTGCCGGTCGAGCCGAGGTTGGTGGCATTGCGGAAATAGTGGACCCGCGGGTCGGCGGTGGCGATCCGCCGGCAGATGTCGGCCGTCCCGTCGCGCGATGCGTTGTCCGAGATGAGGATCTCGATGTCGCCGTACGACTGGTCCAACAGGCAGCGGAGGGTCTCCTCGAGATAGCGTTCGCCGTTGTAGACGGGGACGCCGATGCAGACCCGCGGTTCCCGGACGGCGGCGGTCATGGCGCGCCCGTGCCCATCGCGGGACCGGCACCCGCCATGGCGGCCAGATGGTCGAACTGCTCCAGCAGGGATGGGACGTCCACGGCCCGCCGTGCGGCCACCACCGCCCGCGCCTCGTCCAGGCGCCCGATCAGGCTCTCGACACGCTCGATCAGGGTCGTCCCGCTCGCGGCCGTCGCGTCCACACACCACTCGCCGAAGCCCATGTGCTCCGCCACCTGGCGCGTCTTCTCGTGATAGACGACCGCCACCGCCGGCGTGCCGCACGCCAGGGAGAGCAGCACCCCATGGTAGCGCGTAGCCACGACGAGGTCGAACGTGCGAAGGCGCGCGAACAGGTCCGGCACGTCGCGCAGGCCGCGCTCGACCTCCAGGCGGGACGCGACCTCGGCCCCGAGGTCCGCAACCCGCTCGGCCACGCGCCGGACGCACCGGGGGTCGACGCGGATGTTCGTCGGAAACAGGGTCACCCGGTGACCGCGCCGGAGCAGGGCCACGGCCAGCTCCGCATGGGCCGTCACGTACCGGTCGTAGACGGACGACGAGAGCACGTGCCAGTACTCCCCGCCGTAGAACGGGAGCGGATTGATGCCAATCGAGAGCGGCGCGTCCGCCGACCGGGGCGCGCCGTTGCGGGCCAGGAGCGGACTGCTGAACGCCAGGTCCCGCACCAGCAGGTTGGGCTCCGGTGCCCGGAGGCTGCGCCCCTCCTCCAGGGAGTAGGGATCGCGGAATGCCCGATAGTGGGAGAGCCGCACGGCCGCGCCAATGAACAGCCGGCTCAGCGGCTTGGTCACGGGGCCGGCCCCGGAACTCGCGAACGCCACCTTCGCCCCCCGCAGCCGTGCGAGAAACGACCATCGGAGGATCACCAGGGGATACCCGAGCGAGCCGTCCACATAGTCGCTCACCTGGCCCGACCCCGCCCACATGAGCAGCTTGACCCCGCGGAGTTTCCGCCAGGACCGCGAATCGAACGCGAGCCCCGCCAGCGCCTCGCGGGCCCCGCGGGCGATCACGACGCCCGGCCGAAGCAGGGTCGTCAGCAGCGGCCTCCGCCGGATCCACCCGGCGAGACCGGTGTTCGCATCGCCGTCGGGCCGCGGGACCGCGGACTTGGCGGCATAGGCCGCGGCCCACGAGAAGTCGGGCGGCGGCTCGCGCAGCAGACGCTCCGTGTACAGCCGCAGCGGATACGCCGGGATGCCGTGACGCGCCGCGGTGTCCCGCGGGTTGAGGGTGAAAGCCATCAACCGCAGATTGGGCGCGCGCTCGCGGAACCGGGCCACCACGGCCGAGATGATCGCCTCGTCCCCGAGGTTGCCGACGCCGACGTGTCCCATGATCGCAACGCAGGGCCCCGCCAGCGGTGCCGCGGATCCGAGTTGGGCCCCGTGGGCCGACTCGACGTTCGACCGATTCATAGATCCAAGAGATCCTCTCAGGTGTGCCGTCCACGCCACCAGCGGGCGGGCGTGAACGACGCCGGCCCGCCCGGCGGCGGGCCGGCGTCGTCTCCTGCCGTGCCGGTGGTGAGCCTGCCCACAGACGTCCACCTCCCGACCACCCGATCCCCTGAGCCACAGCCCAACCCGTATTCCGGGCACCCCATGGCCCGAGCCAAGGTGCTGTATGTCCTCTACTCCCAACGGGCTAACGAGTACACATTGCAAGGGGGATGCCCCGCCGCAACACGCCGTCACGAATTAGTGTTGCCCTTGAGCAGCACCATCCTGCCACCCAATGATGCGTCAATGCAGCACACGACTTGCCTGTTCGGGGCTCCAAAGGCCAAGGCGGGCGCCACCTAGCCAAGCCTGATGGCCCCCGCCCTGAACCCCGGCCGCTTCGGTGCCGCCGGCTCCGGCCGAACGCTCCTAGAACCTAGAAATAGGACCGGAGGTACGTGGAGAGGGTCTGGCTCGTGCCGCACCAGCCTCTCGCGACGCCGGCATCGGTGCACATCTCCTGGCGCCACCGCGGGTTGTCGAGGAACGTGGTGTTGAGCTGAATGGTAGCCCCGGCACCCGCGGTCCCACCGACACAGCCGTCGTTCGCTCCCCCGATGCGACTGTCGGTGAGCGTGGTTGTCCCCTTCCAGCCACCGCAGTTGGTGTCGGTTGAGAGGTTGATGGCGGTGGTGGTGCCGTGCACGTGGCGTTTGAGGCCCCAGTCGCCGGATCGGAACGCCGCGCTGTTCTGGATGACGACGCCGTCACAGGTCCCCATGCCGTCCGCCCAGAACCCACCCCTGCTGTTCACGATCACATTGTCACGGAACACCGCGTCGGACGCGCTTTCGTGGCAGTTGACGCCCAGCCCTCCCAGCGTCTCGGATTCGCCCGACGCGGTGACGATTCCGTCGAACAGGATGCAGTTGATGCAGGTGAAGCTGGGGGAGTCGTACACATTGAGTGCGGCGTTCGGCTCGTACCCGTTGCAGCCGCTGCCGCCCTCGCCCCACCCGCCGTCCGTCCGGAACATGACGTCTTCGAGCACCACGCCGCTGACCCGCCACGGCAGGAACAGGTAGCGGCCACCCCGCCCGTAGAACGCGCTGCGGCGGATCGTGGTATTGGAGCCGGACAGACTGTTCACCGTGTTTCCGCACGCGGGGCCGCCCACGAAGCTCATGTCTTCGTAGACGGTCCGCGAGCCCAGCGACTTCTGGCCGGCGTTGACGATGACGACGCCCCGGAATGTCAGGTCGTTCCCGGCCGAAAACGAGCCGGTGAACCGGACTTTCCCGGGATTCTGGGCCTGAATGACCGAGTGCGCCGGGAAC
>DASWHL010000122.1:0-3568 GCA_036398175.1 Gemmatimonadales bacterium
GACGCTCGATGGAGCGCTATCCGAGGCGTTTCAATGGCCTGCTGGGCTCCGCGCGGGCGGCACGCGCGCTGGGTGACGAATCCCTGGCGCGCGCGTTCTACCGGGAGCTTCTCGAAGGTGCCGATGGCGGGACGCGACAGCCCGCGCTGAGAGAGGCACAGCACTATACGGCTCAGCGGCGGTGATCGAGGCTTATCCCGTTTCCAGAATCTCGCCCAGCTCCGCCACAACCTGCGCCGTAAGTCGTGCGTCCGCCTCGGTACTGCGGAAATTGAGGATCGCCGCCCGCAGGCAGTAGGTGCCGCGCACCAGCGTCCCCGACACGAACACCCGCCCGTCCTGCTGAATCCGGTTCACCAGCTTGCGGTTGAGGGCGTCCGCGTCGCCCTGCCGGGGCACATACCGGAAGCACACGATGGAGAGATCCGACGGCCCCACCAGCTCGAGGCGCGGATGCCCAGCCACCACGCGCCGCAGCTCGGCGGCCACTGCGAGGTCGCGGCGCCAGAGATCGCGGTACCCCGCGACCCCCAGCTCCCGCATCACGCACCACACCTTGAGCGCGCGAAACGCGCGCGACAGCTGCGGGCCCTGCTGGTGGAACCAGAGCGGCCCGCTGAAATAGTCCGTGTCGTCCACCTCGAGGTAGTCAGCCTTGGTGGCAAAGGCCCGGGTGAGCGCGTTCCGGTCGCGCATGAGGACGGCGCCCGCCTCGTACGGCACGTAGAGCCACTTGTGCGGGTCCACCGTGAGGCTGTCGGCGTCCGCGAGCCCCGCGTAGCGCTCCGCCAGCTCGGGGAGCGCCGCGCCGACCGCGCCGTAGGCGCCATCCACGTGGAACCAGAGGTCCTCCCGGCGGGCCACGTCACGGATGGCGGGTAGCGGATCAATGGCGCCGGCGTTCACCGTCCCGACGGTGGCGACGACGCAGAGCGGGTGCCGTCCGGCGGCCCGGTCCTCGGTCACCGCCGCGGCCAGGACGGCCGGGTCCATGCGCAGGCCGTCGTCGGGCGGCAGGAGCCGCAGTGCGTCGCTCCCGAAGCCGAGCAGGTCCACCGCCCGCCGGATGCACGAGTGGGTCTCGGGCGTGACGTACACCACGGGCCGCACGCCGAGTCCGATGAGACCGGCCGTTCGGGACCCGGGGAGCTTGGCTTCGCGCATCGCGGCCAGGGCCACGAAGTTGGCGGCCGAGCCGCCGCTCACGAACAGGCCGCCGGCGTCCGCCGGGTATCCCACCAGCTCGGCGAGCCACCGCATCACGGTCATCTCGACGTAGGTGGCGATCTGCGCGCTGCCGGCGCAGTTGTTGTTCATCGTCGCGGCGAGCAGGTCCGCGGCCATGCCCAGGGGACTGGGGCTCGCGCGCACGTAGCCCCACCAGCGCGGGTGGCCGATGCCCAGCGAGTAGGGGAGGATGTCCCGCTCAACGTCCGCGAGGATCGCCTCCGCGCTGGTGCCGTGCTCGGGGAGCGGGGCTGCCTCGAAACGGCGGACGACCTCGTCGGGAGGGCGGCGGAAGGCCTCCCGCTCGGGGAGGGTCTCCAGATACCCCACCGCCAGGCGGTGCACACGATCGAGGATGCGGCCGTAGGCCGCCGGGGAGAAATCCGGCAGTGGCATGGCGCGGAAGCTAATGCCGCCGCCCGCCGGCGGAACGCGGCTTGCGCCGGCCTCCGGCCGGGCCTTGATTGCGCCGACGATGCCGGACCGCCTCGCCATCACTTGCCGCAACCTCGTGAAGCACTACGGTGACGTGGTCGCCGTGGACGGCCTCGACCTGGACGTCGGGGCGGGGGAGTGTTTCGGGCTGCTCGGGCCCAATGGCGCCGGCAAGACCACCACCGTCGAGATCCTCCAGGGAATCCTGGCTCCGGACTCGGGGACCGTCGAGGTGCTGGGCCGCACGTGGCGCGGCGACGGCCGCGAGCTGCGCGAGCGCCTCGGCACCCAGCTCCAGGAAACCCGGTTCCCGGAGAAGCTCACGGTCCTCGAGACGGTCCGGCTGTTCCGGAGCTTTTACCGGCGCGGGATGCCCGCCGAGCGCGCGCTCGCCATCGTCGAGCTGGCCGAGAAGCAAAGCGCCTGGGTGAAGAACCTCTCCGGCGGGCAGCAGCAGCGCCTGGCCCTCGCGGTCGCCCTCGTGAGCGAGCCCGAACTGCTGTTTCTCGACGAGCCCACGGCGGGCCTCGACCCGCAGTCCCGCCGGCAGTTGTGGGACGTGATCACCGCGCTGCGGGCCAGCGGGCGCACCGTCATGCTGACCACGCACTACATGGACGAGGCGGAACGCCTGTGCGACCGCGTGGCCGTCGTGGATCGCGGGAAAGTGATCGCCCTCGGCACGCCGCGCGCCCTGATCGCCTCGCTCGGCGCCGAGCACGTGGTCGAGTTCGGCGTCGCGGGGAACGTGCCGCCCGTGACCGATCTCCTGGGGCTCCCCGGTGTCGGCGAGGCGCACGCCGACGGAACCACGGTGCGGCTCACCGTGTCGCATCCGCATGCCACGGTGCCGGCCCTGCTGGCGCTGCTGGCCGGGCACGGGTGCGCCCTGACCCAGCTCGCGACCCACCACGCCACGCTGGAGGACGTGTTCCTCCACCTCACCGGCCGGACCCTGCGCGATGAGTGACGCGGGCGCCGGCCTCCGGCAGCTGACGCTCTGGCGGCTCCGCGAGCTGTGGCGGGAGCCCGAGGCCCTCTTCTGGGTGTTCGCGTTCCCGGTCCTGCTCGCGCTCTCCCTGGGCGTGGCGTTCAAGCACCGCGGACAGCCCACGCTCGCGATCGCGGTGCAGGCGGGATCGGGGGCGGACACCGTGGCCGGCGTGCTGGCGGGTGCGCGGGGCCTGCGCGTCCTGCGGCTCGACTCCGCGGAGGCCTACCAGCGGCTGCGCTCGGGGCGGGTGGCGCTCGTGGTGATCCCGGGAGACCCGATCACGGTGCAGTTCGATTCGACGCGGGACGAGAGCCGGCTCGCGCGCCTCGAGACCGACGCGGCGCTCCAGGTGGCCGCCGGGCGCCACGACGTGTTGGCGTTGCGCGAGCACCTGCTCACCGAGCCCGGGTCCCGCTACATAGACTTCCTGATCCCCGGCCTGCTCGGCCTCAACATCATGGGCACCGGGCTCTGGGGCATCGGGTTCGGCATCGTCCGGTCCCGGCAGGGGAAGCTGCTCCGCCGCCTCCGCGCGTCGCCCATGCGCCGCAGCGATTTCCTCCTGGCGCAGGCCCTGGCGCGACTCGTGTTCCTGGTGCTCGAGGTCGTGACCGTGCTCGCGTTCGGGGCCCTGGCCTTCGGCGTGCCGATGCGCGGATCATTGCTGCTCGTCGCGGCGGTCGTGCTGGCCGGCGCCCTGGCCTTCGCCGGGCTCGGGCTCCTCGTGGCGTCGCGGGCGCGGACCATCGAAGGCGTGTCGGGGCTGATGAACGTCGTGATGGTGCCGATGTGGGTGTTCTCCGGCGTGTTCTTCTCGTGGTCGCACTTCCCCGAAGCCATCCACCCGGCGATCCGGCTGCTCCCACTCACGGCGCTGAACGACGGGCTGCGCGCGGTCCTCCTCGACGGGGC
>DASWHL010000123.1:0-40818 GCA_036398175.1 Gemmatimonadales bacterium
CCGCGACCTCGTAGGAGCGGCCGATGACCGCGGAGTCGCCGCCGAACCACGACTGCCAGAGGGGATAACTGAGCACCACGGCCCGTTCTTCGTCCTCGGCCACCGGCAGCCGGCCCAGGATGGGGCGGGCGCCGAGGGTGGGGAAGAGCGAGTTGGTGGGCCACGACATGCGGATGCGCTCCACGCGATCCGTGGTGCGGAGCGTGGCGGTGAACGAGTTGTACGTCGAGACATCCTCGAGCAGCCGCGACTGCTCCCGGTACTGCACGTAGAACTCCTGCGCCACCCCGAACTCCGGCGGGAAGTCCGATCCGGGCGCCGAAGCCGCGACGTGCACCAGCCGGTTGGGATGGGCGAACGGGAGTGGATCCAGCAGCACCCGGTTGACCACCGTGAAGAGCCCGGCGTTGGCCCCGATGGCCAGGCCGAGCATGCCCGCCGCCGTCAGCGTGAAGCCTGGAGACCGCCGGAGCGACCGGGCGGCGTGGCTGAGGTCTCTGGTCCATTCCTGCAGTGTCCAGGGCATGCCGGTGTCCTCCCGCGGGTGGTCGTCGTCGGGTTCCCGCACCTGATTACGTCAGACGGGCCCGGCGCCGGAAAGGTTGCAGGGAGGCCTTGTGCAGTGATCTCCGGGTTCTTTGGGGGACTGGCGTTGCTTCTGGCCGTCATCGGGCTGCACGGGACCACGTCATACAGCGTCGCGCGCTGGCGCAGCGAGATTGGCGTGCGCATGGCGCTCGGCGCCGCGCGGGCGGGCATCCTGCGGATGGTAGCGGGGGAAGTGGGCCGGCTGGTGACGGTGGGCGTGGTGCTGGGCGTGCTGCTCGGGCTCGCCGCGACGCGGATGCTCAGGGCGTTTCTCTAAGGGGTCACGGCCACGGATCCTGGGACCCTGGCGGTCTCGGCGCTCGTCCTGGCGCTCGTCGCCACGACGGCCGGGCTGGTGCCCGCGTGGCGCGCGGCGCGGGTGGACCCGATGATGGACCCCGCGGCGAGGTCACGCGCCAACCGGCCGACGAGTTCGCGCGCCGGCGCTACGACGTCGCCCGGCGCCGGGCCTGCGACAGGTACGCCGGCGGCAGCTCCAGCAGGTTGGCCAGCTTCCGCACGAGATACGTTTCGTGCTTCGCGATCTCGTTGTCCGCCAGAATCACGCCCCACATGATCTCGGCAAGCACCATCTTCTGCCCGAGGTCGTAGTGCCGGTTGATGAGCCGCGTGAACTGGTAGTCGTCAATCGCCGCGCGGCGCTCCGCCTCGGCCCGCCCGATCAACGCCTGGCGCGCCGTCGGGTCCAGGCCGAAATGCCGCTCGAGAGCCTCCTCGATCCGCGCCCGCTCGACGGCGCCGAACTCGTCGTCCGCGTACGCGATCTGGAGCAGCAGCGCGCAGGCCGCCACGTCCACGGGAGGATGCCGCTCGGCCCCGCCGGGCGGTGCGGATTCCTCGGTGGGCGCGCCGCCCGACAAGAACCGGGCCAGCAGCCTGCCGATCGCGTCACGCATGGCCTTCTCCCCTTCTACGTCCCGGACGCCGCCGGGGTCCGCGCGAGCGGCCCGCCGGCAAGATCGCGCACCACCCGGGTCAGCACGCGGAGGGCGCGCGTGTACTCGTGCAGGCTTACGTGTTCGTCCGGCGTGTGGTCCAGCGCGGCGTCCCCCGGTCCGTAGACCGCCATCGGCACGCCGGGCCACGCCGGACCGACGATGGTGAGGTCGGCGGTGCCGGTCTTCACGACGAACCTGGGCGCGCCCTGTTCGGCGCGGATGGCGCGCAGGAAGGCGGCGGCCAGCGGCGTACGTCGGGGCGCCTGGAATGCCTCCTGTCCGCCCCGGAACCGCACCCGCAGTTCCGCGCCGTCATCGCGGGAGGGGACCACCGCGTCCAGATGACGCCGCAGCGCGCGCCGCGCGGCCGCGAGGCGTTCGCCGAGTGGAATCCGGAGGTTGACCCGCAGGTCCGCGATCCCGTGGGCGCCGTCGTCCCGGGTCCGCAGCGCCCGCAGCGCCGCCGAGTACCGGTCGTACTCCCGCGGGCCGCGGCCGGCGTTGCGCTCGTCGCAGAACCGCTCGACCGCGTGCCAGAGGTCCACCGCGCGCTCGGCGGGCAGGCGGTCGCGGCCGGCGGCGTGCGCGAAGGCGGCCCGCAGGCGCGCGAGCAGCTCCACGGAGCCGCGGTAGCCCAGCGTCAGCCGGTCCCAGCGGCTCGGCTCCCCGACGACCACGGCGGCCGGCGGCGGCCGGTCCCATCCCGCCAGCAGCGCGCGGGCGCCGCGGCTGGTCCAGGATTCCTCCTCCACGGCCCCCACGACGGTGATCCGCCAGCCGGTGGGGGGCGTGACGGCGGCGGCCGCTGCCGCCAGGGCGCAGAGCGGCCCCTTGGCGTCCACCGTGCCGCGGCCGAACAGGCGGTCGCCCTCGCGCCGCACCGGGACGGTGCCGGGGAAGGTGTCGATGTGGCCGAGCAGGAGCAGTTCGCGCGGGCCGTCGCCGCGCGTGGCCACCAGGTTGCCGGCGGCGTCGGGACCCGCGGCAAGGCCGCGCGCGGCGAGCCAGTCCGCCAGGAAGCGCACGGCGGCCGCCTCCCGCCGGGGAGGACTCGGGATCCGTACGAGGCCTTCCAGCAGCGCGACGGCGCCGTCATCCATCGCGCAGCGCCTCGCCGATGGCCGCGACCCCGGCGGCCAGATCGTCGTCGGAGATCACGAGCGGCGGCAGCAGCCGCAGCACGTTGAGGCCCGCGGGCAGTGCCCAGACGCCGCGGCGCATCAGCGCCTCGAGCACGGGTCCCACGCGCCGTTTCAGCTCGATGCCGATCATGAGGCCGCGGCCGCGCACGTCGCGCACGAGCGGCGCGTCGAGCGCCCGCAGGTCGCGCATCACCCGTTGGCCGAGGCGTGCCGCGCGCTCGTGCAGCCGCTCGCGTTGCAGGACCGCCAGGGCGGCCAGGCTGGCCGCGCAGGCGAGCGGGGCGCCGGCGAACGTGCTGCCGTGCTGGCCGCTCTCGAACGCGCCCAGGCCCTCACGCCACACGGCCGCCCCCATCGGCACGCCGCCGCCCAGCGCCTTGCCGAGCACGATCACGTCCGGGGCGAGCCCGTGGTGGGCGCCCGCGAACCAGCGGCCCGTGCGGCCGAAGCCCGTCTGGATCTCGTCCGCGATCAGCAGCGCGCCGCGGGCCGCACAGAGTCGCTGGAGCCCCTGGAAGAACTCCGTGGCGCCCTCGTGCACGCCGCCTTCGCCCTGAATCACCTCGACGACGACGCCGGCCGTGTGGTCGCCGATGACGGCGTCCGCCGCGGCGAGATCGTCGTACGGCACGTGCGTGAATCCCGGGATGAGCGGCGCGAACGCGTCGCGGCGGGGGCCGGGCGCGGTGGCGGAGAGCGCGCCCAGCGTGCGGCCGTGGAAGCCGCGGCTGAACGCCACGAAGTCCGTCCGGCCCGTGCGCCGCCGCGCGAACTTGAGCGCCGCCTCGACGGCCTCGGCGCCGGAGTTGGCCGGCTGCACGCGCGTGAGCCCGCCGCGCGCCGTGGCGGGGAAATCGAGCGCGAGCAGCTCGACGAGCGCGTGGAACCACCGGGCGCGCACGTCGCTGTACGCGCTCTCGGTGAGCATGGTGAGGCGTGCAGCCTGGACGCGGATGGCCGCGGTCACCTCGGGGTGATTGTGCCCCAGCGCCGCCCAGCCGTGCGCCGCCGCCAGGTCCACGTAACGGCGGCCCGCCGCGTCGAACAGCGCCGCCCCCTCGCCCCGGACGATCGTGACGGGGCGGCGCCGGACCCCGCCCGACGCGTGCGCGTCCTCGAGCGCCGTCAGGGATGCGTCCGGCTCAGTCACCGATCACCGTTCCCGTGCCGTCGAGCGCCCGCCGGACGGGGTGTGCCACGCGCCCGTCCGCGAGCACCACGCGGCGCACGCCGCCCTCCAGCGCCTCCCGGGCGCCGAGCACCTTCTTTTTCATCCGGTCGGCGGCGACCGCGAGAAACCGCTCCACGTCGCCCGCGGCGATGCGCGGGATCAGGGACGCCTCGTCGGGGAACCGCGCGAGCAGACCCGGCACGTCCGACAGGATGACCAGCGTGTCCGCGCCCAGCGCCACGGCGGTCTGCGCGGCCGCGCGGTCGCCGTCCACGTTGATGGCGTCGCCGTCGTAGCTCGCGGCCGGCGGGGTGAGGACGGGCAGGAGCCGCTCGGCGAGCAGCGCGCGGAGCAGGGCGGCGTTCACGCGTTCGACCGTGCCCGTGTAGTCGTCGCGGATCACGAACCGCCTGCCCTCGCGCACGGCGCGGATGGCGTCCTTCCGGGGGCCCTCCCAGAGGCGGCCGTCGAGGCCGGACAGGCCCACGGCGTTGACGCCGCGCCGCTGGAACCGCTCGACGACGCCCTTGTTCACCTGGCCGCAGTACACCATCTGGAAGATCTCGAGGGTACGCCGGTCGGTGCGGCGCGAGGTATGGCCGCCGGGCGACGTGACGAACTCGGGCGGATGGCCGAGCCGGGTAGCGACGTCGTTCAGAGTGGCGGCGCCGCCGTGGACGAGCACCAGGGACCATCCCTCCCGCCACACGCGGGCCACGTCGTCCACCACGGCATCGAGATCGATGGCCGCACCGCCACCCACTTTCACGACCAGCGGAGGGGTCATGCGGCCAGGCACGATGCAGCGAAGCGCCATTCATGGCGCGTCGCGCGAGCGCCGAGCGCGGCCTTCAGGTCGCCACCGGGCACGGCTACACCGGGTGCAGGCCCGGAAACGTGAGTCCCGCCGTTTCCGGGAACCCGCACATCAGGTTGAGGCACTGCACCGCGCTCCCGGCGGCACCTTTCATCAGGTTGTCGAGCGCGGCGACGACGACGACGCGACCATCCGCGGCCCGCTCGTCCACCGCGAACCCCACGTCGCACCAGTTCGAGCCCGCCAGCACCTTGGGCTCGGGATACCGGTGGATGCCGGACTTGGCGGCGACCAGGCGCACGAACGGCTCGGCGCCGTGGGCGTCGCGGTACAGCCGCCAGAGGTCGCGCTCGGACATGCGCTCGCTGAGGACGCACTGGGCCGTGACCAGGGCGCCGCGCACCAGCTCGACGCCGGTGACCGAGAAGGAGAGGTCGAACCCGTTGCCCAGCGCCTGTCGGATCTCGGCCTGGTGGCGGTGGCCCGTGGGCCTGAACGTCCGCACGGCGCCGCTGCGTTCGGGGTGGTGGGAGGCCGCGCTGGGGGCGCTGCCGCCCTCGGACGAGCCCACCTTCACGTCGGCGGCCACGCGCTCGAGCAGGCCCGCGTCCACAAGCGGCGCCAGGGCCAGGATCGTCACCGCGGCGTTGCATCCGACGCCGGACACATACCGCGCGCCGCCGAGCGCGTCGCGGTGGCGTTCGGGGAGCCCGTACACGAAGCGCTCGAGCCACTCCGGCGCGCGGTGCGGTTCTCCGTACCAGTCCTCGTAGACGTCGGCGCGGCGGAGCCGGAAGTCGGCCGACGTGTCAATCAGCCGCTCGGCGCGCCCCGCCCAGTGTTCGATGTGCCGGGCCGCCTCGCCGTGCGGCCGCGCCAGGAGCAGCACGTCCACCGGATCCACCGCGTCCGGCGCCGTGAACTGGAGATCCGTGACGCCCCGGAGGTTGGGATGGACGGTGTGAAGGAACCGGCCCGCCCCGCTGGTGGACGTCACCTGGTGCAGGGTCACGTGCGGGTGCTGGACGAGGAGGCGGATCAGTTCGCCGCCGACGTAGCCGCCGCCCCCCACAATGCTGGCGCGGACCGACGGGGTCATCCTCCGGCGGCGACCCGCGCGACCGGGGCCGGCCGGGCGCCGTCGGCGGTCTTCAGCACGTACTCCACCACCAGCTCGGGGATCGGCACGCCGGTGACCGGGACGCTGTTCCGGAACTCCATCGTGTAGTTCACTTCGTTCACGAGCAACTCGCCGTCGGGCCGCTCCAGCAGGTCCACGGCGAGCACCCCGCCCCCCACGGCCTGGGCGGCGTCCCGGGAGAGCCGGTCAATGTCGTCGGTGACGGGACAGGGCTCCGCCCGGGCGCCGCGCGCGGTGTTGGTGATCCAGTGGTCGGCGTAGCGGTAGATGGCGGCCACGGTGCGGTCTCCCACGACGAACGCCCGGATGTCCCGGCCGGGCTTGGCGATATACTCCTGGATATAGAAGATCGAGTGGTGGTAGCTCCCGAGCACCTCCTTGTGCTCCAGCAGCGCCTCCGCGCTCTCGCGGTCGTTGACCTTGGCCACCAGCCGGCCCCAGGAGCCCACCGCCGGCTTGAGCACGACGGGATACCCGAGGCGCTCGATGGCCTCTAGCGCCGATGCGGGCGTGAACGCCACCAGGCAGCGTGGGGTGGGGATGTCGTGCGCGCGCAGGACGGAGGTCGTCTCCAGCTTGTTGCCGCAGATGAGGGCCACCGGGTACGTGTTCACGCACGGGACGCCGGCGTCGCCAAGGATCCGGAGGGCGTACAGCGCGCGCGAGTGGTTGATGCAGCGCTCGAGGACGACGTCCACGGGCAGCGGCGAGCCGCGGCCCAGCTCGAAGACCACCTGCCGATCGTCGAACACCTCGGTGGGGACCCCGTGCCGGCGCAGGGCTTCGAGCAGCATCTTCTCCTCGACGCGGACCCGCGAGAAGAGCACGCCAACGCGCGGCCTACTCACCCCAATCCTCTTCCTCCTCCGGCGCGGGCACGAGCGCCAACGGCGACCCGGCCACGACCTCCAGCTCGCGCCCGCACTCGGCGCACTGCACGATCTCGCCGGCCATCACGTCGTCCGCGAGCGAGACGGCCGCCGCGCAATCGGGGCACTCGGCTCTCGATGCCATGGGTGATTCCTCGTCTGGGTGACGAACAGGAACGCCAGCGACGTGCGCGGCGGGCATCCGAACCACCGGCCACGGGGCGACGACTCGCGTGGTGGGTGAATCAACGGATCGCGGGCGAGCGTGTCAAGCGCGGCTCCGTAACCGGAGTTGACCATCTCGGCCCGACCGTGACTGTCGGCCGGGGCTCCCCAAAGGCTACCCAATCGGTCGAGAGGCCTCGCGACCAGTCCTCGGAAAAGAGCGGGCGGTTATTGGGGTGAGCGCACGACGAAGTGACGCTCGGTGCTTCGCCAGCCGCCCTATGGGGATGAGCAGGGCGCGGGGCGCGCCGTCGCTACGAGGGCCCATCTCGGCCGACCCCAGCTTTGCGCGGTGTGGGGAAGTCGCCGGATTGTGACCTGGCTCACAAGACCAGCCGACAACTCAGCGGCGGTTCCCCTCAAAACAGCACTAATCGGGGGCAAGTGTGAGATGCGTCACGGTTTCCGGGTGCCGCGAGTCACACACTGGTGGTCGCCAGCAATGGTGCCCCCGCCCCTCGTCGTGCGCATCCGCGCGCTCGCACCGGGTTGCCGGGTGGCCCGTGTCCATCCGCCGCGCCCACAGGGGGCCGATGCCCGAGTCGGGTGTAACCGGACCACCACCGTCGCCGCCGGACCCGCGGGCCGGTTCGCATTGGCGCTGGCCGCCCGATGCGCTGGGGGCGCTGGTGCACGACGCCGACGAGGGCATGGTCCTGGTGGACGAGCAGGCCAGGATCCTCTACGCCAACGCGGCCTGCGAGCGCATGCTGGGCTATCCTCCCGACGAGCTGGTGGGCCGGATCGGGTTCGACTTTTGCCGGCCGGAACACCTGCCGCTCGCCCGCGAGGAGTTCAAGCGGTCGCTGGTGTTTCCGGGCACGCCGGTGACGTTCGACGTGGATGCCCGGCATCGAGACAGCACCTTCCGCCGGCTCGCCGTCAAACTCGTCAACCGCCTCCCCACGCCCGAGGTCGCCAGCGTCCTCGTCCACGTGCGCGAAGCGACCGCCCCGCCGCCGCGCGACGCCGAGCACGACGCGGACCAGTATCGCGCGCTGTTCTACCACGCGCCGGTCGGTCTGGGCATCGCCGACCTGGACGGAACCTTGCTGGTCTTCAACGACGCCATCCTGGAGCCCGGCGGGTACACGCGCGACGACATCCTCCGGATCGGGAACGTGGCGGCCCTCTACGGCGACCCGGCGGACCGGGAGCGCGTGCTGGGCCTGGCCCGCGAGCGGGGCTTCGTCTGGCGGGAAGCGGTCCGGTTCCGGCGGAAGGACGGCACGCACTACGACGCGCTGCTCAGCCTCACGCCCGTGCGGTTCGAGGGTCGGCGATGCTGGTACGCCGTGGTCGAGGACGTGACCGAGCTGCGGGCACTCGAGGGCCAGCTCCGGCAGGCGCAGAAGATGGAGGAGATCGGCCGCATCACGGGCGGGATCGCCCATGACTTCAACAATCTCCTCTCGGTGATCCTCCTCTTCAGCCAGGCCGCGAAGCGCACCGTGGACGCGGGCGCCCCGGTGGATCGCGCGGACCTGGACAGCATCGAGGAAGCCGCCCGCAGCGCCGCCGCCATGACCGCCCACCTGCTCGGCTTCAGCCGGCAGGCGGATCTGGCCCTGGTGCCGACGGACCTGGCCGCGGTGGTGCGCAACCTCGCGACGATACTGCGGCACGCGCTCTCCGAAGATGTCGCGATCGAGGTCGCCGCGGACGAGCTGGTGGCGACCGTCCGGGCGGATCCCCGGGCCGTCGAGCAGATGCTCCTCAACCTGGCCACCAACGCGCGCGACGCCATGCCCAGCGGCGGCACCCTGCGCATCGCCGTGGCGGAAGCGACCCTGGATGACGCCTACCTCGCCGGCCACCCCGGCGCCCGGGCGGGTGACCACGTCCGCGTGTCGGTGTCGGACACGGGGATGGGGATGGACGAGGCAACGCGGCGCCATGCTTTCGAACCGTTCTTCACGACCAAGCCGCCCGGCAAGGGAACGGGGCTCGGCCTGGCCATGGTCTACGGCCTGACCAAGCAGCAGCACGGTTTCGTGGAGCTGGTGAGCGCGGAAGGCGGGGGTACCGCCGTGCATCTCTACTTCCCGGCCGTCCCGGAGGCGGCGCAGCCGCCGCCTCGACGCCTCTCGCAGGAGCTGGTCCGCGGTGGGAGCGAGACGATCCTCCTGGTGGAGGACGACGCGCCGCTGCGCAAGAGCGCCCAGCGCGTGCTCCGGGCGTTCGGGTACTCGGTGATCGTCGCCGCGGACGGGCTCGACGCCCTGACGCGCTACCGCACGTACCCGGGCCGCATTGACCTCGTCATCTCCGATCTCGTGATGCCGCGGATGGGCGGGCCGGAACTCTACCAGGCCCTCCGCACCACGGTGGGACCCGTGAAGTTCGTGTTCGTGAGCGGGTACGGCGGGCGCTACGCCAAGGCGCGTGGAGCCCTGGGTCGGGAGATCCCGTTCGTCCAGAAGCCCTGGGAGCTGAACGAGCTCCTCATTACGGTCCGGCGGGCATTGGACGGCTGACCTCAGACCACCTTGCCGATCGGCAGCTTCCGGATCCGCTTCCCCGTTGCCGCGAAGATCGCGTTGCACACGGCTGGCGCGATCGGCGGCGTTCCGGGTTCGCCAACGCCGCCCTGCGAGTCCGTGCTCGGGACGATGTGCACCTCGACCCGCGGCATCCCTGCCATGAGCAGCATCGGGTAGTCGTGAAAGTTGCCCTGGATCACCCGGCCCCCGTCAATCCCGATCTCGCCGTGGAGCGCCGCCGTGAGGCCGTACACGATCCCGCTCTGCATCTGCGCCTCGACCGTGTCCGGGTTCACCACCGGCCCGCAGTCAATGGCGCACACCACGCGGTGGACCCGCACCGTGCCATCCGCGCCCACGGAGACCTCGGCCACCTGGGCGACGTATGACTCGAACGACTTGTGGACCGCGATCCCGCGGAAGACGCCGTCCGGCAGCGCCGAGCCCCAGCCCGCTTGCGTCGCCGCCAGCTCGAGCACCCGGAGATAGCGCGGCGCGTTGAGCAGCAACCCCCGCCGATACTCGTAGGGGTCCTGGTCCGCGGCGTGGGCCATCTCGTCAATGAAGCCTTCGACCGCGAAGGCGTTGAACGAGTGGTTGACCGACCGCCAGAAGCCCACCGGAATGCCGGTGTCCGTCATCACGTAATCCACGTGCACGTTGGGAACGGCGTAGGGCATCTCGACGGCGCCCTCCACCGCCTCGCCGTCCAGGTTGCCCTGTACCATGTCGGGGAAGACCCGGATCATGATCGAGGGCGCCACGACGCGGTGCGTCCAGGCGACCGGGCGGTTGCCCGCGTCCAGGCCCGCGCGCAGCCGGTGGTACGACGCCGGCCGGTAGAACTCGTGGCGGGTATCGTCCTCGCGCGACCACACGACCTTGACCGGCGCCCCCACGGCCTTGGACGTCTCCAGCGCCTCCTGGATGAAATCGAGCTCGAAGCGCCGGCCGAAGCCGCCGCCCAGGTAGGTGGTATGGACCTTCACCTGCTCGAGCGGCACGCCGCCGATGGCCGCGCCGAGCTGGTGCGCGCCGGTCTGGAACTGCGTGGGCGCCCAGATGTCCACGCCGTCGGGCCGCACGTGCGCGGTTGCGTTCATCGGCTCCATGGTGGCGTGGGCCAGGAACGGCGTCTCGTACACGGCGTCGAGCCGCCGGGCGGCCACCGCCAGCGCCGCGTCGGGGGTCCCGTCGTGCCGGGCCCGCACCCCCGGTCGCCCGGCCCGCGCGGCCAGGAGCCGGGAGATGCCCGCGCTCGACGCGGCCGCGTTCGGCCCTTCGTTCCAGGAGATCTGGAGCGCGTCGCGGCCCGTCTTGGCCGGCCAGTACCCGTCCGCCACCACCGCGATCCCGTTCGTGACCTGCACCACCTGGCGTACTCCGGGAACCGTCAGTGCGGCCGCCGCGTCGAAGCTCGCGACCGTCCCGCCGAACACCGGGCACCGGGCCACCACGGCGACCTGCATGCCTGGAAGGGTCACGTCAATGCCGAACCCCGCGCTGCCGTCCACCTTGGGGGGCGTATCGAGGCGCGGCACGCGCGTGCCGACGATCGTCCAGTCCGCGGGCGCCTTGAGTGGCGGGTCGGTCGGCACGGGCAACGTCGCCGCCGTCGCCACCAGGTGGCCGTACGTGAGGCGGCGGCCACCCGAGTGGTGCACGGCGCCGTTCGCCGCGCGACACTCCGCGCGGTCCACGTTCCAGGTTTGCGCGGCGGCCGAGATCAGGACTTCGCGCGCGGCGGCCCCCGCCTGGCGCAGCGCGGTGTACGCCGCGCGGACGCTGCTGCTGCCCCCCGTCCCCTGCATGCCGAAGAGCAGGTTGTTGTACGTCGAGTCCGCGGGCGCGAACGCGATGCCGACCTTCGACCAATCGGCTTCCAGTTCCTCGGCCACCAGCATCGGCAGCGACGTGGCGACCCCCTGCCCCATCTCGGAGCGGTCCACGATCACCAGGATGCTCTCGTCGGTTCCGATCCTGAGCCACGCGTTGGGCTCGAGCGGCGGGCCGGGCGGCGCGCCGGCGGGCGCGCACCCGGGGATGGTGAATCCGATGACCAGACTCGCGCCGGCCGCCCCGGCGACCTGAAGGAACTCGCGGCGGGTGACTTCCAGGTGCGCGGTCATGTCACACCTCCCCCGCGGCGCGGTGGATGGCGGCGCGAATCCGCTGGTAAGTGCCGCACCGGCAGATGTTGGTCATGGTCGTGTCAATGTCCGCGTCGGTGGGCGTGGGGTTCGATTCCAGGAGCGCGACGGCCGCCATGATCTGCCCCGACTGGCAGTAGCCGCACTGCGGGACGTCCTCGGCGATCCACGCCCGCTGGACCGGATGGCTGCGGTCACGCGACAGCCCTTCGATGGTCGTCACCCGCTTGCCGGCAACCGTGCTGACGGGAATCACGCAGGATCGCGTGGGGACGCCGTCCACGTGGACCGTACACGCCCCGCACAGCGCGATCCCGCAGCCGAACTTGGTGCCCGTGAGGCCGAGGTTGTCGCGCAGGACCCACAGGAGCGGCGTATCGGCGGCCACGTCAACGGAGCGTCGGCCGCCGTTGACGGTGAAGTCAAAGGGGGGCACAGAGAGACTCCAGCTGGGGATGCCATAAAGCTGCGCCGCGTTTGCCGCGGAGGGAAGGGCGGCTGGTCCCGCTACCGGCAGGAGGAGGAGCCGGCGCCGCAACTACAGTCGAGGCAGCCGTGCTCGGCGCACGTGCCGCACGACGCGATCACGCGGTCGCGTAGCGCTTCGCGGGCGCGGTGCAACCGCACCGCCGCGTTCCCGGGCGTGATGGCCGCCTCGGCGGCGAACTGCTTCACCGGCACGCCCTCCACGTCCACCCGGCGCAGGGCCTCGGCGTACTCGGGCCGGAGCGTGCTCGCGAGCCGCAGCACGCAGCCGCAGACCTGGCCGAACAGCTCCTCGTCCCGCGGCGGCGTCACGACGTCCTCGCGGCCGCCCCACTCGGCCACCGCGCGGTCCTCCGCGCCGCGCCGCCGGTACCAGTCCGTGAGCGCGTTGCGGAGGACCCGGTAGAACCAGGGCGCCGCCGCCTCGGGATCGTGCACCTGATGGCCCCGGGACAGCCCCTTCACGAACGCGTCCTGGAGCAGATCCTCCGCGTCGGCGCGCGAGCCCACACGCCGCTCGAGGAACGCGAGAAACTGCCGGTGATTGGCCACCAGCGCATCCAGAATCTCGGGCGCGGGACCGGCGCCGGCCGGCGGGACTGCTTCAGCCACGCCGACCGGGCCGCCCGGCGGGCTCAGTCGCCGCAGCAATTGCACGTGCCCTGACAGGGGCACGCGTCGCCACAGCCACAGGTGCCTGGAGTCTCAGCCATGGAACGCCTCCTTTCGGGTTCACATGAGCTGACGCACCAGGCCGGCGAGACATTACACTCACCAGCCCGCGGCCATGCCGTCCTTGCGCGGATCCGATCCCGCCGCCCAGCCGCGCGCGAGCCGCATCACGGCCTGGGCCCCGCCGGCGTCCCCCGGCGGCAGCGCCACGAGCTCGTGGCCCAGGGCCGCGAGCGCGCGCCGCACGCTCTCGGGGATCGGCGCCTCGAGCCCCACGCGCACGCCGTCGAAATGCCGGAACCGCGGTGCGTCAATGGCGTCCTGGAGGTCCATGCCGAAGACCAGCAGGTTCAGGAGCAGCTGGACGTGCCCCTGCGGTTGAATCGAGCCACCCATCACCCCGAACGCGAGCCACGGCTCCTCACCGTCCGGGCCGGGCGTCGTCACGAACCCGGGGATGATCGTGTGAAACGGGCGCTTCCGCGGGGCCAGCGTATTCGGCAGTCCCGGCTGGAGCGTGAAGCCCGCGCCGCGATTCTGGAGCGCAAACCCCGTGCCCGGTACCACCACGCCCGAGCCGAATTCCCAGTAGATGCTGTTGATGAAGGAGACCATGTTGCCGTCGCCGTCGGCGGCGGCGAGATAGATGGTCTCGCTCGACGTGACCGCGGCCCCCGGCTCGGCGCGCGTGGCGGCGCGCCGCGGGTCGAGTGCCGCGCGCCGTGCCTCGATGAAGGCGTCCTCGAGCAGCCGCTCCGGCGGGGCGGTCATCGCGTCCGGGTCGCCCACCCAGTGGGCCAGATCGGCGAACGCCAGCTTCTTGGCCTCGATCAGGTGGTGCAGGTACGCGGCCGAGTTGTGGCCCATGGCCGCGAGGTCGTAGGCCTCGAGGATGCGGAGCATCTCGAGGGCGGCGACGCCCTGGCCGTTGGGCGGCAGCTCCCACACGGTGTGGCCGCGGAACGGCACGGCGATGGGCTCGACCCACACCGCTTCATGGCGTGTCAGGTCGTCCAGGGTGAGGAACCCACCCAGCGCGCGCACGCGGTCCACGATCGTCCGGCCGAGGGCGCCGCCGTAGAACACCGCGGGCCCGCTGTCGGCAATGAGCCCATACGACGCGGCCAGGTCGGGATTGCGGAACCACTCGCCGGCGCGGGGCGCGCGGGTGCCGTCCAGCAGCAAGGTGGCGCGCGCGCCGTCGTCCCGCCGCAGCCGCTCCTCCTCCACCGCCCACTGTGCCGCGATGATGGGCGACACCGGGAACCCGCGCTCCGCCAGCCGGATGGCGGGAGCCAGCGCCTCGGCGAGGGTGATCGTCCCGTGTCGGTCGAGCAATGCCGCCCAGCCCGAGAGCGCTCCGGGCACGGTGATCGGCGCGCCGCCGAAGAGCGGCACCGCGTCGTGGCCCCGCTCGATCAGGGCCTCCCGCGACATCAGCGAGCCCGACCGGCCGCTCGCGTTCAGCCCCACCAGGCGCCGTTCGCGCGCCGACCAGAGGATCGCGAAGAGGTCGCCGCCCATGCCCGTCATGTGCGGCTCGACCAGGTTCAGCACGGCGGCGGCCGTGACCGCCGCGTCCACTGCGTTCCCGCCATTCTGGAGCACCGCCAGTCCGGCCGCGGTGGCGAGGGGCTGGCTCGTCGCAATCGCGCCGTTCGGCGCGTACACCGTGGATCGTCGGGCCATGGACTGAGCGGCCTCCTGGGCGCGGGCGGGCAGCGCGGCCACCGACGCAACCAGGACGGCGGAGACCCGTGCGATCGCCCTCCCGCGCATCATCGGGTTCGCTTGGTGGCCCGGCCTTCCTCCATGAGCATCCAGCTCGTGCCGTCGGCCGAAGCCTCCAGCTTGAAGGAATACGCCGCGGGCGGTTCCTCGGTGATGGTCGCCCGCATCCGCATCATGGCGCCCTCGACGGCGAATTCGGCCTGCCACGTCCACACCTTCCCGTCCACCGTGCCCGTGACGTAGAACGCCTCGCCCATGCTGGTGTACCCGAAGTAGGTGTACACCTGCCGGGCCGGGTCGTACGCCCAGACGCTGCCGGTTTTCGCGGGCCCGCGGGGCCCGGTCGCGTCGCCCCGGCACACCAACTGAAAACCGCCGGCGAACCATTCACAGGTGTCGGCGCCGGTCATCTTGCCCCCCGGACCCATCGGCGAGGCCTTGGCCTCGCCCGCGAATTCCCAGGTGCCGGCGAAATACGCAATCCGTGCCTGCTCCGCCCCGGGCTTGGGCGCTTCCTGCGCCGTTGCCGGCGCCGCGACCATGGCGACCGCAAAGGCCGCTGCGAACAGTCGTTTCATACATCCTCCTGCGCGATGTGGGTCTCGGGGGGCATACGGGCCAGCTGGGATGTTCCCAAGCTGGCCCGGGTACGGCAAAGAGGGAAGGGCCGCCGCCCTCCGCTCGCCGAAGCCGGGCGCCGCCCCTAGCTTGTTCGACGACCAGGAGGCCGCCATGCCGACGCTGTCCCGCCGCGACTTTGCCCGTCTACTCGCCCTGTCGGGCCCCGCCACCCTGCTCGGTAATCCCCGGATGGCCGCTGCGGACCCCGCTCCCCCGCTGCCACACCCGCCCGCGATCCCGGACGAACGGTTCTGGGCGGACGTACGGGCGCAGTTCCTGATGCCGGATCGGATGGCGTTCATGAACGCCGCCAACCTGTGCCCAACGCCCCGGCCCGTCGTCGAGCGCCTGGAGCGCTGGACGCGCATGCTCGAGAGCGATCCGTCACCCGTCACGCGCGGCAGGCTCCCGGACGCGCGCGAGGAGACGCGGATGCTGGTGGCGGAGTTCCTCGGAGCGGCTCCGGAGGAGATCGTCCTCACGCGCAACACCAGCGAAGGAAACAACCTGGTGTCCAGCGGCCTGGCGCTCGGCCCGGAGGACGAGGTCGTGACCTTTGCCGACAATCACCCGAGCGCGCTCCGCGCCTGGGAGGTGAAGGCGGAACGGTTCGGGTACAAGGTGGTGGTCGTGCCCCAGGTGCATCCGCATCCCGGGCTCGACTCCTACGTGGACGCCTTCACGCGCGCTCTCACGCCGCGGACCCGCGTCCTCGCGTTCAGCCACGTGACCAACACGGCGGGCGACATGCTGCCGGCCGCGGAGCTGTGCCGGGTGGCCCGCGCGCGCGGCGTGCTGACGCTGGTGGACGGCGCGCAGACGTTCGGCGTCCTCGCGGTGCGCCCCGCCGAGCTGGGCGCGGACTTCTACACGGGGTCCGCGCACAAGTGGCTCTGCGGCCCCAAGGAAACCGGCGTGCTGTACGTCCGCCGCGACGTGCAGGACCGGCTGCTGCCGAGCGTGGTGAGTCTGTACGCCGGGCGGGTGGGCGCGTCGCGCACGCTGGAAGCCATGGGTCAGCGGGACGAACCCGCGCTGGCGGCACTGGGCGACGCGGTCCGGTTTCAGACGACGATCGGGCGGCCGGCCATCGAGGCGCGGGCGCGCGAGCTGGCGCAGGCGTTGATGGTGGGGCTGCGGCGGCTGGACGGGGTCACGCTGTGGACGCATCCGGATCCCGAGCGCTCGGCGGCCGTAGTCTCCCTCCGGCCGGCGGGACTCGACCTGCGCCGGCTGGCCGCGGCGCTGTACGAGCAGGACGGCATCGTCTGCGCCACGCTCGGTGATGCCGAGCGACCGGTGCTGCGGTTCTCGCCGCACCTCTACAACTCGATGGACGAGATGGAGCGCACGGTCGCCGCGGTCGGACGGTTCCTGAAGCGCGGCGTGTAAAGGGACCGACGCGTGAACTGGATCGGCCTGCTGCTCCTTCTCGGCACCGACCTCGTGGGATTGATCCTCGTCCCCCTCGGGCTTCCCGGGCTCTGGATCATGGTGCTCGGTGTCCTGGGCTACGGCTGGCTCACCGAGTTCCGGACGGTCGGGGCGGTGACGATCGGCGTTGTGGTGACGCTCGCGGCGGTTGGGGAGATCGTGGAGGCGTGGCTCGGCTTCCGGATTACGCGGCGCTACGGCGGATCCACCCGCGCCGCGTGGGGCGCGCTGGTGGGCGGGATCGTGGGCGCCGTGGTGGGCGTGCCGATCCCGGTGGTGGGCAGCGTGATCGGCGCGTTCGTGGGGTCGTTCGCGGGCGCCGCCGCGTTCGAATACACGCGCTCCCTCCGGATGGGCGGGGCGACGCGCGCCGGTTGGGGTGCGGTGGTGGGCCGCGCGGCCGCGGCGGCCGTGAAGGTGGGGCTGGGGCTCGTGATTGCCGTGCTGGGGTTGTTCGCGGCGCTGCGCGGCTGAGCGCCGTCCCGCCGCGGTTGGGGTTGGAGGTGGGGCCGCAGTAGATTGCGGGCACGAGCCGTCCCCCAGCGACGCCAGCCCGAATCCGTATGCACGCCACGCCGCCGGCTGACCACGACGACATCATCTATCCCGGCACGCTCCCGTTCGTGCTGGCGCACCTGGCGTGCTTCGGCGCGCTCTGGACCGGGGTGCCGGCGGGTGCCGTGGCGCTGGCCGCCGGGCTCTACGTGGTCCGCATGATCGCCGTGACCGCGGGCTACCACCGATACTTCTCGCACCGCTCCTTCAAGACGAGCCGGGTGGGGCAGTTCGTCCTCGCGCTGGTGGCGCAAAGCGCCGCGCAGCGGGGCGTGCTGTGGTGGGCCGCGAAGCACCGGCACCACCACCGGCACTCCGACACCGAGCAGGATGTCCACTCGCCGCGGCACCGCGGGTTCTGGTACGCGCACGTGGGCTGGATCTTCCACCCGCAGCATCACGACACCGACTCCGAACTCGTGGCGGACCTCGCGCGCTATCCGGAGCTCCGCTGGCTCGACCGGCATCAGTACGCCCCGGCGTTCGCGCTCGCGGCGGGTGTGTGGCTCGCAGCGGGATGGCCGGGGCTCGTCGTCGGCTTCTTCTGGAGTACCGTGGCGCTGTATCACGGCTCGTTCATGATCAACTCCCTGGCCCACGTGCACGGCACGCGGCGGTACGTGACCGGCGACGACTCGCGCAACAACTTCTGGCTGGCGCTGTTCACCATGGGCGAGGGCTGGCACAACAACCACCATGCGTACCAGCGCTCGACCCGCCAGGGATTCCGCTGGTGGGAGGTGGACGTCACGTTCTACGTGCTCACCATCCTGTCCTGGGTGCGGGTCGTCTGGGATCTGGGCACCCCGCCGCCCGACCTCGTGCGCAACGAGCGACCGCTGGGTCGGGCGATGATCGAGAAGGTGGCGTTCCAGTTGGCCGCGAGCTTTCCGGCCGAGCAGCTGGCGCACGAGATCCGGGCCACGCTGTGGGCATCCCCCCATTTCCAGGAACTGGCCGCGCGCGTGCGCGAGGCCCGCGGGCAAATGGCGGATTGGGCGTCGCACGTACACCTGCCGCACCTGCCGAGCCTGGACGAGCTGCGGGCGCGCGCCGAGGCCATGTACGCGCGGACCCCGTCCATGGACGAGATCGTGGCCCGCGCGCGGGAGCTGCTCACGGAACGCGTGTCGCTGTATCTGCTGCGGCTGGAGATGCCGGCGACGGCGTAAGGCGGGCGGTCCGTCCCGTTCAGCCCGGCCCGGACCGCAACGGCAGCACCAGCACCGTGGCGCTCGCCGGACACGCCGTCGTGAACTCCTTCGAGGCCTTGACCTTGTCCGGCACCGCCTCCCGGGTGGTCGCCTCGAATCCGAATCGCGGGAAGAACCGCTCCGCCGTCTCGGTCAACAGATAGATGCCCCGCACCCCGCGCTGCCGGGCGAGCGCGATGGCGGCGGCGGTCAACGCTTCGCCCAGCCCCTTGCCCCGGTGCTCGGCGGCGACGGCCACCGACCGGAGCAGCGCATTGGTTCCGTACAGCTCGAGCGCCGCGCACCCGAGAATGGACGTGGCGTCGCGTGCGACGATGGTGGCCGCGAGGTGGGCTTCGAGCCCGTCGAGCGGCAGCCCGCTGTCGCGCAGCAGGGTGGCCAGGGTCGGCCAGTCGGCGGGTCGGGCGGCGACGATTTCGTACGGTTCCATGAAGGCAAAACTCGCGGTGGCAGGTCATTCGGGCAACGGCTCCCCCGTGCCGGAGTCTTTGGTGCCGAGCTATCGTGGTTTCCGAAAGACCTGCTTCGACCCCGCGCGGGGCCCGGTGCTTGACGGCCCCCGCCCCGCACGTAGCTTGCGGGGGTGGAGGCGGGGCGGAACGAACTGCCGGACCAGCACTGAAGCACCGCGGTCGTTCGTTCCTCGAGGGACGTCAGGCCCGCGCCCGGGAACGGGAAGACGAAGCCGAGGCGGACGCCGCACCATGTTGATTGGACGGCCCATGCAGTCCGCCCTGCCACCTCCAAACAGAACGGCGCGCTCCCGAGCGCGCCGTTTTCGCATGGGGCCCCGACCGGGCTAGTCCTTGGCGCGGTCGAGATACTCCCCGGTGATTGGGTTCACCCGCACCCGCTCCCCCGGTCCGATGAACTCGGGGATGTTGATCGTGACCCCGTTGCTGAGCGTGGCGGGCTTGGTGGACGCGGTCTTGGTGGCGGTTTTCATCACCGGCGTCGTATCCACGATCTCGAAGACCAGCGACGACGGCAGATCAATGGCCACCGGGTGCCCCTCGTAGAACTCCGCGATGATCCGCAGGCCTTCGACGACCCACTTGGCCGCGTCGCCGAGCGTCTCCTCGTCGAGGTCGTACTGGTCGTAGGTTTCCCGGTTCATGAACGTGAAGTGACCGCCGCCGCCATACAGGAAATCGAGTTCGTGGGTCTCGAGGTCCGCGGTGTGCAGCGTGTCCGCGGCCCGGAACCGGTGCTCGACGGTGGAGCCGCTCTTCAGCTTCTTCAGCTTGGCGTGCACCATGGCCCGCAGGTTGCCGGGCGTGTGGTGGTGGAACTCGATCACGCGGCAGGGCTCGCCATCGAACATGATGGCCATCCCGCGGCGGATGTTGGTGGCATTGATGGACATGGGTCTTGGGCTTTCCGAGTAGGGCGGGAATCTACATGGGGTTGGAAGGGCTTGGGAGATGACGTCATCCCGTTGCCATCCTCACAGCATCCGCTGAAACAGCATCATCCCCACCAGCGTGAGGCTCACCACTACCGCCACCGGGGCGCGGCTCGCGCGGTCGTAGGCCTCCGGCAGCAGCTCCTCCAGCACCATGAACACCATGGCGCCGGCGGCAAACCCCAGGCCGTAGGGGAGGGCGGCCCGGAACGCGTCCACGAACAGGAACGCGGGGACGGCCATGAGGGGCTGGGGCAGGGACGAGAAGATGCTCCAGCCGGCGCAGGCGAGCACGGTGGCCCCGCGCGGCCGGAGCACCGCGCTGATGGCCAGGCCTTCCGGCACGTTGTGGACCGCGATGGCGAGCGTGATGGCCAGCGCCAGCGTGGGGCCGCCGCCGAACGCCACGCCCACCGCGACGCCCTCGGCGAACGAGTGGACGGTCATCACGATCACGATGAGGGCCATCCGCCGGGTGTCGGCGGTGGTAGCTCCCGCGATGTCGGGGTCGCCCAGCCAGCGTTGCGTAAGGAGGATGAACACCACGCCAAGCAGGCCGCCGGCCAAGGTCTGCCAGGCGCCGTAGGCCGTGCCTTCGGCCACGATGCCGAAGCTCGCGCCGAGCATGAGGCCGCCGGCCACGGCGTTGGCAAAGGCGACCGCGCGGGGCGACACACCGCGCAGCAGGGCGAACGGGAGCGCGCCGAGACCGGTGGCGACGGCCGTGACGAGCCCGAACAGGAAGACCGTGAGGACGGGAGTCACGCGGCGACACTCTGGAGCAGCACGACGATGCCCATGGCCACGACGGTGACGAGCGCGATGCTGCGCGGCCCCGCCTGACGGTACGACTCCGGGAGCAGCTCGCTCATCACGAGCTGGACCAGGGCGCCCATGGCGAATCCGAGGGCCCAGGGCAGCGTGCCGGGCGCCGCCTGGACGATGGCGTACGCCACGACGGCGAGGAGCACCTGGCTCACGTTGGCGGCCACCGCCAGGCCGGCGGCGCTCGACACGCGAACGCCGCGGCCCGTGAGAATGGCGCAGAGCACGGTGGCTTCCGGCACGTTGTGCACGGCGATGGCGAGCGCCATGAAGATGCCGAACGGCTGGCTCACGGCCATCGCGGCGCCGATCGCCACGCCCTCGGAGGCCGAGTGCAGGCTGTTCACGAGCAGGACCTGATACCCGTAGGCCTCGCTGCCGCCCTCGAGCCGGTTGAGATCGAGCTCGTCGGTGCCGGAGGCGGCATGCGTCCACGCCACGAACAGGATGCCGAGCACGGCGCCGCCCGCGACCGCGGTGACGCCACGCTCGAAGCCGGCCACGAGAAGCCCGTACGCGGCGCCGAGCATCATGCCGGACGCCACCGCGTTCGCGAAGCCGATGCGGGAGAGCGGGAGGCGCTGGCCGAGCGCGAACGGGCCCGCGCCGAACACCGCGGTGGCCGCCGAGAGCGACGCGAAGAGCAGGACGACCAGCGTGCGGTCCACGAGCGGCCTACGGACTGGGCTGCCGCATGGTGAGCAGGGCACCGTAGAGATCCATCGCGTACCAGAGATTGGCGATCCGCAGGTTCTCGTTGGGCGCGTGCTGGTTGTTGTCGTGGTTGGCGACCGGGACGATCAGTGCCGGGCTCGCGAGCAGGTCCGTGAACAGGTAGAGCGGCAGCGAGCCACCCATGCCGGGCAGCAGCACCAGCTCGTCGCCGGACACCGCCGTGGCCGCCGTGATGACGTCGCGCACGATCGGGTGATCCATGGCGGTCCGTGCCGCGGGGTAGGATCGCCCGCCCGTGATCCGGGCGATCAGCGGGTGCGCGAGCCGGGTGGCCGCGTCGGGTTCCTCGCGCACGAGGTGATAGCCCTGGGCCCGGATGTGGGCTTCCACGAGGCCGAGCATCCGTTGGGGGTCGTTGCCCTTCACGAGGCGGAGGCCCAGCGTGGCGGTGGCCGTCTCCGGGATGACGTTGGATGCCAGCGGGCCCACGTTCGCGCTCGCGAGCCCCAGCACGGAGAGGGCCGGCAGGAGCAGCCGCTCCGCGAGCGACGCGGGCTGGCCCTCGGTGTGCGCCAGTCCCAGTTCCCGCCGCAGCTGGTCGTCGGTGTCCGGCAGCCGGGCCAGCGCGGCGCGTTCGTCCGCGCCCAGCGGCGCCACGTCGTCGTAGAAGCCCTCGATCAGCACCGTGCCGTGGGCGTCCCACATGGTGGCCAGCAGCTGGGCGAGCAGCCGGCCGGGCACGGGCGCCCAGTTGCCATAGTGGCCGCTGTGGAGCCCGCGGTTGGGGCCGTAGACGGTAACCTCCACGCGCGCGGTCCCGCGCACGCCGAAGGCCAGCAGGGGTCGCCCGGTCGGATGCACGGGACCGTCGAGGAACAGCCAGGCGTCCACGTCGGCCACGCGGTCGCGGAACGTCTCGAGCAGCAGCTCGAGGTGCGGGGATCCCGCCTCCTCTTCGCCCTCGAAGAAGAACACGAAGTTGCTCGTGGGCCGCACGCGTTCGGCGCGGAACGCGGTGAGGACCTCGAGCAGCGCGCCGATGGCCACCTTGTCGTCGCCGGCCGAGCGGGCGTAGAGCCGCCATTCGGGGTCCACCGGCTCTCCGTCGGCCGGGAGCGGCCGCGGCACGCCGCCGGCGGCGTGCGGCCCCGAGTAGAGCGTCGGCGTCCAGGGATGTTGGAGCCACTCGTCGGGATTGGCGGGCTGGCCGTCGTAGTGGGCGTAGAGGGCAAGGGTGCGGGACGCGCCTGGGACGTCCAGGCGCCCGAACACCACGGGCGGCGCCCCCGGCACGCGCAGCAGCTCGGTCCGCACGCCGAGCGCGGTGAGCCGCTCGCGCAGGTACGCGGCATTCCGCGCGATCCCGACCGAATCCCGCGCGACGTTGGGGAGCGCCAGGAACTCCGCGTAGCGCCGCAGGATGCCGGGGCCGTCCGCCTCGCGGTGCGCGCGGGCGGCCCCGAGACCGTCCTGCGCGGCGAGTGGGGACACGAATGCGGCAAGGACCAGCGCGGCGATCGCGGCGGGCGGGAAGCGGAGCGACACGGGCGAACCTCGGGGAGTGATGCCCGAACTTACCTCGCCGCCCGCGTGCGCGCGCGGCGCGGCGGCGCTAGAATGCACGACGTCCCGCGCGTCGCCCCCTGCGGAGGATATCCCGTGATTCCGGAGCCGCTGCACCCCGCCCTGGTCCACTTTCCGATCGTGTTGGGCGTGGCGTTGCCCATCCTCGCGGCCTACGCGCTCTGGCGCATGCACGATGGCGCGCCGGCGCGCGCCTGGCGCCCCGTGATGCTGGTGGCCGTGCTGACCTTCGTCTCGGCCTACGTGGCCGCCCGAACCGGCGAGGGCGAGGAAGAACGGGTGGAAGAGGTGCTCGGGAGCCACGATCCCATCCACGAGCACGAGGACGCCGCGGACATGTTCGTGCTGCTGAGCGGCGTGGTGGCGGGCCTGGCCCTGCTCGGGTTCGCACCCGGCTTCGTGGGCCGGGGAGCGCGCCTGCTGGTGCTCGTGGGCGCCGTGGGCGGGATGGCCGCGGTGTCACGCACCGGCCTGCTGGGTGGGGAGCTGGCGTACCGGCACGGCGCGGCCGCGGCGTACACAGCCGACGCCGCGCAGGGCGAGGACAACCGGTAACGTGTAGCTTGTTCCGGGCATGCGCGACGTCCACGGCATCCATCACGTCACCGCCATCGCGGGAGACCCGCGCGAGAACCTTGCGTTCTACTCGGGCGTGCTGGGGATGCGCCTGGTCAAGCGGAGCGTGAACCAGGACGATCCGGGGACATACCATCTCTTCTACGCCGACGCGGCCGGCCATCCCGGCACCGACCTGACGTTTTTCCCGTGGCTCCATCTGCCGGCCGGCCGGCCGGGGACGGGGATGATCAACGAGGTGATGCTGGCCGTGCCGCCCGGCACCCTGGACTACTGGACGGACCGGCTCGGCGCCGCGGGCGTTGCCGCCGGCGCCGCCGAGGAGCGGTTCGGCGAGCGCGCCCTGCCGTTCACGGACCCGCACGGGATGCCGGTGGCCCTGGTCGAGGCGGACGGCGAGCGGCTCTTCAGCCCGTGGACCGACGGCCCGGTGCCGGCGGACCGTCAGGTGCGCGGCATCCACGGCGTCCGGTTGTGGGAAGAAAGCCTCGGGCCGACGCGCGGCCTGCTGGCGGAAGTGCTTGGCTTCCCGGCGGCCGGCGCGGACGGCGACTGGCACCGGTACGGCGCGGGCGGCGCGTCGTCGGCCGGCGTCGTAGACGTCCGCGAGGCGCGCGGCACGCCACCCGGGCGGATGGGCCGGGGGGCGGTGCACCATGTCGCCTTCCGGGTTTCGGATGACGTCATGCAGGACGCGGTGCGCCGACGCGTCGCGGCCGCGGGCCGGCGTCCGACGCCCGTGATAGACCGGTTCTGGTTCAAGTCCGTCTACTTCACCGAGCCGGGCGGCGTGCTCTTCGAGTTGGCGACCGATGGGCCGGGATTTGCCGTGGACGAGGACGCCAGCCACCTGGGCGAGCGGCTGGTGCTCCCACCGTGGCTGGAGCCGCAACGCGAGCGGATCACGGCGGCGCTACCCGCGCTGGATCGGCGACTGGATTGACCCCGCCCCGCGCAAACCGGCTCCCCGCACCATAGGTTCCGTGGCGGTCGCCCCTTCCGGGGCCGGCCGCCGACCCGTCCGGAGGCGTCATGCCACGTACTCCTCGCCCCCCAGCCGTCGAGGCACTCCGGTTGGCGGTGATCTACACGCTGTTCGGCGTCCTGTGGATTCTCATCTCGGACGCCGTGGTTGCGTGGATCACGACCGATCCCGCGCGCCTGACGAGCCTCCAGACCGCCAAGGGCTGGCTGTTCGTGGGCGCGTCCGCCGCCGTGCTGGCGTTCCTGGTCTACCGGGCACTCGCCCGGGCGGCCCGGGCACAGCAGGCCCTGACGGCAACCGAGGCCGGCTATCGGGAGCTGTTTGAGGCGAACCCGCTCCCGATGTGGATCTACGATCCGGCAACCCTGCGGTTCCTCGCAGTCAACGATGCGGCGGTCGTGCACTATGGCTACAGCCGCGAGGCGTTCCTTCGGATGACGATCGGCGACATCCGGCCGCTGGAGGATCTGCCCGCGCTGCGCGACTGGCTGGCGCGCGCCGGGGACGGCGCGGTGCTCTCGGGGCTGTGGCGACACTGCAAGCGGGACGGGACGCTCATCGAGGTGGACATCTCCTCGCATGGGATGGAATGGGGCGGTCGTCCGGCGCGCTGCGTGGTGGCGACCGACGTGACCGAGCGGCGCCGTGCCGAGCGCGCCTTGCGCGTGAGTGAGGAGCGGCTGCGCATCGGCCTCCAGGGCATCAACGCCGCCATGAACGTCGTCGAGGTGCCGCCCGACGCGACGGACGTCCGGTCCGCGCGCCTGTACATTGACCCGGTCGTGAAGCGCGTGCTGGGCTACGCGGACCACGAGTTTCCCAACAAACTCGAGGAGTGGCTCGCCCGGGTCCACCCGGACGACCGGCCGGCGCTGGACGCGCGAGTGGCGGTCATGACCCAGTGGAAGCCGGGTCTCACGCACGCGCGATACCGGATGCGCCACCGCGATGGCTCCTGGCGCTGGATCGAGGCGCACGGCGCGTGGGCGGAGCCGTCGGCCGGCCCGCCCACGCGCTACGTCTCGCTGCTGCGGGACGTGACGGAGGAGATCGAGCGCCGGGACGCCGCGCGCGAGGTCGCCCGGCTCTTCCGCGTCGCCTTCGAAGAGTCGAGCGTGCCCATGGCGGTGCTCAGCGCCGATGGCCGTTTCGAGTCCGCGAACGCCGCGTTCGGGCGGTTTCTGGCGATGCCCCCTGAGGCGCTGGCCGGCCGGCACTACCGGGAGGTGACCCATCCGGACGAGTGGGATCGGGACGCGGAACTCATGGCGGCCAGGATCCGCGGACCCGGCGACACGGGCGCGCGGGAGAAGCGCTACGTCCGGGCCGACGGGGGGGTCGTCTGGGGACACGTCGTGGTCACCGCGATTCCCCATCACGGTGGTTATCAGGTCTTTGCCCAGGTGCAGGACATCACGGCCCGGCGCGACGCGGAAGCAAAGCTGCAGGAGCGGGAAGCCCTGCTGCGGCTGGCGCTGACCGCGGGCGGGCACGGCCTGTACGACGTGAACGTCCAGACGGGCGCGGCCTCCGTCAACGACGACTACATGCGGATGCTCGGGTACGAGCCCGGCGAGTTCACCGAGACCAACGAGCGGTGGCGGGAACGCCTGCACCCGGACGACCGGGACGCCGTGTCCCGCGCGTATGAGGAGTACGTCGCGGGGCGCCTGCCCGCGTATCGGGTCGAGTTCCGCCAGCGGACGAAGTCGGGAGACTGGAAGTGGATCCTGTCCCTGGGCGCCATCGTGGAGCGCGATGCGGCCGGCCGTCCGCTGCGCATGGTGGGCACGCACACCGACATCAGCCGGCAGAAGGAGCGCGAGTCTGCGCTCCAGCGCGCGAACCGCGCCCTGGGCCTTCGCGCCGAGGCCAATCGGCTCATCACCGGCGCCCGGGACGAGCGCGCGTTGATGGACGGGATCTGCCGGCTCGCGGTGGAACGCGGCGGCTACCGCCTGGTGTGGGTCGGGATGGCGCGCACCGACGCCGAGCGCCGGGTCGAGCCGGTAGCGGCCGCGGGTCCCGCGCGCGCCTACGTGGACACCCTCCGCGTCACCTGGGCCGACGAACCGGCGGGCCGTGGCCCCACCGGCACGGCCATCCGGACGGGTGAGACACAGGTGGTCCACGACATCGCGTCGCACGCGGCGTTTGCGCCGTGGAGAGAGGCGGCCCTCGCCCACGGATTTCGCGCCTCCATCGCGGTCCCGCTCCAGGACGCCGGCGTGACGGCCGGCACGCTCAACCTCCACACGGACGCGAGCGAGACGTTTCACGCGGACGAAGTGGCCCTGCTCACGGACCTCGGCCGCGACCTGGCGTTCGGACTCACGGCGCTGCGGGCCCGCGCGCAGGTCGAGGCCTTGCTGATGATGCAGGAGGAGTCGGTGGAGGCGGAGCGTGCCCGGGTTTCGCAGGAGCTGCACGACGAGCTGGGCCAGTCCCTCACGGGCATCAAGCTCGACCTCGCGTGGCTGCGCGACCATATGCCCGCCGAGGTCATCGGCGGCCCGCTCGGCACGCGGCTCGGCGATGCGCTGAGCCTCGTGGACGGGACCGTGGAGACCGTGCGGCGGATCTCGGGTGATCTCCGTCCCGGGGTGCTCGACGACCTCGGGCTGGAGGCGGCGCTCCGCTGGCTCACGCGCGACGTCGGGAAGCGGTCGGGCCTGGCGATCCGCCTCGAGAAAGGGAGCGACCTGCCCGACCTGTCTCCGCCGGCGGCCACCGCCATGTTCCGGGTGGTGCAGGAAGCCTTGACGAACGTGGCGCGGTACGCGCCGGGCGCGACGGTCGTGCTGCGCTACGGGGTCGAGGCGGACAGCGTCCGGATGACGGTCACGGACGACGGACCGGGGTTCGACACGGAAGCGCCGCGCGGACCGCGGGAGGGATTGGGGCTGCTCGGCATGCGGGAGCGGGCGCGGCGGCACGGCGGCGAGCTGGTGGTCACCAGCGCCCCGGGTCGTGGCGCGACGATCAGCCTGTCGCTGCCCATCGCGTCCGCCGTTCCCTAGCGCCTTCCCCGGCGCTCAGTGGGGCGGGCCGCTGTCCATGGGCGGGCCGCCCGGGAATCCCGGCCCGCCGCGCGGCCCGCGCCGGCCCCGCGGGCTCCGCGTTTCCATCGCATCGAACTGCCGCTGCTGGCTTGGCGTGAGCACGGCGCGAATCTGCGCCCGGGCCGAGTCCTGGATGGCGTGCAGCCGCGGCAGCGAGGCCCGCAACACCGAGTCGGTGCGGGGCCGGCTCGCGCGGAAAATGGCCTGGATCCGTTCCTGCTGGTCGGGCGTGAGCCGCAACTCGTCGAACCCGGGGGGCAGCCCGGCCCGCATGCGCATGGCGTCCATGGGCGGCCGCGGCGCGCGAGCCGCCCGGACGCGCTCGGCGGCCATGCCGCCCAGGGCGCCCACGACGAACGCGATCCCGAGCAGGGCGATGCCCTGGAGCCGAACGCGGCCGAGCGATTCGAAGCCGTCCTTCATTGCGCCTCCTCGAGCGCCGAGAACACCTGCGCCGCCGTCGGCGTCTCCGCGGCGCCCATCCAGGTGACGAGGGCGGTCGGGATGCCCAGGGCCTCCGCGACGCCGGCGTCCGCGCCGTCCGTCGCGGCCACGGCGGGCCGGACCTGCGTCAGGACGCCCACCGCGGCGAGGGTCAGGGCCGCGGCGAGCGCCAGCATCGGACGCCACCAGGTGGTGATCTGTCCCATGGTCGTGACCCGCGCGCGCCGCGCCGCAAGTGGCAGCGCCGCGCGGTCCATGATCCGGCCGATCGCGCGCTCATAGCGCACGGGGTCGCGGGCGGGATCGAACGCGCGGAGATCCATCGGGTCGTCGTTCATGGCAGATACTCCTTCAGGTCGTCCTGCGGCAGCAGCTCCCGGAGGCGCTTCCGCGCCTGGAAGAGATGCTGGCGCGCCATCACCTCGGACATCGCGAGGGACTCGGCGATGTCCCGGTGGCGCCATCCCTCGAGATCGTGCAGCAGGAGGATCTCGCGCTGCACCGGGCTCAGCTGCGCCATCGCCTGTTCCAGCACCCGCCGGATCTCGTGCCGCTCGGTCCCCAGGTCCGCCCGGTCCGGTCCCGCCGGATCCACGTCCTCGATGGCCGCGGCGGTCCGAACCTGCTCGCGCTCCCGAATGTTGTGCGCGCGGTTCCGGACGATCGTCAGCAGCCAGCCGGCAAACCGGTCGGGATCGCACTCGTCCAGCCGCTCCAGGGCCCGGATGAACCCGTCCTGCACCACGTCCTCGGCGTCCATGTCGTTGCCCGTCAGCGCGCGCCCGGTGGTGTACGCGGCCCGGTAGTGGGCGCGCACGAGGTCCTCGAAGGCCCGGGCATCACCGGCCCGCGCTCGCAGCACCAGGTCCCGGGTGGCGGTCATGACTCTATGGAAAAGACATGGGGGGGCGGGAAAGCGTTAGGGATGCGGCACCGCCGGATCCGCCGCTGGCACGCCCGCCGGGGGCCCGATAGCTTAGGCTGCATTGGAAAATCACGCGGCCGCGCGTTCGGAGCGACGCGCGTGCGGACGACAGGCATCGGCGAGGGCATGACATGGCACAGCACGATCTGGCAAAGACGGCCCGGGCGATGGTCGCCAAAGGCAAGGGCATCCTGGCGGCCGACGAGAGCTTCGGGACCATTGACAAGCGATTCAAATCCATCAACATCACTTCCTCGGAGGAGCACCGGCGGGCGTACCGCGAGATGCTGTTCACGACGGGCGACATCGGGGCCTACATCAGCGGCGTCATCATGTTCGACGAGACGATCCGGCACAAGGCGGCGGACGGCACGCCGTTCGTGAAGGTGCTGGAGCGGGCCGGCGTGATCCCCGGGATCAAGGTGGATACGGGCGCCAAGGACCTCCCCCGGTATCCGGGCGAGAAGATCACCGAGGGCCTGGACGGCCTGCGGGAGCGCCTGGCCGAGTACTACAGGCTGGGCGCGCGGTTCGCCAAGTGGCGCGCGGTGATCACGATCGGCGACGGCATGCCCACGCGGTTCTGCATTGACGCCAACGCCCACGCGCTGGCGCGGTACGCGGCCCTGTGTCAGGAAGCCGGGATCGTGCCCATCGTCGAGCCCGAAGTGTTGATGGACGGCGCGCACGCGGGCGAACGCTGCGACGACGTCACCACGACGACCCTCGAGAGCGTCTTCTTCCAGCTGCACGCCCACCGCGTGAGCTACGAGGGGATGATCCTCAAGCCGAACATGGTGATCCCGGGCAAGAAAGCGGCGACGCAGTGGACCCCGAAGCGGATCGCGGAGGCCACGGTGCGCTGTTTCCAGCGGACGGTGCCGGCCGCGGTGCCGGGCATCGTGTTCCTGTCGGGTGGCCAGACGCCCGCCGAGGCCACCGCCAACCTGGACGCCATGAACCGGATGGGGAAACACCCCTGGGAGTTGTCGTATTCGTACGGGCGGGCGCTCCAGGACGAGGCCCTCAAGGCGTGGCTCGGCAAGCCGGAGAACGTGGCCGCCGGCCAGAAGATGTTCGCGCACCGCGGGCACCTGGTGAGCGCCGCGCGCTACGGGAAATACGACACGACGATGGAATCCGCGGCGTAACGCGGCAATGGTGGGGCGACCCGCCGGGTCGCCCCTACGTTCGTCGGCCCCGCGTAGTATCGTTGAGCGATGACGACCACCATTACCGGTGAGTTCCTGGCCCTCCAGGAGCTACTCGCGGGCCGCTACTCGATCGAGCGGGAGCTGGGGCGCGGGGGGATGGGGATCGTGCTGCTGGCGCGGGACGTGGCGCTCGACCGGCTGGTGGCCATCAAGGTGCTGCCGCCCGAGCTGGCCGTCGTCGCCGACGTGCGTGAACGGTTCCTGCGGGAAGCCCGTACCGCGGCGGGCCTTTCGCACCCGCACATCGTGCCCATCCACAGCGTCGAAGAGCAGGGGCGCTTCGTGTTCTTCGTGATGGGCTACGTGGACGGCGAGTCCCTGCGCGAGCGGGTGGAGCGCGTGGGCCCGCTGACCCCACGGCAGACGGCCAAGGTGATGCAGGAGGTGGCGTGGGCGCTGGCCTACGCGCACGAGCGCGGCGTGGTGCACCGCGACGTCAAGCCGGACAACATCATGCTCGAGCGGGACGGCGACCGCGCCGTCGTGATGGACTTCGGGATCGCCACGGTGGGCCCGCAGCGGCCCACCGCGGAGGTCACCGGCACGGCGCGCTACATGAGCCCGGAGCAGGCGAGCGGCGAGATGGTGGACCGCCGCTCGGACCTCTACTCGCTCGGCGCCACGTTCTTCTACGCGCTCGCGGGCCGTGCGCCGTTCGAGGCGCGCAGCGTGCCGGCCCTCCTGGCCAAGCATGTCGCCGAGGCGCCGCCGTCGCTGCCCACGCTGCGGGCGGAGGTGCCGGCCAGGCTGGCCGAGATCGTGGACCGCTGTTTGGCCAAGGCGCCGCACGACCGGTTCCCGTCGGGCGACGAGCTGGCCAAGGCGCTGGGAGACGTCCGCGGCCGGGAGATGCGCGCGCCGCCCCTGGTGCGCTCGTTCGTGCGGAACGCGCAGGTTACCACGATGGTGGTGTTCGCGTTGCTGATCGGCGGCTCCAGCGGCGGTGGCGGCCAGGGAATCAACGTCGCGGTCAACTGGCTCGCCGTGGTGATGGTGGTCCAGCTCGGCGCCGTCGGCCGGCGCCTGCTCAAGGAAGGCTACGCGTTCCGGGACATCCAGGCGGCGCTGCGCGCGGAGGCCCAGCTCCAGGAGGAGGAGCTGGATGCCACGGGGCAGAAGAAGCTCATGCGCCGCATCAACTCCATGTGGTACAAGCTCTGGAGCGGCCGATTCGGGCGGTGGTTCTTCCGGATGGCCGGGCTCGGTCTGTCACAGCCGGCCTTCGCGGTGGTGCCGTCGGCCGACCACACCGAGATGGTGCTGGGGCGCCAGGTGACGCAGGCGTTCGACGAACTCCCGAGGGATCAGCGCGACCGCGTGGCCGAGCTGCCGGCGGTGGTCGGGCGGCTGGAGGAACGGGCCGAAGCGCTGCGCGCGCGCGGTCGCACGGGACCGGAGCTCACCAATACGGTCGCCGCCCTCGAGCGCGTGCGGCTGGCGGTGCTCCAGCTTCGAGCCGGAGCCGGTTCGGTGGAAGGTCTCACCCACTACCTCGAGGCCGCGAAAGCCGTCGGCGAGGAAGTGGACCGCCAGCTCGAAGCGCAGCGGGAGGTGAGAGCGGTCCTGCATCCCTGACCCGACGCCCGCTCGCCGTCTGCCCCTTCACCTCGCCCCCTGCACCTCAACGCCTTTCGCCCCCAACTCACGCAACACCCGCTCATCGCTCGCCGGATCCACCGATCGGGTGAGATCCCACAGGACCTGCACGTGAAACCCGGCCTCGGCGGCGTCCTCGGCGGTCCACTTGACGCAGTAGTCGCGCGCCAGCCCGCAGGTCACCACGTGCGTCACGCCACGCTCCCGCAGGTAGCCGCCCAGTCCCGTGGGCGGCCGATCTCCCCAGCGATTCCAGTTGTTGCGGAACCCTGAATAGGAGTCCACCGCGGGATCGTTCCCTTTCCGCATGATCGCGTCCACCCAGTCCCGCGGCATCCCGGCGTGGAGCGCGGCCCCCAGCGTTCCCTGGACGCAGTGGTCGGGCCACAGCACCTGCTCGTGTCCGTACAGCTCGATCACGTCGAACGGCTTCTTCCCGGCGTGGTGGCTGGCAAAGGAGACGTGATTGGGCGGGTGCCAGTCCTGCGTCGCGACCACGACGTCAAACCGGCCGCTCATCACGAGGTCGCGGATCGGCGCCACGATCTCGTCGCCCTCGGCCACCGCCAACGCGCCGCCCGGCATGAAATCCGGCTGGAGGTCCACCACGATCAACGCCGTGCGAATGGAGTCCGCCATCGGCTCACCTCTTCTCTGCCCCTCTGCCGCGCTGCCCCTCTTCTCTGTCTTGTCAGTCCCTCGAAAACTCCGCCCGGTCAATCGCCCCCAACTCGTCGGCCGTGAGCTTCAGCGCGGCGGCGTGCATCGAGTCCATCGCGTGCTGCACGGTCCGGGCGCTCGGGATGGGAATCACGGTGGGCCCCTGGGCGCGGACCCACGCGAGCACGATCTGGTGCGGCGTGGCGCCGTGCCGCTCGCCGAGCGCGACCGCGGCGGGATGGCTGGGGAGCTTTCGGTTCAGCCGTCCCCCGCCCACCGGGCTGTAGGCCAGGAACCCGATCCCGTGCCTGGCGCAGTGCGCCACCACCCCCGTCTCCACGGCCTCGCGGAAGAACGGATTGAGCCGGTTCTGGACCGAGACGATGGGCACGATGGCGCGCGCCTCGTCAATCTGGGCCACCGTGACGTTCGAGATCCCCACGAACCGGACCTTGCCCGCCTCCTGGAGCCGCTGGAAGGCGCCGATGCTCTCGGCGAACGGGACCTTGGAGTCGGGCGCGTGGAACTGATAGAGGTCAATCACGTCCGTGCCCAGCGCCGCGAGCGATCGCTCGCACGCCTGCGCGATGTGCGCCGGCCGCCCGTCCCGGTCCCATCGGCCGTCCGGCCGGATCATGCCGGCCTTGGTCGCCACGATCACCCCGTTGCGCGCCCCGCTCCAGGAAGCGAACGCCTTGGCGAACAGCCGCTCGTTGTGGCCGATCTCCGTCTGGTCGAGACAGTAGACGTCCGCGGTATCGAACAGCGTGACCCCGTGGTCGAGGGCGGCGTGGATCACGCGGATGGCGTCGGACTCGACCGGTCGGTCCGTGATGGAGAGATGCATGCCGCCGTACCCGATCGCGGAGACGGCGGGCGCGTCGGGGCCGAGCGGGCGGGTGTGAAGCACGATGAACCTCCTGGAGGCCGCTTTGACTCTGGTACAAGTCTAGACGCGGAGACGGGGAGGTGACAGGGCAGACGCCGAGGCGCCGAGTGGCTGCCAGCGTGAGTCGCCAGGCGGTTCATTGCCGTTCTCGCGACTCCCGCCTGAGAGCCACTGCGCGCCTCGGCGCCTGCGCGTCCAGTTCACGCCGTCTACGCGTCTACTGCGTCGCTAGCGTCTCTCCCGAGCCGGCCGCGCCGGCGCTTTGACGGCGGTGGGCAGCTTGTTCATCACTTCCTGAATGGCCCGCTCCAGTTGCGGGTCGCGGCCGCGAACCAGCTGGCTTGGATCGTCGTCCACCGGGATGTCCGGGCTCACGCCCACGCCTTCGGGGAACCACCCTCCGCGGACGTCGTACATCCGGAAGGTGGGGACGGTGACGTTGCCGCCGTCCACCAGCTCGGGCGCGCCGGAGATCCCGATGAGCCCGCCCCACGTGCGCTCGCCGATGAGCGGACCCAGCCCGGCTTCCCGGAAGTAGAACGGGAACGCGTCGCCGCCGGAGCCGCTCCAGCCGTTGATCAGCATCACCTTGGGGCCGAAGTGGGCCACGGGCGGCCACTGCCAGCTCTCGCCGTTGCGCGTGGCCCAGAACGAGAGCGGCGGGCGGTTCAGCAGCTCGATGAAGCGGTCGGGGATCTGGCCGCCGCTGTTGAACCGCTCGTCAATGATCAGACCCTCCTTGCGCCACTGCGCCATGAACTGCTTCACCAGCTCGCTCTGCGCGTTGACGCCGGTGCTCTGCACGTAGATGTAGCCCACGCGGCCGTTGGTGGCCTCGTCCACGCGACGCCGGCGCTGTTCGATCCACTCCAGGAACCGCAGCTCGACGTCGTTGGACAACGGCTGCACCAGCACCGTACGCGCGCCGTCCATGGTCGGCTGGCTGTTGACCGAGAGCATCACCGGAGCGCCGGTGAGGCCGGCGAACGCCGCGAACGGATCGCGGGACGTGTCGAGCGGAATGCCGTTCACGGCCAGGAGATAGTCGCCCACGCTCACGTTCACGCCGGGGGCGTCGAGCGGCGAGCGAGCATCGTCCCAGGGCGCCCCCCGGACGATCCGGGAAATCCGGAACGCGCCGTCCTCGAGCGCAAAGTCGGCGCCGAGCATCCCGACGCCGCGGGAGGGGGCGCTCTCCGCGTCGCCGCCGCCGCGGTACGTGTGCGACGCGTTCAGCTCGGCGATGAACTCGCCGAGCACGAAGTTCACGTCCCAGCGCGTCACGGCATCGTCGAGGAGCCGGCCGTACCGGTCGCGCAGCCCGTTCCAGTCCACGCCGTGCATGCCGGCGTCGTAGAAGAAGTCCCGCTCGAAGCGATACGCGTCCGTGAAGATCTGGCGCCACTCGGCGCGCGGGTCCACGACCGCCTGCATCTCGGCCACGCGGAGCGGTTTCTCCAGCTTGACGCCGGCCTTGAGGTCCACGATGCCCCAGCGGGGGCCGCTCCGAATGAGCACCTTCTTGCCGTCGTGCGAGACGATGTGGGTGTTCACGCCCTCGATAACCGTCTTCTCCTCGCGCTCGGCCAGATCGTAGTAGACGAGGCGGCTCGCGGTGTCACCGGACCCGGTGCGCGGCAGCCGCCGGTACAGCAGCTTGCCCGACACGGCCGCGAGGCCGGTGTAGTTGCCCGGCTTGGGCGGGAGCACGATGGCGCGCGCCTCGAAGCCCTCGAGGTCAATGACCACGGCCTTCTTGGCCGTATCCCCCGGTGCCGGCTTCTTGTCGTCCGCCTTGTCCGCCCCGTCAACATCGTTCCGCGGCGCGAGCGGCGACGGCACGTCCATCCGGAGCCCGACGGCCATGATGGCCGTGGCGTTCGGATAGGTCCAGCTGTTGTCGAAGTCCCCGTAGACGGGCTCGAAGTTCCGGTTCGAGAGGTAGTAGAGGTACTTGCCGTCCGGATCGAAGATGGGCTGGAGGTCGGCGTAGTAGCCGGCGGTGAGCTGCCGCAGCTGACCGGCCGGGACGTCATACAGGAACACCGCCGTGTTGGACGACGTCACCGGCCGCGCGTAGGTGACCCAGCGGCTGTCCGACGACCAGTTGAACGCCATGTTGGCGAGCTGGCCATGTCCCATCCAGACGGCGCTGCTGTCCATCCGGGTCACGCGGTTCCGGTCCAGGTCGTACAGGTAGAACCGCATGTTCTGGTCCGCGAACGCCACCTTCTTGCTGTCCGGCGACCACCGGGCCGCGTAGCGGAACCCGGCGCCCATGGATGTGAGCTTGCGCTCCTCCCCGGTACCGTCGGCGTTGCGCACCGTCAGCTCGTACTCCCCGCTCCGGTCGCTCCAGTAGGCCAGCAGCTTGCCGTCGGGGGACCACGTCACGTAGCGCTCCGCCGTCCCCGACGACCGCGCCAGGTTCAGGACCGGCCCGTGCTCGGCCGGGATCGTGAACACCTCACCGCGGGCCACGAACGCCGCCCGCTTGCCGCTGGGGGACACGTCGGCCCACTGGGTGAGTCCCGACACGCGTTCCTGACGCGGCCGGACGGTCGCGAGATCCGTCACGACCGAGACGCGCACCTCGCGGACCTGCCCGTTGGCCAGGCTCAGGAGGTGCAGCCGCCCACCCGCCTCGAACACGATCTCCTCGGGACCGATGGCGGGGAACGTGACGTCGAACTCCGCCACGTTCGTCACCTGGCGCGTGGCTCCCGAGGCCCGATCCAGAGCCCAGATGTTGTACCGCTGATTGGCGCCCCGGTCGGACAGGAAGTACATCGTGTTCCCGTGCATCATGGGGTGCGCGTCGTTGGCCTCGTTGCTCGTGACGTTGGTGGACGACGAGTCCCGCAGGTTGAACAGGATGATCTCGGGGGCCCAGCCGCCGCGGTACCGCTTCCACGTGCGGAAGTCCCGGGACTTGGGCATGTAGGCCAGGGTCCGGCCGTCCGCCGAGAGGGCGCCGAACTCGCCGTACGGCACGGGCAGCTTGGTGGCGATGCCCCCTTCGGCCGGCGCCAGGTACAGCTGGCTGAAGCGCAGCCGGCCGCTCTCGCGGAACGACGCGAACATCACGCGGGTCCCGTCCGGGTGCCAATCCACGGCCCGGTCCGGCATCGGGTGATAGGTCAGCCGCGTCGGCACGCCGCCCATCGTGGGAATGACGTAGACGTCCTCGTTGCCGTCGTAGTTGCCCGTGTAGGCGATCCTGGCGCCGTCCGGCGAGAAGCGCGGGAACGACTCTTCTCCCGGGGCCGAGGTGACGCGCAGGGCGGTGCCCCCGGCCTTGGGCACGATCCAGATGTCGCCGGCGTAGACGAACGTGATGTGGGTGGCGGAGACGTCGGGGTGCCGGAGCATCCGTGCGTCCACCTGGGCGCCGGCCAACGCCGGGACGGCCAGGGCGAGCAGGATGGCACCGAGCCAACGGAACTGTTGCATGGGAAGCACTCCAGAATCGGGATGAACTTGGGTCCGGCGGAGTATGCAGTGGCTGCACTATCTACGGAAGGATGCGCCGGAAGATTCGGGCGTCGCGGCCTCACCCGCGATTCCCTAGTGTGAAGAGGGGGTATCGCCGGGCGGGGGTGCCCGGTTGCCGCGCTCGAGGCTCCGGCGGCCGAAGCGCTCGTGCACCTGGTCCAGGGCCCGTGCCAGCCGGCGGTCGCGGTCCGTCTCGGGCACGTCCGCCTCGTCCGCGAAGAGCCCGGCCTGGTCGGGCTCGTCGGCCCCTACCAACTGGGACAGGGACACGCTCAGCAGACGGGCCGGGATGGGGCGGGCGGCCCGCAGGCGGGCCAGGAGGGCCAGCGCGATCTGGGCGACCGCGCCGTCCGTGCTGACGGCCCGGGGCAGGGTGCGGCTCGCGCGCCGGTCCCGGAAGTCGCGGTCCCGGATCCGGACGCTGATGGTCCGGGCGCGATACCCTTGGGCGCGAAGGTCCGCGGCTGCGCGGTCGGAGAGCCGCAGCAGCTCGCGCCGTAGGTCTGCCGGATCGTCGAGATCCTCCGCGAACGTCTCGTCCCGACTCAGCGACTTGGCCGCCGCGTGCCGTTCGATGGCGGCGGACGCCAGACCGCGGATCCGGTCGTGCAGCCAGTCGCCGGCGCGCGGCCCGAGCCAGCGACGGAGCGTCGCCCGGTCGTGTCGCAGCGCGTCCGGAACCGTGCGCAGGCCAAGCGCGGCCAGGCGCTCGTCGAACCGCGGTCCCACGCCGGGAATGTCCGCGAGCGCGAACGTGGCCAGGAACTCGGACTCGTGGCCCGGCGGGACCACGATCACGCCGTTGGCGTCCGGCGTCCGGTGCGGCTTGGCGCGGCCCGCGGCCAGCTTGGCCACGAGGCGGTTGGTGCCGCCGCCGATGGAGACGGTGATCTCGGTCTCGCGCCGGACGGCCTCGCGGATGCGATGCGCGGTTGCCGCGAGCGGCTCGCCACCGAACAGCCGCTCGGTGCCGGACAGGTCGAGATACATCTCGTCAATGGACGCGGGCTCCACCACGGGCGTGAACCGGTCGAGCACCGCCACGATGGCGCGGCTCCGCGCGCTGCACGCACGGCGCGGGACGCCCACCACCACCGCGTCCGGGCAGAGGCGGATGGCCTGGGCCATGGACATGCCGGACGTCACGCCGAATCGGCGCGCGCCGTAGGAGGCCGACGTGACGACGCCGCGGCCCTGCGGTGTGCCGCCTACCAGCAACAGGTCAGCGCGGCCGGCGCCGTCGGGATCCGTGAGGCGGGCGACCTGCACGTAGAAGGCGTCGGCATCCACCTGGAGGATGCGGGGGGGAGGGGGCGGCATCAGGAGGTAGGATAGACGGCGAGACGGCGAGACGGCTAGCGGTGGGGAGTTGGAGGGGGGAGCTTGCTCTTCCTCCCGCCGACCGCTTGCCGTCGTGCCGTCTGGCCGTCTGATCCGCGTCTGTGGGTCACGCCGGGCTGCGGATTTCCTCGGGCGCCCGTACGTGACGAAATGACGCGAAGAGCGCGAGATCGTACACGATCTTGAGGCCGGCGCCAATCACCAGGGGCGCCCCCAGGCCGAACGCGCCCATGGCCAGCCCGCCGAGCGGCGGACCAAAGGCCCAGCCCGCGTTCCGGACCACGCCGGTCGCGCCGAGCGCGAACGTCCGCTCGTCCGCCGCGGTGACCGCGACGACGTAGGACTGGCGGGTCGGGACGTCCATCTGCACGAGGGCTTCGCGGATCAGGAAGAGCGTCACCGCGAGCGCGGTCCAGGGAACGAACGGCAGCGCGCACAGCAGGACACTGGACGGCAGATGGGTGAACACCATCGTCCGCACGAGACCGATGCGCGCGGCCAGCCACTCGGCGCCTACGTACGACGCGGCGTTGAGGAGCCGCGCGGCGAAGAAGACGGGCCCGAGCACGTCACCGCCGAGCCCGAACCGGCGGAAGAACCAGAAGGTGAGGATCGAGCCCGCGAGGAAGCCGCCGCCCAGACTGTCGAGCGCAAAGAGCCCGGCGAGCCCGCCGACCCGCCGCTTTCCGCTTGCGGAGAGCGGCACGTGCCACCAGCGATGGGTGACGATGTGTCGCTTGTCGGCGGGCAGCGCGAGGTACAGGGGCAGCGGTGCCAGCGTCACCGCCGCGGCACCGACCAGCGTCCATCGGGTTGCCGCGAGCGCCGAGACACCGAACGCGGCTTCGATCCCGCTCGGCAGGGCAGCGGCCAGGGCCCCTACCGCGCCCGCGAGATCCTGGACCAGCGCGTAGCGCGTGAATGCCCGGGTGCGGGTCGTGTGGGTGGCCGCGTCGGCCAGCAGGCTCTGCTCGAGCGTTTGTGCCGGGCCGCGATCCCGCCCCATGCCGTTGACCATCCCCAGAAACGCGACGATCGCGAGCGAAACGGCGCCCTCGACGAGCGCCAGCCCGACGAGCCCGGCGCCCGAGAGCACGGTGGTGGCAAGGAGGGTGTTGCGCCGTCCCAGCCGATCGCCCACGAACGCGACGAACGTCGTGCCGATCGCGAGTCCCGCCAGCCCTGCCCCCACCACGAGTCCGAGCGCGGCGGCGTCGAGGCCCAGCCGGCCCAGGTAGAGCCCGAGGAGCACGCCCGTGAGCCCCGTGGCAAAGGAGCGTGCGCCAGCCGCGGTCAGCAGCGCGTTCGGGGCCGTCGCTCGCCGGGCTATGGTTGAAGCGCGCGGACCATGTCCGCGGTGTAGTAGCCCGGTGCAGCCATGCCCCTAAGGTCGGCTCGGCGTTGGGGGAGACGCAAGGCACGGGGTGGCGCAGCCCTCGCGGCGGTTCGGCCCGTGCGTCTATAGTTGAAGCATGCGCCCCCGCATTGCCGTGCTCACCCTCGGCGCGCTGGCCGGCTCAGCCTGCCGCGTGCCCGCGCAGGACGAAGCGCTCACGACGGCGCGTCGCGCGATGGTGGCCCTGATCGAAAGCGACGGCGTGCGCGACTCGGCCACGCTGGCGGCCCTGCGCGCGGTGCCCCGGCACGAGTTCGTCCCGGCCGACGTGCGCGACCTCGCCTACGGCGACCACCCGCTGCCCATCGGGTACGACCAGACCATCTCGCAGCCGTACATCGTCGGGTTCATGACCGAACAGGTCCGGCCGCGGCCCGGCATGAAGGTGCTGGAGATCGGCACGGGCTCGGGCTACCAGGCGGCGGTGCTCGCGGAGATCGGGTGCGAGGTGTACACGATCGAGATCGTGGAGCCACTCGCCGCCAACGCGGCCGCCGTGCTCGCGCGGCTTCGCTACGGAAACGTGCGCGTGCGCCACGGAGACGGCTACGCAGGCTGGCCGGAGGAGGCGCCGTTCGACGCGGTGATCGTGACGGCGGCGGCCGACGAGATTCCACCGGCCCTGCTCCGGCAGCTGGCGCCGGGCGGTCGCCTGGTCATGCCAGTCGGGCCGCAGGACGCGGTGCAGTATCTGGTGGTCGTCGAGAAGGACGCGACCGGCGAGACCGCGCAGCGCGCGCTGCTACCGGTCAGGTTCGTCCCCCTGGTTGGCGGAAGGAAGTGAAGGAGGAATACGTCCTCTCTGGAGGACAGTTCGCCAGCCCTCAGCTGCGCGGTCAGGTTGCGTAAATCATTTCCCCGTAACTGATTGCGGTCCATGCGTGCCCAGCGGCATGGCCCCTGCCTTTTGAGGTCCCGGACCCCGGTGCTGATTGGCCGGGTCCGGTCTGTCAAAGGGAGGGGTTATGTCGAAAGCGAGATTCTTCGGAGCGCTGGCGGCTACCTTCGCGCTGGCGACGATTGCTCCCCGCGCGGCGGCCCAGGATGTCCAGATCGGGCTCTCCTGGGGTGGGTCGGGCCTTCGGGCGACCGCGTACTACGTGTCCCCGGGGCTGCGGCCGGTCGTGCCGCACGTGTACTACGACCGCGGTCCGCGCCGGCTTGCCCGGCGGCATTTCGCGCAGTGCGTCGCGGAAGGTCCGTACCTGTACTGCTGGGATGCGCCGAGGTCCTACCGGGTGGCGCGACCGGTCGTGTACGTGTACGCAACCGAACGGGCGGCCGGGTATCGCGAGTATCGCGGTAAGCGCGGCCATGGTCCGAAGTTCGTGAAGCACCACAGGAACCATCGTGCCGCGGCCGCGCGCGCGTGGCGGCACTGGGCCGACGATCACCGCTACCGGTACGATCGGGACCGGTTCAACGTGGACGTCGTCCTCACCTGGTGAACAGCACGGCGCCGGCGCGTCCGCGACGGACGCGCCGGCC
>DASWHL010000124.1:0-3805 GCA_036398175.1 Gemmatimonadales bacterium
CTCCACGCCTCCGTCGCCGGCACGGAAATCCTCCACGGCGTTGACCTCGCGGTCGGCAAGGGCGAGGTGCACGCCATCATGGGCCCGAACGGCTCGGGCAAGAGCACGCTGGCCCAGGTGCTGGCCGGCCACCCGGCGTACGAGGTGACCGAAGGGTCCGTGGCCTTCGAGGGGGCCGACCTGCTCGACATGACTGCCGAGGGGCGCGCGCAGGCGGGCGTGTTCATGGCGTTCCAGTACCCGGTCGAGATCCGCGGCATCACCAACGCCTACTTGCTGCGCGCGGCCGTGAACGCCGTGCGCAAGGCGCGCGGTGAGCCGGAGTACGATCCGATTGACTTCCTCGACATCCTGGACGAGAAGCTCAAGGTCATTGGCTGGGAGGACACGTTCCTGAACCGTGCCGTGAACGAGGGTTTCTCGGGCGGCGAAAAGAAGCGGAATGAGATCATCCAGATGGCCGTCCTCGAGCCCCGGCTCGCGATCCTCGACGAGACGGACTCGGGGCTCGACATTGACGCCCTGAAGCTCGTGGCGGAGGCGGTGAACAAGCTGCGGTCGCCCGAGCGCGCGATGGTGATCGTGACGCACTACCAGCGCCTGCTCAACTACATCACGCCGGACCGCGTGCACGTGCTCCACGCCGGGCGGATCGTGCGCTCGGGCGGGAAAGAGCTGGCGCACGAGCTCGAGGCCAAGGGCTACGACTGGCTCAAGCAGGAAGCGGTGGTGGCGGGATGACGGCGGTGGTCGAGCGGGCGGCGGACCACACCGCGCCCCACCTCTCGGCGCACGAGACGTTCGCCGCGGCGGCGGGCGGGCCCGCGTGGCTCGAAGAGCTCCGCCGGACGGCCATCGAGCGGTTCGGCGCCGTGGGATTCCCCACGACGCGCCAGGAAGCATGGCGGTTCACGAGCGTCGAGAGGATTGCCGCGGGGCGGTTCGCGCCGGCGCCGGCGGGCGTGCCGCGCGGCGCGCAGGCCGTACTCGAGCGGGTGGTCTTCGGTGAGCCGGACGAGCGCCTCGTGGCCGTGTTCGTGAACGGGCGGTTCGCGAAGCAGCTGTCCGCGCTGAAAGACCTTCCCGCGGGGGTAGTCGTGGGCTCCCTCGCGGACGCGCTTCAGAGCCACCCGGACGTGGTGCGGAAACACCTGGCACAGCATGCCACCCCGGAAGCCAGCCCGTTCGCGGCGCTCGCGACGGCGTTCGTCGAGGACGGCGCGTTCGTGTACGTGCCGCGGAACGGGGTGGTGGACCAGCCGCTCCAGATCGTGTTCGTGAACACGGGCGGCGCCGAGCTGGTGGTGAGCCACACGCGGGCGCTGTTCGTGATCGAGGACGGCGCGCAGGTGTCGCTGGTCGAGCAGTACGCGGGCAACGGCAGGGGCCCGTACTGGACCAACGTGGTCACCGAGTGGGTGATCGGCGAGAACGCCGTGGTGGACGCCTACCGGATCCAGCGGGAGCGGACCGACGCGTTCCATACGGCCACGACGTGGTCCACGCAAGGCCGCAGCTCGGTCTACTCGGTGGTCAACTTCGCGTTCGGCGGCGGCGTCACCCGGCACGACATCACCGCCGTGCTGGATGGTGAGGGCGCGGAGTGCACGATCAACGGGCTGACGGCGCTCAGTGGCGACCAGCATGTGGACTATCACACCACCATTGACCACGCCAGGGCGCACTGCAACAGCTGGGAGCTGTTCAACGGCGTGTACGACGACCGCGCGCGCGGGGTCTTCAACGGCCGGATCATCGTGCGGCCCGGCGCCCAGAAGACCGACTCCAAGCAGACCAACAACAGCATGCTGCTCTCGGAAGAGGCGCGGTCGGACAGCCAGCCGCAGCTCGAGATCTACGCCGACGACGTGAAGTGCACACACGGCGCGACACTTGGCCCCATTGACGAGCGGTCGCTGTTCTATCTCCAGAGCCGCGGCATCGGCGGCGAGGCCGCGCGCAACCTGCTCACCTATGGCTTTGGCGCCGAGATCCTGAACTCGGTGTCGCTGGAACCGCTGCGCGCGCACCTGGACGGCGTGATCCACGCCCAGCTGGAGAAGCGCGGGTAACCATGACGGCGGCAACCGGTCGGCGCGAGCCTGCGGCGGCGGTGCGGCCGGCGTTCGATGCCGACCGCGTCCGCGCCGATTTCCCCCTGCTCCGCCGGTCCATGCGGGGCAAGTCGCTCGTCTATCTCGACAACGCGGCCACCAGCCAGAAGCCGCGGCACGTGATTGACGCCATCCACCGCTACTACGAGACGCTGAACGCCAACGTCCACCGCGGCGTGTACCAGCTGTCCGAGGAGGCGACCGCGGCGTACGAGTGGGGGCGCGCCATGATCGGCCGCTACCTCAACGTGCCGTCGCCGGCGGAGATCGTGTTCGTGCGCGGGGCCACCGAAGGCATCAACCTGGTGGCCGCCACGTTCGGCCGGCGGCGCGTGGGCAAGGGCGACGAGGTGCTCATCTCCGCCATGGAGCACCACTCGAACATCGTGCCCTGGCAGATGCTCTGCGAGGAACGTGGTGCCACACTGCGCGTCATCCCCATGAATAAGCGGGGCGAGCTGGTGCTGGAACGGCTGCCCGATCTGCTCACGTCCCGCACACGCATCGTGGCCGTGGTCCACGTGTCGAACTCCCTCGGCACCGTGAACCCCGTTCGCGAGATCATCACGGAGGCGCATGCGCGCGGCATCCCTGTCCTGATTGACGGCGCGCAGGCGGCGCCGCACGGCCCGGTGGACGTCCAGGCGCTCGACTGCGACTTCTACGCGGTGTCGGGCCACAAGATGTTCGGGCCGACCGGCATCGGCGCGCTGTTCGGCAAGCGCGCGCTCCTGGACGAGATGCCGCCCTATCAGGGCGGCGGCGAGATGATCCAGTCGGTGACGTTCGAGAAGACGACCTACGCGCCGCTCCCCATGAAGTTCGAGGCCGGCACCCCCAACATCGAGGGGGCCGTGGGCATCGGGGCGGCCGTGGACTACCTCCGCCAGCTCGACTGGGACGCAGTCGCGAAGCACGAGGCGGATCTCCTCGCGTACGCCACGGAGGGGGTATCGAGCATCCCGGGTGTGCGGCTCGTGGGTACGGCGGCGCACAAGGCGTCCGTGGTGGCGTTCGTCATGGAGGGCGCGCACCCCCACGACATTGGCACGGTGCTCGACCAGGAGGGCGTCGCCATCCGTACGGGACACCACTGCACCCAGCCCGTGATGGACTTCTTCGGCGTGCCGGCCACCGCGCGGGCGTCCATGGCGTTCTACAACACGCGCGACGACGTGGACCGTCTGGTCGCGGCATTGCACCGGGTGCGGGAGCTGTTCCACCGATGAGCGACCTGGGCGAGCTGTATCAGCAGGTGATTCTCGATCACAACAAGGCGCCGCGGAATTTCCGCGAGGTGCCGGACGCCAACCACACTGCCAACGGCCACAACCCGCTCTGCGGCGACAAGATCACCCTGTGGGTTAAGGTGGACGGCGGCGTGATCGAGGACGTGGGGTTCCAGGGCCAGGGCTGCGCCATTTCCCAGGCTTCGGCGTCGGTCATGACGACCGTCGTGAAGGGCAAGACCGTGGCCGAGGCGGAGCAGCTGTTCACGGCGTTCCACGGGATGGTGACCGGAACCGTGGAACCGGACCGGCAGACGCTCGGCACCAAGCTGTGGGCGTTCTCGGGGGTGAAGGAGTTTCCGGCGCGGGTGAAGTGCGCCAACCTGCCGTGGCACACGCTGCACGCGGCCTTGCAGGAGAACGGGAGCGAGCCGGTCTCAACGGAGGCGTAGGACATCACGG
>DASWHL010000125.1:0-5022 GCA_036398175.1 Gemmatimonadales bacterium
TTCGGCCGCCACGTCACCCAGCAGGAGCCGGAGCGCGTTGGGGTATCCCTCCGGGTTGCGCGTGCCGGCGCCCCAACCGGACCGCGCGAGCCGCCAGCGCGCCGGTGGCGAGCCGCGCGATAACGCCCGGAGCAGCGCCGCGCCGGTGGGTGTCGTCGCCTCCCCCGTGACCGGTCCGTCCTGCCGGAGATCCTGGCCCTCGAGCAGCAACACCGTGGCGGGTGCCGGCACGGGGAGGGTCCCGTGCGCCGCCTCCACCCATCCCGATCCCACCGCGACCGGGAGATGGTAGATGTCCGTGACCCCCAGCTGCTCGAAGCCCTCGACCGCCCCGACGATGTCGAGGACCGCATCCGTCGCACCCACCTCGTGCAGGTGCACCGCGTCGGGGGTCGTGCCGTGCACGCGCGCCTCGGCCTGCGCCAGCATCTCGAAGGCGCGTGTGGCATGGTCGCGGACCCAGGGTGTGAGCGGGGCGCGCCGGATCCGATCCAGCAGCGCCCCCACGTGATGCCCGTGGCCCCGCCCGCCCGGGGCGTGCGAATCGTGGGGGCCCGCGCCGGGAATCACGAAGTCCACCTTGGCCGCGGCCACCGCGGCCCGTGAGACGCGCGCCACGGTGACCCCGACTTCGGGGTACCCGAGCCGGGCCGGGAGGCCCTCCAGCCATGCGGTGGGCGCCCCGGCATCCACGAGGGCACCCAGCAGCATGTCGCCGCTGATGCCGGCGGCCGGATCGAGGATCGCAACGGGCATACGCAAGTCAACCTGAAAATATCGCCAGGCGTCACCGGTAAAGCCAACCGGCCCCCGTGTTGAAAACCACGACCCGCGCGTCCCGGCGGATCGTCCCGCACCGCACCAGTTCCGCCAGCGCGGCCACGGCCGCACCGCCCTCCGGACACATGTCGAGGCCCTCGGCACGCGCCACCTTGTGTTCCCATTCCGTCAACGTCTGGTCGGGGATGGCCACCGCCCCGCCGCCCGTCTCCCGGATGCCCCGGAGAATGAGCCGGCCGCCGAGCGGGCCGGGAACACGGAGCCCGCTCGCCACCGTCTCCGGATCTTCCCAGGGGGTCGGCGTCTCGGCGCCGGCCTCGAACGCCCGGATGATGGGCGCACAGCCTGCGGCCTGGACGCTGAAGAGGCGTGTGCGCGCGTCCGCCGGCAGCCATCCCGCCGCCCGCAGCTCGTCGAACGCCTTCCACATGCCGATGAGCCCGGTGCCACCGCCCGTCGGGTAGAGAATCGCGTCCGGGAGCTGCCAATCCAGCTGCTCGGCAATCTCGAGCCCGAGCGTCTTCTTGCCCTCGATCCGGTACGGCTCCCGGAGCGTGGACACGTCGAACGCGCCCGAGCCCGCCGCCCATTCCCGCGAGACGCGGCCGCAGTCGCCGATATGGCCCTCCAGCGCGTGGAGGTCTCCGCCGTGCACCTCGACCTGCTCCAGCAGTCGCGCCGGCGTGGAACGGGGCGCGTACACCCGCACCTCGGCCCCCGACCGCGCGCCGTAGGCACTCAGCGCCACGCCCGCGTTGCCGGCGGTGGGGACGGTGTACCGCCGCGCGCCCGCCAGCGCGGCCCGCGTAATCGCGGCCGACATTCCGCGCGCCTTGAACGACCCCGTGGGATTCTGCGACTCGTCCTTGATCCAGACGCAGTGCAGGCCCAGTGCCCGCTCGACGCTCGGAACCCGAATGAGCGGGGTCATGCCCTCACCCAGTGTTACGGGCTCTTCCCCCTCCCGAAGCGGGAGCCATTCCCGGTAGCGCCACATCGTGGCCGGCCGGGAGGCGAGGACCGCGCGCAGGGTGGGCGCGGGTGACCGGTGATACCGCACGAGCCACGGCTGGCCGCAGTCGGGGCAGACGGTGGGAAGCCCCTCGGGCGAGCCCGAGCGGGCGCAATCGGAACAGACGAGTTCCCAATCGAACGTCATGCATCACCGAGATGTTGGAGGATACGTTCTGCGAGGACCTTCGAGAATCCCGGGACGGTGGCGATCTCGTCCGCGGAGGCCAACCGTACGCCGGCCAGACTGCCGAAGCGCGCGAGGAGCGCCCGCCGCCGGACGGGACCCACCCCCGGGACCGTGAGCAGTTCGGACGTGACGGTCCGCGCGGTCCGGCGGGCACGGCTGTAGGTCAGCGCGAAGCGATGGGCTTCGTCGCGCGCGCGTTGCAGCAGGCGCAGCGACGGGCTGCGGCGGGACAGGCGGATGCTTGCCGCCTGGTCCGGGAGGAAGACCTCTTCGTCCCGCTTGGCGAGGCTCGCGAGCTGGATCCCGGTCACCCCCAGGTGTGCCAGGGCCTCCTGCGCGGCGCCCAGCTGGCCCTTGCCGCCGTCAATGACCATCAGGTCGGGTATCGGGCGCGACTCGTTCACGCGCCGCTGCATGTAGCGGGTCACGACTTCGCGGATCGCGGCGTAGTCGTCCGGCATGCTTCCCGCTGCTCCCCCCGCGTCCGCCACCCGTCCCCCCTCCGCCGCGGGTGCGGCGGCATCGCCGATCGGCGTTCCCCGGATCTTGAACTTGCGATACTCGCCCTTCCGGGGCCGCCCGGCCTCGAACCACACGAGGCTCCCCACGGTGTCCCGGCCCTGGTTGGTAGAGATGTCAATGCACACGAGGCTGCGCGGCACCACGGTGAGGCCGAGGTCGCGTCCCAGCGCGTACACCGGATCGTCGGCCCGCTCGTCGGTTTCGAGCGCCTCGATCCGGAACCCCTCGAGCGCGTGCCGCGCGTTCTGATCCGCGAGGTCCACGAGCCGGCGCAGGGTTCCCCGCTGCGGCACGAGCCACCGGACGCCGGGGAACAGCGCGGCGATCTCGTCGTGTTCCGCGGGAGGGAACGGCATCAGGACCTGCCGCGCGCCGCCGGGAAACAGCCGGTACCACTGGACGAGATAGGCGGCGAGGACCCGATCGTCGGGCTCCTCCGCCAGATTGTGCAGGAAGCGGGTGTCATGCGCGAGGAGCTTCCCGCCCCGGACCCGCAGGACCGTCACCGCGGCATCATCCCCGTCCCGCGCCAGCCCCAGGGCGTCGGCGTCTCCTCCGCCGACCCGTTCCACGGCGGCCGGCTGCTCGAGCTGCTCCAGCCACCGGAGGGCGTTCCGCAGCTCCGCCGCCCGCTCGAAGTCGAGAGCCGCGGACGCCGCCTCCATGCGCGCGCGCAGCCGGCCGCGGACCTCCACGGTTCGACCTTCGAGAAACGCGACGACGTCGTCCATCATGGCGCGATAGGCCGCCACGGTCTGCCGCCCGACGCACGGCGCCAGACAGCGCCCGATATGGTAGTCCAGACACGCCCGCTCGGGCGCGTCGTCGGGAAGGGCGTAGTGGCACGACCGGACGGTGAAGATGCGGCGGACGATGCGCAGCGTGCGGCGCAGGGTCCCGACGTCGGTGTACGGGCCGAACATGCGCGCGCCGGGGATCTGTTCCCGGCGCACGACGAGCACCCGCGGGAACGGCTCGCCCAGCGTCACGGCGATGGACGGATAACTCTTGTCGTCGCGCAGCAGGATGTTGAACCGGGGGGCGTACTCCTTGATGAGGTTGTTCTCCAGCAGCAGGGCCTCGGACTCCGAGCGCACGACGATCGTATCCACGTCCGCGATCGCCCGGCGCAGCATGCGGAGCTTGGGTGAGTGTGTGGCGTCGGTGGCGAAGTAGCTGCGGACGCGGCTGCGCAGGCGGTTGGCCTTCCCGATGTACACGACGCGCCCGGCCCCGTCTTTCCACAGGTAGACGCCCGGCGCCTCCGGGAGCGTGTCGAGCTTCCGGGCGAGCTCGGGGGGCGCTGGGGAGGTCACGGCCGGAGACGCGCGGCCCAGCGGCGAGCCAGGGCCCGGGCATCCGGGTGCCCCGCCGCCGCCGCGCCCGCGAGGTACGCGAGGCCGAACGCCATCAGCGCGCCGAGCCCCGTGAGGAGGCGCGGGCCCCCCGCCAGGAGCCACTCCACGGCCAGGCCCGCGCCGGTACCGACGATCCCGCCCACCAGAATCGCGCTCAACCGCCCCGGGTGGCCGTCCATCCCCAGGCCGCCGGCTCGCCGTCGCAGCGCGCGCACCAGCAGGCCCACGTTGACGTACGCGGCCACGGCCGATCCCAGGGCGATGCCCGCGGGCCCGAGCACCTGCATGGCCGCCGCCGCCAGGCCGGCCGACAGCGCGACCGCCACCGCCGCGATCTTCACGGGGGTGCGCGTATCGCCGACGGCGTAGAAGCCGGACGCGAAGAGCTTGATGGACGCCTGGGCCGGGAGCCCGACGGCATAGGCGGCCAGCACACCGGCCGCCAGGTCCGTATCCGTCGCGTCGAACCGGCCGGTCTGGAACAGGATGGCCACGATGTGGTCGCCGAACGCGGCGAACGCGAGGGCGGACGGCACCACGAAGAACAGGATGCGACGGGCCGCGGCCGCGACCTCGGCGCCCACGCGTTCCGCTCCGGTTCCCGCGGCGTCGCGGCTCAGCTCGGGTAGTGCGGCGGCGGCCACGCTCACGCCGAACAGGGAGATGGGCAGCAGGGCGATGAGCTGCGCGTAGCCGAGCACGGCCACCGCTCCCGTTCCGAGCAACGAGGCGAGCTGGGTGTCCACGACACTCGAGATCTGCACGACCCCAGCGCCGACCACGACGGGACCCCAGGCGCGGAGCACGCGCCGGGTTCCCGGGGCGTCCACCCGGAGGCCCCAGTGAAACCGCCCGACCAGGCGCAGCGTGCCGGGCAGCTGGGCGGCGAGTTGCAGGATGCTCCCGGCGAGGGCGCCGAAGGCCAGGGCCACGGCCAGTCGCGCGCCCGCCAGGACGCCGCCCAGGGCCAGGAGTGTCGCGATCTGCGCCACGTTCCAGAGCGACGGAGCCGCGTACGCCACAAAGAACCGGCGGTGCGTGTTCAGCACGCCTAGGCACCAGGCCGCCAGGATCGTCACGCCCGACATGGGAAACATGATCTCGACGAGGCGGACGGTGGTGTCGCGCGTGGATCCGGTGAATCCGGGGGCGACGACGTCG
>DASWHL010000126.1:0-31263 GCA_036398175.1 Gemmatimonadales bacterium
CCGATCGCGCTCTGGATCGCGGTGGGGGTGGCGTACGCGGGGGGCCGGTGGCGCGAGGTGGCCGGCCGCATGGACTTCATCCGCTTCTCGGGCGAGCTGTTCATCTACTACGTGCTGATCGCTCTGGGCGGCGGCGTCCTCCTGGGGTTCACGTTCGGGATCTTCGAGGCCATCGGGATGGACATCGAGCCGTTCTTCGAGACGTGGATCCTGCCGTGCGGCGCCATGGGGGGCGTCCTGGTCGCGTCGTGGCTCGTCGAGACCAAGCAGAGCGTGATCGAGAACATGGCGCCCGTGCTGGCGCGTCTCTTCACGCCGCTCTTCACCATCGTGCTGCTCGTGTTCCTGGGGCTGGTGCTGGGGACCGGGCGCACCCTCGACGTCGAGCGCGAAGTGCTCATCGTGTTCGACATGCTCCTCGTCGTGGTGCTGGGCCTCTTGCTCTACTCCCTCTCGGCCCGCGACCCCCGCGCGCCGGGCGGCGCCTTCGACGTGGTGCAGGTGGTCCTGGTGCTGAGCGCGCTCGTGGCCGACGCGGTGGCGCTCTGGGCCATTGCCGCGCGCATCACGGAGTTCGGCTTCACGCCCAACCGCGTGGCCGCCCTGGGGATGAACGTGATCCTCCTCGTCAACCTGGCGTGGTCCGCCGTGTGCTACGTCCGGTTCCTGCGCGGCCGTGGCGGGTTTGCCGACCTCGAGCGGTGGCAGACAAACTACCTGTGGGTCTATGCCGTGTGGGCGGCGATCGTGGTGACCGCCTTCCCGCCCGTCTTCCGTTACATCTGACACCGGTCGGTATCACGTGAAGCGATATGGTTGTGCCGGGGTGCTCCTCGCCACGCTGGCCGTCCCGGCGGCGGCGCAGGCGAACGCTGACCTCGTTCAGCGGCTCGATGCCATCGCCGGACACTGGGTGCAGCGGCAGTACGCCGTGGGCATCGTGGCGGCCGTGGTCAAGGACGGCGACACGCTGCTCTTCAAGGCCTACGGAACGGCCGACGTCGAATGGGACGTGCCGATGCCGCTCGACGCGCTGTTCGTGATCGGCTCGGTCACCAAGCAGTTCACCGCCGCGGCCGTGCTCCGGCTCCGGGACGAGGGGAAGCTCAGCCTGGACGACGAGATCACCCGGTGGCTCCCCGACTTCGACACCCGCGGCCACACCGTGACGCTGCGCCACCTGCTCGGGCACACCGCGGGCATCGGCGACTTCACGGAGGCGCCGGAGTTCGGCAGCCTGTCCACGAACATCCGCTTCCCCCGCGATTCGGCGTACGCGCTGCTCCAGCGCCTTCCGCCGCAGTTCGCGCCGGGCGAGGTCCAGATCTACAACAACTCCGGGTTCTGGCTCCTGGGTCTCGTCATCGAGAAGGCGAGCGGGATGACGTACGAGGACTACGTCGAGCAGAACCTCTTCGCGCCGCTCGGCATGACGCGCTCGCTGTACTGCCACAGCGAGGAGAACGTCCCGCGCCGCGCGCATGGCTACTTCGTCTCGCGGGACAGTGTGGTCCGCCGCGCGTGGACCATTGCGCACACGTGGCCCTTTGCCGCCGGGTCGTTGTGCTCGACCGTGGGCGACATGGTCACCTGGCTTCAGGCGCTCCACGGCGGCAAGGTGCTCTCACCCGCCAGCTACGCCGAGTTCCTCACGCCGGCCCGGCTCAACGACGGGACGCCGCTGCGCTACAGCATGGGGCTCCAGGTGGGGCCGGACCCCAGCGGCCTCATGTACATCGGCCACGGCGGGAGGGCCCCCGGCTTCTGGGTGGAGGCCGGCTGGTATCCCGAGACACGGATGGCGGTGGTCGTCATGATCAACACCGTCGGCCCGCTCGATCCGCAGGAGGTCGTGACCAACCTCGCCAACGAGGTGCTCGGCTGGACGCCCCCGCCGCGTTTGAGGTTCACCGGCGACCCCGCACCGCTCGTCGGCAGGTATGTGGGCCCGGGGCGGGGCGAGGAGATGATCGTCGAGGTGACGGCGACGGCACAGGGGCCCGCCTTCTCCGTCAACGGTGCGCCACCGCGTGTGATTCCCTGGATCGAGGACCTCACGTTTGGTCGGGGCCCGCCGCGGCTGATCTTCCGCCGCGCGCACGGCGACCGCGGTCCGGTGACGGAGCTGCGGTACAGCATGCCCGGCGCCCACTTCATCCTCGCGAAGCAGTAACGCGCAGGGCGATCGGGTCGCCCCGACCGCCCGCGCCACTCGACCTGCGGTACCTGCTATTCGACGTTGACCGTGATCTGGCGCGGCTTGGCTGCCTCGACCTTCGGCAACAGCACCGTCAACAGACCCGACTCGAACTTCGCGACGATGGTGTTCGCATCAACCGTCGCCGGCAAGGTGAACGAGCGCTCGAACGTGCCGAAGGTGCGCTCGCAGCGGTACACCCTGTCGTCCTGTCGCTCCTCTTCTTTCTTCTCGCCCTGAAGCGTGAGCACGTTGCTCTCGACCGAAATTCTCACGTCTCCCGGCTTCACCCCCGGCAGCTCGGCCACGAGGCGGATCGTATCCCGCTCTTCGATGACGTCCACCAGGGGCATCCCGTGCCCGAACAGCGAGTGGTTTTCATCCCGCGGGAACCGGGACTCGAGCATCTGGCCGTAGAGCCGGCCGAGGTGGTTCGGAAACTGTCTGTCCAGTACCGACCACATGGGATTGAATTGCGTGACTTGCATGGTCCGATCCTCCCGGGGCAGACGCGCGGCTAGTGGCGCGCGGCCGCGATATTGTGGAAGGTCGAGTTGGACACCTCGTACGACTCGAGCGTGGGCGTTCCCTCGACCAGCTTGTCCAGACTCTTCAGCACCTGGGGATACGTGTCGCGGCCATACGCATCCGCGCTGTCCTGCTTGTCCCACAGGCTGATGGCCACCGCTTCGTTGCGGCCGGCGGCGACGAACGTGATCTCGTCCTTGAAACCCTTCTGCTTGCGCAGCATGGGCAGGATGTCCGCTTCCACCCTGCGGGTGAACTCAGGGCCCGAGTTGGCCTTGAGGTGCAGCGTGACGTTCCGAGCGTACATGGGCGACTCCTGGATGCGACCAACATGAACCTGGGCTACGGTGTGATTCCCGACTTGCGGAAGGTAGTCACTTTACTTAGTTTGTCAAGCCTGAACGCATTAACACGCAATGCTTGACCGTATTGGTTAAGTGCCCGGGGATGCAAGCGGGAGGACGCCCATGGACGTGTCATTCGCGATTCGGCAGCGCCTCGACCTGCTGGGATTGGAGCAAAAAGGCCTCGCCCGGGCGGCTCGCGTGACCGAGTCGTACATCTCGCAGCTGCTGACGCGGAAGAAGGCACCGCCGGCGCCCGAACGGACGGACATCTATGACCGGATGGACCGGTTCCTGAAGCTGCCGCTCGGGGAGCTGGCAAAGCTCGCCGACCTCCAGCGGAAGGACGGATTGAAGCGCGGGCTGGGGGATGAACCCACCCCGCTGTTCTCGGAAGTCCGCGCGCTGATCCTGCGGAAATGCCGTCCCGAGAAGGAACGGGAGGTCCGCGTGGTGTTCGAGAAGCAGCCCTTCGGTGAGCTCGAGCGCCTCGTGACCCAGAAACTGCTCGACGTCGTGAAGCACGTCGCCCGCCGGGAGCTGCAGAATGACTACTGGCTCCGCACGGTGGCGCACCTCGGCGGCCGCACCTTCGAGGAGATGCGGGTGATCGTGCTGGAGTTCCTCGATACCGACATCTTCCACCTGTCGGTCGAGCAATGCGTGTCCTTCCTGGATCCGCTGATCGCCTCCTGGGACATCGACCTCGCGACGTTCGGACTCGAAATCGTCCTGAACGAACAGGTCGCCGCCGACCCTGTGCGCCGCATCGAGTTTGTCGAGCGGGAGTCCGCGGGGCCGGCCGAAGAGCCGGGGCTGCACGAATTCCTGCACGACCTGTCCCTGAGCGGTACCGCGACGGCGGAGGAAGTGGCGTTTCTGAGAACGCTGCGCTTCCAAGACAAGCGACCCACGGCGCTCTATTACTACCGCGAGCTCCAGAGTCTGCGGGATCCGCTGCACTTTCGAACGGTGCAGACGGGTTGAGCCGATCCGCAGTGCGGCATCGGCGCATGCGCAGTCATGTCACCGTTTTACATTGACTTATCATCATAAGCGGCTTATGATGATGCCATGACCGAAATCAACCGCTACCTGGCCCGAATCGGCGCCCGCGGCGGCCGCAAGAGCCGGCGCCACCTCGCCCCCGATGCCGCGCGGACCATGGTCAAGGTCCGCGAGGCGCGGCGCGCGTTCCGCCGGTTTCGCACCACGTGCTTCTGGTCGTACCGCCCGGACCTCGAGATCACCGCCGCCGACGTGCCCTGGGTGGCCGAGCAGCTGATGAAGCAGGGCAACCGGGACGCGTGGCGCGCCGGGGCCCGACTGTGCCGCTAACCGAGTTCCAGCGGGCGCTGCTGGCCACGCTCGCGCACACGCCCACCAACGACCGCTACCTCGCGGGCGGCGCGGCTATGCACTTCGCGCCGAACTCCACCCGCTACAGCGACGACCTCGATTTCTTCCACGACTCGGAGGCGCGGGTCGCCTCGGCGTTCGCGACGGACCGCGCCACGCTGGAGCGCGCCGGGTGCGCCGTGGCGGTGGAACTGAGCCTGCCCGGCTTCGTCCGCGCCGTGGTGCGGCGCGGCGATGACGCGACGCGCGTGGATTGGGCGCACCATTCGGCCTGGCGGTTCCTGCCGCTCGTGCGTGAGGCGCTGGGGGGCCTGCTGCTCCATCCCATGGACCTGGCCATCAACAAGGTGCTCGCCCTGGCCGGCCGCGACGAGCCGCGCGACTTCGTGGACATCCTCTTCGTGCACGAGCGCGTCCTGCCGCTGGCGGGCCTGTGCTGGGCCGCGGTGGGCAAGGACCCCGGCCTCACCCCACTGTCCCTGCTGGAGCTGCTCCGGCGGCGCGGTCGCTATCGGCCCGAGGATTTCGCCCGGCTCCGGCTCGCCAAGCCGTTCGACCTCGCAGAGGCCAAGCACACGTGGCTCGCGGCGCTCGCCGACACCGACACCTTCGTGCGGGGGCGCCCGGCGGAGGAGTGTGGCTGCCTGTACTACGCGGTGCCGGGCGAGCGGTTCGTGCTGCCGCGCAGCGGGGAGCCCGTGGCCGAGCAGGGAATCGTGCCGCACTACGGCGCGCCGGGCGGCGTCCTGCCCCGCGTTGCCGACGCGCGCATCGAGGGGCTCGACCCGGCGTAGCCGGTCCTCGGCTGGCCACCTGGATGCCCGCATCCGCCAGGACGCGACGGCGCTGGGCCTGCCGCCGGCACCGGGAGCGAAGCCGCAGGCCACCCGCCACCCCTCGGCCCTCGGCTATCGCCCCCCGCTATTCGTCTCGCAGCGCCTCCACCGGATCCACCCGCGTCGCGCGGCGCGCGGGGACGTAGCTGGCCGCGATGGTGATCATCACGAGCACGAGCGGGACGCTGACGAAGGTCACGGGATCCAGGGGCGAGACGCCGTAGACGAGGCTGGACACGGTGCGCGTGGACACCAGGGCCACCACGATCCCGATCCCCACACCGGCCAGGCCCAAGGCCAGCGCGCGCCGCAGCACGAGCTGGAGGATCGTCCCCTCGCTCGCGCCGAACGCCATCCGGATGCCGATCTCCCGGGTGCGCCGCCGGACCGAATAGGCGATCACGCCGTACAGCCCGATGGACGCGAGCACCAGCGCCACGGCGGCGAACGCGCCGATGACCGCCAGCGTGAACGTGGTCGGCGCGATCGCGTCCGCGACGTAGTCCCCCATCATCTGAATGTCGGCCATCGGCACGTCCGGATCCATCATCTCCAGCTCGCGCCGGACGGCCGGCACCAGCGTGAGCGGGTCGCCGCTCGCCCGCACCGTCATGCCGAGCGGCGCCCACGGCAGCCACCGGAGCGGAAAATACACCACGGGGCGCCCGTCCTCGGTGAGCGACTCGCCGCGGATGTTCCCCACCACCCCGATGACCTCCGCCGGCGTGCGCACGACCCGCACGCCCGACGTGTCGATCGCGAACACGGAGATGTCGAGCTGGCGGCCCACCGCCGGCTCCCCGGGCCAGGCGCGCGCGGCCAGCTTCTCGTCCACCATGACCGTCCGTCGCGCGTCCGCGCGGTTGTCCGACGCGTCCATGAACCGGCCGGCCACCAGGCGGGCGCCCATGGCCGCGTGGTAGCCGGGCAGGACGATCTTGTAGTCGGCCTTGGTCTGCGCCCACGCCTCGTCCGACGCCTCGGGCGTGCCGTACGAGTAGATGAGGTACTGGTCGCCGCCGGCCAGCGGCAGCGGGGACGCGCCGCCCACGTGCTGCACCCCGGGCAACGCCGCGATCCGCTGCTGCAGCCGCTCGTAGAAGTCCGTCCGGGCGTTCCCATCCGTGTACTTGAAGAACGGCAACGGAACCGTGAAGGTGAGGACCTGCTCCGGCCGGAAGCCCGGCTCCACCTGTCGCAGCTTGGCGAAGCTTCGCACCATGAGCCCCGCCCCCACCAGCAGCACGAGCGACAGGGCCACCTCCACCACCACCAGCGCCGTGCGGATCCGGGTCCCGCCCACCCCGGCGTCGCCGCTGCCGCGCTCGCGCAGCGCTTCGGCCAGATTCGCGCTGGCCGACTTGAGCGCGGGCGCCATCCCGAAGAGCAGGGCCGCCAGCACCGTGACCCCCGCCGTGAACGCCAGCACCGTCCAGCTGATCCCGATCTCGTCCACCCGCGGGAGGTTCGTGGGGTGCATCGCGACCAGGACCCGCGTCCCCCACCAGGCCAGCAGGACGCCGAGCGCGCCGCCCATGAGCGACAGCACGCCGCTTTCGGTGAGCGTCTGGCGGATGATGCGCCCGCGCCCACCACCCAGCGCCGCCCGCACCGCGATCTCGCGCTCCCGGGACGCCGCCCGCACGAGCAGCAGGTTGGCCACGTTGGCGCACGCGATGAGCAGCACGAACCCGGCCGCCACCAGCAACGCCACCAGGAGCGGCCGCACGTGCGCCACGATGTCGTCGTGCATCGAGTTCACGGTGATGCGCATGCCGGACCGCGCGTGCGCCACGTGGGTTTCGCGCAGCGTGTTCGCCAGCCGGTCCATCTCGGCCTGGGCCTGCGGCACCGTCACGCCGGGCTTGAGGCGACTGACCACCGTGAAGAACGGCGTGCTCCGGTCCGCGAAGGTGATCATGTTCCGCGGCGCCGCGCGCCAGGCCTCGATGTCCGTCCGCATGCCGGCGTCGGGCGGCAGGTAGATGCGAAAGCCCGGCGGCATGACCCCGATCACCAGGCACTCCTGCCCGTCCACCTGGAGGCTCCGGCCCACGACGGCGGGGTCCGCGCCGAAGCGCCGCCGCCAGAGCCCGTGACTCAAGATCAACGCGCCGGGCGGGAACTCGGCGTTGGGATCGGCAAACGCCTGCGGATCAATGGGCGGCGCGTCGTCGTCCTCGAAGTTCCGCCCGATCAGCGGCGCGACGCCCAGCACCCCGAGGAAGTTCACCGTGGTCCAGCCCACCAGCACCTGCTCCCCCCGCCCGCCGCCCGTCAGCGTGCCCGGGTTCGCCACGGCCGCGGCGAACTCGTCGAACAGGGTGGTGTGCTGCTGGTAGTCCACGAAGTCCGGGCCGGACACGAGCGCCCGGTCCACGTTCGAGCTCTCGAGGCGGTTCCACACCAGTACCAGCGACTCGGGGTCGCGGAACGGCAGCGGCCGGAACAGCACCGCGTTGGCCACACTGAAGATGGCGACGGTGCTGCCGATGCCGAGCGCGGCCGTCACCACCAGCACGGTGGTGTAGCCGGGGCGCCGGAGAAAGCCCCGGAGCGCGTAGCGCAGGTCGTGGCGGAAGCCGGACATGGGAATACGTTAACGCCTCGCGGCGCAGGCCGTCAGGCCCGGGGGTCGTTGAGCGCTCGTTGACCCCTGCCTCCCAGATTGCGCCGGGATACATTCCCCGAGAGGGAACACCGGAGGTGGGCATCAGCTACGTAGACGGCTCGGTCCGCGGCCCCGCCGGCCGGGAAGCGCGCGTGCGCTTCCTGATTGACTCGGGCGCCACGTACTCCATGCTTCCCGAGCCGGTCTGGAAGACCATCGGGCTCGTCCCGCTGCGGGACATGCGGTTTCACCTCGCCGACGGCACCGCCGTCCGGCGGCAGGTGTCGGAATGCCACCTTGCGCTGCCGCAGGGCGCCGGCCATACCCCGGTGGTGCTCGGCGAGCCCGGCGACGCCGAACCGCTGCTGGGCGTCGTCACGCTCGAGATCCTGGGGCTCGTGTTCGACCCCTTCCGCCGGAAGCTCTACCCCATGCGGGCGCTCCTGGCCTGACCCTGGGCCGTCCCTCGGCAGACGCGAGCTTCACGGAGCGCGCGGGCTCCGTGGAGTCCACGAGCGGCGGGACGCGCCACGACGACGCCTGCAAGCGGGGTCTGCGCCGCCACTGACGCGCCGCGGACGCGGCCTGAGCATTCCCCGCACAGGCCCGTCGCGCGGCCCGCACCCACACCCGCACCTCGGCCTCCGTGGGCCGCGGCCCCGGACGCGCCGCCCGCAGCGCCCGGGCCAGCGCGCCGGGCTCCCGCCCCGGGAGGTCGCACACCCGCGTGACGCCAGCCGCGACCAGGGCGCGCGCGTGCGCCGCGCCCATCCCCCGCAGTCGCGCCAGCTCCGCACCCTCCGCGCCAAGCCCGCGCAGCTCGGCCGCCTGCGGCGCCGTGGAGCTGACGGTGAAGTGGTCCATCCCCGCGAGCGCGCCCACCGCGAACGCCGCCGCAAGGATGCCGGCCACGACCGCACGGCCGCGACGCACCCGCCCTGCCCCACCGGCCGCCGGCACCGCCACGCCCAGCGCGCAGAGCGCCCCGTACATGGCCCACGCCTCCAGGGCGAACACCGGAAACCCGAGAAAGCCGAGCGGCGGCATCTCGAAGAGCTTGAGGTCCTCGAGTCCCGGCACGGTGTAGATCCAGCGCCCCCGGGCCACGTGGTTGTACGACTCCCAGAGCAACCCAATGCCGAGCCCGCCGAGCAGCAGCCGGCCCACCCGCCCCCAGTAGCCGCGCTCGAGGTCGCGGAACAGCGAGAGCGCGGGCGCGCGGCGGTACACCACCGGCTCCGCCAGCACCCAGCCGATTCCCCACACCAGCGGGAAGCACCCCCGCGGCCACACGAGCACCAGCACGGTCGCCGCCAGGCCGAGCGCGGTGGCGGCGTGCAGCTCCCAGCCTCGGACGGCGACCGTGGGGCCGCGCCCCGTCGCGAACACCCCGCTCCCGGCCAGAGCGCGCTCGGCCAGCACGATGGCCGGCACCACGGTCGCGAACGAGAGCACGATGCCGGCCCAGCGCTCCGGCAGGGGGCCGGGCAGCGAGACGTAGTACCAGTTCCGCAGCCGGAAGTTGAAGACCTCGAACACGAGCCACACGACGGGCGACCACGCGAGCAGCGAGAGCGCCGCGCCCGGGCGCGCGAGCAGCGAGTTGGCGCGGTCCCGCCGGAACGCCGCCGCGTCGAGCAGGACGAGCGTGGGATACCACGCGAACACGTAGAACCACGTGGGCACCGGCGGGACGTCGAGCGCCAGCAACACCCAGGCGGCGGCCAGGATCGCGACGGCCAGGATCACCGGCAACGATCCTACCTGACCCATGGGCACTTCCCCTGGGCGCGTATCGCCATCGGAAGCCATCCTCCGTCCTGGAGTCGGTTGCCCCAGCCGGTAACCTAGCGCGCAACGAGCCGCTCCATTCCCCCGCCCCGCGGCTCGGGCCGGCGGCCCGGATGCGCGCCGTCGTCGAGCGCCCGTTGACGCTGCCTCCCCAGCTGCGCCGCGATACATTCCCCGGGAGAACCCGGAGATGGGCATCGGCTACGTAGATGGCACGGTCCGCGGCCCGACTCCGGCGCCCCATACTCCTTGAGCAGCTGCTCTCCCGCCCGAGGTTTCCATGACCGCCCTGCGTGTCGTCGTCGCCGTCCTGCTGCTCCCGATCGCCCTGCCCACGCGCCTGACCACGCAGGAGCCACCGCGATTCACGCCCGATGACGTCTTGACGGTCCGGAGCGTCGCGGCCGACGCCCTGAGCGACGACGGGCGGTGGCTGGTGGTGCGCACGTCCACCCTGCGCGACCGGCTCGGTGGCGACCAGCGGCGGTTCGGCGACCCCACGTACGTCGCGCCCCGGCTGGGCGAGTACACCGTGGTGGACACGCGCACGGGCGCGGCCCGGCCGCTGTTCCAGGAGCGGCGCCAGGCGCAGGGGTTCACGTGGTCACCGGACGGATCCCGTCTGGCGTTCCTGCTGCGGGAGGGCGACGCGTGGGCGCTGACCCTGTGGGAGCGCGAGCGCGGCCGGCTCCACCAGGTGTCCCTGCCCCGGGACCGTATCGTCGCCGGCGAGGCGTCCCTCCAGTGGACCAGGGACGGCGCGCGGCTGCTGTTCGGCATGCGCCGGGCCGCGTGGCTGACCGAAACCCGCGAGCGGTTTCTCCGGGAGGTCAACGGCCCGATCGTGGTGCAGTCCAGCGAGGACCCGTTCCTGTCCTGGGAGGAGATCCGGCGTCGCGCCCTGCTCGCCATCCCCGCCACGTACGACGTCCGGAGCGGTCGCGTGGCGGAGCTGCTGCCGGAAACCATGCTCGGCGCCGCGTCCCTCACGGCCGACGGCGCGCTGCTGCGCACCGACGAGGACATCACACCCCGGACCGACTACACGGAGATCTTCGGCCGCGAGCACAAGGTGACGGTGCGGCCGGCCGGTGGCGGCGAGCCGGCCACCGTGATCCCGACCACGAAGGGCCTCACCCTGCGCTGGTCGGGCGACGGGCGGACGTACGCCTACGCCAAGGACGGCAAGACCTTCGTGGGGACCGTGTCCGACACCGCGCCGCGCAGGCTCACGGGCGAAGACGCGCCCCAGCCCGGCGCCGAACCCGCGGACAGCGCCGCGGCCAGGGCGGAGCGCGAGCGGCGCGAGAAGGAGCGGTTCACCCCGGTCCGGGTGAGCGAGACGGGCGACGTGCTGGTGGCCACCAACAGCGAGGGATTCTGGTTCATCGAGACCGCGTCCGGCGAGCGGCGGATGTTCCTCGCGGCGCCGCAGGGCGACGAGCATCGCGCGGCCCCGCGCTACCAGGTGGTGGCGTGGAGCCGGGACGGGAACGACGTCTACCTGAGCTACGCGTCACGCACGCACTGGGAGCGGGGCCTGGTCCGGTACGACCGCCGGGCCGACCGGCTGGACGAGCTGGTCAAGGACGGGCGGCACTACGGCGGCGTCCAGCTCTCGGCGGACGGCGCGACGCTCGCGCTCACGATTGCCAAGGGCAACCATCCGGGCGACGTCTACGTGGCCGACCGCGCCTTTGGCGCCGTGCAACGGCTCACCGACGCGAACCCGGATCTCGCACCCAAGCTCAGCCGGACCGAGCTGCTCCGGTATCTGGGCGCGGACGGCGACTCGCTGTACGGCGTGCTGTACTACCCGCTGGGCTACGAGCCCGGCACGCGCGTCCCGACCGTGTTCATCGTGTACGAGACCTTTTTCGACGACCGGTTCAACGCCACCACCAACCTGCTCACGTCCCACGGCTACGCGGTGGTCCAGCCGTCCGTGACCCTGGAGCGCGGCTATCCCGGCGAGGCGTGGCTCAAGGGCGTCACCGCCGCGGCCAACCGGCTGATCGAGCTGGGCCTTGCCGACCCCAAGCGCCTCGGCGTGGCGGGCACGAGCTACGGCGGCTACGCCACCAACCTGCTGATCACGCAGACCAAGCGGTTCGCGGCCGCGATCAACATCTCCGGCAAGGTGGACATGATCAGCTTCTACACCGATTCCCCGCGGCTCGGGACCCGCAACATCCACGCGCCGGAACGGAGCCAGGACCGGATCGGCGCCACACTGTGGGAGCAGCCGCAGAGGTACGTGGCCCACTCGGCGGTGCTGTTCGCCGACCGCATCACGACGCCGCTCCTGCTCATCACGGGGCGCGAGGACGCCAACGTCCCCGAGCGGACCACGATGGAGATGTTCTACGCGCTCCGGCGGCTGGGGAAACGCGTGGAGTGGGTGAGCTACACGAACGGCGGCCACGGCATGCCGACCACCACGGAGGCGGAGGTGCGCGACTATCACGCGCGGATGCTGGCGTGGTGGGACCGGTATCTGAAGGCCCCGCCGGAGGAAGCGGCCGCCGCGGGGACGAACGCCGATCGGGCACCCGCTCGGTAGCAGTCCGTCTGCCGCCAAGGGCGGCGGGACGCTACGCCCGTCGTACGGGCAGATCGTGGCCAAGGGCCCGCTTCAGCGGGATCCCTGGCGCCCAGCGCCGCTCGACGACGAGACGGCTCATCGCAGGTCCTCTACCGAGAGGTATCGCTCCTGGCCGTCAATGACGCGCCGCCCGAACGCGTGGCACCCGCGAATGGCTTCCTGTTCGGTGGCGAACGTCTTGGGCCCGGAGAACGCGCGCCGCTTGGTGCGGTACGCGATCACCAGGTCCAGGGTCCATTGCCCGCTGCCCCGGATCTGGAACGTGCGGGGGGCAATGGTCCACCCCCGGTAGAGGAGCGCGTTCAGCGGGGGCATGGCGCCACGGGCAGGAGGTCCAGCGTGGTGAGCGTGGACTCGTAGCGCACGCCCGCCACGCGCAGGTGCATGAACAGGTGCTCGAGGCCCGCCAGCGTCCACAGGCTGGCGTGCGTAGTGCCGCGCACCTGCCAGGGACTCTCGACGCGCTCGGTCGAGCGCACGAATCCGGCGTAGTGGGCGTACCGCAGAAAATCGGTCAGGCCGAGGGCCATGCGGCCGGTGGGCGCCTCGAAGACGAACGCGAACCGCTGCGGCAGCGCCAACAGATCCGCCGCCGCCAGCTCCAGCCAGCAGCGTCGCGCCCGGACCAGCGAGCCGGCCGACAGGCCGTCCTGGTACTCGTCTGCGCGCGTGACGAACCCATGGAGGGCCGCGGCGGTGCTCCAGGCGCCGCCGGTGTGACCGGACAGTCTGAGGGGCAAGGGGCTCCTGACAGGAAACGAAAAAGCGGGAGCAGCGCCGCGGCGCATTCCCGCTTTCGACTCGGTGTTCACCCGCCCATGGAGCATACCCGGCCAGCGTCGCCCTGTCAAACAGGGAAGGTCCTCCTTCCCTGCTGGACCTTCCCTGAGTATGCTTGGCACAAGCCACGAGGCGTTCATCGAAGCGCCACAGACACACGCAACGGAATTGCAGGGGAACCGGCAACTGACGCGGTTCCCCTTTTCTCTTGGCTGCGGCCGCCCACGGGCGGCACCCCGCCGCGGGGACCATTCGCGGATCACACGATGGACGATCGGCCAGTGCGGACCCTCCTCACCCCGACGCGCATCGCACACCGAGGAGCAGACATGTCACGCATCACTGGCAAAGTGAAGTGGTTCAACGATCAGAAGGGCTTTGGGTTCATCACGCCCGACACCGGCGAGAAGGACTGCTTCGTCCATCATTCCGCCATCCAGGCGACGGGCTTCAAGACCCTGGGCGAAGGCGACGCGGTGTCGTTCGAGGTGGTGCAGGGCACGAAGGGCCCGGCCGCGCAGAACGTCTCCAAGGTCGTCTAGCAGGGATACCGGAGCGGCGGTCAGCTTCGGGCGCGATCAGGTGCCGGGTGCGGGCACCTCGCCGTGTTCATCCAGCCACGCCAGGAGCTGCCGCACGCTGCCGGTCGCGAGCGCCACGCTCGTATCCGCCGCGCCGTAGTAGAGATTGAGCGTGTCGCCGTCGAGCGTGTACCCGCAGGGGAACGCGACGTTGGCGACGTCGCCTTCGCGCTCGTACAGCGCTTCGGGCCCGAAGATCCAGGAGCCGCCGCGGAGGAGGCACCGGTCCGGCTGGTCCAGGTCGAGCAGCGCGACTCCCAGGCGATAGATGGCGCCGGAGGCGGTCTGGCGGACGCCGTGGTACAGCATCAGCCAGCCGCGCGGCGTCTCGATGAGCGGCGGCGACAGCCCCACCTTGTTGGCGTCCCACCACCCGCCGCGGCGCGCCCGCAGCACGGGCCGGTGTCCGCCCCAGTTGCGCAGATCCGGCGAGAACGAGAGCCAGATGTCGCCGTGCCCATGCGTCATGGGACGGTGCAGCAGCGCGAACCGCCCGTCCACGCGGCGCGGCAGCAGCGCCGCGTCCTTGTCTTCCGGTTGCAGGACCAGTCCCAGGCGCTCAAAGCTCCGGAAATCCCCGGTCAGGGCCAGCGCGACCCCCGGTCCGCCCTTGCCGAACGCCGTGTACGCGATCGCGAAGCGGCCCAGTTCTTCCACCCACGTGATCCGCGGGTCCTCGATGCCCCACAACTCCTCGGGGTGCCGCTCGGGATCGGGCGCGAACGTGGGCTCCGGATCAATGACCCAACCGTCCACGCCGTTGGCCGACCGCGCGGCGCACAGGTGCGAGAGCCCGCTTCGGTCCTCGACTCGGCACAGCAGCAGCGTCGTGCCGTCCGGCAGCCGGGTGGCGCCGGCGTTGAAGACCGTGTGGACGGCGTACGGCCAATCGGCCGCCGTGAGGATGGGGTTGGTCGCGTGCCGGTGCAGGAGCACGGCGTGGTGGCGGGCCACCGACATCAGGGGGAGTCTCCGGGTGTGGGATGGTGGACGCTGTCACGGTCGGCCGACTGCATGTCCACGAGCGCAAGCAGGAAGGACAGCGTGGATTCCGCGCCCTGGTTCTCGTTGGGCCGATGGGGGTGGAGCCCGTCGCGGCACCCGCCGGTGGACGCGTCGTACAGCGAGTATTGCAGGTGATTCTGTCCGAGGAACCAGCTGAACGCGCGTCGTGCGTGTTCGGTCCAGCTGCGCTGGCCGGTGACGCGGCGGGCTTCGAGGCAGGCCGAGACCATCACGCACGCCTCGACGGGCTGGTGGTCGAAGGCCACCACCGGCGCGCCCCGCTCCACGCCGTCGTTGGAGCCGACCGGCGCGAAATAGCCGTCCGGCGAGCGTTGGATCGAGACCAGCCAGTCGAGCGCCCGCGTGCCCGCCGCCAGCATCCGCGGCTCGTCCATCCGTGCTCCGGACACGAGGAGGGCCTGCGGCAGGCGGCCGTTGCAATAGGTGACGCGGTCCTCGAACCATGGCCAGCTCGGGGCGCTCGTCTGCTCGAACAGGGCCAGCAGCCGCTCGGCGAGCGCGCTTCGCGTGGCCTGCACGCCGCGGTCGCCCTGGAACGCGCCGAGGTACTCGTCAATCCCGAGCAGGGCGTAGGCCCATGCGCGCGGGCTCGAGAAGGCCGGCACGGCCGGGAGCGCCGCGTGGAACAGGTCGGCGGCCAAGCTCCGCCGCCCGGGATCCCCGAGGCGGCCGACGACGGCGCCCAACGCCCAGAGTGCCCGTCCGTGGCTGTCCTCCGAGCCGGCCACTTCCGTCCAGCACCGTTCGTACGACATAAAATTCCTGAACAGTCCGGTGCTCCGGTTGAACGCGTGGTTCACGAAGGCCAGATAGCGTGACGCCACGCCGGTGACCGCCGCGCGCTGGTCCGTGCCGGCGTCCTCGACGAGTGTCATCAGCAGCAACGCCCGCGCGTTGTCGTCGAGACAGTAGCCGTCGTCGTAGCGCGGGATGCTGTAGACGGCGTGTTGCAGCAGACCGGTATCGTCGGTCATCAGGCGGACGTGGGCGAGATTGAGCTCCGGCAGCCCGGCCGGCCGCTCCGCGAGCGTCCGCGCCCGGAACGACGTCCGGAGCCGCGCGGCGTGTTCGACCCGCGCCCGCTCGAAGCTCGCCAGATACCCCCGGGCCACGGCGGGCCACGCCATGTGCCGGCCGTGCGCGGCGGCCCGGCGGCCGAGCGCAAGCCGCGCCGCGTCGTCGGCCAGCAGGCGGTTCACCGCCTGCGCGATGGCGCCGGCATCCCGCCAGGGCACCAGGATCCCGCGCCCGTCGGCCAGCAGCTCGCGCGCGTAGACGTACGGGGTGGAGATCACGGCCGTGCCGGACCCCACGGCGTACGCCAGCGTGCCCGACGTCGTCTGCTCCGGCTGGAGCGACGGCGTGACGTAGACGTCCGCCGCGGCGAGGAAATCGGTGAGCTCGTCGTGGCTCACGAAGCGGTTGTGAAAGATCACGCTGGCGTCCACGCCCAGCCGCAAGGCCCGGGTTTCCAGCATGACCCGGTACGCCTCGCCCTGCGACTCCCGGATATGTGGATGCGTGGCGCCGAGCACGACGTACACCACGTGCGGGAACCGCGCCAGGATCGCGGGCAGCGCGTCAATGACGTACTCGATCCCCTTGTCCGGCGACAGGAGCCCGAACGTGAGGAGCACCGCCTTGCCCTCGACCCCAAGCCGATCCTTGCTGGCGCTCGCGGACGGGACGCTCGGAATGCCGTGGGGAATCAGATCAATCTTGCCCGCGGGAACGCCGTACGCCTCGTGCAGGAGCGTCGCGCCCCGCGCGCTCATCACGACCAGGCGCTCCGAGAGGCGCATGAGGTCGTCCATGACGCGCCGCTGGTGGGGATCGGGGGTCGCGAGGATGGTGTGCAGCGTCGTCACGACCGGCATGCGGAGGTCGTGCAGCAGGCCGAGCAGATGCGCGCCGGCCTTGCCCCCGAAGATGCCGAACTCGTGCTGGACGGATACGACGTCCACGGTGTTGACGTTGAGGAAGTCCGCGGCCCGCTGATATGCGGCGACCTCGTTCTCGGCCACCTCGAACCGCACGCGCGGCGGGTACGCGTAGCGCGCGCCGCCGTCGTTCATGGCCAGCACGAAGCAGTCGAGGGCCGGCTGTTCGGCCACGATCGCGTCGCTCAGGTCCGCCGTGAACGTGGCGATCCCGCACTGGCGCGGCAGGTAATTGCCGAGCATCGCGACGCGGCGCACGGCGCCCGCGTTCACGACTGGTGACGCGCCGTCTGCGGCGGGGTGGAGCGGAGGGGAACTCGCGGAACGTACCGCACTGGTCTCCCGCTGGGGCCGCGACGGACGCGATCACCGAGGTCCTGGGAGGAGAGGAGTGGCACGGATTGGAAATCTACTACTGCACCATCATCGGTTCAATATACACCCGCCGGGCAGATCGTGGCCGAGGATCAGAGTTTCTCCCGCAGCCGCTCGAGCAATCGCACCATGGCCCACGTATCGCGCTCGCAGTAGGCCAGCAGGTCCTTGCGCACGCGGTCCCGCTCGTGCCGCGGGATCCTGTCCGCCACGAACAGCAGTCGCGCGATCTCCACGCTCGCCAGCCGCCCGTCCACGATCACGAGATCGTCGTACGTCAGCTCCGGCACCAGCGGGGTCAGGATGTGCTTGAGGCTGAAGCTGCCCTTGAAGTCCGGGTGATACACGCAGTTTTTCACGACGGGATGGAGATCAACCAGCTTCTCCTCCAGGGCCTCGAGTTCCCTCGCCAGGTGCGGCACGGCCTTCTGCAACTCCCGGATCCGGGTCTTCTCGAACGCCGTGTACGTCACCACGCGGTCCGCTTCCGCGGTCGCCCGCACCATGGCCTCCGCCAGCGGTGGTCGCGCGTCTTCGGGTCCCTCGGCCAGGTGCTCGGCGTGGGTATACGTCCCGTCCGCCTGCCGCTCGTGGTAACTGAACTGCGCAGCCGCCTGCTGCCACGGCGCCATCCCCGGCCACACCGGCACCGCGCGGATGATGGTCTCGAAGTCCAGGAACCCCAGCCGCCCCGCGAAGGACTCGAGTTCCCGGGCCAGGGTGGGCTCCACCACCAGCCGGTCTTCCGCCATGGCCTTGAGCTGGCGCTTCTGGGTGAAGGTGAGCCTGGCGCTGGCCGGAAGGTCCGCGATCCACTCGATCCCGTCGTCCAGGTACTTGACCACGGTCTTGGGACCCACGCCGTTCAGGTGGAAGATGTGATCCCGCGACTCGGGCCAGCAGCGCTTCCGGAAGGGACACTCCCAGGGCTCGAAACAGTGGAGACCGATGGGGACCTCGGGCAGCGGGCCCGCCAGCGCCTCCCGCTGGCCGCCGATGGCCACGGGGATCCGCGGGAGCAGGTCCCGTACGGGAGCCGTGACGTCCGTCCGGACGAGCAGCTCCCCCTGCCCCGGGTGCCGGTATTCTCTGTCGAGGTGCATCACTTCGGCCTGGCGGATCGGGACGCCGCCGGCCTCGGCCACGTGGACTTGGATCGCCACGTCGGGGACGTGCTCCTCCTTGAGCGAGGTGGATGACTTCACCTCGATCAGGCGGTAGCCGCCGTCCACCCGCTCGAGCACGTCCAGCGACACGAACACGCCGTCGGCCAGGAACGACGCCTCGAAGATGGCCGGGGCGCCCGCCGCCATGGCCTCCGCGGTCTCGGCCAGGCGGTCCTCGCGCGCCCACGGAGCCGCCGTGACGAGGACACCGCCGGGGAACGCCGCGCGGGCGACCTCGCCCACCTGTCGGCCCTGGTCGAAGAGGTCCTCGAGCACGCGGTTGGGCTGAAGCTCCTTGGCGTCCGGTTCGTGGACCTTCCACCAGAGGAGCTTGTGGCATTGCCAGCCGGCAATGAACCGGGACTTGGAGAGGTCCGTCGAGGCTCGGGGGCGCGGCATCCGCGTATCGTACGGGTCCGCCGGCCGGATGTCACGGTCGAGACAGGCGCCCTGGCAGGCGGCGCGGCCCGGTGCGAGTATGTAGTCGGGCCGCCTGGCGGGACCCCACGACTCCTCGTCGCACCGGCGCGACCCGCCCACGGCCCCTGTCAGGAGGTTCCCGATGCGCCCGCCTCTCCATCTGGCCACCGCCGCTCTGTTCGCGTCACTGGCGCCGGTCCCGGCCGGCGCCCAGGGCCGACCAGCCGATGCCGACACCCGCGAGGTGCTGGCCTACACGCTCACCATGCCGAAGCTGCGGCAGCTGAACCAGGTCCTGGAGGATCTCTACCGTCAACAGGAGGCCGACCCCGCTTATCAGCGGCTGCTCGCGAAGAAGCGGGAGTTGGCGGCGCTGAACGAAAAGGACGAGCTCACCGACGCCGAGCAGGAGCGCATGGCCCGGCTGGAAGAGGAAATCGCCGAGGCGGAAGACGCGGAGGACGATGCGGAGAACGTGGATCAGTCCCTGAGCGCCATGGCCGCGCGGATGGCGGCGGACCCGCGCGTGGCCGGCGCCCTGAAGCGCGCCGGGCTGGAGGCGCGGGAGGCGGTCACGATCCAGCTCGCCCTCTTCCAGGCCGCGCTCACGGCCGGCCTGCTCGAGTCGGGCACGGTCAAGGAGATCCCGAAAGAGGTCAACGCCGAGAACGTGAAGTTCTTTCAAGCCAACAAGGCGGCGATCGCCGCCCTGAAGGCGCTTGGCGAGCGCGAGGAACCATGAGCCGCGCGCGGTGCGTGGGGCTGCTTGCGTGGGTGGCGGTGGCGGCGGGGCTCGCGGGCTGCGGCCTCAAGGACTACGGCACCAGGACCGGTCCGCTCCCCTCCTGCCCGGACTGCAACGACGTGACGTGCGTCTTGATGGCGTCCCTGGGGTTCGGCCAGTACGCGAGCACCACCACCTCCCGCGGGCCCTCCTGTTTTGGGGAGTGGGCTCGGGTTCGGCACGATACCACGGACGTGATCCGGCTGGACCACGCGGTCGCCTACGAGGGGCCGACGGTGCCGGGGAGCGGAGCGCCCATGTCTACCGCCACCCGCATTGCCATCACGGGGAAGACCTTCGTCACGGATGGCGCGCGCCAGCGGCAGATCGAGGCCTCGCCGGAGGTGCGGCGCGACGCCGATACCGTGATGCAGCGGTTGCGCGACATCTACATGCAGCGCTGAACGAATCCCAGATCACCCTTCAGGGTCTCGTTCCTGGACCGAGCCCGCTCTTCAGAGCGGGACCGACCCCTACGGCTTCCGCGCGATCCGCACCGACACCCGCGTCCGGTCCCACGACATCCGGAGCATCGCGCCGGCGCCGGCCGGCTCGATGGCCAGCGTGAACAGCTCGACCGGCGCGGGCAGCGTCTCGACCCGGAGGTCCACGCGCACCAGGTCACGATCCGCGTGGTAGTCCGTGCCCCACTGCCCCGTCTGGCGGTTCACGATGAGCTGCCACCCGCCGCGCGAGGGGAGGGTCCAGAGCGTGTAGGTGCCGGCCGGCACGTCCGCGCCCCCGACCACGAGATCCACCGGCGTGTGGAAGTGGGTGGCGGCGTTGGCGCCGGTGCGCCAGACCACGTCCCAGGGCACCACCCGGCCGAAGATCTCGCGGCCCCGCCTGGACGGGCGACCGTAGTGCACCCAGACGTCGGAGCCGTCCACCGCGCCCCGGACGGTATCGCGCGGTGAGAGCGTGCCGAGCGGGCGCGCGGCGAAGTCCGGGGCCGCTGCCGCGATGTCCACCGACGGCACGCGCTCGGCCACCGCAGCGTGAGTGTGGCGCTGTCGCCCGTGATCTCGATGACCGATCGGGTTTCGGCCGGCCCGCCGCCGCCGAGATTGCGGGTGATCAGCTCGAGCCGGCGGATCGTGCCGTCGGCGCCGAGGTCGGCCGTGTACCGGGCCTGGACCGGCCGGGGCGTGCGCAGCACGTACTCCCCCCGGATCTGACCGGCGGTGCGGGTGACCTGCTCGAGCCCCACGGTGTCGCGACCCACACGGATCACGAACGCGCCGGTTTCCTGGGCGGCGAGCAGCGAGGGCGCGAGACAGCTGAGGGCGACGACGACGGGAAAGGGGCGCATGACAGTCTCCTGACTGGGACACAATGGAAACGGGGTGGATCCCGCTGAAGCGGGCCCTCGGCCGCTCTCTGTCGCCAAGGCGACTGGAGGCGCGGCATCTTGACACGACCCAGCCCGCGGGTTTGCCTGGAATGGGAAGCAACATAGTCGGATTGTCACCACGGAGGTGCGTATGCGACTCCTGACGTCGGCCGTCGGCTCCACGTTGGCCATGCTGCTGCTGGCTTGCAACGCGGGCGATACGGCCGCACCCACGAGCTTCACCGCGGAGTTCCAGGCGTCCGCCGCGGCCACCAATCCGGGCGCCCACCTGAGCGGCGCCGAGGAGGTCCCCGCCACCGGCAGTCGCGGGACGGGCCAGGCCACCTTCCACCTCAGCGCCGACGGCGGCTCGGTGCGCTACCGGCTCCAGATCGCCAACATCGAGAACACGATCATGGCACACATTCACCTGGCCGCCGCGGGCACGAACGGGCCCATCGTCGTGTGGCTCCGTCCCACCGCGCCCCCGCCGCCCGCCGCCGTCCCCGGACGGTTCGACGGCGTCTATGCCACGGGGACGTTCACCGCGAGCAATCTCGTGGGCCCGCTGGCGGGCCAGTCGCTCGACGCCCTGCTCGCGGCCATGCGTGACGGCGACACCTACGTGAACGTGCACACGACGCAGTTCCCCGGCGGCGAGATCCGGGGACAGATCCGCGCCAACGCTCCGTAACGGGCGCCCTAGGGGAATGTGAGTTCCACGGTTGACACGCGTGGGTGGATCCCCCTGAAGGGGGCCCTCGGCCGCTATCTGTCGCCCAGGTGACGCGCGCCCGTCTCACGGGCGGATCAGCGCCGAGGGCCCGCTTCAGCGGGATCCACAACAAAACCCCGATTCCTCGTCAGGAACGCCACGAGGTCCCAGTACTCCCCCTCCGCCAGCGATCCCGGCGCCCCGTAGGGCATCGCCACCCGCAGGTAGTTGAACAGCCGTTGAGCGGTGCCGTAGGACGCGATCACCCGTTCGCTCAGCGCCACCCCGATGGCCCCTTCCACGTCGTGGCAGTGCCGGCACTCCCGGGCGTACAGCTCGGCGCCCCGCGTCAGTTGCGCCTCGGGCGTGTCCGCGGTCCCGCACGCCACGGCGGCAACCGTGGCGAGCAGCGGCACGAGCCACGGCTTCACGCCACCGTCACGGGGAAGTCAATCGGGACGTTGAGCAGATAGCCTTTTTCGTTGAACGGCATGGTATCCGGTTGCGTGGTGCCGGCGGCGTCGGTGGCCCGCGTCTGGAGCGCGTGCGGCCCCGGCACGGCCGCCCACTCGAACTCGAACCGCTGCCACGCGCGCGGGAGCACCGGCGCCACGATCCGGGCCGGTCGCCAGGTTCCCCCGTCCACGCGCCACTCCACGCGCCGCACCGGCCCATGCGGTGAGTGCGCATATCCGTGCAGCCGCTGGGGACCGCGCGCGAGCCGAGCCGGCAGCGGCAGGGCGAGCGCGCTCTTCACCGTGAGTTCCGTGATGGGCCCGCCCTCGGCCGGCGCGTACCGCTCGGCCGGCCACGCGTCGCCCACCAGGACGTAGGACGTGGTGTTGGTCTTCACCCACTGCGGCTCCCGCGTCACCACGATGCGCGTGAGCCATTTCACGCTGTTGCTCCCCGCCCAGCCCGGCACCATGCCGCGCACCGGGAACCCGTGGTCGGGCGGCAGCGGCGCGCCGTTCATCGTGAGCGCGAGCAGGGTGTCCGCGTCCACGGCCTTGGCCAGCGACATGGGGCGGTTGAACCCCGCGTCGTCGGCGCCGAAGAGATTCACGTGAACCGCGCGCTCCTCCACGCCCGCCGCCTCCAGCACGTGACCCAGGGAGACGCCGGACCATGCGGCGCACCCCACGGCGCCGGTGCCCCACTGCTCGCCGCTCGCCGCGCGGCCGTAGACCTCCTGGTGGAACCGGCGCCAGTTGCCCGCGCACTCGATGTACGCGATCACGCTGTGCCCGGGCAGCCGCAACAGGTCGTCGTACGTCAGGTCCAGCGGTTGGCGTACCGCGTCACCCTCCACCCGCAGCCGGTACGTTTCCCGGGCGACCGTGGGCGTGGGGCCGTGGTTCCGGACGAAGAACCGGTCGGTGGGGGTGAGAAACCCGCGCACGTCCTCGAGCCGGGTCTCGAGGTTCGTGGGATGCCGGATGAACGGCGTGGGGTCCTTCACCCACACGGGCGACGCCGCCGGCCCGGCCGACGCCGCGGGTGCGCCCTCCGACCGGCACGCGGCGGCCAGCGCCGTGGCGGCGGTGGCCTGGACGAACGCGCGGCGCGAGAGCCGCGGTCGAAAGCGGAGCGTCACGGATCGTCCTCGCGCTGGGGTCAAGGAAACGCCACACGGAGAAACTCGGGCCCGCGGCCGCGGTCGGCAAGCGGAGCCCGTCTTGCCTGGGCCGCGCCCCTGTCGCAGCATTCGGCATGCGCCCTTCCACCGAGCGTTCCGCCCGTTGGGCCGCGGGCCTCGCCATTGCGGCGTTCGGCGCCTGGTGCGGCACGCCGGCCGCCGCCGCGCAGCAGCCGCACGAGGTGGCCGACGGATTCCGGGACAGCGCGCGCGTCGCCTGGCTTGACGTGGGCACCCGCTGCGTCACCGCGCTCCGGACCGGCTTCGTCACCCCGGCCGCCGACTCGTCCTGCCGGGTCGTGCATCTCGTGGCGCTCGGCACCGCGGGGGGCGTCGAGTGGCACGCCGCGCGGTACCGCCGCGACGCGGTGGTCGCCGACTCGGTCGCCGCGGACACGCTGGCGCTGGACGAGCTAGCGCTGTTCGCCCGCGCGCCGGCGGCGCCCGACGCACGCCTGGTGTGGCACCTGGTGCGCGACCGGGACTTCGAGTTCCTGGATACGCTGCAATGGGTCGGGACGAGCCGTGGCGTCTTTCTCGACCTGCGGATCTGCCTGAACGGCACGGGCGGGTGCGGCAACGAGTACCTGCGATTCGACGGGGAGCGGTGGCGTGCGGTCACGCAACCGTTCGCCCGGGATCTCCAGGCCCGGCTCCCACCAGACCATCGGCTCCACAAGGGCCGCCGGCTGGATGTCGCGACGCTGACCGGAATCTGGCCGGTGGCGGCGCCGGGCGACGCGAACTGCTGCCCGTCGCTGGAGCTGCCGTTCGCCCTGCGCCTCGTGGCCGACGCGCTGGTCCTGCTCGACGCCGGGCCGCTGCGACCTCACCCGGCGCGGTAACGTCTCCGGGAGTGGTGGATCCTGCTGAAGCAGGCCCTCGGCCGTTATCCGTCGCCAAGGCGACGGCCTCCGAGTGGATCCTGCTGAAGCAGGCCCTCGGCCGCTATCTGTCGCCGAGGCGACGGGATCGCGCGCCCGTCTCACGGGCAGATCGTGGCCGAGGACCCGCTTCAGCGGGCTTCAGGGCGCCAAGGACCCGCCAGCGAGCTCAAGGGCGCTCGACCACCGCCACCCGCCCATCCGCCTGGGCCACCAGTAATTGCGAGCCGCGCACGGCGAGTCCAACGGGACGCTCGAGCCCGGGCACGGCGTACGCCCCGCGCACCGTCTGGTGGCGCAGGTCAATCACCAGCAGCGTCGAGTACGCCGCGCTGACGGCGTAGAGCAAGCCGTCCGCCACCGCCGCTCCGGTCACGATGTACTCCGCGGGCGACCGATCCAGGCCGCTCGGCGCGAGACCGGGGCCCAGGCGCGGCACGAACTCCGAGGCGAGCAGGAAATCCGCGCGCGCGAACCGCGACACGACCAGCCGCTGGTGCCGCGGGCTGGGCACGGTCACGGTGATCAGTTCCTCGGCCGCGGGATCGTAGGCCAGCGCCAGGACGTACATCTGCCGGGCCCGCACGGTCGCGAACCGCGACCGCCGCAGCTCGGTGACGCCGCCGTCGGTGGCCAGGAAATGCCGCCACTCGCGCCGCGCGTCGGCCCGGGGACCGGGCCGCAGCAGCACGTAGCTCTTGTTCGTGGTCAGCAGCGCCAGCGTGTCGCCGAGGAACGCGGCCCCCGCGAGCGGCGACAGATCAATGCTGAACCCGGCATCGAGCACCACGTGGTGCACGACGCGCGAGAGCGTACTGTCCAGCAGGTAGACGCCGTGACGGTCGGTGACCGCGAGGGCTCTCGCCTCCCGGCCGCCGTCCGCCGCCGACAAGGCGAGATCCGTGAGGTGCCCGTCCAGCTGCACCCCGATCCGCTCCCAGCTCGACACCGGCAGCGACGGCAGGTCCGCCAGCGGCCCGTGCGCGGGATCCGGGTCCACCGCGCCGGGGTCCGGCTCGGGGATGGTCCACGAGCCGCGCAGGGAGATGCGTCCTTCCAGCTCCTCCGTCATCCAGACCCAGCGCCGGGGATCGAGGGAGAGTCGGATCGGATCCGCCTGGCCAATGAAGGGCGGCGGGCCGGTGGAAACGAACGCCTGCACGGCGTTCGCCCCCACCGCCGCGAGGAACAGCCCCATGGCCACACGGCCCACACGGCCCAGGTCCCGCACGCCTGTCGCCACCGCGCCCTCGCGCAGGAGCAGGAGCAGCACGCCGATCACCGCCAGCACGATCCAGTGGATGACCCACGCCCAGACGTACGTGTGGACGCCGAAGATGGGGGCGCTGAAGCCCTGGCCCACGTCGCGCGCCAGGTGCAGGGCCGAGTGGCGGAGCGCCATGAACACGCCCCAGGTGCCGAGCAGTACCGCCGTGCCGAGGTAGCGGGGTCGCGGTCCGTAGCGCACCACGAAGAGCCCGACGAGCGCGATCAGCACCATCGAGGTGCGCTGCGACCAGCACAGGATGCAGGGCGAGTCGCCGTGCAGGAATCCCAGCGCGAGCGCCCCACCCACCGGGACGGCGATGAGGACGATCACGACCCACGCGAGCACGGCGCGGAGCCGGTCCTCGGAGAGCGGCATCACAGGTTCACCCCCGGCACGAACGACGTGTGGGTGCCGATGAGGAACAGCAGCATCATGAGGAGACAGCTCACCACGAGCAGCCGGAACGCGAGCCGCTCGCGCTCGGGCCGCCGCCACACCAGCCACCCGGCCCAGAGAATGAGGACGAACGTGAGGAATTCCATGGCCGGAACGATGGTTTGCCGGACCGGGGGGCTGCAAGGGGAGGCGGAGGCGGTGGATCCCGCCGAAGCGGGCCCGCGGCCGCCACCGGTTGGACCACGTAATTGCGATATATGCGTTCAGTAGTAATATATATGTCATGCGCCGGACCACCGTCTTCCTCGAGGACAGCCTGCTCAAACGCGCCCGCCAGTACGCGCGGCGTGAGGGCAAGAGCTTTGCGCAGGTGGTCCGGGAGGCCATCGCGACGTATCTCGTCCGCGGCCGCGAGCAGGGAACCGCGACCGGGCTGCCCTCCTTTGCCGGCCGGTTCTCGCGCGGAGACACGGACACGTCGGCGCGCGTGGACGAGCTGCTGTGGAAGGACCCGCACGCCTGACGGTCCTCGCCGACACCGGAGCCCTGTACGCGCTGGCCGAGCGCGCGGACGCGTGGCACACGCGAATCGTCGCCTGGTGGACGGCCGCCGCGCGCGACATTGCCGTCCCGGTCACGGTGGTACCGGAGGTGACGTACCTCCTTGGCCGGCGGCTCGGCGCGAGCGCCGAGGAGGCGTTCGTTCGGGCACTGGCGCACGGGGAACTGCGGGTCGAGTCCCTGGTGGACGCCGACTGGAGCCGCGCGGCGGACCTGATGGTCGCGTACGCGGATCTGCCGCTCGGGTTCGTGGACGCCTCGATCGTGGCCATGGCCGAGCGCCTGGGGGTCACCAGCATCCTCACCACCGACCGGCGCCATTTCGGGGTGGTCCGGCCGCGCCATGCGGAGAGCCTCACGCTGGTGCCGTAGACGGCTGATGTTCGGTGGCCACGAGCAGGGCCGGACCTGAAGACGAGGCCTCCGGGGTATTGTTGACGGGACCCGAGCCGCGGAATACCCGGAACGCATGGACCACCGAACGTCTCCTCAGGGATTGGAAGCCGACCCCCGCCTTCGCGCGCGTCTGGCCGCGCTATGCGACGAGGGCTGGGAGATCTGGTGCCGCTTCGACACCGAGGTCCGCGGGCGGGGGTGGCACCCCTTCGTGGCCGCGGACTACGGGTCCGTGCTGGAGACGCTGCTGACGCTGCGGGCCCCGGGCCTGCGGTTCCTGGAGTGGGGATCGGCGCCCGGCGTCATCACGATCATGGCCGATCTCCTGGGCTTCGAGGCCTATGGCATCGAGCTGGATCCGGACCTGGTCCGCATGGCGCGCGACCTCGCGGCCCGCTACGACTCCCGCGCGCGCTTTGCGACCGGCAGTTTCCTGCCGGGCGGCTACGAATGGAAGCCGCGCTCCGGTGACGGCCGGCTCGGCACCATCGGCCACGGTGCGCCCGGGTACGCCGAGCTGGGGCACCCGCTGGAGGACTTCGACCTCGTGTTCGCGTTTCCCTGGAGCGGCGAGGAGCCGATGATGCACGACGTGATGCAGCGCTACGGCGGCCGCCACGCCCGCCTGCTTCTCTACGGCGCCTCGGAGGGGATGCAGATCTTCCGCGGCGGCCGGCCCGAGCCCTGACCTGCCACCCCTCCACAACTCTGCGCTCCCATTCAGTTCCCCGGCAGCCACGCCACGATCCGCAACGGCCCTCCGCTCCCTCCCGCGATCTTCATCGGCAGCGCCACCACCAACGCCCCACTGGCTGGGAGCCGCTCGAGGTTGGCGACGTTCTCGAAGCCCGGGATGTTGGCCTCGTACAACGCGACATGGCTTTCGAAGGTCGTGGACTGCCCGTAGTCAATGCTCGGCGTGTCTATGCCGACAGCATCCACCGCCCGCTCGGCCACCAGCCAGCGCGCCGCCTCGGGATCCAGCCCCGGGAAATGGAGCAGCGGCACGGCCGCGGCGCCCGTCACGTCCGTGCCGAGGTACCGCGCGCGGTCGCCGTAGAACGCCCCCCACCCGGTCCTGAGCAGGAGGATGGCCCCGTCCGGAATCCGGCCATGCTCGGCTTCCCAGCCTTCGAGGTCGCCCATTCCGATCAGATAGTCGGGTGACGCGCGCGCCGAGACGTCCACCACCACCGCGGGGCCGATGAGGCGATCCAGCGGGATCGCGTCGGCCGTGTGCCGGCCCTCGGCAAAGTGGATGGGCGCGTCGAGGTGCGTCCCGCCGTGCTCCGCGGCCGCGAAGTTGTTCGCGGCGTAGAACCAGCCGCCCTCGGTGGGCCCGTATGCCAGCGGCTCGAGCGTGAAGCCGTCGGCCGTGGGCCAGTAGACGCTCTCCGACGAAAACGCATGGGTCAGGTCCACCCACGACCCGGCCCGGCCGTCGAAGACCGCGCTGATGTCGGGGCCGGCGGCGCAGCCGCCAAGGAACAGCACCAGACAACCGGTTCGCGCAAGTATGATCATGGGGTCCTTCCCGGCAGGGGCGGTGCAGTGGAACCACGCATGGTGCTTCGTGCCACGATCCTGCCCGCCGGGTCGCGGAAGTGCAAGGTCATTGTCACAAATCGCCCCCATCCTGTGTCTCCTTTGTCAGAGATCCCGGACGGCCGCAGGGGGGCCAGCGGCCCAAGGGGTAGACACCGATCCGCCGGTCGTTTCCAGCTCCTCCACGCAGGGGCAAGCGCCCGACGCGTCCCGCCCTTCGGGTCAGCGATCCCGGGTCTATCCGCTCATCGGCGCGTTACCGTCACCGGATCCCCGGCCGGAACTGGCCCGCGGCAACGGCTCTTCCGGGGCGTGTACAGAGCCAGGGACGCCGCCTCGCCCGGGGCGCATTCCTCCTCGCACGTCTCGAAGGGCTCGAGCACGTCGCTGTCACTGATGTTGGACAGGCCTCCGCCGAACCGGTTGCAGATCCGCACGCCGACGCAGTCGAGGATGCAGGCCTGCTGGCTCTCGGTGTAGGTCGTGATGCGCTCGGCCTCCTGGAGCTGCGACGCGGTCCATTCGGACACCAGTTCCGCGGGGCAGGCCTCGATCTGTTCCTGTGTCGCCGAGACGCCGGGACACGCCGCGGCCGCCTCGCACACCCGGGCCAGGAACGCGTCCACGTCCTCGATCTTCCCGCTCGGACCGCCGTCCCCGCACCCGGTCACGAGGATGGCGACGAGGAAGGGGCTTAGCCGCGTGAGGTCAGCACACATAGAACCGTTCCTCTCTCGGCACACGCGCCGAGGTCCAGGTGTCAGGAGCGCTTGCGCAGCTCGAGCACGTTGCCGTTTTCATCGGTGAGCGTCATGGCATTGCCGTCCCCCGAGCCCGCGAACGCGTCGCTGCAGGCCACGACGACTCCCCCAAGCATGGCGATGCCGACCAGGAGGTCACGCGTGCGCATCAGGTACCCCCCCCGTTCGGTTGGAAACACCCGTCTCGGTCTTCCGGGCGGCGGTTTCCCCGACGCGAGCATGTGGGTGTCGGCGTCAAGAGAACGTCAAGGGGGCGCCTACGGCCGCCGGTCATGGACACTGGACCGCAGGACTTCGACCTCGTGTTCGCGTTTCCCTGGAGTGGCGAGGAGCCGATGATGCGCGACGTCATGCACCGCTATGGCAACCGCGGTGCCCGCCTGCCCCTCTACGGCGCCTCGAAGGGCTGGAGATCTAAGACCCGCCCCGCAATCGCCGTACGACCAGGCTGGTGAGATCCAGCGCCGGATCGGCCGCCATGACGTTGTTGCCGGGCGCGGCCAGGTCGAACACGAGGCCCAGGTTCCGCTCGGCGCGAATCCCGTCAACCACCGCCTGGATGCGCTCCTGGAGCGGCGACATCAACTCCCGTTGCCGTTGCTCGGCACGAACCTGCGCATCGGCGGTGCGCTGCTGGTACTGCCGATTCAACTGCTGGAGCTCGGTCTGCCGCTCCTGCCGCGCCGTAGGCGACAGGCCGATCGCCGACTGATCGAACGCGTTCAGCGCCGAATCCAGTCGCTGCGACAGGGCCTCGAGTTCCACCCGCATGCTCGCCACCTCGCCATTCCACGTGGACTCGGCCACGGCGAAGCCGGGGGTCTGCCGCAGAATCACCTGGGTGCTCACGTAGGCGAGGGTGGGGCCGCCCTGGAAAGCCGACGGAAGCGCGCCGAGCGTGACGGCGGCCAACACCGCGGCCGCGATGGGGCCGAGGGATCGCGTGATGCGTGCGGAAGCCATGTTCCTGGTCCTGAGAGGGTGGGCCGATGACAACTCGCGCTCTCGTACCCTTCCCCCCGAGGGAGGTGCCCCTCCCACGGACGGGGCGGGCGGTCCCGGACGCCGGGCGGCACCGGGGCGCGAAGCGCGTCAGCCGGTACCGCACTCGGTTGGGAGAGGGACATTCCGGGCGGCCCTGGCGGCACGCCGGTCGGACCAGGTCCACGCGCGCCAGCCGGCGTCACGTTCCGCGGCGCGCTCCATGCGCGCCCGCAGCGCACAGCGCGCGTCCGAATCCAGGGCCGCCCACCGCCCGCTCAGCGCCGGGACCGCGTCGGCGCTGAGACGGCTCAGATAGGCCGCGTCCAGTGCCGCGCCGGTGGCGGCGCGGTTCAGGTTCACGCGTGCGACGACGGCATCGGGGTTCGCGGCATTGAGCCCACCGAGCAGCAGGAACCCCGCGGTCACGGCACCGGCGGCGAACCGTTCCAGGCGACCGCGCCACTCCGTCGCGACGAACCACGCGAGGACCGCGCCCAGCCACAGCATGAACGCCGTCGCGTAGAACCGATCTTCCGTGAGGCCGTACATGTCCATGTAGAGCCGCATGCGCGCGAGGGCGGAGACCATCACCAGGCCCACCAGGATCGCGATCGCGGCGCCGAGGGCGCGGAAGCTCTCGAGCGACGCGCGCATCCGCCGGTCCACGAGGCGCTGGGCCACCAGCAAGACCGCGAGGGCCAGCGCCGACAGCGCCACCAGCTCGAAAAAGCCCCGGCGCGCGAACTCGGCGTACGTGATCCCGGTGAGCCGCACGAACGTCTCGCCGCCGAAGAGGTAGCGGGTCTGCAACCCGATGAAAACCGCGAGTAGGAGCGTGAGCGCGGCGAGCGGGATGCCAAGCTCGATGGCGCCGAGGGTGCGTCGTGGGTCGGCGGCGACGCCAACCGGTTCGCTGGGGGCTCGGCCGATGCGCCACAGGCCTCCGGTGGCGAGCCACGCCGCGACGCCGAAGATGACGAGATGTCGCACGACCGCGTCGAGGTTCCACGTGAACAGGGTCCGCACGAAGGCCTCCATGGCCGGATCCGCGGCGGCGAGGAGCGAGCCAAACACCAGCACGACGGGCACGGCGAGCACCGCCCCCGTGGCGATGGCGGGAACCTGCCGGCGGGTGCGTCCGGCATGGGACCACGGCACCTCACCCAGGAGGCGCACCGGCCCGGCCGCGAGGTCGCCGGCCACGTCCAGCGCGCCCCGTCCGTAGTCCGCGAGGTGCGCGGACAGGAATGCGCCGCGAAGATGAACGGCAATCGCCACCGCCGCCGCGGCAATGGCTGCCGTGTCCCAGAGGCGAAGGAACGGGGATGTCCGCCACGCCAGGCATCCGGCAAAGAAGCCGACGGCCCCCAGCAGCATGGGGAGGGCGCCGGCCGGCCGGCCGGAACGCCTATACGTCAGCCACCCGGCAATGGCGA
>DASWHL010000127.1:0-28361 GCA_036398175.1 Gemmatimonadales bacterium
CAACGGCTCACCATCGCCTCGATGACGCCCGAGGTGCTTCCCCTGCTTGGCATACCGGCCGCTCTGGGACGCGTGTTGGACCCCACGAACGGCGGGGAGCCGGACGCCCGCACGGCCGTGCTCGGCTACGGCCTCTGGCAATCGCGGTTCGGCGGCGACCCCGACGTGCTGGGGCGAACCGTGAATCTCAACGGGGTGCCGTTCCAGGTGATCGGCGTGATGCCTCCCACGTTCCACTTCCCCAGCCGGGACGTGCAGCTGTGGACGCCGCTGGTGTTGCGGGAGGAGGACTTCGCCGATCGGACCAACACCTACCTCGACGGCGTCGGCCGCCTCAGGGAAGGCGTGACGCTGGAACAGGCCCGAGCGGATCTGTCCGTGGTGGCCGCGCGCCTCGCCCATGAATACCCGGAGACGAACGCGGAGACCGGAATCAGCTTTTTCCGCATGCGGGACGAGCTGTCCCCGCGCTACCGCCTCCTCTTGATGGCGCTCTGCGGCGCGAGCCTGTGCACCCTGCTCCTGACCTGCGCCAACCTCGCGAACCTCCTGTTGGCGCGGGCCGCGGCCCGCGAGCGCGAGCTGGCGGTGCGCGTGGCGCTGGGGGCGGGTCGGGAACGCCTGGTGCGCCAGATGATCACCGAGAGCGTGACGCTCGCGGCCATCGGTGGCGCGGCGGGCGTGGTGGTGGCGGTCCTGGCCGTCCCGCTGCTCGCGCGTCTGGTCCCCCCCACGCTGCCCATCGCCGGCCAACCGAGCCTCGACCTGCGGGTCCTCGCGCTGGCCGCGCTGTTCACCGGCGTCACCGGACTCGGGTTCGGACTCATCCCCGCACTCCGCGTGAGTGGGCGCACCGGGCTCGCCGCCTTGCGTGAGGGCACGCGATCGGGGGGAGGCCGGAGGCAGCGGCTCCGGACCGTGCTCGTGACGCTCGAGATGGCGGTGTCGGTAGTGCTGTTGATCTCGTGTGGTCTGCTGATTCAGGCGGTCTGGCGGGTCCAGGCTACGGACCCCGGCTTCGTCCCTCACCAGGTGCTCACCCTCAAGACCGCCCTGCCGAGGCCCAGGTACGACAGCCCGGTACGCCGGGCCGAATTCTACCGACGGGTTCTGGCGGACGTGCGCGCCCTGACGGGTGTCCAGAGCGCGGCGTACATCACCGGTCTCCCGATGGTCATGACCGGAGGCATCTGGAGGGTCGTGATCCCGGGTCGGGAGGTGCCGCGGGACGGAAGCGACGCGGTGAGCCTCCGTTTCGTGACGTCGCAGTTCTTCCGCACCCTGTCCATCCCCCTCCACAGCGGGCGCGATGTGGAGGACGGCGACACCGCCGATCGCGCGTACGTGGCCGTGGTGAGCGAGTCCTTCGTCCGCCGTCACTGGCCCGACGAGGATCCCCTCGGCAAGACGTTCCAGTTCCGCGATGAGGTCCGCGTCGTCGTGGGGGTGGTGGGCAACGTCAAGGTCCGCGGCCTGGAGCGGACCAACGAGCCGCAGCTGTATCTGCCGGCCGCGCAGGTGCCCGAGGGCGCGCTGATCAACTACGACCCCAAGGACCTCGTGATCCGTCACTCGGCGCAGGGCGTCGCGCTCCTGCCGGCGGTCCGCCGAATTGTGCGTGCGGCCGATCCCGAACAACCGATCTCCGACGTGCGTACGCTGGAAGACGTCGTGGCGGGCGAGACCGCCACCCGGCGCGCCCAGCTCCGGGTGCTGGGGGCCCTGGCCGCCATCGCGCTCGTGCTCGCGGGCGTCGGCATTCATGGACTGCTGGCGTACACGGTCTCGCAGCGGTCCCGTGAAATCGGCGTGCGGCTGGCTCTCGGGGCGGAGCCGGCGGGCGTGGCGCGGATGATCATGGCGGAGGGGATGCGGCTCGCGGTGTTCGGGATCGTGCCGGGAGTGGCGGGCGCCTACGCGGCGGCGCGAGGCATGCGCGCGCTGCTCTTCGGCGTGGAGCCGGCGGACCCTGGGACGATCGCGGCCGTGGTCGGGCTGGCCCTCGTCATGACGGTGGCCGGGTCGCTGGTGCCGGCGCTGCGGGCCGTGCGGGTGAGTCCCATGTCGGTGATGCGGTCGGAATAGCGCCGCGCCGATCCCTGCGTGAGGGCCCTCACCGCCACGGCGTGACGCCCGGCCGGCGTGACGTCGCTCACCGACGCCCCGCGTCGCTCCCGCTACCCTGCCCGATCGCGGGAGGAACCCATGCGCCAGCTCCAGATCGGCGCGGCCACGGCCGCGCTCCTCGTGTTCAGCGCTCCACCGGCGGCCGCCCAGGGCTTCTGGGCCAGCCTCGGCGTGGGCACCGGCCGGCAACTCGTCACGTGCGAGATCTGCCGCGGCGACGGGAACGGCGGCTGGGCGGTGCGCGCGGCCGCCGGGTCCACCCTGAGCGCCCGCCTGCGGCTCGGCGGGGAACTGCACGGCTGGACCGACAGGACCGACGACATCCGGTTCAGGTTCTACTCGGTCACGCCCACGCTGTACTGGTCCCCGAGCCCTGGGACGCAGTACTTCCTCATGGCGGGGATCGGATACGCCAACTACCACGCGTCGGCCGAGAACGAGACCATCAGCGCGTCCTCCATCGGCCTCACCATGGGCGCCGGCTACGAGCTGGCGCTGGCCGGGCGGTACGCGTTCACACCGTTCGCCAGCTACACCGGCACGTTCCTGGCCAACCTCAAGCGCGACCGCACGATCATCACGGGCGCGCAGGTGTCGCTGTTCCAGGTGGGCGTGGGGATTACGCGGCGATGATGACCATTCCCGGGTTCGCAGGGGGCCCCACCATGACGGACGCCACTCGCGTTGCCGGCCGCGTGCTCGCGGCCGCCACGATCGCCGCGCTCGCCGCGTGCACCGACACGCGCGGACTGGCGGACCCGGCGGACGCTCCGGCCGGGTTTGCCCGCGCCTACGGCATCTGGGCCCCGGGCCCGAACGAGACCTGCACCGCGGAGATCCACAACCGGTACGCGGTGGTCGGGCCGGACGGGAAGCTCTATCCCACCTGGCACCCGGCGGTGGACCCGGAGACGGGCTGCACGTTCGGCCACGAGCACGGGCGCGACCCGTCGGGCTCGGCGCTGTACGAGACCGTGGGACCCATCCCGTTCGGATACGCCAACGAGCAACTCGACGTCTGGGACCCGTCGGGCCAGCGGCACGAGGATCACGTGGGGCACAAGATCGAGTGGGAGAACGGCATCGAGCTGCGATTCGGCGGGCAGGTGGGACAGGCGCTCTTCGGGCTGCGCTGCGACGTGCTCACCAAGCTGCACCAGGGCACGCACTCCAGGGACGCGTTCACCAACAACCGGCACGAGCTGGCCTATCACATCCGCTGCGACGACGGCACGCGGATGCACGTGACCCTCATGTCGGCCATCGGTACGCCGGGTGAGTTCGTCCGCGCGTGCGAGCGGGACGTGACGGTGGTTGCGGGGACCCCCACGCCGGCCAACTCGCCGGACGGCGACGGGCAGCGTGTGATTCCGGATCGGGTGTGCCTCGAGCGGCACGCGTTCGTGCCCGACGGCGAGGAAAGCGACTTCCACGAGGCGCTGCACGAGAGCGGGGAGACGTCCAACAGCGTCCGCACCGCCGAGGGGCGGGGGGTCGCGTTCTTCAATCCGTATTTCCAGGTGGAGCTGCCGAGCCGGTACTACGATGCGGCGCAGCCCGACGCGGTCGGTCGTCCCATCGCGGCCTGCTACGAGGCGCTCGCCAACGGTTACCGGGCCACGGGCGAGCCGTGCGAGGCCTCGACCGCCAGCTGGACCCTGCTGGACCTGACGTACGACGACCCGCGCTCACTGTTCGACGGGGCGGGCCGAACGGTGGACATCAATTACAACGAGATCCGGAACGAGGACGGACCGGAGGTCTGGTACACCGATCCGTTCGGGAGGAACGGCCGGACGGAACCCTTCCCCGGTTCGGTCCGCCAGTGGGTGGTGAGAATGAACAACGACCGCGGCATCGGCATGGGCGGGCCACGAATCGGGCACGACCGCCCTTACGGCGGGTCGGGGGTGCACCCGCCGAACTGAGCGCCGTCGCTTCGAGGGTTCCGTGGCGGCCGTTCGCCACGCCGGTAACTTCCGCTCCGCGTGGCCGAGTAAGTCGGAGGCACACGCCTCGAGAGCGTGTGCCTCCCTCTGGCAACGACTATTCGTACCGCAACGCCTCGATCGGATCCAGCTGCGCCGCCTGCCGCGCCGGCCACACCCCAAAGAAAATCCCCACCGCCACGCTGAACCCCACCGCCAGCGCAATGGCCTCGGCCGTCACGATCACGCTCCAGCCGTTGAGCTGCGCGAAGAACACCGCCGCTCCCCAGCCCGCCAGCAGCCCCACGAGCCCGCCCAGGATGCACAGCGTGAGCGCCTCCACCAGGAACTGGAGCAGGATGTTGGCCCGCGTGGCGCCGAGCGCCTTGCGGATGCCGATCTCGCGCGTCCGCTGTGTCACCGACACCAGCATGATGTTCATGATCCCGATCCCGCCCACGATGAGACTCACCGCCGCGATCCCCGCCAGCAGGAACGTGAGCGTCTTGCTCGCCTCGGCCCGCGCCGTCAGGAACTGCGACCGGTCCCGGATCCGGAAGTCGTTGGGCTGGTCCGGCCGGAGGCGGTGCTCGCGCCGCATGATGGTCTCGATCTCGAGCACCGAGGCGTCCATCCGCCCGGGATCCCGCATCTGCACCGTGATCTCGCCCAGGCGGTCGGTCCCGAACAGCCGATACTCCCCGGTGCGGAACGGGATGAACACCGTCTCGTCCGGATCGTCCCGGCCGCCGGTGCCCTTGAGCTCCAGGACGCCGATGACCTCGAAGGGAATGCCGCGGATGGTGATCTGCTGCCCCACGACCTCCGCGGGGTTCGCGATTTCGATCTCCAACTCCTCCGCCAGCACCTCGGCGCCCAGCACCGCCACCCGGCCGCGGGCCCGATCGTCCCCCTCGGTGAAGAAGCGGCCCGTGGCGATGCGCAACCGGTGGACGGACGCGAACGCCGCCGTCGTGGCGATGACGTCAATGTTGGCGTTGCGGTCGCCCAGCTTCACCTGCATCCGGCTGTCGAGCGACGGGACGACCGCCCTGAGCGTGCGCGCGTCGCGCTGGAGGGCCAGCGCGTCATCGCTGGTGACGCTGACGCGCTCGGCGCTGGCGACGCCGCGCCAGTAGGCCTGCCCCGCCGTCACGGACAGCAGGTCCGTGCCGAGCGCCTCCAGTTGGCGCTCCACGGCCGCCTGGGCCCCGGAGCCGAGCGCGATCATGGTGATCACGGCCCCGGTCCCGATCACGATGCCGAGCGCGGTCAGGAACGACCGCAGCTTGGATGCCCGGATGGCCGAGAGCGCCACCTGGAGAATCTCGAGGAACCTCATCCGCGACCCTGGCCGGAAAGCGGACCGCCCACGCGCTCGCGGACCCACTCCTCCCGCCGCTGCAGCTCCTCGATCAGCCCGGAGGTCGGCAGCACCACGAGCGTGTCACCCTCCTCGAGTCCCGACACGACCGCCGTGTAGTCGAAATCCGTGAGGCCCGTTTCGACGGCCACCGCGCGCGGCGCGCCGTTCCGGAGCGCGAACGCCACATACGAGCCGCCGAACAGGGCCGCCGCGCGCTCGTGGCTCCGGCCCTGATCGCGTTCCGCCGCCTGGCGCACGTCGCCGCCCTCGCGCGCCTCGAACCCGTCGTCCGCGATCCTGACCAGCCGCTCGCCGAGCTGCGCTTCGACGTCCTCCACCGTGAGGCCCAGGGCCATCACGGCCGGAAGTAGATCCTCCCGCGTCCGGAGCGCCGAGTTGGGCACGGCCAGGCCGCCGCGCACCTCGCCGATGCGGACCTCGACCTCCGCGTTCATGCCCGGCCGGAGCAGGCCCTCCCGGTTCGCGATCCTGATGAGCACCGGGAACATCGTCACGTTCTGCTGGACCACCGCTTCCGCGCCGATCCGCAGCACCGCGCCGCTGAACGGCCGGTTGGGGAACGCCTCGACCGTGATCGTAACCGGCATCCCGTCCCGGATCATGCCGATGTCCGTCTCGTCCACGAGCGCCCGCACCTGCACCGTATCGAGGCTCGCCATCCGCAGCAGCACCGCGCCGCCGCTCACGTCCCGGCTCGCGGACGCGATCACGCTCCCGACCTCGACGTTCCGCCCCAGGATCACCCCGGCGGACGCCGCGCGCACCTCCGTCTCCTCGTACGCGATCCGGGCGTCCTCGAGCGCGCGGCGGGCGCTGACCAGGCGGGCATACCCGCTCGCGCGGGCGAGCTTGGCGTTCTCGTACTCCAGCTCCGTGATGGCCTGGCTCTCCCACAGCGTCTCCGCCCGCCGCAGCTGGGCCTCCGCGTTCTCCAGCTCCGCCAGCGCCACCGCGGAGTCCGCCTCGGCCTGGACGACCGCGTTGAGCGGAATCCGCGGATCCACCCGCACCAGGAGCTGGCCCGCGCGGACCGCCTCGCCCTCCTCGACCAGCACCTCGACGATCTCGCCCGACGCCTTGGACTTCACTTCCACGGTCATCACGGGCTCCACCACGCCCGCGGCGCTGGCGGAGACGACGATGTCCCGCCGCGTGACGGTCACGAGCGAGAGGCCCGTCTCGGCCGGCTCGCCTCCGCAGGCCCCCGCCCCGACGACCAGCCATCCCAGCAGGAGCGCCGCGGTGGCGGAAGACGGTGGGCGTGAGTATGGCTGCATCGCGAGACGTCCCGTGCGTGAGAATGGAGGCAGCTGCGCTGAGGCAGCGTGCGTGACGGCAACCACATGCGGGACACCGAGTTGCGGGCCCTTCATGAACTACGCGCGGTTGACGTGGTCCGTTGAGATTGATCCTACTGGTAACGGAGGCGGGACGGGAGGTGATATCGTATCACCTGTCTCCACTAGGGACCCGGCGATGCAGGTCATCAACCTGGATGCCAAGCTCGCGCAGTTCACGGATCAGTGGAACCCACGCATCGTCGCGGAGCTGAACGGGCAGCACGTCAAGCTGGCCAGGCTCCAGGGCGAATTCGTCTGGCATCACCACGAGGCCGAGGACGAGCTGTTTCTCGTGTTGCGCGGGACGCTGCGCATGCAGTTCCGCGACCGCGAGGTGGCCGTCAAACCGGGTGAGTGCATCGTGGTGCCGCGCGGCGTGGAGCATCGGCCCGTGGCCGACGACGAAGTGCACGTGCTGCTGTTCGAGCCGGCGTCCACCCTCAACACCGGGAACGTGCGGAACGAGCGGACGCGCGAACGCCTCGAGCGCCTGTGAAGGGGAGAGAGGGCTAGAGGCCCAGCCGCTTGCGCAGGTCCTCGAACCGCGGATGCCCGCGCAGCGGCTCGAACAGGTGTTCCACGTCCAGATAGACGACCCAGCCGCGCCGCTCCCGGTACGCCCGTTCCAGCTCGCCGAGGGCGGCCTCGAGGTCGCCCAGCCCGAGGTAGGCCGTGCCCAGGGAAACCGGCGAGACGTACTCCCGCGCGGCCCGCGCCTCCAGGTCCGCGAGCAGGGCCCGGGCCTCCGCGGTCCGCCCGGCCCGGGCCACGATCAGGATCAGGAGCCCGGCCGAGATGGCGGCGTCCGGCGCAAGCCGCACGGCCTCCCGGCAGGCGGCCTCCGCCTCGGCCATGTTGCCTTGCGCCGCGTACACGAGCCCCAGGATCCGGTGGGTCTCCGCCGCGGAGGGGTCCATGGCCAGGGCCCGCTGCAGGTGCTCGACGCCCGTGTCATACCGGCGCGCGTGGTAATACAGCCAGCCAAGGGACCGGCGGATGGACACGGACGCGGGATCGAGGTCCGCGGCGGCGTGGCCCGCGGCCAGCGACTCGTTCATGCGGCCGCGCGCGAGCAGGAGCCACGCGTACCACTGGTGCGCCGTGGCGTAGCGCGGGTCAATCTCGAGGGCCCGCTGGAACTCGCGTTCCGCCCCCGCCCAGTTCCATTCGTAGATGAACAGGACCCATGCCAGCGACGTGTGCGCCTCGGCCAGCTCGTCGTCAATGGCGAGGGCGCGCCGCGCCTCCGCCTTGGCGCGCTCGAGCCCGTCCTGCACCTCGATGCTGCGGTAGTCAATCTGGAGGGCATAGCAGTCGGCCAGCCCCGTGTACGCCAGGGCGTAGTCGGGATCCGTCGCGATGGCCTGCTCGAAGAACCCGATGGCGCGCTGGAGGTCGTCCATCGTGCGCCGGTTCCAGTGGTACCGACCCTGGAGGTACAGGGTATAGGCGGCGACGTTCTGCGTGTAGTGCCGGGCGTGCACGTCGCCCAGGTCGCGCAGCAGCGTCCGTCGCAGGTTGTCGAGGATGCACGTCGCCACGTCCTCCTCGAGCGCGAATACGTCGTCGAAGCTGCCCTCGCAACGCTGGGACCAGAGAACGCGCCCTTCGGTGGCATCCGTCAGCTGGATGGTGAGCCGCAGGCGCCGCCCGTCGCGCCGGAGGGTGCCCTCGATCACGGTGGCCACGTGCAGGTGCGCGCCGATGGCCCGCACGTCCTTCCCGCTTCCCTTGAGGGCGAACACCGACGTCCGGGAGGCGACCTCGAGGCCCTGGACCCTGGCGAGCGCGTCAATCAGCGTATCGGTGATGCCGTCGCTCAGGTACTCGTTGGCCGGGTCGCCGCTGGCGTTGACCAGCGGCAGGACGGCGATCCGGCTTCGCGGCGCCGCCACCGGGCCCAACGCAACCCGGCTCCGCAGCGCCGCCGAGAACTCGGCCGGGGTGCGAAACCGGTCCGCGGGCTCCTTGGCAAGAGCGCGGGCCAGCGCCGCGGCCGTGCCGGCCGGCACGTCGGGCCGCCGCACCCGGACCGGCGGCGCCGGCTCCGTGATGTGCCGGGCCATCGTCGCGCGTCCGTCGGCATGCCCGAAGGGCGGCTCGCCCACCAGCATCTCGTAGACGACGCACGCCAGGCTGTACACGTCGCTCCGGCCGTCCAGCTCGGCGTCCGCGCTCGCCTGCTCCGGGCTCATGTAGGCGGGCGTCCCCACCGTGATGCCGCCCTGCGTTACCGCGTCACCGCAGACGTCCATGGCCCGGGCAATGCCGAAGTCGGCGACCATCGGATAGCTCGCGTTGAACAGGATGTTCTCGGGCTTGATGTCGCGGTGCAGCACGTTCTCGCCGTGCGCGTACGTGAGCGCGTCCGCCACGGCCTCCACGATGAGCACGACCTCATCCACGGGCAGCGTGCCGACGCGGTCGAGCCGGGTGCGCAGGGACTCGCCCACCAGCGGCATCACGTAGTAGAGGACGCCGTCCCGGTGCCCGGAGTCGTGGAGCGGGAGGATGTGCGGGTGGGTGAGCCGGGCCACCAGCCGGATCTCGCGCAGGAACCGGTCGCAGGCGTCGGCATCGGCCGCGACTTCCGGGCGGAGCACCTTGAGGGCGACCGCGCGCTCGTGCTTCAGATCGTGGGCGCGATAGACGACCGCCATGCCGCCCCGGCCCAGCTCGCCGTCTATGCGGTAGCGGTCGCCGAGGACGTCGGAAAGGCGTTCGGGGAGCCTGGGCACGCGTGCAAGATGCTCGCCGCAACGTGAAAGGGGGAGGTAGGAGGGGGGTGGGAGCGGGAGGGGTTATCTTGATCGGTCCCCGACGTCCCCACTGTCGACCCGGAGGAACAGATGCGCGACCGGTGTGGCACCGTCACTCTTCTCGTTGCCGTCATTGCCGGCTGTGGACCGCGCGGCCTGCAGCCCGGCGAGGGTTACCTCGACGTGGCCGGCGGGAAGGTCTGGTACCGCATCGCCGGGAGTGGGACGGCGACGCCGTTGCTGCTGCTGCACGGCGGTCCCGGAGCGCCAGGCTACTACTTGAAGCCGTTCGCGGCCCTCGCCGACGAGCGACCTGTGATCTTCTACGATCAGCTGGGCGCGGGCCGTTCGGATCCGATCACCGACACGACGTTGCTCACCGTGGACCGGTTCGTCGCCGAGCTGGCGGCGGTGCGGGGGGCCCTGGGGCTCGACGACGTGCACATCCTCGGGCACTCGTGGGGCACGATGCTCGCCACCGACTACCTGCTCACGAAGCCGACGGGCGTGCGCAGCGTGATCTTCGCGAGCCCGGCAATCAGCATCCCCCGCTGGCTCGCGGACGCGGACACGCTGCTCATGACGATGCCGGACTCGATCCAGGAGGCGGTGGCCCGCCACGAGGCCGCCGGCACGTTCGAGGACCCGGAGTATCAGGCTGCGGTCATGGCGTTTTACGAGCGCTACCTTGGCCGCAAGCTCCCGTGGTCGGCCGACGTGGACAGCACGTTCGCCCAGTTCAGCACCACGGTCTACGGATACATGTGGGGCCCCAGCGAGTTCACGGGCACCGGCACGCTGCGGGACTACGACCGGACGGATCGCCTGGGCGAGATCACGATCCCGACCCTGTTCACGACCGGCCGCTACGACGAGGCGCGTCCCGGCACGGTCGAGTACTACCGGAGCCTCGTGCCGGGTGCCGAGCTCGCGATCCTGGAGAACAGTGCGCATCTCACCATGCAGGACGAGCCTGAGGAGAACGTGCGCATCGTGCGTGAGTTCCTGCGCCGGGTCGAGGGCCGGTGACCGTGCGCTGGAGACCTCTTACCGTCCTCGGGAGTGCATGCTATCTATGAACGGTCCCAGCGGAGTACGAGATATGCGGAAACTGCTGTTCGCGGCGGCTCTCGCGCTGCCGCTCGTCGCCCCGACCGTCGGGGCGCAGGAGGCTCCCGCGGCCCCGCCGCTCGAGATCGGCGCCGTGGCGCCGGACTTCGCCCTGCGGGGCGGCACGCGCTACGGCGTGCTGGCAGACCCGATACGTCTGTCGGATTTCAAAGGCAAGACCGTCGTCCTGGCGTTCTTCTTCCGCGCCAGGACCCGTGGCTGAACGATCCAAATGCACGCGTACCGTGATCAGTACGCGCAGATCTTCAACAACGGCAACGACGTGGTGCTGATCGCCATCAGCGCCGATCCCGTTGACGCGCTTGCGTCCTGGGCCCGCGACGATCAGTTCCCGTTCCTGATGGCGAGCGATTCGGGCGCGGTGGTGGGCCAGCTGTACGGCGCGCTGGCGAGTCGGCCGGGCATTACCAATCGGAATCTCTTCGTGGTGGGGCCGGACGGGACGATTGCGTACCGGGCGGTGCCGTTCCGCGAGGTGGATCCCACGGCGTACACCGAGCTGGGCGAGGCGGTGAACCGGTTGATCCCGTCGCCGGACGGTGGCCCGTAACACCGCAGGGGGCGACCCGCCGGGTCGCCCCCACGCATTCCCGGCCATGACCGACCGGACGCTCATCGTTGCGTTGGTGACGCTGAAGGTCATGGTGCACGTGATCGCGGCCGCGATCACGCCCTACGAGTTCCATCGGGACGAGTTCCTCTATTTCTCGATGGGCACCCACCTCCGGCTGTTCCACATGGACTTCCCGCCCATGATCGCGTTGCTCTCCGAGCTGCTGCGGCACACGGTGGGCGTATCGGTGCTTGCCTACCGGCTGGTGCCGGGGATCGCGGGCACGGTGTTGTTCGCGCTCGCACTCCTGGGCGTGCGCGCGCTGGGCGGCGGCCGCCGCGCGCTCGTGCTCACCGGCATCGCCATGCTGTCGGGGCCGCTGTTCCTGCGCACCGCCTCCCTGTTCCAGCCGGTCGTCCTGGATCAGCTGTGGTGGACCGCGGCGCTGTACGCGCTGCTTCGCCTGGAGCAGACCGACGATCCGCGCTGGTGGTGGGCGCTCGGCCTGGCGGGCGGACTGGGCCTGCTGGCCAAGTTCTCGATCTTCTTCATTGGCTTCGGCGTGCTCGTGGCCCTGCTCGTCACGCCGCGGCGGCGCGCGCTGCTCGGCCCCGGCCCGTGGATCGCGCTGGGGGTGGCGCTCGTGGTGGGGAGCCCCAGCCTCATCGGGCAGATCACCCTGGGGTGGCCCCTGCTCGACCAGATGGAGCCGCTGCGGCAGGGCCAGTTGGCGCGCATCACGTGGGGGGAGTACCTGGGCGAGCAACCGCTCATGACGGGGCCCGCGTTCCTGCTGGCGGTGGCCGGCGCGGCGGCGCTGATCGGCCGAGGCGCCCTGGGACGCTACCGCATCGTGGGAATCGCGGCGGTCACGACGTTTCTGCTGCTCGGAGTGCTGCGCGGAAAACCGTACTACGCGGGGCCCGTCTATCCCATGCTGTTCGCGGCGGGCGCGGTGTGGATCGAACAATTGAACCGCGCGCGGGTCCGGACCGCCGTCACCTGGACGGTGGGACTCGCCGCCGCCGCGTTCGGGATCATGACCGCCCCGCTGGGCCTCCCGATCGTGCCGCCCGAGCGGATGGCGCGATACGCGGCCGCCCTCGGCCTCACCACCGCCACGCAAACCAATACGGGCGGCCAGCTGCCCCTGCCGCAGGACTACGCCGACATGCTCGGCTGGCGGGCGAAGGCGGACGCGGTGGCGATGGTCGTCGCGTCCCTCACGCCGGAGGAGCGCGAGCGGGCCGTGCTCTTCGGCGCCAACTACGGGCAGGCGGGCGCCCTCGATCTCTACGGCCGACGGCTGGACCTGCCGTCGGTGGTGAGCCTTGCGGGGAGCTTCTTTCTGTTCGGCCCGGGCGACCGCCCCGGCGACGTGATCGTCTTCCTGGGGGTCGAGCCCGAACATCTGGTGAGCATCACGTGCGACTCGCTCGAGACGCCGGCACGCGTCACGAACCCGTGGGGCGTCCCGGAGGAGCGGGACGTGCCCGTCGTGGTATGCCGCGGACCCAGCGTGACGCTCCAGGAGTTCTGGCGCGGGCGCCGTCCGAATTGGGGCTAGTGTCGCGTCCCGAACGTCGGTTCCCGAAGTTGCAGGCCGCTGATCGGGGCATGCGATAGAGGCCGCCGCCGGGGAGGTGTCAAGGCGGGCGCGCGTCGCTTCCGGGACGGCAGTAGCTACGGTGCGAGGAATCAACGGGGCATCACACCGGCTGCATTTGGTGAATCGGCGACTTGAACTTCAAGCTCACTTGAACTTGAAAGCACTCCGCGATTCGGGAACGCCACCGCGGCCGAGCCCCACGCTGCGCGTTGCTTCCACCGCGACAACGCACCGTTCGAACGCCCCGTTCGGCGGGCCCGGCACCCCGGCAATCCGATGGTTACCGGGCGGCGGCTGCGAACGCACCCGCCATGTCCTGGTCGGCGCCGAACCCCGTGTAGACGACTTTGCCTGTTGCATCCAGCGCCACGACGTACGACGTGCCCGGCGCTTCGAACGCCCGAACCGCGCGTCCTTTCCCATCCCAGACCACCGATCCGAGATCGGGGTGTTTCTCGACATAGCGCCGCACGGAGCGGGTGCTCTGATTCACGCCCACGGCGATGACCAGGAACGCGACCGCAGTGCCGTGCCGGGCGCGCGCCGCCCGCACCTTGGGCTCGAGCGCCTCGCACACCGGGCACCAGGTGGCCCAGAACTGCACCACCACCGGCTGCTTCCCGATCCACTGGCCGAGGTCCACGGCGTTGCCGTCGAGGTCCTCGACCGTGACCGCCTCGGGAACCTGCCCGACCGCGATGCCGATCTGGTCCTGGGCGGGAAGCCTGCTGGTCAGCAGCAGCGTGAAGAGCACGGCGAGCCGTGCAGCGTGCAGGGGGCAGCGTGCAGCGTGGGATGCGGTGCTCCGCGATCCCGCGGTCACAGCACCATCCCCATCTGCACGAAGTAGTACTCCGCCATCGCGAGCAGCAGGATGCCGCCGAGTCGCTTGATCCATACCATCCACGCCCCTGAGCGCGGCAGCGCCGCGAGCGTCCCCGAAAACAGGCCCACCACGACGAGCAGCGCCGTCATGCCGAGCGAGAACACGAACAGGTAGAAGAACCCCAGGACGGCGCTGCCGGTTCCCGCGACCCAGGTGAGCACGGCCGCGAACGCGGGCGCGCCGCAGGGAGCCGCGACGATGCCGGACGTGGCGCCGAGCAGGAACACGCCGGGAACCGTGCCGCCCTGGAGCCGTCCCGCCCAGGCCACGAGCTTCTGCGGGGCGGACACGGGGAACACGTCCAGCATCGCGAGCCCGAACAGGAGCAGCAGATTCCCGATCGCGAACCGCGCCCAGGGATTGGCCCCGATCGTGCCGAACAGCGTGCCCGTGGCCCCAGCGATCGTGCCGAGGAGCGCATAGAAGAGCGCGAGGCCCGCCACATACGTGAGCGTGAGCGCGGCAATGCGCGCCCGCGACCGCCCCGCCTGCGCGGTCCCGCCGATCACGCCCACCGTGATGGGGATCATCGGGTAGATGCACGGCGTGAGACTCGTCGCGACGCCGGCCCCGAAGAGCAGGCCGACCGCGAGCAGTGGGTTGTGCACCAGAGCGTCGGAAAGGGAGCCTGAAAGCAAGGGAAGCATCTCAGTGCTGTCGGTGGCTCCGGCGCGCGCGGTCCGCCAGCCGCTCGGCGAGCAGTGCCAGCAGCTCCCCGGCGCGGTCCTCGACCATCTCCGCCAGCTCGTCAGCGTGGTTCTCGAGCAGGTCCACGAACGCCTCCGTGCGGCGGTCGAGCTGCGAGACCCAGTCGCGGGACCCCCACCTGGCGCCGCACCGGCTGTTGGGCGCGGTGCCCGCGAGGAACACCTCGGGCTCGTCGCTGCATTCCCAGCCCCAGAACCAGCCGCGGTCGTGCTCCAGGTGCGCGAACTCCACGCCGGCCGGGACCGGGAACGGCTCGTCGCCGGCCTGCCGCAGCGCCTCCCGCAGGAACCGCGCGACGATGGGCAGCGCCGAGCGCGAGCCGGTGAGGCCCAGGCTCCGGCCGTCGTCATGGCCGACCCAGACCCCCACCACCAGGGCCGGCGTGTAGGCCAGGAACCACCCGTCCCGCCACTCGCTCGACGTGCCCGACTTCCCCGCGATGCCGCCGCTGCGGCCAACGTTCCTGAGCCCGCGGCCCGTGCCGCGCGCCACCGCTCCCTGGAGCCCCGACGTTACCAGATACGCCTCGGCGGGATCGGCCACCCGCCGCACGTCCGTCGCGGGCGTGGCGCGAACACGGCCCTCGGCATCCCCGACCCCGAGGATGGCACGGGTCTCCGCCAGCTCCCCGCCCGCGGCAAACACGCCGTAGGCGCGCGTCAGCTCCAGCGGCGTCACCTCGGAGGCGCCGAGCGCAAGGCTGGGGACGATGCGGAGCGGGCTCGCAATGCCAAGCCGTTTGCCGGCTTCCGCGATGCGCGCCGGACCGATCGCGATCCCGATGCGCGCAAAGGGCACGTTGAGGGACTGCTCCAGAGCTTCCCGCACGGTCACCGACCCGCGAAAGCCTTCGTCGTAGTTGCGCGGCGCCCAGGGCCCCGTGGGCGTCAGGATGGAGAACGGTTCGTCCTCGACCACCGACGCGAGCGTAAAGGTGGGGTCGGCGGGCCCGATGCGCCCCAGGGCCGCGAGTGCCACGATGGGCTTGAACGCGCTCCCCGGCTGCCGCCGCGCGTCGGTGGCGCGGTTGAACTGCGAGCCGCCGTAGTCGCGCCCGCCGACCATGGCCAGGACTTCCCCCGTGCGCGGATCGAGGGCCACCAGGGCCGCCTGCGCGCCGCGCGCCGACAGGCTCGCGAGTCCTTCCCGCACGGCCCGCTCCGCGGCGCGCTGGAGCGTGGCATCGAGCGTCGTGAACACCGCGGCGCCCCGCTCGGGAAGCCCTCCGATGCCCTCGGCACCGAACCGGCTCACCACGAAGTCGCGGAAGTAGCGCGCATCGGCCGCAGCCTCGCGGACGGGCTTCGTGCGGATGCGCTGGCGGGCCGCGCGCTCGGCCGTGCGCTCCTCGATCAGTCCCTGCTCCGCCATCAGCCGCAAAACGAGGTCGCGGCGTTCGCGCGCGCGGTCGGCATGGCGGACGGGCGTGTACCGGTTGGGGGCGCGGATGATGCCCGCCAGCATCGCGCTCTCGTGCAGGGCCAGGTCGTCCACGGTCTTGTCGAAATAGTACCGGGCGGCCGCGCCCACGCCGTGGATCGGATGGGAACCGTCCTGGCCGAGGTAGATCTCGTTGAGGTAGGCCTCGAGAATGACGGGCTTCTCGTAGCGGTCTTCCAGCATGACCGCCAGGGCCGCCTCGCGGACCTTCCGGAGCGGCGTGCGTCGCGCGGTGAGGAACAGGTTCTTGGCGAGCTGCTGCGTGATGGTGCTGCCGCCCTGCGTCACGCCGCCCGCGCGCAGGTTGGCGACCGCGGCGCCGGCGATGCGGCGCACATCCAGGCCGCGATGGTCGTAGAAGCGCCGGTCCTCGACCGCGAGCACCGCCTGCACCAGATGATCCGGCACGTCGGCCAGCCGGACGGGGACGCGCCGCTCGTCCAGGCCCTCGGCGAGCGTGGCGATGGGCACCGATGTGGCGCGGCCCGTAGACCTGCCCCACGCCGCGGTCCGGGAGTACAGCATCGTGGGGACGCGCGCCGCCGGTTCGTCGAGCCGGGCGCGGACGGCCGCTTCCACCAGGATGCCGACGGCGCCGACCGACACGACGGCCAGAGTCAGGCCGACGAGGAGTCGAGGTCGAAACCAGTGGATCATGCGAGCGGCCACGTACACGGGCATCCTCCGGGGACGGGGGCCCTCCACGACAGACGCACGGCGGGCCGGATTGGTTCCAACGGCGCCGGGATTCCCGGCCCGACCTTCCGGCCGGCACCCCTCAGCGCGGGTCCGCGAGTCTGGACCAGTGCGTACCCGCGTGACGGCCCGCAGATCCGGCTGGTTCCGACAGGATGGTAGACGCCGCGGCGCCGTACGCCGGTGGCGGCGCTCTCGACCTCCGAGGTGGCGGCCACGCGCTGCCGGACCGGCATGCCCTTGGACTCGAAGGCTCCACGCGCCGCGACGAGCCGTGCCGGCTTCCAACGGGAGGCTTCAGGGAACGTATGGGAGGGTGTCGTGTACGCGCATCCGGCCGGTTGCGACGCCGCCGCGACGCCGCGCCCCTTCGAGGAGCCCGCCTGCTTGTGACACCGCCAGGGTTTTCCCGAGCCCGAATCGCGCCGCTGCTCGGCCTCGCCGTTGCCTTGGCACCCGCCGCGGCCCAGGAGCGCGCGGACAGCACGCGCCGCGACTCGACCGCCGTCACCATGCCCGAAGTGGTCATCCGGGCCGCGACACCGATCACGACGGTGGGTGGCGCCAGCGGCCTGCGCGCCCGGCTCGACTCCATGTCGCTCCCGGCGGCCGCGTCGCTCGAGCGCGTGCTGCGCGGCATTCCACTGCTGCACGTCCGGCGCAACTCGCGCGGCGAGGCGGAGATTTCCGTCCGCGGCTCCGACTCGCGCCAGGTGGCGGTGCTGGTGGACGGCGTACCGCTCACGCTGGCCTGGGACGCCCGGGCCGACGTCTCGGTGATTCCGGCGTCGGCGCCCCAGGAGGTGGATTTCACCCGCGGACTGTCATCCATGCTCTACGGCCCGAACGTCCTCGGCGGCGTGGTCGAGCTGAGCGTGGGCCAGTCGTTCGTCCAGCCGGCGGCGGCCTCCGCCGAGGTCGCGGCCGAAGTGGATCATCTGGGAGGGTACGGCGCCAGGGCGGTCGTGGCCCTGCCCGTGACGACCGACGCCGGCGGCCTGCTCGTGCGCGCGGGCGGCAGCCGTCGTGACTCCCCGGGGTTCCCTCGACCGCGCGGCGTCGTCGAGCCCGTGCCGGTGGAGGGCGACCTTCGCCTGAACACCGACGTCACCAACCTCGACGGCTTCCTGTCCGTCCGCTATCACGACTACGGCGGCGCGTGGATCGCCGCGTCCGGCTCGACGATCCTGGCGGAGCGCGGCATCGCGGCGGAGCTGGGGGTGGACGACGGCGCGCGCTTCTGGCGCTACCCCCACGTGTCGCGCACGGTCATGGTCGCTTCGGGCGGCACCGGCGACCGCACCACCTCGCTGGGACGCGGCGACCTCGAGGCGAGCATCGGCGTGGACTTCGGACGCACGGACATTGACGCCTACACGGACCGCACGTACACCACCCAGGACGGGTTCGAGAACGGCGTGGACCGGACGCTCACCGCCCGGCTGCTGGGCGACCATGCGCTCGGCACGCGCGGGGACCTGCGGGCCGCGTTCACGGTGTCGGACATCCGGCACGATGAGTCCCTGCCGGACGCCGAGGCGCGGTACCGGCAGCGCCTGTGGAGCGTGGGGGCCGAAACGGTGTGGCGGGCCCTCGAGTACGGCGGCGCCGTGGACTTTCTGCGCATCAGCGTGGGCGGCGCGTACGACCTGGCGCAGACGCCGGAGTCGGGCGGCCGGGAGCCCCTGGGAACCCTCCGCCAGTGGGGTGGCCGCATCGGCGCCACGCTGGGGTTGGCCGGCGGGGCCACGGCCGTCCACGGCGGCGTCAGCCGGCGCGCGCGCTTCCCCTCCCTCCGCGAGCTGTACTCCGGCGCGCTCAACCGCTTCGCGCCCAATCCCGACCTCCGCCCCGAGCACCTCATCGCCATGGAAGCGGGCATCACCACGCGCCGGGGCGTCGCCGAGGTGCAGGCGGTCGCGTTTCGCCACCAGATGAACGACGCGGTCGTGCGGACCACCCTGCCGGACCTCCGCTTCATGCGCGTGAACCGCAACCGACTGGAGAGCATGGGCATCGAGTTGCTCGCCTCGCTCTCCGTGGGCCGGGCGACGGTGGGCGGCGACCTCACGCTCCAGTCGGTGGACCTCACGGACACGGAGGCCGGCGTCACCAATCGGCCGGAAAATCTGCCCGAGGCGGTCGGTGGCGTGCACGGCGCGGTCGCGTTGCCGCTCGCGTTCCACGTGAGCGCCGAGGCGCGGTTCACCGGATCACAGTTCTGCATAGACCCGGGCACCGGGGAGGACACGCGGCTCGGCGCGGGCGCCGTCGTGCACGCCCAGGTCGCGCGCACGTGGTGGTCCGGGCGGCTGGACACGCGCGTCGCCGTGGACAACCTCGGCGACGTGGCGCTCTACGACCAGTGCGGCCTGCCACAGGCCGGACGCCTCCTCCGGTTTCAAGTGCGCGTTTTCTGACGCGCGCGCCACTCCGCGGCCACCTCCCGCACAGACCGCTTCTCCACGTCCACGAGATAGTTCAGATGCTGCATTGCCGTCTCGTCCAGTGCGCCGCCAAGTGCCGCGAGCGCCGCGCGGGCGGCCGGGAACCGCTCGAGCGCCCCGGCGCGAATCACCGGCACGGCCTCGTACGGAGGGAAGTACCGGCGATCGTCCTCGAGGCGCGTCAGATCGAGGGCCGCGATCTGCCCATCGGTCGAGTTGCCGGCGATGAGGTCCACCTCACCGCTGGCCAGCGCCCGATACACGAGCCCGAGATCCATCTCGGCCGGTGGCGCCGCGAACTCGAGCGCGTAGGCGGCCACCAGCCCCCGGTATCCGTCGGCCCGCTCGGTGAACTCGTAGCCGAACCCCGGCCGCCACGCACGGGCGTGGGGGACGGCCTGGGAGAGCGTCGTGAGCCCCAGGCGACGGGCGTCGGAGCCACGGACCAGAATGGCGAACGTGTTCTCGAAGCCCAGCGCCTCGGTCCACACGACGTCCCACCGTTCGCGGTAGGCGCTGTCCACGGCGGAGCGCACCCGGGCGGGATCGCGCTCGGGCGGGAGCTTGAGGACGGCCGAGTAGGCCGTCCCCGTGTACTCGACGTACGCGTCCACCTGACCGGCGATCAGCGCTTCGTGGCATACGAACGTGCCGCCCAGGTTGAACCGGCGGTCCACGGCCATGCCGGCGTCTTCGAGCTGTTGCGCCACGATTTCGCCGAGCAGGATGGACTCGGTGAAGTTTTTCGAGCAGATGGTCACCCGATCGTCGCCGCCGCAGGCCACCGCCGCGACGATTACCGGGAGAAGCGGCGCTCTCATGCGCGAGTCCGCCGGCGCCGCCAGTCGAGTCGGCGCTCCACCAGGTGGAGCCCGCCGTCCAGCAGCAGCGCGAGGGCCGCCGCGGGAATGGCCCCCGCCAGAATGACGGCATGATCCACCATGGCCACGCCGCGGAAGATGAACACCCCGAGCCCGCCGGCGCCGATGGCGGCCGCGATCGTGGCGACCCCGACCCCGATCACGGCGGCAACCCGTACACCCGCGAGCATCACCGGCATGGCGAGCGGTAGCTCTACGAGCCGGAGTCGCTGCGACGCGGTCATCCCCAGACTGGTCGCCACGTCCCGCACGGTGGCGTCCACCTGCGTAATCCCCGTGTAGGTGTTCCGCACGATGGGCAACAGCGCGTAGACCACGAGCGCCACGATGGCGGTGCGCGCCCCGATACCGCCGATGAACGGAAGCGGGATCAGGAATCCGAACAGGGCAAGGCTGGGAATGGTTTGGAGCACGTTGGCCGTGCCGAGGATGGGCGCGCGCCATCGCGGCAGCCGCGTGAGGGCGACGCCCGCCGGCAGCCCGACGGCCACGGCAATCCCCGTGGACGCGGCCACGAGCACCAGGTGTTCGAGCGTCAGCCGCCACACCTCCGCGTGGTTCGCCAGGAAGAACTCGACGACGCTCACGCCGGCTCCCGGAGCGCCCGCACGGCGGGATCCGTGCTCGCGGCGAACGCGTCGCCGGTTCCGTCGAACCGGATGGTTCCGGCCTCGAGCACGACGATCCGGTGTCCCACGCGCACGGCTTCCTGCACGTCATGCGTCACGAACAGCACCGTCTTCCCGAGACGGGTGGTGAGATCCACGAACTCCCGCTGCAGCTCCGCGCGCGTGACCGCGTCGAGCGCGCCGAACGGCTCGTCGCAGAGCAGGACGGGGGGATCGGCCGCGAGCGCGCGGGCCACGCCGACGCGCTGACGTTGTCCCCCCGACAGCTCGTGCGGGAACCGCCGCCCGTACTCGGCCACGGGGAGTCCGACGAGCGCCAGCAGCTCCGCCACCCGCCCCTCCCGCCGGGCGGGCGGCCATCCCTCGAGTCGCGGCACGATGCCCACGTTCCGGGCCACGGTGAAGTGCGGCAGCAGGCCGATCTCCTGGACCATGTACCCGATGGAGCGGCGCAGGCGAACGGGATCCCAGGCCGTCGTCTCCCGCCCCTCGACCACGACAGTCCCCGCCGTGGGCTCCAGCATCCGGTTGATGATCCGAAGGGTGGTGGTCTTCCCGGAGCCACTCCGGCCAAGCAGGACCACCCGCTCACCCGCGGGCACGGTCAGCGAAATCGGGCCAACGAGCCGCTGGCCGTCACGCACGACTTCCACGTCACGTATCCGTATCGCGGGGACCGGAGCCATGGGTCCCGAACCTATCCGGGAAGCTCGCCGCCGCCACCGGAGCCGGGGTGAGCGCCCGTTCCACTACCGCTGGGTGACGACGCGGTTACCCCCCGGAAGCGGCGCCGCCAATTGGGGTGATGTGCACGTCCACGCCTGGGCCCACGATACCGAGGCGGAACTCACCAGGGGGACTTCATGAGGTGGCGTCGAGGAGCGGCGCCGCCCCGAAGTTCACGCTGAAGCACCGGCACCAGATGGAAACCGCTCGGTACCTGCTCAGATCGAGGTCCGCCGGCACGTCGTAGTTCTGGTCGCCGACATTGCCCTTCAAGGCGCCCAGATCGACAAACCCGGCGCTCTTTGCCGCGTCCTCGTCCCTGCACGTCGTCGGCCGCGACCAGGTAGACCCGCACGTCGGGCCCGTTGGAGGTGGCGAACTCCGTCAGCCGCAGCACCCGACGCCCGTCCGGAAGCCGATAGATCGTCGCCATCCCGTTGGTCTCGTGCGCGTTGGTGTGGAACCGCCCGCTGGTGAGCGGTACGGGCTCCGCAGCGGCAGCGAGCATTGCAGAGTGCTCCGTCGCCGGGGCGTCCATCACGGGGAACGGCTCGCTGACGGAGCGGTTGACGAACAGGGTTTCCGGGCGGAACACGTACCACAGCACCGCGCCGCCCACGACGGCCGCCCCGAGGAGAATGGATTTGCGGGTTGTCATTATGTGCTTCTCCCTCCACGCATGTGTGGATCAGGGTGGGGGCGCGATGCCTCCCGTCCGTAGGGAAGCTCTGCACAAGTGGATCTTGCGCAAGAGCGGGAACGATTGGTAGCGGTCGGCCCCGAATGGAAACACGAATGGCTCCACCTCGAGGCCCTGGGCCCCGCGGAGCCCGGTCAGCGCACGGCGCGCGCGGCCTCCCAGCCCAGCATCACTTGCTTCCGCTCGGTTCCCCAGCGGTAGCCGCCGAACCGGCCCGACTCACGCAGCACGCGATGGCACGGGATCAGGTACGCGATGGGGTTCCTGCCCACGGCGCCACCCACCGCCCGGGCCGATCCCGGCCGGTCAATGGCTTCCGCGAGCGCACCGTAGCTCGTGGCCGCGCCCGCGGGGATCTGGAGCAGCGCCTGCCACACCTTGAGTTGGAAGTTCGTGCCCTTGAGCAGCAGCGTGACCGGCGCGCTTCGCTTCGTCACGGGCTCGAAGACGCGGCGCGCCACCGCCGCCACCCGCTCGTCGTCTTCCACCAGGCGAGCCCCCGGCCAGGACCGGCGCAGCCGGTCCAGCGGCGCTTCCGCCCCTCCCTCGGCCACGAACTCCAGGGCACAGATGCCGCGGTCGGTCACGGCCAGGAAACACTCGCCGAAGGGGCTGGGCGCCAACCCGTAGCGGATCTCGAGCGCCTGCCCCAGGGACCGGTACTCGCCGGGTGTGACCGCCTCAACGGCCACGAACAGGTCGTGCAGGCGGCCCGGCCCCGACATGCCGGCCTCGTACGCGGCCGCGAGCACCGAGAGCCCATCCCGCAGGGCGCGCTTGGCGTGCTCCACCGTGAGATACTGCAGGAAGCGCTTGGGGCTGACGCCCGCCCACCGCCGGAACAGCCGCTGGAGGTGGAACTCGCTCAGCCCCACCGCCTGGGCGGCCGCCTGGAGCGACGGCTGCTCGCCGGCGTGCGCCTCGAGAAACCGGATCACCGCTTCGACCCGGTGGTAGTCCTTCAGTGCCTGCGGACCCGTTGCCATCGCCCGTCGCGCCTCGAGAAACCGGATGCGGGAAGTGACGCTGTGAAAGTCGCGCATGAGGTTGGTATCGGCGTTCATGAATCGCTCCCGTGCTGGACGGCCGCAAGATGGCCTGTCTGGGCGGGCGCCACCACCCGATTCTTGCGGCGGCGCGCGAGTCCCCGTCAGGACGGTTCCTTCCCCGGGCGATTCACGTAGGTTTGACTGGGCCGCGCGCCGCATGACTGGTGACGCCCGGCCTCGTATCCGCCTCCACCCGGACTCACTATCCCCATGCGACCGTTCGCCCTCCTTGCAACCGTGATGCTCTCCTTGCCGGCACCCCTGGCCGCGCAGCAGTCCCGGACGTTCACGCGGGCCGATACCCTGCGTGGCTCCAACACGCCCGAGCGCGCCTGGTGGGATGTGACGTTCTACGACCTCCACGTGCGCGTGCGTCCCGCCGACAGCAGCATAACGGGACGGAACAGCATTGTTTACCGGGTGCTCGACCCCCGGCAGGACATGCAGATTGACCTCCAGCCACCCCTCGAGGTGGACAGCGTCGAGCAGGCAGGCCGCCGGCTGACGTTCCGGCGCGACGGCAACGTCGTCCTCGTGCGGCTCGCCCACCCGCCGCGCGTCGGGGACAGCGGGACAGTTACGGTCCACTACCACGGCCGGCCCCGCGCGGCGCCCCGCGCGCCGTGGGACGGCGGCTTCGTGTGGGCCACCGACAGCCTCGGCCGCGGGTGGATCGCGACCGCCAACGAGGGCCTCGGCGCGAGCGTGTGGTGGCCCACCAAGGACTACCTGGCCGACGAGCCGGACAGCCAGCGGATCGCGATCACGGTACCGGAGCCGCTCGTGAATGTCTCGAACGGGCGCCTGCGGAGCACCACCCGCCACGACGACGGCACGACCACGTATGAGTGGTTCGTGACGGCCCCCATCAACAACTACAACGTCACCGTCAACGCGGGGCACTACGCCCATTTCAGCGACACGCTGGACGGCGAGGCGGGCAAGCTCACGCTCAACTACTGGCCCCTGGACTACCACCTCGACGCGGCCAAACGGCAGTTCCAGCAGGTGGTGCCCACGCTCCAGTGCTTCGAACACTGGTTCGGCCCGTACCCATGGTACGCGGACGGCTACCAACTGGTCGAGACGCCCCACCTGGGCATGGAGCACCAGAGCGCGGTGGCCTACGGCAACCACTTCCTGAACGGCTACCGCGGCCGCGACCTCTCCGGCACGGGCCTGGGGCTCCAGTGGGATTTCATCATCGTGCACGAAACCGCACACGAGTGGTGGGGCAACAACATCACCATGCAGGACCACGCCGACATGTGGATCCACGAATCGTTCGCCAACTACGCCGAGGGGATCTACACCGAGTGCCAGCAGGGGAAGACGGCCGGGGCGGCCTACATGATCGGTGTCCGGATCGGCATCCGGAACGACCGGCCGATCATCCCCGCCTACGGTGTGAACGCGGGCGGCTCGGGCGACATGTACCCCAAGGGTGGCACCATGCTGCACATGATCCGCCAGATCGTGGACGACGACGCGAAGTGGCGTGGCATCCTCCGTGGGCTGAACACGACCTTCCGGCGCCAGACGGTCACCGGCCAACAGATCCAGGACTACATGAGTCGCGAGGCCGGCGTGGATCTGAGCCGGGTCTTCGCGCAATACCTCACCACGACCCTGATTCCGGAATTGCAGTACCGGCTCGAGGGCACGTCGCTGTCGTACCGCTGGGCGAACGTGGTGCCCGGCTTCGACATGCAGGTGGCGGTGATGGTGCCCGGCGTGGGGACGCGGATTCTGCATCCCACGGAGGCGTGGCAGACGCTGGCGGTGCCCTCGCCCCTGGCGGCCGAGCTGATGGTGGACGAGAACTACTACGTGACCGCGCACAACGTGGGTGGGCAGGGCGGGAGGTGACCTCGACCCGCATCGCCGGGTATCCACCCATGAACCCGGGCTGGAGTGCGCCGTGAACCGACCTATTCCGTTCCTGTTTCTCCTCCCCCTCGCCGCCGCCTGCGGGGGGTCCGGCGGCTTCGAGCCCATCGAGGAATTGCCCCGCCCGCTCACGACCGCCGAAACCCAGCTCGTGGACGCCGACAACCGGTTCGCCTTCAAGCTGTTCCGGGAGGTCAACGCCCAGGAGGAAGCCGGCGCCAACGTGTTCATCTCCCCGCTCAGCGTCGGCATGGCCCTCGGCATGACCTACAACGGCGCGGCCGGGACCACCCGGGACGCCATGCAGGCGACCTTGGAGCTGGGCGGCATGACGCTCCAGGAGGTGAACGAGTCCTATCAGAGCCTGATCGCCCTGCTCCGGGAGCTGGATCCGCGGGTGACGTTCACGCTCGCCAACTCGATCTGGTACCGGGACGGCATCGCGGTCGTGCCGCAGTTCGTGAACCTGAACCGGCAGTACTTCGACGCCCAGGTGTCTGCCTTGGACTTCGATGATCCGGGATCGGTGGACGTGATCAACGGATGGGTGAATGACGCGACCCGCGGCAAGATCGCCGAGATCGTCACGCCGCCCATTGACCCCCTGACGATCATGTTCCTGATCAACGCCATCTACTTCAAGGGCGACTGGACCCAGCAGTTCGACAAGGACCGTACCAGGCCGGAGCCATTCCTCCTGCCGGACGGGTCGGAAACATCCGTGCCCATGATGTCATCCGACGGCGAGGCCTCGGTGCGGGTCCATGCCGATGCCGACCACACCGTGCTCGATCTCTGGTACGGCGGCCGGGCCTACAGCATGACCATCGTGGTTCCGCGCGAGCCGGCGGCCATTGACCAGCTCGCGGAGACCGTGACCCAGGAGCAGTGGAATGCCTGGGTGGCCGGCCTCGACTCCGTCGAGACCCTGATCGCCATCCCCAAGTTCACGCTCGAGTACGAAGTCTCCCTGAACGCGGTGCTCGAGGCGCTCGGCATGGAGATCGCGTTCGACAAGGATCAGGCGGACTTCACGAACCTGTATGCGGGCCCCGAGCGCGCCTACATCAGCAAGGTCAAGCACAAGACGTTCGTGGACGTGAACGAGGAGGGCACCGAGGCGGCGGCCGTCACGTCCGTCGAGATCGGCATCACGTCCGCGCCGCAGCGACTGGTGGTGGACCGGCCCTTTCTGTTCGCCATCCGGGAGAACTTCTCCGGCGCCATCCTGTTCCTGGGGAAGATCGTCCACCCCGGGCAGTAGGAGACTGGATCCGCGCGACCCCGGCGCAAGGAGCCCCGGGGAACCTTCCAACGCCCGCGCGGGTTCGGGTGAGGTACGCCTTGCGAACGAGGTCCTCGTGCTGCGCTGGCAAGATGTCCTGACGTACGCGAAGAACGGCAACCCCACACCGCCCCGCCGCGTCGAACGCCCCGACGACGAATGGCGGGCGCAACTCACGCCCGAGCAGTATCGCGTGACGCGTCGCCAGGGCACCGAGCCGCCGTTCAGCTCCGAGATGTGCAGCCTGTTCGAGCCCGGCCGCTATGCGTGCGTCTGCTGCGACACCGTGCTGTTCGACGCCGTCGAGAAGTTCGAGTCGGGAACGGGCTGGCCGTCGTTCACGCAGCCCGTGGCGCCATCCGTCATCGCGTATCATGCGGACGGATCGCACGGCATGCAGCGGATCGAGACGGTCTGCAACGTGTGTGCTGCCCACCTCGGCCACGTCTTCCCGGACGGCCCGGCGCCGAGCGGGCTCCGCTACTGCATGAACGCCCTGGCCCTCCGGAAGGTCTCCGCGGGCGGCACGACGTGATGCCGGTCGTCCGAGCCGCGCACCACGGCGGGAGCCTGGGCCATGGCGCTATATTCGGGTATTACCACTGCCTGGGGCAGCCCATACCGCCATTCGCCTACAAGGGCTTCACGATCACCGCCCGGACTTTCCAGGTCCGGGGCACGGGACGCTGGACCCTGGACCTCCTGATCGGGCGTCGCGGTCGCCTGCGCGCCTTCAGCAGCCCGAGTACCTATTCTACGGAAGCCGCGGCCATCGCCGGCTGCCACCAACTCGGCCGGCGGATCATTGACGGCCGCGTGCGGGACTGTTCGGTGGCCGACCTCGACTGACGACCCGCGCCCCAACCGGGAGAGACACCATTGCCGCCACGCAACTACGGATTCGAGAAGCGCCAGAAGGAACTCAAGAAGCAGCAGAAGCAGGAAGAAAAACGCCAGCGGAAGCGGGACCGAGCCCAGGCCAACCGGGACGAGGCAGCGCCCGACGGAGCCGAACCGGCGCCCGACGACCCCGCCGCGGACTAGCCCCCGCATGGATCTGTCGGACGCCGGCATCGGGCAGCTGCTGATTCCCGTCGAGGATCTCGACCGCGCGGTCGCCTTCTACCGGGACACGCTCGGCCTGCGGTTCCTGTTCACCGCCCCGCCGCAGATGAGCTTCTTCCAGTGCGGCGCCGTGCGGCTGCTCGTGGGCGTTCCCACGTCGGACGAGGTCCGCGGGCGCGGATCGGCCGTGTACTTCAAGGTCGCCGACATTCGCGCCGTCCACCGCACGCTGGTGGCGCGAGGGGTCACGTTCCGCGCGGACCCGCACGTGGTGCACCGCACGCCCACCACCGAGCTGTGGCTCAGCGAGTTCGCCGATCCGGACGGGAATCCGCTGGCGCTGATGAGCGAGGTTCCCGTTACCAGTTGATCCAGTAGGATCCCTTGATCAGGAACGTGTCGTCGGACCGCAGACCGAACAGGTCGCGGTAGTTCCCGGTCAGGGACCGGTTGCCCTCCACCGGATCGAAGGCGGACCGGCCGGTGGCCCACACGAAGAACAGCGCCGAACCGGGCCGGTACTCCCACCGCAGCACGACGTTCGACCGGAACTGCTTGAAGTTGAAGCCGCCCGGATCCGCGGTCACCGCCGGATCGTCGTACGGCCGGAACCGTCCGTCATAGGCGGCGGCCCGCGGGTCTTCCAGCTCGCGCACGTCCGCGTAGGTCCCCTTGGTCACGAAGGGCTGCGCGTACACCTGGACCGACAGCGTCGGGGTGAACGTGAAGTTGACCCGCCCGGTGAGCCGCGTCGTGACCTGGTCGAGATGCGCGAACGTGTAGTGGGTAGCGCCGGTCGAATCCGTGAGGTTGTCGTACCATTGGGAGTCGTCGGTATTGCCGGAGACGCTGAACGCCAGGGACGTGCTCAGCTGGCTCGCCACGCGGATGTTCACCTCGGGCGAGATGTCCCAGCCGTGCGACCGCCCGTCGTCGCCCCGGAAGTAGCTGGACCACAGGTACGGCGTGATGGCGCCCCGGTTGTCCCCTTCGATGCCGCCCCAGACATTGAGGAACGGCGAATTCCGGAGCGCCGGCCCGCCGCGCGCGCAGCGGTCGCAGTACGTGGTGCCCAGCTGGCCGATGGTCCCGCCGCCGTGCAACCACCAGCGGTTCTGGAGCTGG
>DASWHL010000128.1:0-13093 GCA_036398175.1 Gemmatimonadales bacterium
CATCGGCTGGTGGCCAACGCGCTGATCCAGGCGATCAACGCGAAGTACGGAACGAGCATTCCGGCGCTGAACTAGGGCCGCAGGATTGCTGGGCGGACATCGCACGAGGCGGCCGGCGTCCAGCCGGCCGCCTTTTGTCGAACTCTCCATTAGATTCTCCCGACCCAAGCGCACCAGCGCCATCACGACCACCACACTCAGACGGGCGCTCACGGCCACCCTGCTCGTCGTTCCCGTCGCGCCCGTCGCGCCCGTCGTGCCCATCGCGCCCGTCATTCACGCCCAGCTCCCCGACCCCCACACCATCCCGCGCGGCGCCCTGCGCGTGGCGTTCGACCCGAGCTGGCTGAGCTACGCCGAGCTGTACGACCCGGCGGGCACGCGCCTGCCACTCGGGACCTACTACTCGGCGGACACGCTGGGAAGCGGGTTCTTCCCGACGCTGACCGACGCCGAGGCGGCCGTGCGTGCCCTGACGGGTGACGCCGCGTTCCGATTCAACGCGGGCCGTTTCCGGGCCCGGTTCGACGCCGACGTGCGCCGCTTTCCGTTCAGCTTCTCCGTGGGATTGAGCTCGCGTCTCACGTTGACCGCCACCGTGCCGCTCGTGACTACGCGCGTCAAGGCCGCGCCGTCCCTCGACTCGACGGGCTCCGAGGCCGGGTGGAACCCCATCAGCGGCCAGGGGTCCGCGGGCGCGCTCGACTCGCTCACGACGCTCCTGACCGAGCTGGACGCGGCCGCCGCGCAGCTCGAGGCCGATATTGCGGCCGGCGGCTTCGACTGCCCCAACGGCCCCACCTGCGACGAGGCGCGCGCGCTCGTGACGCGGATCCGGGGCCTCAGCGCCGACCTCGGCGCGCTCACCGGGTACGGAGCGGCGGTGGGTGGCGGCGGGCCGATTCCGCCGCTCGCGCCGCTCGCGGGATCGGCCGCGGGACAGGCCATCCGCGCCGCCATCGCCGACGTGCATGCGGCGCTCGTGGCGCTGGGGCAGCTGGGGCTCACCACCACGGTGCCGCTGCCCGCCGTCCCCATTGACTCGAACGCGGTGGACCTCATCCTGACGGGCGCGGAGTTCGGCTACGGGGCCCTGCCCTTCGACCGCGGCGAGACGATCAAGCTCTCCGGACTGGGCGATGTGGAGCTGGGCCTCCGCTACGGCCTCCTGACCGGCCCGACGTTCCGCGCCGTGCTGGATGGCCGGGTGCGGCTGCCCACGGGGAAGAAACAGGACGATCCAAACGACTTCCTGGACATCGCACCCGCCGACGGGCAGCTCGACGTGGCCGTGCGGCTGGACGGCGCGTTCGAGCCGGGCTCGCGCCTGGGCGTGTGGTTCTCGGGCGGCTACACCCGCCAGTTCAGCGATAACCTCACCAGGCGGGTGGCCCGCCTGGACGCTCCCATCGTGCCCGCGGCGGCCGTCACCGAGGTCCGGCGCCAGCTGGCCGACGAGGTCCGCGTCTCGCTCCACCCGGCGTTGCGGCTCACGCCGTCCTTCCGCGCGTTCGTCTCCGCCTCGTACTACCACAAGGGGCCGGACACGTACGAAGTGAACGGCGCGCCGGTGCCCGAGCTGGAGGCGCTCACGGCCCGCACGCTGTGGACGATCGGCGGCGGATTGTCGTACCGGATGGAATCGAACCGCCGCCGCGCGTCGCTCCCGGTGGAGGCGGGATTCCATTACGCCGTGGCCGTGTACGGCTCGCAAGGTCTCGTGCCGAAGAGCGGGCGGATGTCGCTGAGCCTGCGGTTCTTCTACAACCTCTGGGGCCGCGCGCCGGAACCGGAACCGGAACCCCAACCGGCCCCCGAACCCGAACCGCCCCCGCCAACCCCTCCCGGTTACGACCGGTTACCGGCGGCGGGGTTCCGCCGTCCGTAACAACGCGGCCGCGTGGGACCGGAGGGCCCGGTCCCCGGCATCGCCCAGCATCCGCGCCACCTCGTGCTCCCGCGCCTCGCCGTCGAGCGCCTCCACCGCGACGGTGGTGGTCCCCTTCGTGACCTGCTTCCGGACCCGGAGATGGTGGTGTGCGCGCGCGGCGATGGCGGGGAGGTGGGTCACGACGAGCACCTGCCGTGTCGCGGCAACCTGCGCCAGCGCCTCCGCCACGTGCTGCCCGACGTCGCCCCCCACACCCTGGTCCACTTCGTCGAACACGAGCGTGGGGACGGTGTCGTGCGCGGCCAGCACGACCTTGAGAGCGAGCATGAGGCGCGACAACTCGCCGCCGCTCGCCACCTGGGCGAGTGGGCGGGCCTCGAGCCCCGGATTGAGCTGGACCAGGAAGGCGACCTGGTCGGCGCCCTCCGGCCCCACGGGACCGGGCTCGACGCCGATCGTCACCTGGCCTGTCGGGAGACCTAGGCCCGGGAGCAGCTTGCCCACCTCCTTGCCCAGACGCGTTGCCGCCTTGCGGCGTCGGGCCGACAGGGCGGCGGCGGCCCGGGTCAGCGCGTCCTGGGTCGCGCGCTTCCGCTCCTCCAGCGCGGCGAGGTCGAACGCCGCGGTATCGAGCAAGTCGAGTTCCGCCCGGGCCTCGTCCGCGGTGCGCTGCACGTCCGATAGCGTGGGCCCGTACTTCTGGAGCAGCCGGAACAGCACGTCGCGCCGCCGCTCGACTTCCTCGAGCCGCGCGGGATCGAGGTCGAGCGCGTCGAGGTAGTCGCGCACCAGGCGCGCCGCCTCGTCGGCCTGGGCAAACGCGCCGTCCAGCAGCTCGCGCCACGCCGCCACCGACGGATCCAGCCGCTCGAGCTGGGCCAGGCCCCGCGCCGCCTCGCGCAGCCGCTCCACCGCGCCCCGCTCTTCGTCGTCGAGGGCGGCGCCCAGTTGTTCCGCCAGGCGCCGGACGTCTTCCCCGGCGGCGAGCCGGCGGGCCTCCGCCGCGAGCGCGTCGTCTTCGCCGGGCCTGGGCGCGGCGGCGGCCACCTCCTGGGCGACGTGCCGCAGGTAGTCCGCGCGGCGCTGCACCTCCGCATGCCGCTCGGCCAACGACCGCGCCGCGTCCTCGGCCTCGCGCGCAGCGGCGTAGGCCGTGGCCGCGGCCGACCGCTCGGCGCCTGCGCCCGCGAAGGCGTCGAGGATGGCGCGCTGGGCGGCGGGGCGCAGCAGCGACTGGGCCTCGTGCTGGCCATGGAGGTCCACGAGGAGCCGGCCCAGCTCGCCGAGCACGCCGACGGTGGTGGGGCTGCCGTTGGCCCACGCGCGATTGGGCCCGACGGCGCGAATCTCGCGGCGCACGACCAGGCGTCCGTCCTCGGGATCCACGCCGGCCTCGCGGCACCACGCGGTGACGGCCGCCGCCCACGGCCCGGTCACGTCGAACCCGGCCTCCACGACGGCCCGGTCGGCGCCCGGCCGGACCAGATCCGTGCTGGCCCGCTCGCCGAGCAACAGGGCGAGCGCGTCCACCAGGATGGACTTGCCCGCCCCGGTTTCGCCGGTGAGGACGTTGAGGCCGGGCTCGAGGTGGAGCGCGACGTCCGCGATCACCGCCAGATCGCGGACCCGCATGTCGGTCAGCATGTCAGGCCTGTTCGCGGTCGGTCAGGTCGCCCCATTGTAGCTTCCGGCGCATCCGGGTGAAGAACCCTTCTGTTTCGAGCCGGATCATTCGAGCGTCCCACGGACTGCGGTGCACGATGACGCGCATGCCCGCGTCGAGCGCTTCGCCCACCTGCCCGTCGTACGAGACGAACACCTGCTCCTCGCCGAACGGGGCCACGACCTCGATCGTGATGTGCGCCGTGTCGGGCACGACAATCGGGCGCACGGCCAACGTGTGCGGGCAGATCGGGGTGACGACGAACGCGTCCACGGTCGGGACCACCACCGGTCCGCCCGCGCTGAGCGAGTAGGCGGTGGACCCGGTGGGCGTGGCGACGATGATCCCGTCGGACGCGAACGTACCGATTTCCTCACGGTCCACGAGCATCCGCAGGCGGATCACGCGTGCCACGCCGGCCTTGTGCACGACGACGTCGTTCACCGCCACGGCGTGGCGGCGGGAGGCGCCGGCCGCGTCCACGATCTGGGCCGCGAGCGCGTGGTGCGCCTCGACCACGTAGGCGCCGCGGACCATGGCGTCCAGCGCGGCGTCCAGCGACTCCGGATGCGCGGTGGTGAGGAACCCCACCCGCCCGATCTTCACGCCCAGGATGGGAATGCTGCGCGGCCCCACCAGGCGGGCCGTGCGCAGCATGGTGCCGTCGCCGCCGAAGCACAGGACCACGTCCGGGCAGGGCCCCTCGAGGTCGAGCGGCGCCACGCGCTCAGGCCAGAGGTGGGCCAGATCGTCTTCGGTCTGGAGCGCGAATCCACGGGTTCGGGCGGTGGCGTGCACCCGGGCAAGGAGGGCGTCGAGGCCCTCGTAACGGGGGTTCCCGGTGACCCCGACGATCATGCCGGCGAGAAGCTCTCCCGCGGGGCGAGCCGGCGGACCTTGTCGGCGATCCCGTCGGGCGTGAGCCCCGCCGCCGCGAGCTGCGCCGCGCGGGCCGCGTGCTCCCACGTGCGGTCGGGGACGCCCAGCACGCCCACGCGCGCCTCGGGCGCCAACTCGGCCACGCGCGCGGCGAGGGCCGCGCCGAACCCGTTCACGACGGCGCCGTCCTCGACGGTCACGAGCACGCGGTGGTCGTGCAGTACCGTCTCGAGCATGGCCGCGTCCATGGGCTTCAGGAAACGGCAGTTCACCACGGACACGTCCAGCCCGTCCTTCGCGAGGAGGTCCGCGGCCGCCAGGGCGGGTTCGCACATCACGCCGACCGCGAGAATCGCGCAGTCGCGCCCCTGGCGGAGCATCTCCCACGTGCCGTACGGCACGGCGGGGATGTCCGCCACGGGCGGCACGGTGCCCGGCACGGCGTCCCGCGGATACCGGGTGCAGAATGGCCCGTCCTGTGCCAGGGCGCACCGGAGCAGCCCCACCAGCTCCGCGCCGTGGCGCGGGGCCGTCACGGTCATGTTGGGCACGGCAAGCATGTACGCGATGTCGTACAGGCCCATGTGCGTCTGGCCGTCGGCGCCCACCATCCCCGCGCGGTCCATGCAGAAGAGCACCGGCAGGTTCTGGATGGCCACGTCGTGGATGACGCTGTCGTACGCCCGCTGGAGGAACGTCGAGTAGATCGCCACGATCGGGCGGACGCCGGCGGTGGCGAGGCCCGCGGCAAACGTCGTCGCGTGCGCCTCGGCAATCCCCACGTCGAAGAACCGCCCGGGCCAGCGCTGCTCGAAGATGTTGGTGCCGGTCCCGGACGGCATCGCGGCGGTGATCGCCACGATCTCCGGATGCTCCGCGGCCAGCTGCGTGATGGCTTCCCCGAAGACCCTGGTCCACTGCGGCGGCCCCGACTTGGCGGGCCGCAGCACGCCGGTCACGGGGTCGTACGGATTCCGCGCGTGGAACTTCTCGCGGTCGGGCTCCTCGAGCGGAAAGCCGCGTCCCTTCTGGGTCAGCACGTGGATGAGCCGCGGGCCGCGCAGCCCCTTCACCAGCTCGAACGTGCGGAGGATGGTGGGGAGGTCGTGCCCGTCAATCGGGCCGAAGTACCGGAACCCCAGCTCCTCGAACAGCATCCCGGGCGACCAGAGGTTCTTGATGCTCTCCTCGAGGTTCCGGGCGAGGGCGATCATCTTCTGGCCGCCCGCGATGTGCGACGCCGCCTCGATGGCCTGCTTCACGCGCTCGCGCACGCGGTTCCCAAACGGGCTCGCGATCACCGAGCCCAGGTAGCGGCTCATGGCTCCCACGTTGGGCGCGATGGACATCCCGTTGTCGTTGAGGATGATCAGCAGGTCGCGGTTCGAGTGGCCGGCGTTGTTGAGCCCCTCGTACGGCAGGCCGCAGGTCATGGAGCCGTCGCCGATGACGGCCACGACGTGGTAGTCCTCGCCCCGGAGGTCCCGCGCGGTGGCCATGCCGTACGCCGCCGAGATGGCGGTGCCCGCGTGCCCCGCCCCGAACATGTCGTGCTCGGACTCGGTGCGGCGCAGGAAGCCGGACAGGCCGTGCTCCTGGCGCAGCGTCTCCAGCCGCGGGTTCCGCCCCGTGAGCACCTTCCACGGGTAGCCCTGGTGCCCCACGTCCCACAGGATCCGGTCGCGCGGCGACTCGAACGCGTGGAGCAGCGCCACGGTCAGCTCGACCACGCCGAGCCCGGCGCCGATGTGGCCGCCCGTGCGGGAGACGACCTCGATCAGACGCTGCCGCACCTCCTCCGCCAGCTCCGGGAGCTGGTCGGGGCGGAGCCGCCGGACGTCCGCCGGGCCGGAGATCGTATGCAGCAGTGCCATCGTCGGTCAGTCCTCTGCCCGCGCCCTAGGCGCGCCGCTCCACGACGAAGCGCGCGAGGTTCGCGAGGAGGGTGGAATGTAGCCCGGCATCGCGCAGCCGGTCCATAGCGCCGGCGAGGCACCGCTCCGCCTCCGCCCGGGCGCCGTCGAGCCCGAGGAGTGCCACGTACGTGGCCTTGCCCTGCGCCGCGTCCTTGCCCGCCGTCTTCCCCAGGTGATCGGAGCTTTCGACCGCGTCCAGCACGTCGTCCACGATCTGGAACGCGAGCCCGAGATCCGCGCCGAACGCGCGGGCCGCCGACCGCGTGACCGCCTCCGCCCCCGCGGCCACGGCCCCGATCTCGGCGCTGGCCGAGAGCAGGGCGCCGGTCTTCATGCCGTGGAGCCGCACGAGCTGCGCGAGGCTCGGCTCGTGGCCCGCCGCCTCCAGATCCAGCACCTGGCCCCCGATCATGCCGCCCGCGCCCGCGGCGGCGAACAGCGTGCGCGCGATGTCGCCGGCCACCGCCGGCGCGAGCCCGAGCGCCGCCGCCCCGCGCCACATGAAGCCCGCGGCCAGCGGCACCATCCGGAAGCCCGCCTCGGTGGCGGTGGGGACGTCGAAGGCGCGGTGCACCGTGGGCCGGCCGCGGCGCAGGTCGTCGTCGTCCATGCACGGCAGGTCGTCGTGCACGAGCGAGTAGGTGTGGATGACCTCGACCGCGGCGGCCAGCTCGGTCGCGTCGCCGCGGCCTCCTGCCTCCCGATACACGGCCAGCGTGAGGGCGGGCCGCAGCCGCTTGCCCGGACTCTCCAGCGCGTACACGATGGCGTCGCCCACCGGCCCCGGATGCGCGCGCCGGATCTCGGGGCCGCGGGCCGCGAAGACGCGGTTGACGCCGTCCCGCGCCTCGGCCAGGAACCGGGCGGCATCAGACGTCGGGGTCTGTGAAACCGAGAGTCCCATCCGCCTCCTCGACGACCTTGCGCACCTTGAGTTCCGCGGCCTCGAGCAGCGCCCGGGCGTCCCGCAGCTCCCGGACGCCCTGCTCGAACAGCGCCAGCGCGCGGTCGAGATCCACGTCGTTGCGCTCGAGTTCCCGCACCACCGCCTCGAGCCGATCGAGCACCTCGCGGAACGACGGCCGGTCGGTCACGACGCCGGCTCCACCGCGCGGGCGGCCACGTCGCCATCCTGGACGGTGAGCCGGAATCCGGTCCCCGCCGGGAAGTCGGCCGTCCGCGTGAGGACCCGGCCGGCGTCGTCGCGCGCCAGGGCATAGCCCCGGCCGAGGACGCGGAGCGGGCTCAGCGCTTCGAGCGTGGCGGCGGCGCGGTCCAGCCGGGACCGGGCGCGCCCGCAGGATCCGGTGGCCGCCGCCACCAGGCGGTCGGCCGTCCGGTCGAGTCGCTGCGCGCCCAGTTCCACCCGGCGGCCAAGCCCGATCTGGAGCCGGCGGGCGAAGCCGCGCAGCACGGCCCCCTGCTCGCGCCGGTCGGGAACCACGGTTTCCGCGGCCGCCGACGGGGTGGGCGCGCGCACGTCCGCCACGAGGTCGGTGAGCGTCACGTCGGTTTCGTGTCCCACCGCCGCCACCGTGGGGACGCGCACGGCGGCCACGGCGCGGGCCACGGCCTCGCTGTTGAAGGTCCACAGGTCCTCCCGCGCGCCGCCGCCCCGGCCCACGATCACCACGTCCACGGGGAGCCGGTTGACCAGGGCGAGCGCGCGGCGCAGCTCCGCCTCCGCGGTGTCGCCCTGCACGCGCGCGGGCACGAGGATCACCTCGGCGGCGGGCCAGCGGCGCCGCAGCACGGCCACGATGTCGCGCCATGCCGCGCCGTCGGGGCTCGTCACGACCCCGATCCGGGCCGGCATGACCGGGAGCGGCCGCTTCCGGGCCGGATCGAGCAAGCCGTCCCGCCGCAGCGCCTCGCGGGCCCGCTCGAGCCGCAGCTGCCAGTCGCCTTCCGCGCGCGCGGGGAGCAGCTGCCGCACGGTGAGCCGGAACTCGCCCCGTTCCTCCCACACCGTCGGGTCGGCGTGGGCGAAGATCTCGAGGCCGTCTTCCGGGGTGCACGACGCGCGCTCGGCGTCGCTCCGCCACAGCACGCACCGCACCTGGGCCGCGCGGTCGCGGAGGGTGAAATACCAGTGGCCGCTGCCGTACTTCTTGCATCCGGTGATCTCACCGCGCACCCACAGCCGGGGGAAGCCCGCCTCCACCAGCTGGCGCGCGCGCTGCGTGACCTGCGAGACCGACCAGGCGCCGTCCGCCGGCGCCGCGGCGCCGTCGAACAGGCTCAGGACGCCCACTGCCGCGCGGCCTGCACCGTGTTGTAGAGCAGCATCGTGATCGTCATCGGTCCGACGCCGCCCGGCACGGGCGTGATCCGGGAGGCGACCTCCGCGGCTTCCGCGAACGCGACGTCGCCCACGAGGCGATAGCCCTTCGCCGCGGCGGGATCGTCCACGCGGTTGACCCCCACGTCCACCACGGCGGCGCCCTGCCGGACCATGTCGCCGCGCACGAACTCCGCCTTGCCCATGGCCACGATCAGGATGTCCGCCTGCCGGGTGACCGCCCCGATGTCGCGGGTGCGGGAGTGGCACACCGTCACCGTCGCGTCGGCGCCGGCGCCCTTGTGGAGCAGGAGCGACGCCATGGGCCGCCCGACGATGTTCGACCGGCCGACGATCACCACGTGCGCGCCCCGCGTGTCCACCCCGGCGCGCACCAGCATCTGCTGCACCCCGTAGGGCGTGGCGGGGCGGAAGCCCGTCGGGTCGCCGATGCTCACCTTCCCGATGTTCTCCGGATGGAACCCGTCCACGTCCTTCCCGGGGAGGATCGCGTGCAGCACCCGCGTCTCGTTGATGTGCTTGGGGAGCGGCAGCTGGACCAGCATGCCGTGAATGCCCGCGTCCGCGTTCAGCCGGGCGATCACGGCGAGCAGTTCGTCCTCCGTGGTCTCCGCCACCAGCCGGATCGTCTCGCTGCGCATGCCCAGCTGCTCGCAGGCCTTGCCCTTCATCCGGACGTAGACCTGGCTCGCGGGGTTCTGGCCCACGAGCACGACGGCCAGCCCCGGGACCGTGCCCCGGGCCCTGAGGGCCGCAATCTCGGGCTCGAGGTCCGCCCGCATCACGTCCGCGATCTTCTTGCCGTCTATCAGTTCAGCGCGCAAAGTCCACCGCCCGTGTTTCCCGCACCACCACGATCTTGATCTGCCCGGGGTACTGCAGCTCCTGTTCGATCCGCCGGGCGATCTGCTCGGACAACCCCTGCGCGCCCGTGTCGTCCACCACGTCGGGAACGACCACGACGCGCAACTCGCGCCCCGCCTGAATGGCGTAGCACTTCTCCACACCCTGATAGCTCGTGGCGATGGCCTCGAGATTGGTCAGCCGCTTGACGTAGGTCTCGAACGCCTCGCGCCGCGCCCCCGGGCGCGAGCCGCTGATGGCGTCCGCCGCCTGGACGATGACCGAGATGGGCGTCTCGTGCGGCACGTCGTCGTGGTGCGCCGCGATGGCGTTCACGACGACCGCGTGCTCGCCGTACTTCGTGGCGACCTCGACGCCGAGCTGCACGTGCGTGCCCTCGTGCGTATGCGTCAGCACCTTCCCCACGTCGTGCAGCAGCGCGCCGCGCTTGGCCAGCGGCACGTCGAGCTTCAGCTCGGCCGCCATCATGCCCGCGAGCCACGCCACTTCCTGGGAGTGCTGGAGGATGTTCTGCCCGTAGGAGGTGCGGTACTTCATCCGGCCCACGAGCTTCACCAGCTCGGGGTGCATGCCGCGGATTCCCAGCTCGTAGACCGTCTGCTCGCCGACCTCCACCAGCTCGCGGTCGAGCTGCTCGCGGACCTGGGTTACGACCTCCTCGATCCGCCCGGGGTGGATCCGGCCGTCGGTGATGAGCTGCTCGAGCGCGCGGCGGGCCACTTCCCGCCGCACCGGCTCGAAGCAGGACACCACCACCGTGTCCGGCGTGTCGTCAATGATGACGTCCACGCCCGTCGCCGTCTCGAAGGCCCGGATGTTCCGGCCTTCGCGGCCGATGATCCGCCCCTTCATCTCGTCCGACGGCAGGGCCACGGCCGAGACGCTGGACTCCGCGGCGTGCTCCGCCGCGAGCCGCTGCACGGCGAGGGCGATGATCTTCTTCGCTTCCCGGTCGGCCGACCGCTTGGCCTCGTCCTTGATGTCGCGCACGAGCGCCGCGGCCTGGCTGCGCGCCTCGTCCTCGAGGGACCGCAGCAGCTCGGCCCGGGCCTCGTGGGCGGTCATGCCGGCCATGCCCTCGAGCCGGGACTGGCGCTCGGCGAGCAGCCGGCGCGCCGCCTCCTGCGCCTCCAGCGCCTCGCGGTCCCGGACCGCGATGCCCTCCTCGCGCTGCACGAGCCCCCGTTCGCGCTGCTCCAGCGTGTCGAGCTTGCGTTCCAGCAGGCCCGTGCGCTCGTCCAGCCGCCGCTCGAGCCGCTCTATCTCTTCACGCCGCGGGGCGACGTCCTGCTCCCAGGCCTCGCGGGCCCGGATCACCTCTTCCTTGCCGGCCAGGACCAGCTCAGCCCGCTCGGTTTCGGCGGCCCGCCGGGCGTCCAGGAGGTGGCGCTCGGCCAGCTGGGCCGCGGCGCGGCCTTCGGCCTCCGCCCGGCTCCGCTCGAGCCGGCGCCCCAGGAACAGCGCCGTCACCCCGACCAGTGCGGCAAGGCCGAGCGCGGCAGGCAGCCAGACGATTACGGGTAGTGAGTTCACGGTGTGATCTATCTCCAGGCGGCCGCGGCGCCTCACGGCGCGCGCCGCTCCCCCGCTTGGTCACGAGGCTGAACGGCCCAAACCCAATCAGGCCAAAAAACTACGTGTCGTCACCCGACGTGGCAAACGCGGCCGTGGATCGGCGCTTGGCGGGGGGTAGGAGCCGGGCCAGTTCGGCCGACAGCAGGGCGAGGCGGTCGGCCATGTCCGCGTGGAGGCGGCGTTCCTGAAACAGCTCGTCGGCAATGGCCAGGGCGGCCAGCACGGCGGCCTTGTGGCTCTCCACGATGGCCCCGGACGACAGGATCTCGCGCAGCGCCCGGTCTACGTGTTCCGCCACGGCGCGCGTGTATTCCTCGGGCCGATCGGACCGGAGCGAGTACTCCTCCGCGCCGATGCGCACCTTGACCAGCTTGCGGTCGGCGCTCACGCGGGCGGGCCCTCCAGCCCCACCTGCTCCTCGAGGAACTGGAGCCGGCCGAGCAGCTGCTCCATCCGTTCCCGGGCGGTGCGCAGCCGGTGATGCAGTTCCAGGTTCTCGTCCTCCAGCTCCTGAATGCGCTCCCGGGCCGACGACAGGTCCGGCGTGGCCCCCGCGCGCCCGGCTTCCGCCTTGAGCGCGCGGCGCCGCCAGGCGGCCACCTCCTGGGTCACCGCCCCGATCACGGCCTCCAGATCGGCCAGCGCGCGCAGCTCAGGTCTGTCGTCGCTCGACGCCAAGCTCGTCCCTCAGGGTGACGAGAATGCGATCCACCACCGCGTCCACCTCTTCGTCGCGGAGCGTCCGCGCCGGATCGCGGAACACCAGCCGCCATGCGACGCTCCGCCCGGCCATCCCCTCCCCCCGGTACTCGTCGAACACCCGGGCCGATTCGAGCAGCGGTGGCCCCACCCGCACGAGCACCGCCTCGACGGCCGCGGCCGCGACTCCCGGCGGGAGCACGAGCGCCAGATCCCGGTCGGCGGGCGGCAGCACCGGGAGCGCCGCGAACCGGTGCGGGGCCGCCTCCACGGTCTCGAGGTCCACCTCCAGACCGAATACCGGGCCCGCCCAGCGCGGCGCATCCGCCTCGAGCATCGCCACCGCGCCACGCACGACCCCCGCGTCGTCGCGCACCACCCAGCGGTCTCCGTCCGGCCCCAACGCCCACCCGGGTATACCCAGCAGCCGGACGATCTCCTCAAACATACCCTTTGCGTCCCACAGGTCGAGATCGGGAGCGCCCTGCGAGGCGGACCAGTGCGGCGGGTGGCGGGCGCCCGTCAGCACCGCCGCGATGCGCTGGGTCTCCGCCGGGACCGAGCACTCGATCTGGCGGAACACGCGCCCGATCTCGAACAGCCGGACGTCGCGCTGCTGGACGGACCAGTTGTGCTCCACCGCGCGAATCAGGCCCGGCAGGAGCGCCGTCCGGAGATGGGACTCCTCGGACGAGAGCGGGTTCACGAGCACGGGCGCGTCCTCGCCGCCCTGGGGGCCCATGGGGAGGGTCCGCGCCTCATGGCAGCCCAGGCCCGTGAGCAGGCGCCGCACCGCGGCGGCCACGCGCTCGGACGCCGCGCTCGGCACCAGCGTGGGCCGGAACGGCCGCAGCTCGACCGGGAACGTCTCGTACCCGCGCAGGCGGGCGACCTCCTCGATGAGATCCACCTCCCGTGTCACGTCGGGGCGCCAGCCCGGCACCTGCACGGCCAGCCGGTTGTCCTTGGGCGCCACGGTAAAGCCCACGCCGGACAGCAGCGTTTCGATCTGGGCGCGCGCGACCTCGACGCCCAGGAGATGCGCCACGCGGTCCGGGCGGAGAAACACCGTCCGCGGCTGCGCGGGCTCCGGCCACAGGTCGAGCGCCGGTTCCGCCTCGGCGCCCCCCGCCACCGCGATGATCAGCTCGATGCCGCGGCGCACCGACGCCGCCAGCCCGAGCAGGTCCGTGCCCCGCTCGAAGCGATACGACGCGTCGGTGCTCATGCCGAGGGTGACCCGGGCCCGCCGCACGCGCGCGGGCGCGAAGTACGCGCACTCGAGCAGCACGTCGGTGGTGGTC
>DASWHL010000129.1:0-24637 GCA_036398175.1 Gemmatimonadales bacterium
TGTTCGCCGGGTTGTGTCATCGGGTTCCTTCGTACGCGCGGAGCCCAGGAGGGCTCGGGGGGACTCCGGGGGTGGGACTCGAACCCACAACCCTTCGGTTAACAGCCGAATGCTCTGCCATTGAGCTACCCCGGATCATCCCGGCCGAAACCGGGACCGCATTCTACCCACCGCCGAGACCGGCGGCAACCGTGGGCGCGCCGTTTTCCCGGGCCGTGACGGGCGCCGCGAGCACCTCCCGGAGAAACCGTCCGGTGTGGGTGTCCGCGGCCGCGACGTCCTCGGGCCGGCCGGCCGCCACCACGCGCCCGCCGCCGCCGCCGCCTTCGGGCCCGAGATCAATGACCCAGTCGGCCCGCTTGATCACGTCGAGATGGTGCTCGATGACGAGCACGGTATGGCCGTGATCCACGAGTCGGTCGAGCACCTTGAGCAGCGTCCGCACGTCCTCGAGGTGCAGGCCGGTGGTGGGCTCGTCCAGGAGGTAGAGCCGCCGGCTGCCCTTGCCGCCCCCCGCCAACTGCCGCGCGATCTTGAGACGCTGGGCCTCGCCGCCCGAGAGCGTGGTGGCCGGCTGGCCGAGCCGGAGATATCCCAGCCCCACCTGCTGGAGATGCCAGAGCGTCCTGCCGAGCCGCTCCTGGTGACGGAACCGGGTGATCGCCTCGTCCACGGTGAGCGCCAGCACGTCCGCGATGGACAGGCCCTTGAGGCGGACGTCCAGCACCTCCGGCTCGAAGCGCTTGCCGTCACACGCCTCGCAGGGCAGGAAGACGTCGGCCAGGAAGACCATCTCCACCTGGACGTGTCCCGCCCCCTCGCAGGTGCGGCAGCGGCCGCCGTCCGCCGCGTTGAAGCTGAACGTGCCGGGCGTGTAGCCGCGGGCTCGCGCCAGCGGATGATCGGCAAAGAGATCGCGGATCTCGTCGAACGCGCGGATGTAGGTCACCGGGTTCGAGCGGGGCGTGCGGCCGATGGGCGACTGATCAATGAGGATGACGTCGTCGAGCGCCTCCCAGCCGCGCAGCTCGCGCACCTGGCCGACGGGCTCGCCGAGGTGCTCCTTGGCCCCGTGGTCACCGCGAAGCCGCGCCGCCAACTGCCGGTACAGAACGTCGTGGACGAGCGTGGACTTCCCGGAGCCGGAGACGCCGGTCACCACCGTGAGGACGCCCAGCGGGATGCGGGCGGTGATGTCGTGCAGGTTGTGCAGCGTCGCGCCTTCGGCCACGAGCCAGCGCTTGCCGATCGGGCGGCGCTCGGCGGGAACGGCGATCCGGCGCCGGCCGGCCAGGTAGTCGCCGGTGAGGGTGCCCGCGGCCGACGCGCCGGCCACCGGGCCGGCGTACACCAGGCGCCCGCCGTGTTCGCCCGCCCCCGGACCCAGCTCGATCATGTGGTCGGCCGCGCGCATGGTCGCCGGATCGTGCTCCACCACCACCACGGTGTTGCCGGCCGAGCGGAGCCGGCGCAGCAGGTCGAGCAGGCGGCCCAGGTCCCGGGGATGGAGCCCGATGGACGGCTCGTCCAGGACGTACAGGGTCTCGGTGAGGCGGGACCCGAGCGCGTTGGCCAGCGCAATGCGCTGGGCCTCGCCGCCGGAGAGGGTCCGCGTCTGCCGCTCGAGCGTGAGGTAGCCGAGTCCGACGTCCCGCAGATACGCCACGCGGGCCGCGATCTCGCGGAGCACGGTGGTCGCGACCTCACGCTCGAAGGGCGTCAGCGTGAGTCCGTCCAGCCAGTCGGCGATCTGATCGGCCGACAGCGCGGCCACCGCGCCGATGGTGTGGCCGGCGGCCCGCACCGCGCGGGCCTCCGGCCGCAGGCGCGCGCCCGCGCAATCCGGGCAGGGAAGCGCCTTCTGGTACTGCCGCAGGAACACGCGGATGTACTGCTTGTAGCGTTTCCGCTCGAGCGCGCGCAGGAACGGAAAGATGCCGACGTAGCGTTTGGCCTTGCCGTGAAGCAGGAACCGGCGGTCGGTGGCCTTGAGCCGGTGCCAGGGAATCGTGGTGGGAATGTCCCGGGCCCGGGCCGTGTCGGCGAGCAGGCGACGGCGCCCGTCGTAGCGTGGCTTGGTCCACGGGTCCAGCGCGCCGTCGTCGAGCGTCCGCTCGACGTCCGGCACGATGAGCCCCTCGTCGTACTCGAGCACCGCCCCGAATCCGTTGCAGGCGGGACAGGCGCCGGCGGGGTTGTTGAAGGAAAACAGCGCCGGGGTGAGTCGGGGGGCGCTGGTGCCGCAGGCGAGACAGCGGGGATGCTGCGAGAACGTCACCGTCTCCCCGTCCGCGAGTGCCTGGGCCACGCCCTCGCCTTCCGCGAAGGCCAGGGCAATGGAGTCGGCAATCCGACCCGCGTTGACGTCGTCACCGCGTACCCGGTCCACGATCACCAGCACGTCGGAGGCGTCGAGTCGCATGCCCGCCGGCAGCGCGTCAATCCGCACCACGTCGAGCCCGGCGGGCTCCGCGGTCCGGCGGGCACGGGGTTCGCGCGTGGCGGAGCCGATCCCGACCCGGCTGAAGCCCATGGCCTGGAGGTTCTCCAGGATCAACGCGTGGGAGACCCGCGCGGACCGCGGGAGCGGGAACCCGAGGAGGACGTCCCGGCCGGCCAGGCCCGTCAGCACCTTGGCCGTGGCGGTGCTGGGGCTGTCCACGACCACCGCCGCGCCGCAGCGGTGGCAGTACGGCTGGCCGATCCGGGCCCACAGCAGGCGCAGGTAGTCGTAGATCTCGGTGGCCGTGCCGACCGTGGACCGGCTGGACGTGGTCGGGTTCTTCTGCTCGATGGCGACGGCGGGCGAGAGCCCTTCGAGGCGCCCCACGTCGGGCTTGGCCATGCGCTCGAGGAACTGCTTGGCGTACGTGGACAGGGACTCCACGTACCGGCGCTGGCCCTCGGCATACAGGGTGTCGAACGCGAGGGAGCTCTTCCCGGATCCGGATGGCCCGGTGACCACGGTCAGCGCCCGCCGCGGTATCTCGACCGTGATGCCCCGCAGGTTGTGTTGCCGGGCGTTGTGCAGGACGAGTCGGTCGGCGGCCATCGCGGCGAAGCTTACCCGGGCGCCTCGCGCCGGTTCAAGCGGTCATTGGCGGTTGCCCCGGTCGTGCTGTAGGTTCGCAGACCACCATGGCCGTGCTCACGCCCCGTCTGTTCCGTCGCGGGCTCGAGATCTTCGCGGTGATCTCGCTCCTTGGGCTCGCAGGGCTGCTCCTGTACGGCAGCAATCTGGAGCGGTTCGCCCATGCCATCCTGACCCTCGAGCTGCAGTGGCTGCTGCTCGGCGTGGCCGTCGCGTCGCTGGACTGGTTCGGGGGCGGCCTTCGCCTCTACGTCGTCGCCCGCCACGTCTACCCGCAGCAGTCGCTCCGCGGAGCTCTGCTGGCCGGCGGGATGAACACCTGGGCCGCGTACCTGACGCCATCGCAGACCGGCGGCGGGCCCATGATGATCTACGTGCTCAAGCGGTATGGCACGCCGCTGCCCGAGGCCACGGTCGCGAGCCTGATGACCTTCGTGGCCACGGTGATCTTCTTCGCCATCGCGGGCCCCACGGCGGTCCTCGTCGGGGCGGGGCGGTCGCTCACCGAGCACGGGGTAATCGGGGACGCGTTCGACCTGTTCGACCTGTTCAACGTGAGCCTTGCCGGCTTCGTCCTCGTCGGGCTCGGCCTCGTGGTGCTGATCGCCTTCCCGGGACTCGCACGGCGGCTGGCGGGCGCCCTGCGACGGGTGGTCGCGGCGCGGGGGCGTGCGGAGCTGGCCGCGCGGATCGCGACGGCGGAGGCGGGCGTGGACCGGGCGCACGCGGCGATCCGCCACTTTGCCACCCCCCGGGGCCTGCTCGCGACGCTCGCGTGCGTGATCCTCTCCGCCGCGGCCCATGCCAACAAGCTCGTCGCGGGCTACATGGTGCTGAAGATGCTCGGCATCCACGTGAACTTCGTGGACGTCGTGCTGCTGCAGACCCTCATCACGTTCCTGCTCTACTTCGCCCCCACCCCCGGCGCGTCGGGCCTGGCGGAGCTGATCTCCGCCGCCGTCATGTCCATCTACGTGCCCCGGGAGCTGACGCCGTCGTACATCCTCCTCTGGCGGGTGCTGGTGTCGTATCTCACCGTCGGGTTCGGGTCCGTCGTGTTCTGGCGGTGGCTCAAGGACGCGGAGCGGCAGGGGAAGGCGATGGAGACCCTGTCGGTGGGGGCCGATTCGGTTGCCCCCGGTCACGGGGCGACTTAGGTTTTCCCGGATTGCGGCCCTGGGTACAACGCTATGTCCTTCCTGGAAGTCGGCGGCCAGCGAGTAACCATCCCACCGGGCGAGTCCGTGGTCGGCAGCGATCGCGGCGCCGCGGTCATGCTGGCCGACGCCGGCGTGTTGCCGCGCCATGCGGTGCTCCAGGCGGCGCCCGACGGACAGGTCGTGATCCGGCGTGCCGACGACGGCGCGGAGATCCTGATCAACGGCGTGCGGCTGGGCGCGCAGCCGACGCCGCTGCTGCACGGTGACAAGGTGGAAGTGGCCGGGCACGAGCTGCTCTTCGTGGACGAGCGGCGGAGCGGGAGCACCCAGTACATCCAGGCGGTGAATCCGGCGGCCATGGCCGCGGCGGCCGGCCGTCCGGGAGCCGGGCGCACGCCCACGGCCGGGACGGGCGGGCGCATCGTCTCGCTGACCGACGGGCGGGAGTACGCCGTCGAGCAGTCGCTCGTCTTCGGACGGGAGGCGAGCTGCGAGGTCGTGATCACGAGCAAAGACGTCTCGCGGCGTCACGCCGAGATCGTGCCGACGCCGCAGGGCTATCTCGTGGTGGACAGCAGCACCAACGGGACGTTCGTGAACGGGCAGCGCGTGCCAGGGCAGCTGCTGCTGGCGCGCGCCGACGTCATCCGGATCGGCGACAACGATTTCCGCTTCTACGCCGACAGTGCCGCCCCGCCGCCGCCGCCCGCGCCGCCGCCCGCCGCGGACCGCCGGCTGGCTAACACGTTGTTCGGGGTGAAGGTGCCGGGGGCGGGGGCCGCCGCGTCCCCGCCGGGGCGGGCCACGCCCCCCGCCGCCACCCCCCCACCGGCGGCGCCGCGGGTTTCCGCGCCGGCCGCCCGGGCGGGCGCCAGGGGCGAGCTGGCGCACCTGGTGATCCGCAGCGGCGTGCTCAAGGGCCAGCGCCTGGCGGTCCGGACGACCCTCGCGAACATCGGGCGCGCGGACTACAACGACCTCGTGCTCCCGGACGACAGCGTGTCCACGGTCCACGCCAAGCTCCAGCGCCGCGAAGGCATCTGGGTGATCGTGGACGTCGGATCCACGAACGGCACGTTCGCCGACGGGGAGCGGGTGACGGACGAGGCGCCGCTCTCGCCGGGTGCGCTGCTGCGGTTCGGGGAAGTCCGGGCGTTCTTCGAGCCGATAGACCTCGACGAGCCGGTCCAGGGCGGCTCCACGAAGGTCCTGCAGGCCATCCGGCTCCCGCCGGAACCCAAATAGCCGTGACTCCCATCCGCTTCACGTGCGCCGGGCGAACGGACGTCGGCGTGGTCCGTTCGGGAAACGAAGACAACTATCTGATGGTGCCCGACCGCGCGGTGTTCATCGTGGCCGACGGCATGGGCGGGCACGCGGCGGGCGAGGTGGCGAGCGAGATGGCGGTCCGGATCATCGCGCAGCACCTCGGCGACCTCCGCAGCCTCGACGAGGACACGGCCGCGCACCGGATCCGCGAAGCGATCCGCGAGGCCAACGCGCAGATCTTCGATCGCACGCTCACCGAGCACGACAAGCGCGGCATGGGCACGACCGCCACGGCCCTCGTGCTGATGGGCTCGCGCTACCTGATCGGGCAGGTGGGAGACAGCCGGGCCTACCTGCTGCGCGACGGCAAGCTCGTGCAGCTGACCAAGGATCATTCGTACGTCCAGGAGCAGGTGGACGCCGGCTACCTCACGCCGGAGGACGCCCGCACGCACCCCTACAGCAACGTGATCACGCGGTGCGTCGGGGCCAACGAGGACGTCGTGCCGGACACGTACCTGGGGACGCTCCGGCCCGGCGACGTCTTCCTCCTCGCGTCGGACGGTCTCACGGGGATGATTGACGACCCGCGGCTCCACGACCTGCTCGCGGCGGCTCCCGGGCCGCAGGAAGCGTCGGACGCGCTCGTGACCGAGGCGAACCGGGGCGGCGGGCTCGACAACATCACGGTGATCGTGGTGCGCATTGACGCGGTGGAGTCCACCGTCCCGCAACCGGCGCGATGACCCGTCAGCCGAACCGGGCGGCCGTCGCGGCCGTCGCGGCGGAGCACCTGGGTCCGATTCTCTACGCGCTCGAGGTCTGCGCGGTCTCCATGGAACAGGCGGGGCGGGCGGACGACGCCGCCTACTACCGGCAGGTGGCCGCCCGGCTGGCCGAGGCCGGCGGGCGGCCCGACGACCCGGCGTCGTAGCCGGGTCAGATCAGCAGCGGCCGCTCCTCCGCGAGCCGGGCCCGGACCTGCCCGGCGGTCCCTTCCACCAGCGCGCACATCCGGGCCGCCGGCAGGGTCCGCGGCTCCGCCGTGTACACGCGGAAGCGCCGGGCCACCGTGTGCAGGTCTTCCGCCACCTGCTGGATGCCCAGGCGCGCCGGCGCCACCGTTCCCCGGCGGGTGAGCACTGGGACGTCGCTCGCCAGCATCGCGGGCTTGCGCGGGAAGTCCATCAGCAGCTCGCCCGGCCCCAGCCCCGCTTCCGCCGCCACCCGATCCTCGACCCGTGCGGTCAGGTCCGGGTCGTCGGCCACCCAGCCCCCCGCCCCCACGGGCAACTCGGAGGCCGGCAGGTCGAGCACCCGCTTGTAGAGGCGCCGGCGACGGAGCCGCTCGGCCAGCGACGGGTTGCCGCACGATCGGAGCGCCTCCATCAGCGCCTCGTCGGTACTCCCGCCGATCCACGCCACCTCGAGGTGGCCGCCGCGGATGGCGTCCCGCACGACGCGCTTGAACATGGCGGTGGCGCTCCGCACCGCGTGATGCCAGTAGACGTTCCGGTACATCTGGTACTTGGCGAACAGCAGCGACTCGAGGGCGCTGACGCCCTTCTCGTGCAGCCCCACCGTCGGGTGACGGCCGTCGTCCACGACCACGAGCGAGTGGAGCAGGCGGTCCACGTCCACGGTGCCGTACGGGACGCCGCACATGTGGGCGTCGCGGGTGAGGTATTCGATCTTGTCCAGGTCCAGCGCCCCGGCGATGAGGCCGTGCAGCGGGCTCGTGGACGCGCCCGTGATCAGCGCCACGATGCGATCGGCCGCGTCCCGGATCCCGGTGGCCGCGAGGGCGGTGGCCAGCTCGGGATGGCGCAGGTGCTCGCGCGCCAGGGTCTCGTGCGACGGCAGGCCCGCTTCCTCGAGCGCGTGGGAGAAGGGGTAATGCCCGAGGTCGTGGAGCAGCGCCGCGAGCCGGATGACGGCGGACTCGTCGGCCGCGATGGCCGCGAGCGATCCGCGCTCCTGGAGCACGCCGAGCGCGCGGCGCGCCAGATGGTACGTGCCAAGCGCGTGCTCGAACCGGGCATGGGTGGCGCCCGGGTACACGAGGAACGCGTGGCCGAGCTGGCGGACGTAGCGCAGGCGCTGGAACGGTGTCGTGTCCAGCACCGCCAGCGCCTGCGCGTCAATCCCGATGTTGTTCCACAGCGGGTCGCGCACGACCTCGAACCCGCCAATGCTCGACACGGGCTACCTCACAGTCTCGGGCCGGCCGCGCGGACTCCTTCGTCCACCCCGTCGGCGAACGTCGTGAAGTTCTCGCGGAACATCTCCGCGATCCGGCGGGCCTGCGCATCGTACCGCGCCGGGTTCGCCCACGTCCCGCGCGGGTCCAGGAGGTCAGACGGGACGCCGGGCACCGCCGTGGGGACGGCGATCCCGAACACCGGATCGGTGCGGGTGGGGACGCCCTCCAGCTGGCCCTCGAGCGCCGCGTGGATCATGGCGCGCGTGTCATGCAACCGCAGGCGGTGTCCCTCGCCGTACGGGCCTCCGGTCCAGCCCGTGTTGACGAGCCAGCACTTCACGCCGTGCCGCGCGATGCGGTCGCCCAGCATGCGGGCGTAGACGCCGGGGTGCAGCGGCAGGAACGGGGCGCCGAAGCACGCGCTGAAGGTCGCCTGCGGCTCCGTCACCCCGCGCTCGGTGCCCGCCACCTTGGCGGTGTACCCCGCCAGGAAGTGGTACATCGCCTGGTCCGGCGTGAGGCGCGCGATGGGGGGGAGCACGCCGAAGGCATCCGCCGTGAGGAAGACGATGTGCGACGGGTGGCCGGAATGCCCGCCGGGCACGTGGTTCGGGATGTACTGGATCGGGTAGGAGGCGCGCGTGTTCTCGGTGATCTCGGAGCTGTCGAGATCCACCTCGCGGGTGTCGTCGTCGAGCGCGACGTTCTCGAGAATCGTCCCGAACATCCGGGTGGTGGCGTAGATTTCAGGTTCGCCGCTCGCGGAGAGCCGGATCACCTTGGCGTAGCACCCGCCCTCGAAGTTGAACACGCCCAGGTCGCTCCAGCCGTGCTCGTCGTCGCCGATCAGGCCGCGCGTGGCGTCGGCCGACAGGGTCGTCTTGCCCGTGCCGGAGAGGCCGAAGAACACGGCCACGTCTCCCTCCCGGCCGACGTTGGCCGAGCAGTGCATGGAGAGGATGCCGCGTCGCGGGTACACGTAGTTGAGCAGGCTGAAGATGGACTTCTTCATCTCGCCGGCGTACCGCGTGCCGCCGATCAGCACCGTGTGCTCCGCGAGGTTGAGCACGATGAACGTCCCGGAGCGCGTCCCGTGGCGGGCCGGATCGGCCTGCATGTCCGGGGCGTGGAGCACGGTGAAGGCCGGGCGGAACCCCGCCAGCTCACCGGCGCCCGGCCGGATGAACATGTTGTACGCGAACAGCGCGTGCCACGCGTTTTCGGTGACGAACCGGACGCCCAGGCGGTGGAGCGGATCGGCGCCCGCGAACACGTCGCGGACGAAGAGGTCGCGCCCGCCGAGGTACGCCAGGACATCCGCCTTGAGCGTGGCGTAGTGGGCCGGCGTCATCTCCTGGTTGACCTTGCCCCACCAGATCTCGTGCTCCGATCCGGGCTCCCGCACGACGAACTTGTCGTTCGGCGAGCGTCCGGTATGCGGGGCCGTGATGGCGGAGAAGGGCCCGCCCGCCGCCACCCGGCCTTCGTCCCGGCAGATCGCGGCCTCGTAGAGCGCGGCGGTCCGGAGGTTCCAGTGGACGGTTCCCGAAGCGGTCAGGCCCGGCGTGATGATCTGCGGTGCGGTGGTCGTCATGGTCGCGATTCCCGAGCGGCCGATGGAGGCTCTGGACGTGGCCGGATCCTGGAGGCCGGGCAGGGGCGATAATTCTAACACAATCGGCCGGCGGCGCAGCCCCGCATGGGGCCGGCGAATCAGCGGCCGGGCGGCAGGCGGACGGAAGTGGGCGAGTGATACAGCTGGTCGAACGTGGCCTGGTCGCGCGGAGACAGGCCGTCGGAACTGGGCCGGGCGTGCATCAGATCCTCCGGATCGGTGCTGTGCTGGAACAGGCCGAGGGTGTGGCCCAACTCATGCGTGGCGAGCCGCACGAAGCAGTCGGCGAGGTCGCTGCTCCCGACCCCGAGACGGGGGTACAGCGTGACCGGGAAGGGCAGGATGATGGTCGAGTCCGGCCACACCCCGATTCCCGTGGAGCTGCCGCAGTTCAACGGGATGGACGGATCGGAGGTGTACGGCGCTCCCAGGCGCACATGGACGTCGGCGTGGAGGGAGTCGGGGACGATCACGCCCCGGAACTCGCCGTACAGCGCCGTCTTCTCCCATGCGCGGATGGCCGCTTCCACGGCGAAGCGCAGGTCGCTTCGGGACTGAATCCAGATCCGGACCGGCAGGCTGGATTCTGGCCACCGGAACGTGAGCACGGACCCGCCCTGGACCCGGACGCCATAGTCGTAGGCGATCGGGCGCTCCGGGGGGGTGGCGCTGTCGCATGCCGCGAGGCCGAGCAGGATCACCGCCACCCGCGCGCGCATCAGCCTGGCACCGGCGGGGTGATGGTCGGCGCCGTGTGGTACAGCACCTCGGCGCTCGCCTGGTCGGCGGGCGACGGCGACCGGACGCGCGGATTCGCGTGCATCAGATCCAGCTCGTTCGAGCTGTGGCCGAACAGCCCGATCGTATGGCCGATTTCGTGGATGACGACCCGCTCGAGGCAGTTCACGACGTCACCGTCGGCGTAGCGCGAGTCCCACTCCACCGTGACCCGGAAGGGCCGGACCAGGCGGTCCTCGTCCGGTTCGAGGTCGTATCCCGTCACGCCTCCGCAGGCGCCCAGGACCGGCGGATCGTCCGTCGGGTTGCCCGGGGGTGGTGCGCCCGGCTCCACGAAGACCAGGACGTCGGCCTCCGCCGGATCCGCTACCATCACGCCGCGGAACTCGCCAAGGAGGAACGCTCCGGCCCAGGTCCGCAGGCCCTCGCGAACGAAGTCACGAACCGATCCCGCGTCATCCGACACCCAGTACCGCACCGGCAGGTCGCCCGGGGTCCAGTGGAACGTGAGACCGCTCCGCGGATCCTCCAGCGGGTAGGCCAGCTCGCGGTCCGGCGCCGCCGCGGTTTCACACGCCACGGCGACGCAAGCGGCCGCCAGGGCCGGCAGGCTACCGGGACGCCGGCGCACGGCCAAACCCCCGGTGGATGGCAACGCTCAACGCGACACGATGCACGACGGTCTCCCCCGTGAAGCCCCGCACCCTGAGTCTGGTGGTGGTGAAACGGTGAAGGTCGTACCGCAGCTGCAGGGAACCGCGGATCCCGGACGTGAGGCCGCGCTCCGCCCGCAGGCCCAGGCCGAGCGTGGGCGCGATGGGCGCGCCGTCGCTGAACAGCGTACTCTCGCGCTCGCCCGGTTGGTAGATCAGCGCCCCCAGGCGTGCTTCGGCGCCCAGCCACGCGGTCGCGGCGGCCTCGATGGCGATGACGGGGGCCCAGAGCGTCAGCCCCGTGACCCGGGTGGAGGTGTCGCCATGGGCCATGACGCTGGAATGGCTCACCGACACCTCGCCGGCCACACGGTAACGTCCCGACAGCGGCCGTTCGACACGGATCGTGAGTTGCGGCGCGATCCGTGGGCGAACCGCGATCACCTCCACGATGGAATCCGTCACCAGGTTGCTGGAAGCCACCGCGCCGACCCCGATGCCCAGGGATACCTGCGCCTGCGCGGCCGGCGCCACCAGGCCGCAGGCGAGCGCGGTGACGGCCAACGCTGCGGGGCGCGCACCGGCGGCGTGATTCACGGATCGTCCCATGCGGGGTTGGCTAATCATACCGCGCGCGGCGGCGGCGGCGCCATGGCCCGGGTCAGGGTGCGGCCACGAGGGGCACGAAACAGCAGGGGCACAGCACCCGGCGCGTCGTGCCGGAGGCAGTCCGTTCCCACACCACCAGGTCCTGCACGTCGGGCGGCCCCAGGGGAATCACCAGGCGTCCTCCCGGCGCGAGCTGCTGGAGCAGCGCCGGCGGCGGGTCCGCCGTGGCCGCCGCGACCAGGATGGCGTGGAACGGCGCCGCGGCGGGGTATCCGTGCCGGCCGTCGCCGACCAGCACGTGCACGTTCCCGACCCCGAGCGCGCGGAGGCGATGGCGGGCCGCCGCGGCCAGCTCGGGCACGCGTTCCACCGACCAGACCTGTCCCGCAAGCCGGCCGAGCACCGCCGCGTGGTACCCGGACCCGCCGCCGACCTCGAGCACGCGGCTGTGGCGGGTGAGCCCGGCGGCCTGCGTCATCAGGGCCACGATGTAGGGCTGCGAGATGGTCTGCCCGTATCCGATGGGGAGCGGGCGGTCGGCATAGGCTTCGGCGCAGAGGTCCGCGGGCACGAAGCGCTCGCGGGGAACGCTGGCGAGCGTCGCGAGCACCCGTCGGTCGGTGATGTCGCGTTGCCGCAGATCCCGGCGCACCATTCTGCGCCGCTCGGCTCGGCGGTCGGGAGCGGGCACGGCCGGTCTCCTCCCTTCCATCCCCGGGAAGATAGCGGTCGCGTCAGGTGGCGCCGGATCCGTGCCGCAACCGCCACCGGGCCGCCCCCATCGTCGCGATCCCGATGATCGCCAGCGCGGTCACTTCGACCCAGAGCCCTTCCAGCCCCTCGCCGCGCAGGAAGGCCGCCCGCACCACCGCGAGAAAATGCCGGACCGGGTTCGCGAGCGTGAGCCACTGGAACAGGACGGGCATGCTCGCGATCGGGTAGAAGAATCCGGACAGGATGATGGACGGCAGCAGGACGAGGAACATGGTCATGAAGGCCTCCTGCTGGGTGTGGGCCATGGTGGAGATGAGCAGCCCCATGGCGATCCCCGTGAGAATGAACAGCAGCGAGGCGGGCAGCATGACCAGGAGGGGGGCCCGGAACGGAATGCCGAACCAGGTGACCGCGACCACGGTGATGACGGCCAGATCCACCACGGCGATGAGGGCCACGGGGATGGTCTTCCCCAGCAGGAACTCCGGCGGTTGCAATGGCGTCACCATCAGCTGGTCCAGCGTGCCGAACTCCCGCTCCCGCACGACCGCGAGCGCGGTGAGCGTGAGGCACAGCAGCAGGACGAGGAGCGCGATCACGCCGGGGACGTTGTAGATGCGGCTTTCCAGGGTCGGGTTGAACCAAGCCCGCATCCGGAGGTCCACGCCGCCGACCGTGACGCCGCCGGGCGCGCGGGCGCGGGCGTAGTCACCCACGATCAGCACGGCATACCCCTGGGCGACCGTCGCGGTGTTCGACTCCGCGCCGTCGAACAGCAACTGGACCGCCGCCGGCCGCCCGGCCTCCACCGCGCGCGTGAATCCGGGCGGGATCTCGAGGCCCGCCACGGCGCGCCCCGCGTCCAGCGCCCGCACGAGCGCGTCCGACCGGTCGGACGTGCCTGCGAGCCGGAAGGCGCCCGTGGTGACGAACGCCTCCACCAGCTCCTGCGAGGTCGTCGTGCGATCGTGGTCCACGACGAACAGCGCGGTGTCGCGGATGTCGGTGCGCACCGCGTAGCCGAACAGGAGCAGCTGGATGACGGGTGCCGCGAAGATGAGCGCGCGCGTGCGTACGTCGCGCAGCAGCTGGACCAGCTCCTTGCGCGCCAGCTCGACGATGCGGCCCGCGCTCACGCTCATGCCAGCTGCTTCCGGAACGAGCGGAGGGCGAGGCCCACCGCGCCGACGGCAAAAACGAGTAACGCCAGCGCCTCCGGCCAGAGGACGGCGAGGCCCACGTCCTTGAGGAAGATTCCGCGCGTGATGGCCACGAAGTAGCGGGCCGGCACGATCAGGGTCGCGAGCTGCAAGGTGAGGGGCATGGCGGCAATCGAGAAGATGAACCCCGACAGGAGCAGGGCGGGGAGATAGGTGGTCAGCAGGGCCGCCTGCGTGGCGAGCAGCTGGGACTTGAGCGCGGCCGAGACGAACAGCCCCCAGCTCAGCGCGGCCACGAGGAACAGGAGGCTCAGCCCCGCCAGCAGCACCACGCTCCCGCGCAGGGGAACGTCGAAAACGAGCCGGCCGGCCAGCACCGCCGCGACGACGTCCACGATGCCGATGGCGACGTACGGCAGGAGCTTCCCGAGCACCACCTCGCTGCGGCGCACGGGGGTCGCCGCGAGCTGCTCCATGGTTCCACGCTCCCACTCGCGGGCAATCGTGAGCGCCGTCAGCATGGCCGCGATGATGGACATGATCACGGCGATCAGCCCGGGCACGATCGTGTTGCGGCTCTCCAGGGTTTCGTTGTACCAGATCCGCGTCCGCGGCTCCACCAGGGGGCCGGCCGCTCCCTGGAACCCGGCCACGATGGCCTGCGCGTAGTTCCGGGCGATGGTCGCGGTGTTGGCGTCGCTGCCGTCGAGCAGAATCTGCACCGGGGCGCCGCCGCCGCCGGCCAGACGGTGCTCGAAGTCGGGCGGGATCGTGAGGACGAGGAGGGCACGGCCCCGCTCGAGCGTGGTCGCGACCTCGGCGGCCGCCTCGAGCTGCGCCACGACGCGGAAGTAGCCGGAGGACGTGAACGTCGAGACGAGACGGCGACTCGCTTCGGAGCGACTCTGGTCCAGCACGGCGAGGTCGAGATTGCGCACGTCCAGGCTGATGGCATAGCCGAACAGCACGAGCAGCAGCGCCGGGATGGCAAAGGCCAGCGCCAGGCTGCGCGGGTCGCGGCGCAGCTGGATGCTCTCCTTGCGGGCCACGGCCCAGAGACGGCGCCACGTCATCCGACCGCCGCGCCCCCCTCGCGCCGCACGAGGGCCACGAACACGTCCTCGAGCGAGGGCTCGATGGTCCGCAGGCGGTCCACCCGCCGGCCCGCCGCCGCCAGCATCCGCGGCAACGCCGCCGCCACGGCCGCCGCGTCGCGCGGCATCACGTGCACCATCCGGCCGAACAGACCCACCTCGACCACGCCTTCGGCGCCGCGCAGCGCTTCGACCGCGCGGGAGGGAGCGTCCGTCAACAGCTCCAGCACCGGCTGCCCCAGGGCGCCGCGTAGCGCGGCCGGCCGGTCGAGCGCGATCAACCGGCCGCGGTTCATCAGCGCCAACCGGTGGCAGTACTCCGCTTCTTCCATGTAATGCGTGCTCACCAGGACGGTCGTCCCGCGTTCGGCCAGCTCGTCAATCATGTCCCAGAACCGCCGCCGGCTCGCGGGGTCCACGCCGGACGTCGGCTCGTCCAGAAAGAGGATGGGAGGTTCGTGCATGGTGGCGCAGCCCAGGGCCAGCCGTTGCTTCCATCCCAGGGGCAGGTCGCGCGTGAGCGTCCGGCGCCGGTCCGCGAGGTTCGCCAGCTCGAGGGCCCACGTACGGCGCTCGGCCAGCCGGGCGCCGCGGAGGCCGTAGAGGCCGCCGAACAGGCGGATGTTTTCGTCCACGGTGAGGTCGCCGTAGAGCGAGAAGAGCTGGGACATGTAGCCGATCTGGGCGCGGACCGCGCCGGACGCATCCCGGACGTCGTGGCCGGCCACCGCGGCTTCCCCGCGCGTCGGCGGCAGCAGGCCCGTCAGCATCCGGATCGTCGTGGTCTTGCCCGCGCCGTTCGGACCGAGGAAGCCGAAGATCTCACCGGTCGAGACCGTGAAGCTCACGCCATCCACCGCCACGAAACGGCCGAACAGGCGCGTGAGGTCCCGGGCCACCACCGCCTCAGGCATCCGTCCGTCCGGCATCCGGCGCCGTGAGGGCCATGAACACGTCCTCCAACGACGCCTCGACCGGCCGGTCGTCGTGCACGAGCACCCCGGCCGCGTCCAGCGCGCCGCGCACCGCGGCCCAGTCGGTCTCGAGCCCGGGCAGCCGGACGTGCAGGGACTCGCCGAACAGGGTCGCCTGCGCCACGAGGGGGTGCGCGCGCAGGATCTCGCGGGTCCGGCGTGGCGCGTCGGTGCGCAGCACGCGCAGCCGTCCGGCGAGCCGCGCCTGAAGCGCGTCCGGCGTGTCCACCGCCACCGCGCGCCCCTCGTGCAGCAGCACCAGGCGATCGCAGCGCTCGGCTTCGTCGAGGTACGCCGTGGACACCAGCACCGTCATGCCGTCCGCGACCATCCCGTGGACGATGAGCCACAGGTCGCGGCGGGAGATGGGGTCCACGCCGAACGTGGGTTCGTCGAGCAGCAGCACGGCGGGATGGTGCACCAGGGCGCAGGACAGCCCCAGCTTCTGCTTCATTCCGCCGGAGAGCGCGCCGGCCAGGCGGTCCCCGAACGGTCCGAGACCGGAGAAGGCGTACAGCCGGTCGTAGCGCGCGAGGCGGTCGCGCGGCGGCACGCCGTACAGGTCGGCGTAGAAGTCGAGGTTCTCCTGCACGGTCAGATCGGTGTAGAGACCGAACCGCTGGGACATGTAGGCGAGCACGGGCTTCACGCGCTCGGGATCCCGCGCAACGCTGACCCCGCCGATCCGGGCGTCCCCGGCCGTCGGACGCAGCACCCCGGCCAGCATCCGGAGCGTGGTCGTCTTGCCGGCGCCGTCCGGTCCCACGATCCCGAACAGCTCGCCGGGCCGGACCGCGAACCGCAGGTCGTCCACGGCGGTCACGGCGCCGTAGCGACGGGACAGGCCGTCTACCTCGACCGGGAGCGTCATCCGCGCGGCGCCGCCAGGCGGACGTCCGCCGGCAGGCCGGGCTTCAGGTCGAATCCCGGGTCCCCCGTGATCCGCACCTTCACCCGGTACACGAGCTTGACGCGCTCCTCGGTGGTCTGGACGGTGCGTGGCGTGAACTCGGCCTCGTCGCTGATGTAGATCACCTCGCCGCCGTAGGTCCGGGTTGGGAAGGCGTCGGCGGTGATCTCCGCCGGCTGACCGAGGGCCAGGCGCCCGACCTCGTCGCCGCGGACGTAGATCCGCACCCACCGGTCGGCTTGGTCGGACACGGAGACGACGGGGGCGCCCGCGGACACGGTCTCGCCGGGCTCACGATGCCGGAGGGTGACGCGCCCCGCGAACGGGGCGCGGATCACCGCCAGGTCGAGCGCCGCATCCACCCGGGCGAGACTCGCGGCGGCCTGCGCCACCACCGCGCGCTGCGCCGCGATCTGCTCGGATCGCGGTCCGGTCTCGACGAGGGCGAGCCGCTCCGCGGCCGCGGCGCGGTCGGCCCCGGTGATCCCGAGCGCGGTGGCGGCCGCATCGCGCTGCCGCTCGCTGATGGCGCCACCCTCGAACAGGCGGCGCGCCCGCTCGGCTTCGCGGGCGGCGTTGGCGGCGCGCTCCACGGCCGCGCGGAGCGCCTCGCGCGCCTGCGCGATCTCCTCCGAGCGGGAGCCCGCCTCCAGCTCGGCCAGACGGGCGGCGGCGCCGGCGCGCTGGCTGGCCGCCACCTGGTGCTCGGCCAGCAGCTCCGATCGGTCGAGCGCCGCGATCTCCTGGCCCGCCGCCACCACGTCGCCTTCCCGGACATCGAGGCGCTCGATCCGGCCCGGGCGCTGGAATCCCAGCGTGGCCTCGGTGATCTCCACGGTGCCGGAGGCGACGATGGCGCCCTCGGCGCCGTCACGGCGGATCGCGACCACGAGGACGGCAACGACGAGCGCCACGGCGCCGAGGCCGAGCAGCACACGGATGGGCGGCTTCATGAGACGGTCTCCACGTTGGCGGCGAGCCAGGCGAGCGTGAGGGTGCCCGCGACCCGGGCCAGCTCGATGTCGGCAAGGACCCGGGCCGCGCGGGCCTCTTCCAGCTCGGCGCGGGCGCGGCGGGCGTCCGCCTCCGCGCGCAGGTATTCGACCTCGACTCCGGCACCCGCGGCCAGCGCGAGCGCCTCGATCCGGGCGACTTCCGCCAGGTGCGTGGCGACGGCCTCGAGGGCCGCGACACGGGCGACCGCGGTGCTCCGGGCCGCGAGCGCGCGATCCACGGCTTCCGCGAGCCGCTGGTGCGTTGCGCGGGCCTCAGCCGCCGCGGCGTCCACGCCGGCCTGGGCGCGCGCCACGGCCGCGCTCCGCTGACCGCCGAGCAGCACGGGGTAGAACAGCCGCGCGCCCACCTGCCACTCCGGCGTGAAGCGCCAGTCGCCGTTGCCGTAGGCGATCACGGCGCCCTGGAGATCCACGCGGGGGAGCCACGCCGCCTGCGCGCGCCGGCGCGTCTGCCGCGCCTGTTCGAGGTGGTCGCCGGCCGCGCGGAGGTCGGGGCTCTGGTCCGCGAGACCGGCCAGCAGCACGTCCCGCGCGGGAGGCTCCGCCCGGCCCGGGGCGAGATTCGTGAGCGCTCCCGGCACGACCACGGGCAGGTCGAGCGTCCGGGCGAGGGCGCGCAGGGCCACGTCCTGCTCGGCGGCCGCGGCGACGACCTCCGCGTCCACCTGGGCAAGGGCGGCCTCGACCCGCAGCAACTCGACCCGGGCGATCTCGCCCTCCGCCACCAGGCGGGCCACGCGGTCGCGCTCGGCGCCGAGCGCGCCGCGTCCCTCGCGCTGCGCCGCGAGCACGGCGCCGGCCGTGCGGGCGGCCAGGTAGCGGTGGGCGGCCTCGGCCAGCACGTCCCCCTCGGCGGCGTCGGCGCCCGCCATCCCGGCCCGGACGCCGGCCTCGGCGGCGCGCACGCCCGCCCGGCGCCCGCCCCCGTCGAACAGCGTCCAGCTCAGGCGCAGGTCCCCCTGGATCAGGGTCCGATCGAACGCGAAGCCGGCGGCGTCGAGGGCGTGAATGGGTGTCACCACCATCGGCTCCTCGAACCGGGTGACGCTTCCCTGCGTCGTGAGCTGGGGGAACCAGGCGGCCCGCGCCTCCCGCCTGGCGGCGGTGGCGCCCGCCACCTGGGCGGCCGCGCTCTGCGCGCGCGGGTGGACCTCGAGCGCGCGCGCGGCGGCCGCCTGGAGGGTAAACGTGGTGTCCGGGCCCTGGCCGAATGCGGCCAGGGTGAGCAGCCAGGAAAGGGAGGCCATGCCGTCAGCTCTCCTCGAGAAAGCGGGTGGCGACGTCCACGACGTGGCGCTCCACCCGGTCGGCGACGTCGCCGGCGCCGGGAAGCCCGCCGAGGATGCCGACGATTTCGCGGCCGACGAGCGCGAACCAAACGGACTGGGAGATGATCGTGAACGCGACGAGCGTGGGATCGGCGGCGCGGAACTCCCCGCGCGCGCGGCCGTCCCGCACGACTTGCGCGATGGCGGCCAGGTTGCGGCGCAGGTACGGCTGGGCAAACGTCGGGATGCCCTCGCCGGCCAGCACCTGGTGGAGCACGAGGCGGGGCGCTTCGGGCGTTTCGCGGAAGAAGGCGAAGATGGCGCCGACGATGGCCCGCAGGCGTTCCAGGCCGGGGGCCGGACCCCCGGCGGCGGCCTCGACGCGCTCGGCCAGCCGGGCAAAGACGGTCTCCACGACCGCGCCGTAGAGCGCCCGCTTGGTGCCGAAGTGGTACGTGATGGCGCCGAGGTTGGCGTGAGCGGCCCCGGTGATGTCCCGGACCGAGGCGCCGCGGAACCCGCGCAGCGCGAAGAGGCGCTGGGCTTCTCGCTGGAGGCGGGCCTTGGTTTCTTCGTCACTCATACGTATGTATGAATATCGGCGCTGATCTGCAATGTCAAGGGCGCTTCCGAGCATCAGGAAGACGCCGGCCTTGGAGGGATGTGATGGTGTCCGGTTGATGTACTTACGGTGGAACGTGCCTAAACCGTTCTACCTGATAGGCTTGAGCCAGTTTAGTGGGTCGAGCGGCATTGGTTGGCCGCCCGTTGGTGGGACCTGCCTGATCTGGAACTCGAAGTGGGGCCCTTCCTCGGTTCCCTGGCCGCCGGACGCGCCAATCACGGCCCCGCCGGCTACCTGTTGGTTGGGGACGACCGCGATGTTCGCGAGATAGAGGTAAAGGGTGTAGAAGCCGCCGCCGTGGTCAATCATGACGGTGGGTCCGTACGTGTTCTGCCGCCCGGCGATCACGACCTCCCCCGCCGCGACCGCCCGCACCTCGGATCCGACGGGCACCTGGATGCCCAGCCCCTCTCGGCGGATCATACTGCCGCGCGGGCCGGGGGCCCGGCCGAAGCGGTACAGCACCGGCCCCGTGGCCGGCCATTCCAGCGTCCCGATGCTGGCATCCGTGATGGTGGCCGGGAACGTGGCGCGGCCGGCCGCCACGGCCTCGCGTCGCCGCCGCTCGAGGTTGGCGATCAGTGTGTTGATCTGCGCCTCGGTCCGGTCCAGCTCGGTCAGCTGATCCGTGGTGCGTTCCGCGGCGCCGCGGGTCTGCCGCAGGTTGCGGGTGCGCTCGCGTTCGAGCGCCTCGAAGCGGCCAAGCTCCTGCTCGCGCTCGCGCCGGTTCCGCACGACGAGCGTCTGGACCGTGCGCACCTGGCGGCGCTCTTCGGCAATCCGGTCGCGGAGCACCGCCACCTCGGTGACGAGGGCCTGGTCCTGGCGGCTGATTAGGTGAAGGTATTTGTACCGGCTGAGCAGGTCGCCGAACGACTCCGCGACGAGGAGGACCTGAAAGCCCCAGAGCGGGCCACGCTTGTACACCTCGACGATGCGCCGCTCGCGCACCGCGCGCTTCTCGGCCAGCGCGTCCTGGGCAACCAGCAGGTCCATCGTGACCGAGTCGAGCTGCGTGCCGAGGTCACCCAGCTGGCGGTCCAGCTCGTTCACCAGCCGCGCGGTGGCGTGTTTCTGCCGGTCGAGGTTGTTGATCTCGGTGGCGAGATTGCGCTCGCGCCCACGCAGGCGGGCCAGCTCCTCCTCGGCGTTGCGCCGCTCCAGGCGGATCGAGTCCAGGCGCGCCTGGTTCTCGCGGATCTGGCGGTCGAGCGGGGTCTGCGCCCCGGCGGGCAGCGCCCCGCCGAGCAGCGCGGCGAGGGTCACGGCGCTCGCGTGTCGCACGCTCAGACCTCGCGCAGGTGCCGCCCGACGCTGACGGCGCTCGCAAAGAACCCCAGGATCAGGCCGGCCACGACGAACAGGAGGGCCTCGCCGGGGGCGAAGAACCTCCCCTGGAGCACGAGGCGGCTGACCACCGCGAAGGCGGCGTAGCAGAGGCCGACGGCCAGCAGCCCGCCCAGGGCGCCCTTGCAGGCGCCGTCCAGGAGGAACGGGGACCGGACGAACCCGGCGGTGGCGCCCACCAGGCGCATGATCGCGATCTCGCGGGCTCGCTGGAGGACGGTCAAGCGGATGGTCGTGCCGATGATGATGACCGAGGCCGCGGCAAACGCGGCGCTGATCAGCACGCTCATGGCGGCGGCGACGGAGCGCAGGCGGTCGAGCTTGGCGATCCAGTCCTGTCCGTAGCGCACGTCCTCCACGAACCGGAATCCGTGGAGGCGCCGGGCGACGTCCTCGACGTGCCCCGCGTCCCGGTAGGCGGGGTGGAGCTTGACCTCGAGCGACGCGGGGAGCGGGTTCGTGGTGAGGTCCTCGAACACGTCCTGGAACTCCCGCAGCTCCTGGCGGGCCTTGCGCAGCGCTTCGTCCTCGGACACGTACGCCACGTCGGCCACTTCCGGGAACGCGAGGATGTCCTGCATGGCGAGCGTCGCGGCCTCGAGGGGCGACCCGCGGCGGAGGTACACGACGACCTCGACCCGCTCCCCGACCTCGTCCAGCGCGGCCTGGACGTTCAGGCCCACGAGCACGACCAGGCCCACGACGAACAGCGCGAAGGCGATCGTGGTGATGGACAGCAGCGACAGGACCGGCGCCCGCCGGAACGACCGGACCGCCTCGCGCAGCGCGAGCCTCATCCGGCCCCCGCGGCCGCGTCGTCCACGCCCGAGTCGTAGACGACCGCGCCTGCCTCGAGTTCGATGGTCCGGTAGTTGGCCTGCCGGACTAGGTCCAGGTCGTGCGTGGCCATCACCACGGCGGTGCCGTTGGCGTTGATCTCCCGGAGGAGCTGAAACACGCCGCGCGTGGCCCGCTCGTCGAGGTTGCCCGTCGGCTCGTCCGCCAGGAGCACGAACGGGTCGTTCACCAGCGCGCGGGCAATGGCCACGCGCTGCTGTTCCCCGCCCGACAGCTCGTGCGGGAAGGCGCGCGCCTTGGCGGCGAGGCCCACCTGGGCCAGCACGCGCGCGACCTTGGGACCCACCATGTCACGCCGCACGCCGGTCACCTCGAGGGCGAAGGCGACGTTCTCCTCCGCGGTGCGGTCGGCGAGCAGCCGGAAGTCCTGGAACACGATGCCGAGACGACGGCGGAGCTTGGGAATGTCGCGGGGGCGGAGCGTCTGCGTGGGGCGGCCGCCCACCTGGACTTCGCCCTCGGTGGGCAGGTCGCCCACGTACACCATGCGCAGCACGCTGGACTTGCCGGCGCCGGAGTGGCCGGTGAGAAACACGAACTCGCCCTTGGCCACGTGCAGGGAGACGTCGCGGAGCGCGAACACGCCCTTCGGATAGGCCTTGAACACCCGGGTGAGCGTGATCACCGGCTACGCCCGGGACGGTTGCCGCAGCGCGCGCGCGAAGTCCGCGATGATGTCCTCCACGTCCTCGATGCCGAGGCTGACCCGCACCAGGCCGTCCGGCATGCCTTGGGCCGCCCGCTGCTCGGGGGTGAGCGCGGCGTGGGACGTGAGCCGCGGCTCGGAGACGAGCGTTTCCACGCCGCCGAGGCTCGGGGCGTGCTGCGCGATCCGCAACCGGCGGAGCATCCGCTCGGCGGCGGCGGCCCCCCCCGCCAGCTCGAGACTGACCATGCCGCCGAATCCGTCGAGCCTGAGCGCCGCGGTGGCGTGATCCGGGTGCGCGGGCAGGCCGGGGTAATGCACGCGGGTGAACGCCGCCTCGCCGGCGGCCCATTCCGCGAACGCGAGCCCGTTGGCGTTATGGCGCGCCATGCGGACGTCGAGCGTCTTGAGGCCGCGCTCCACCAGCCAGGCGGCATGGGGGTCGAGCGCCGGCCCCCACACGTGCATGAGCTGCCGCACCTCCTCGACGACCTCTTCGGTGCCCGCCACCGCCCCGGCGATCACGTCGCTGTGGCCGTTCAGGTATTTCGTGGCGCTGTGAATGACCACGTCCGCCCCGTGCTCGATGGGCCGGAGGTTGATCGGGGAGGCGAACGTGGAGTCCACGATGAGGGCGATGCCCTCGGTGTGGCACAGGGTGGCCAGCGGCTCCAGGTCAATGACGCGCATGAGCGGATTCGTGGGCGTCTCGACGAAGACCGCGCGCGTGGTGCTCCGGACGTGCCGTTTCCAGCCGCGCGGATTGGCGGGATCCACGAACGAGACCTCGATGCCGAGCCGGCCGAACTGTCCCTCGAACAGCCGCCGGGTGCCGCCGTAGATCCAGTCGCTCGAGACGAGGTGATCGCCGGGCGCGAGGATCGCGAGATGGGCCATGGCGGTCGCGCCCATCCCGCTTCCCAGGAAGATGGCGGCTTCGGCCCCCTCGAGCGCGGCGAGGCGGTGCGCCACGCTGAGCTGATTCGGGTTGTTCCCGTAGCGCGTGTACAGCACCTCGTCCGCGGACCCCACCGGGTTCGTGAACGTGCTGCTCTGCATGATGGGGGAACTGATGGGCGTCCGGGGAGACGGCGTGTGCGGCGCGCCGTGCACGGCGCGGGTCGAGAGTCCCAGCGGTCGGCCGGGCATGCTCAACGCAGGGCCTGGTAGTGGCCGCCGCGCTCGCGCACGACGCGCCGTTCACACAGCGTCTGGAGGGCATCCCGGGCCACGTCCGGGGTCAGCGCGAGCCGGGTCGCGATCTCGTCCGGCAGGGCGGGGCCCGAGTCGGCGAGGTAGCCGAACGCGAGGCGCGCGGGCTCCGGCAGGCTGCCCAGGACCTTCAGGGCCCCCGTCCGGTCCTGGGCCACGACCGCGAGGTGATGGCGCTCCAGGACGGGGAGCAGGGCGTCTTCGTGGCCCGCGTGCACCCCGACCAGCAGGAAGTACCGGGCGGGCCCGTGGCTCAGCAGGAGCTTGCCCACGATCTCGTCGGCACAGGACATGTCCATCAACCGGACGGTCCCGAAATCAATCACCGCGGTTTCGTCGTCCTCGGCGAGCATGGCTTCGATGCCGGAGCGGACGGCCTCGCCGGTCCGGCGCGTGACGAGGTCGCCGTACCCCGAGGAGACGGTCCGGGCGAGCACGTCCTTCAGATCAATGCGTTTCATCCGGTCTCTGCGTGTGCCGGGACGATCATGAGTACCTGTGTGCCCGGAAAGGGCGGCAACTGGTCGGCCAGCGGAACGTCGTCGTCCCACGGCGGCACCATGGTCATGCGCGCCGTCCCGCTGCGGACGGCGAGCTTGCCCGCCCAGCGGTTGAGGTAGCGCCGGATGCCCGCGAGGCCCTGGCCGCGCCCCGGGTCCCGGAACCGGCTCACGCCCTGGATCAGGGCGGCCTCGAGCGCCGCGGCATCGCTCCAGCGGTCGCCGAACCGTTTGGCCTGCGTCGCCTCGAGCGAGCGGCGGAATCCGACGCCCGCGTCCGCGACGGCAATGACCACCACGCGGCGGCCCAGCTTCCGGCGCCATGTGTACGTCTGCACCGCAACCCAGCCGCCGGTGCCGGCGTGCTCTACAATATTCTGACAGGCTTCCGAAAGCGCCATCCCGAATCCCATGGTGGCGGCGGCCTCGAGGCCGAGCTCGCGGGTCAGGATGGCCGCGGCGCGGTCCTGGATGTGCCCTACCACCTCGTGGACGTCGTCGGCGCCCCGCACCGGCGTCACTTCCAGCAACACGTCCGACTCGAGCCTCGCCGGCGCCCGCGGCGCCCGGCCGTGGATCTCGAACAGGCCCTCGGCGTGCTGCACGAAGCCGGCGCGTGCCCAGTAGTGGGCCACGTCCTTGTCCTGCGGCAGGGTGAGCAGCGGCCGCTCGCCCCCCGCCTCCGTCACGGCCTGGCCCGCGCTCAGCAGGCCCACCAGCCCGAAGGGGGACGCCCACTGGGTGGCGTGGGCGTCGAACAGGAGGCGGCCCCCGTCGCCCCCGGAGAAGGCCCGGGCGAACTGATCGAAGGAGCGGTCGTCGAACTGAGCTGGGACTTCGACCACGCGGGTCATCGGGGGGCCAGTTGCCCACGCAGGTGGTATTGCAGCCGGCCGGCGCCCCGGTGGCCCAGGTTGCGTCCCGCGGCGGCATTGGCCTCATGCAGGGCGTCGGCCAGCGGGCGGTCGGCCAGCA
>DASWHL010000130.1:0-10271 GCA_036398175.1 Gemmatimonadales bacterium
GGCCCCGGGCTGCCGCACGACGCCGCGCGGGCCCTGCTCACGGGGGCGCCGCCCGGCCGGGGTCGCCACGGCACGGTGGTGCGCCGCCTCGTGCGCCTTCGCGTGCTCGATCCGGCGGCGGGCTCCGGCGCCTTCCTGCTCGGCGCTCTCGACGTGCTCACCGGCGCCTGGACCGCCCTCGGCGCGGGACGCGATGCCGCGGCCCGGGCACGGCTCCGCCGGCGCATCGTGGCGCGCCAGCTCTGCGGCGTGGACGTGAATCCCGTGGCCGTCCGGCTGGCGGAGCTGCGCCTCTGGCTTGCCCTCATGGCGGACGATCCCGAGACCGACGTCGCCCGCGTGACCCCGCTCCCGAACCTGAACGGCGTGGTCCGCCAGGGCGACACGCTGCTCGATCCGATCGGCGCGGCGCGCGCCATGGGGATCCACGCCGGCGTGCCGGTGCCGGCGTCGGTGGCCGCGGCCCGGCACGCGGTCTTCGCGGCCCGGGGAGCGGCACGCGCCGCGGCACTCTCCGCTCTGCGCGCCACCGAGCTGGACGCCGCGCGCGACTGCGTGGCGGCGGCCATCGCGCGGGTGCGCGCCACCCTGCACGATCTGATCGCCGCGGCACGCGGGCGCGACCTCTTCGGACGGCGCTCCGGACTGCCCGCCGCCGCACAGCTCCAGTACCGCGCCCTGCGCGACCGCCTCCGCGCGCTGCGCGCCGCCGCCCGCCAGGTGGCCCACGGCAGCGTGCCGTTCTTCGCGTTCGAGGTGCATTACCCCCGCGCGGTGGCAGGCGGCGGGTTCGACGCCGTGATCGGCAACCCGCCGTGGGTGCGGGCGGAGCGGCTGCCGGCCGGCGTGCGCGCCACGCTCGCGACGCGGTTCCCATGGTGGCGCGCGGAGCACGGGCACGGGTACGCCCACCAACCGGACCTGGCGGTCGCGTTCCTCGAGCGGGCGGTGGAGTTGGCCCGCCCGGGCGGCGCCGTGGGATTCCTGCTCCCCAGCAAGATCGCCAGCGCGGGCTACGCGGAGGCGGCGCGCCACGCGCTGGTGCGCGAGACGGCGCTTGCGTACGTGCATCGCGTCCCGGATCGCGAGGTCCGGGAGTTCCGCGCGGCCGTCTACCCGCTCGCGCTGGTCGTCCGCAAGGCGCCGCCGTCGTCGGAACACCGCCTGCGATTGGATTTCGCTGGGCGCCGCACAGTCGCCCAACGGTCACTCACCGCGGGCGGCCCATGGGTGCTCACCGGCGACCGCGCGCGCCGGGCGCTCGGGCGGCTGTGTGCCGCCGGTGCGCCGCTCGGCGCCGTCGCCCCGCCCATGCTGGGGGTCAAGACCGGCGCCGACCCCGTGTTCCTCGGGCGGCCGCTGGACAGCGGCGGCGGTGCCAGCGTGGTCCGGTTCGGGGGCGAGGAGGTTCCCCTCGAGCCGGCCGTGCTCAAACCGGCCGTGCGCGGCCGGGACCTCCGCGCCTTCCAGGCCACCGGCGACCACGTGCTGCTGTGGCCGTACGATCAGGCGGGAGCGCCCCGACCGACGCTGCCGCCGCTCGCGACGCGCTGGCTCCGCCGCCATCGAGCGCTGCTCGAGCGACGCAGCGATTTCCGCGGGGGACCGATCTGGACGCTGTTCCGCACCGCCGCGGCCTTTGCCACTCATCGTGTGGTGTGGCCGGACGTGGCACGGGGCCTTCAGGCGGTGGCCCTCGACCTACGGCATGGCGACGCCGTGCCGCTCAATACGTGTTATGTCAGCGCCACGCCGGACGAGGCCACGGCGCTGGCAGTTGCCGCCACGCTCAACAGCACGTGGATCCGCGTGCTGCTCCGGCTGCGCGCCGACGAGGCGCGCGGCGGATACCGCCGCCACAACACCCGCGCCATGAACGCCGTGCCGGTGCCGCCGGAAGGCGAGGCCCGGGACCGGCTCGTGGAATTGAGCCGCACCACCCACCACTCCCATGACGTCTGCCAGCAGGATCTCGACCGCGCGGTCGCCCAGGCGCTCGGCCTCGGCGCCGCCGCCTGTGCCGATCTGGCCGCCCTGGCCCGCGATCACGGCTGAAGCGCTGCGGGCCGTGCACGAGCCCGCGGACCTGCTTGCGCTTCCGGGTCCCCGGATCGCGGCGGCCGCCGCCGTCCGGGCCGTCCGGTCGGCCCTGCGGGGTCCCGCCGACGATGCGTGGGACCCACCGTCGTGGCTGCTCCCGCACCAGCGGGACGCCGCACGCCGGATCGCCGGGTCGCTCGCGTGCTTCTCCGGCGCGCTGCTGGCCGATGCCGTGGGGCTCGGGAAGACGCACGTGGCGCTGGCCGTGGCAGGCCGGTACGCGCGCGTGACGTTCGTGATTCCCGCCGCGTTGCGGGGTCAATGGGCCACCACCGCGCGGCGCCGCGCCGTTGCCGGCACGATCGTGACGCACGAGGCGCTGAGCCGCGGCGCGCGACTTCCCGCCACTGATCTCATCGTGATGGACGAGGCGCACCGATTCCGGAATCCCGCCACGCGCCGGTACGACCGCCTGGCGCGCGACGTGCGGGGTGCACGGGTCCTGCTGCTGACGGCGACGCCGGTCGTGAACCGCGCCGCGGACCTCGTGCATCTCCTGCGGCTCTTTTTGGCCGACCACGCGCTGGCCGCCTTCGGCGTGCCCTCGCTGTCCGCGGCCGAACACGGGCCACCCGACACGCTGCTCCACGCCGTGCTGCCGCTCGTGGTGGCGCGTTCTCCTGACGTGGCCCGCGTGGCGGACCGTCTGCCCACGGCGCGGGCCGCCGCCGTGACCTGCCTTCCGTCGGTCCCGCCCGATGCGCTCGTGGCCGTCGTGACCGCGTTGCGCGCGCTGCGCTTTCCTCCCTTGGGACGTGAGGGTCGCGCGCTCCTCTATCGCCATCTGCTCCTCCGGCTGTCGTCGTCCGCGGAAGCGGTCGCTGCCTCATTGCAGCGGCACCGGCGGTATCTCGACCGCGCCGGGGAAGCGGCCCGACGCGGTGAGCCACTGGATCGCGGGGCGCTGCGGCACCTGCTTCTCGATGTCACCGACGACCAGCTGACGCTGCTGCTCGACGCCCCGTCTCACGATCCGCCGTCCGTGCGCGAGCTGGAAGCCGAAGACGCGCGCATCGCGGAGGCGCTGGCCCTGCTGCGCCGCGCCGGTGACGATCCCAAGCGACAGGGACTGCTCGCCGAGCTGGAGCGCCGGCGGGGCCGGAAGACCATCGTGTTCACGGCGGCGCGCGCCACGGCGGTGGGAATCGCGCGCAGCCTCGGCTGGCGACACGTGGGCGTCGCGTCCGCGGGCGGCGGGCACATCGCGTCCGGCCGCCTGCCGCTCGACGAGTTGCTCGATCGGTTCGCCCCCGAGGCGCGGCACGGCGGCGCGGTGCCCACGGCCATGCGGCTGGACGTGCTGGTGGCCACGGACCTCGCCTCCGAGGGCCTCGATCTCCAGGACGCGGACGCCGTCGTGCACTACGACCTGCCCTGGAACCCGTTCCGGTTGTCGCAGCGGCTGGGCCGGATCGCGCGGCTCGGCTCGCGTCATGCGCAGGTGCAGGTGTCGTGGTACCGGCCGCCCGATCTGCTCGAGCGCCCGCTCCGCCTTCTCGCCACGATCCGCCGCAAGGCGGCCATGCAGCTGGCCCTCCCCGTGGCGGTCACCGGGACCGTGGGGCGCGCGGTGGTCACGAGCGCGCGGCTCGAGCGACGCGAGGCGCTGGCGCTGGACGGGTCGTTCGTCGCCCGGGGCCACGCCGTGGTCGAAGGGGACGGCGCGTGCTGCGTGCTGCGGTGGGACGGCCCGCGCCAGAGTCTGCGAGAGGTGGTGCGACTCGACGGCGCGCCGCTCGAGGCCACGGACTTCGCGCTGCTGGCCGCCGCCGAGTCCGCGGCACCGCTTCCGCGCGCCGTGGAGACGGGCTCCCCGCGACTGCGCGCGGCCCGCGGCCGGCTCGCCGCCTCGACGCCCGCGCATCCGGCCTGGCGCGCCCTGGCGCGCCGCCTCCTTGCCGAGGCGCGCGCCGCGGGCAGGCGACGTGACCGCGGGATGCTGGCGTCGCTCGATGCTGCGCTGGCGCGTCTCGGCGCGGGCACGGCGGTCGGCGCCGAGCGCGAGCTGGGCGACGTGCTCTCCCAGCCGTCAGCGGGGCGGCTCGATGCGTGGGTCAACCGGCATCCGTGCCGGCACCCGGATCTCCGCGGCCCGGATCTGGAGGTCGTCCTCGCAGGGGACCGTGTGGCTGGCATGCCTGCGGGCAAAGGGGACATCGAGCGTGAACAACACGGTTTGGACGCGGTACCATGAGTCGGATGCCCACCTGGCGAACCGTGATCGCTCTCCATGCCCTCGCGTGGATCCTCGCACCGGATGCGGGCGCCCAGGGGTACGAGGCCGCGGAGCGCCGCCTTCGGGCCGGCGACACGACCGGCGCGCTGGAACTCTACGAGCGCCTGTCGCGGCGTCGCGGGCGCGACGCGGAGCTGCACTACAGGATCGGCGTCCTCCACGCGAGCCGCGTCCAGCCCGACCAGTCGGTGAGCGCCGACCGCCGGTCCGCCGAGGAGCACTTGCGCCTGGCCACGCGGCTCGCTCCCGACAGCGCGCCCTATTGGCTCGCGCTCGCCGAGCTGCTCCGCGCGCAGACCGAGGTCACCGTACGCCTCCAGGTGGTGGAAATGCTGGAGCGCGCGCGGGAGGCCGCGCGCCGGCACCGGAGCCCGCTGCGCGGGCGGATCGAGTACCGGCTCGGCCGGGTGAACTGGGAGCGATACGAGCAGGCGGCCAACCGCCACGAGCTGGTGGATGGCACCGCGGATATCGATCAGGACCGGTTCCTGAACGACTGGTCGTACGTCGAGGAGCTGTTCCGGCGGCGGCTCCGGCCGTCCTTCCGGGGGATGGTGGAGTGGCGTCAGACGCTGGGCAACCTCGAGGCCACGCTGGAATCCGAACCGCTGCATCTCGACGCGGCCGGCCTCTACGTCGTGGCGCTAGGCGAGTTCGGCCAGTGGGACAGTGCCGTGGCCGTGACGGCGCGCCTCATCGAAACCGCGACCGACAGCGGCCGGGCATGGCTCCTCCGCGGCCTGACGCTCGCGCGGACCGACCGGTGGCGCGAGGCCGATGCGGCGTTCGACTCGGCGCTCGCCCGGCTGACTGCCGCCGCGGCCGCTCCGTACTTCGCCATCGAGCGGGTCCTGACCCCCGAGCAGAGCGAGGACTGGGCCGCGTTGGGTCTTTCCGGGCGCACCACGTTCGCCGGCCGCCACTGGCGCACCACCGACCCGCTGTGGCTGACGCCGGAGAACGAGGCCCGCCTGGAGTTCCTCGCGCGCGTGGCGTACGCGGATCACCGGTGGGCCGACGACCTGAGGGGCTATCGAGGATACGAGGCGGATCGCGGCGCGGTGTACGTTCGGTACGGACCGCCCGACCGCGCCGCCACACTCGGGCCGGAGGGAGCCGATCGTCCCGCGCTGACCATCATTCGCAACCCGGGTCGCGACGACCCGGACCAGTTCCGTCAGGACGCCGCCGAGCGGCTCGACCGCGCGCGGAATCGGCTGCTCTGGGTCTACGAGCGGTCCAGGCGCCGCTATCTCTTCGGCCTCACGCCGGGGTATGCCCGCGCCGTCTTCGCGGGTGATGCCGCGGGCCGCTTCGATACCGACCGCCGCACCGTCCCCAGAACCTGGGACAACCTGCCGCTGGTCCGGCGGCTCGACTCGATTCCGATCACGCTGCTCCGGTTCGAGGATGGGGCCGGAGCCGGCGAGCTCGCCGTCTTCGGGACGCTTCCCCTGTCGCTCGACCGGAGCGTCGGGGACGCCGCGGCCGCGGAGATCGCACTCTTCGTGGCACGAGCGGATTCCGTGGAGCGTTTCGCGACGGACAGTGCCCGACAGCTCGCGCCCGGTGTCTGGCGGTGGCGGATCCCGCAGCCCTCCGATACCACGATGTCGTTGCGCGTCGAGGCTCGGGCCGCCGGAGGCGACCGGGCGGGCCGGGGTTCGGTGGTCCCCGGCGAGTGGCCCGTGGCGTTTGGTGGACTCCGCCTCTCCGATCTCCTGGTTGCCGCCGGCCGCGTTGATACCACGTCCTACACGAGGTGGTTCGACCTCGACGTTGCGCCCCTGGCGGGGCCGCTGCCGGCCGGCGAGCCGGTCACGCTGGCCTGGGAGGTCTATGGCGTACCGGCCGGCACCGGCGCGGCGTACACGGTCGAGATCCGGCTCACCGCGGAAGCCGTGGAGCGCCGTGGCCTCTTCGCACGGATCGTGGGCGGAACGGCGGATGCGCTCGGCCTGAGCGCAGTCGGCGACGATGTTCTCGTGCTGCGCTACGAGCGTGCGCGCGACCCGGGCCCCGTGTCGCTCGAGTATCTGACGCTCGATCTGGGGGACACACCGCCGGGCAGATACCGTCTCACGGTTTCGGTCGCCGATCCCACCTCCGTTGGCCCCCGCGTGATCCAGCAGGTCATCGAGATCGCATCACCTTCCAGGTAGACTCGCGCGGTCACCGGGACCGGTGGCGCGGCGCCAAGCTTCGGTATATGTTCGGTATCATGGCGCCCCAACTCCCCTCCGGTGGCGATGCCCAAGACCGGCTTCCAGCGGCGCTAGTCCGCCGTAACTGGCTCAAGGAAAAGGACTTACCGCAGTCCGGGATCGTCCGGCACTGTCCGGAGTGCGGCACCAGCAGCGTCCCGGCTTCCGGTTGCTTCCACTGCCCGAACTGTGGCTGGGCCGCCTGCGGATGACGCTCCCCATCCTCGACGTGCGGCGCCGGGGCGCCGAGTTCCTGGACCGGCCGGTGCACACGCTGCTGAACCCGCCCGAGTCCACCGGCCTCGGCTTCTGGTCGCTGAATCCGTACGTCGGGTGCGAGTTCGGGTGCGCGTACTGCTACGCGCGGTTCGCCCACGACTTCGGCATGCAGCGCGCGGTCGCCAAGGGCGTGCTCCCCGCCGAGACCCGTGACCGCCTCGCGTCGGTCACCCATTCGTGGGAGGCGTTCGAGCGGGTCATCTTCGTGAAGCGCGACCTCGAGGCCGCCCTGGTGCGGGACCTCCGGCGCGTGGCGCGCCGGAAAGACGGCCCGCAGACCATCGCGATCGGCACGGCGACGGATCCGTACCAGCCGGCTGAGCGCCGCTTCCGGCTCACGCAACGGGCGCTGGAGATCCTGGCCGACCTGCCGCAGCTCCCCCGCCTGCGCATCTCGCTCGTCACCAAGAGCCCGCTCGTCACGCGCGACACGGAGTTGCTGTGCCGGCTCGCCGGCCGGCACGCGCTGGCCGTCCACCTCTCCCTCATCACGGTCAATCCGCGGGTGATCCGCCTGATGGAGCCACGCTCGCCGCTGCCGCACGCGCGGCTGCGCGCGGTGCGACGCCTGGCGGATGCCGGCGTGCCGGTGGGGATCTTCTGCGCGCCGGTCCTGCCCGGCATCACGGACGACGTGCAGTCGCTCCGCGACCTGTTGCGCGCCGCGCGCGACGCGGGAGCGCGGTTCGCGCCGGCGTGCTCGCTGCGCGTGTACGGCGGGGCCCGGGCGCCCTTGCTGCACGCCCTCGAGCGCTCCCTCCCGGAGGTGGCGGCCCGATACCGCCGTCGCTACGACCGCGCCCGCGAGGCGCCCGAGGCGTACCGCAAGGCGCTTTCCCGGCGCATGCGTCACCTGCGGGCCGAGGCGGATCTCCGGCCCGCCGCATGGGACGATGAGGCGCCCGTTGGCGACGCGCAGCTGGTGCTGTGGGGGTGAAGGAGCGATGGGCACGATGGGCACGATGGGCGCACCATGATGCTAGGGGGCGGCGACCCTCCGTATGAACGCCGCTATCGTGTCCACCACTCCCGGCACCAGCGGCAGCGCCGGATTGATGTACGTCGGGATCTGCGTGCCCATCAGCGTGTCCGCCGCCGCCTTGAGGGTGTGGGAGGCGCCCGGCACGATGAACAGCTGCGCGTCCGCTCGCGCGGCTTTCAAGGCCTGGGCATCCGTCACCCGGATCTGGATGTCCATGTCGCCCTGGACGATCAGCACCGGCAGACGCGCCGCCGCCAGCTCGGCCGCCGGATCCAGCGTGGCCCAGCCCTGCATGAACCGGCGGTTCACCGGTGCGACGAGTGCACGGAGCGCGGGAGGCAGGTCGCCCGGCTCCTCGCCGCGGAGATAGCGGGCCAGCGCGCTGTCGAACTGCGCGAGCATCGCGGCATCCAGCTGCCGCGAGAGTTGCTCGTGCAGGATGGCCGTCATGGCGCGCCCGGGGGTGGACACGAGCACCAGGCCGTCCACGGTCACACCCCGCGTTGCGGCGCGAATCCCGAGACTGCCGCCCTCGCTGTGCCCGATCACGAACACCTTGGGGTAGTCACCGCGCACCGCGGCCACGGCCGCCGCGACGTCGTTCGCGAAGTCGTCGAACGTCATCTCCGGCAGGATCACCTGCCCCTTCGTGGCCGGCAGCACCCGCTTGTCGTAGCGCAGCGACCCGATTCCCGCCCGGGCCAGCCCCCACGCCAGCAGCGCGTAGGTGTTGGTCCGGAGCCCCGGACCCTGATTGCCGTTGCGATCCGTGGGCCCGGACCCGGCCACGATCACGGCAATCGGCGGCCGCTCCACGCCGGCCGGCAGCGTGAGCGTGCCGGCAAGCTGGAGCGCGCCGCTCGTGAAGACCAGCTCCCGCTCGGTGACGCCGGCGGGGGGCACCGTATCCGCCTGGGCGCGGGCGGCCTGCGCGGGCGCCAGCAACAGGGCGCCCCCCAGCATCACTCTCGATACCCACGTCATGAGGCCCGCTCCCGCATCCAGAGGTACAGCGAGTAGACCACCGGGATCAGGACGAGCCCGATGATGATGACCGCCAGCGGCACGCCGCCGCGGACGGCAGGCATGAACGCGGAGGCCATGAACAGCAGTCCCGCGAGCACGAACACCCACGCGCCCAGCCGGTGCGTCTTTCGCCAGACCGTATCGCTCGACAGGGTCCACGGCGTGCGGATGCCGAGGAACCAGTTGGGCTGCACGCGTCCGAGGTAGTTCCCGATGATGATGAACAGGAAGCCGAGCGCCACCGGCATCACCCGCTGGATGGGCACCGGCGCGCCGATGGCGTTACCCAGCACGGCGAGGTAGGCGACGCCCATGAAGATCAGGATGCCGTTGATCAGCAGCCAGTAGGTGTCGAGGAACTTGGGATAGTTGGCGCGTTTCGGATCTATCGTCGGCAGCACGTGGGCCAGTCCGGCCAGCGCCAGGATGGCGAGCGGCATGAGGAAGGCGCCCGCGAACCGGCCCGAGTAGCCGTCCGCCTCCCCGCGGAGGTTCCAGTGCGTGGCCACCCTGGGCGGCAGCTGCGGGTAGGCCCAGATGGCCGCCCCGAGCGCCACCGCCGCAACGATGACTCCGATCCAGCGGTTACGCACGGCGCCGTCCTCCCTTCACGACGTTCATGAGATACCGCACCGCATCCTGGTACACGGTGGTATTCAGCCGGTACCGGATGAACTGCCCCTCCCGCTCCGCCGCCACCAGGCCCGCGTCCTTGAGCACGCCCAGGTGGTGCGACACGGACGCGAACGCCATCGGGAACCGCTCCGCGATCTCGCCCGCCGTGAGGTCCGCCTGCGCCAGCCGTTCGAGGATTTCGCGGCGCGTGGGATCCGCCAGAGCCTTGAAGACGCCGTCACGGGACATGGGGAGCGTAATTTAGATACTTGGCTAAATATATCAATGGCCCACACTCTCCCACGCCGCCCCAAACGCCGCCCTCAGCTCCGCCGGCACCTCTACCTTCTCCCCCGTCATTGCCCGGAGCATCAGGGCGTTGGTCGGCGCCTGGCCCCGGAAGTGGTTGTTCGCGATCACGTACGTCTCCTGGGCCTGGCGGGCGACCGCGTGGATGCGGTCGAGCCAGCCGTCCAGCTCGTCCTTCGTGTACAGATAGTCATAGCGTTCGTGCGACTCGGCGCTGTCGCGGAACCAGTTCTCGTAGTTGCGCCCGTGCAGCCGCACGTAGCCCAGAGCCGCGGTGACCTCGGCGCCGGGCTTGATGGAGTGGCCGAAGACCGGTTGGTCAATGTTCACGGCGGCCACGCCGCGGTCCTGGAGCCCGGCGTAGAAGTCGGGCACGTTCCAGGAGCTGTGGCGTACCTCGACAGCCAGGGGAAACTCCCGGAACGCGCCCACGAGGTCACCCAGCCATTCACGGGACGCCGGGTCCCGCTTGAAGGACCACGGGAATTGCACGAGCACGCAGCCGAGCCGGCCGGCTTCC
>DASWHL010000131.1:0-3826 GCA_036398175.1 Gemmatimonadales bacterium
CGCGGTCCAGGCCGTGAACCGCCTGCTGGCCGACCGCGCCGAGGTGAGCCGGCTGACCGCCCCCGTCACCGCCGGGGAGCGGACCTGGCCCGCGGGAACGTTCCTCGTGTCCGGCCAGGCCGCCACACTCCGGCGGTTGCGCGAGATCGCAACCGGGACCGGCGTGAGCTTCCACTCCGCGGCGGCCCGGCCGGCCGCGGCGGTCACCTTGCGGACGCCGCGCATCGGGCTGCTGGACGTCTACGGCGGCAGCATGACCTCGGGGTGGACCCGCTGGATCCTGGAGCAGTTCGGGTTCCCGTTCGAGCGGACGTTCCCGCCGCGCGTGGACGCCGGAAACCTGAACGCCCGGTACGACGTCCTCATCTTCCCGAGCGGCGTCCTGCCGGATCCCAGCCGTCCCCCCCGATTCCGGCGCGACGATCCCCCGGCGTCGGCGGACGACAGCATCGAGGCGTCATTGCCGCCGGAGTACCGCAACCAGCGGGGGCGCGTCACCGCGGAGAAGACCCTGGCGGCCATTCGGCGGTTCGTGGAGCAGGGGGGGGTGGCCATCGCCACTGGCAGCTCCGCGAACGCGCTGGCGTCCGCGCTGGACCTTCCCGTATCGGATCACCTGGTGGCGGACGGCGAGCCGCTGCCGCGCACGAAGTTCTACGTGCCGGGCTCCATCGTCCGCGCCCGGGTGGACGCCACCCACCCGCTGGCCGCCGGGATGGACACCGCGGTGGACGTCTTCTTCGACGAGAGCCCCGTGTTCGCGCTGCCGCCGGACGCGGCGTCCCGCGGCGTGACGCGGGTGGCCTGGTACGAGGGCAAGGCCCCGCTCCGCAGCGGCTGGGCCTGGGGACAGGAAGCGCTCGACGGCGGGGCCGCAGTCGTGGCCGCCTCGGTCGGCAAGGGGACGGTGTTCCTGTTCGGCCCGGAGATCCTCCAGCGTGGGCAGCCGCACGGAACGTTCCGATTCTTCTTCAATGCGATCTACTGGGGGACGGGGCGGTAGGCGTGAAACGTGAAACGGAACTGCCGAGCCGGTCAGGTTCGTTTCACGTTTCACGTTTCACGTTTCACGTTTTACGTTTTACGCCACCCACTACCGCTCCTCCCGCGTCAGCCGGTAGATCAGCACCGCCGCGCGCCTGGCCATGAACGGCAGCGACCCCAGGTCCAGCTTCTCGTCCACCGTGTGCCCGCCGTCGCCCACCACGCCGAGGCCGTCGAGGGCGGCGCCGACGTCGTTGGCCACGAACTGGATGTCGGCGGCGCCACGCTCGGCGGGATCCACGGCTTCGACGGGCCCCTGATCCAGATCGCGCGCCACCCCCTGCAACCGGGCGAGCAGCGCGTAGTTGGCGGGTGTGGGGGCCATGGGCGGTGACGAGTCCTCGAAGTCGAGCGTCGCCGACGTGCCGGGCAGGCCGCGGGCGGCGATGGCGCGCATGCGCTGCTTGGTGCGCTCCCGCTGCTCGACGGACACGGTCCGCAGGTCCCCGGCGGCCACTGCGGTCTCCGCGATGATGTTGATCTTCCCGAACGCGGTTCCCCGCCCCTGCATCTGATCGAAGTCCACGGTGGTCCCGCCCAGGACCACACCGGGATTGAACGTGAGGTACTCCTCCCCCTCCAACTCCTCGCGGAATCCGTTCAGGATGCGCGCCAACTCGAACACGGCCCCGAACCCGAAGGCGGGCTTGAAGATGAGCGAGGAGTGTCCAGGGGTGGCCGTGACCGTGACCTTCCAGCCGGTGAACCCGCGCCGGGCCACGGTGGCCGAATGGCGGCCGCCCACGCCCCCTTCGAAGCCCAGGCCGAAGTCGCTGCGCCGCGCCGCCTCGACCAGATCCCGCCGGCTGATGGTCAGCGGATCACCCGTGTCCTCCTCGTCCCCGATCAGCGCCACGACCAGGTTCATGTCGTCCAGCACCCCCGCGTCCCGCAGGGCCTGGAGCGCCAGCACGATCACCCCGTTTCCGCCCTTCATGTCCTCGGTTCCCGGCCCGGCGGCCCAGCCGTTCTCGAGCCGCATGAACCGTTGAAACGGGGAGTCCTCCTCGAATACGGTATCCAGGTGACCGATCAGCAGCACCCGCGGTCCGCGACCCTCCCGCTCCCCGAACAGGTGCGGCCCCCGCTGGACGGCGCTCATGTCCACGAGCCGGGTCGTGAAGCCCAGCGCGTCCAGCTCGGCCTGGTAGATCTCGCCCACCCGGCGCACCCCGGCGGGGTTCATGGTCCCGCTGTTCACGTGCACGACGCGCTCGAGCAGCGCCTCCGCCTGCGTCACCCGGGCATCCACGGCCTCGATGATGCGGCGTTCGACGGGCGACACGCCCTGCGCGTGGGCGGGGAGGGAGAGCAGCGGAAGCAGCAACACAACGGAAACGACGGCCTGTTGCATTCCGGACTCCCTGGTGGCCGGGAACGGGGCTGGCTCGTGACGTCCGTCACCAAAGTACCTCATGCCCACCCGTGGCACCCTTGCCCCCCCGGCCCATGGCACCTACTTTGCACTACAAAGCACTCTAACCCGTTGGCTGTGGAGCGCCTGTGACCTTGCCGACTCACGATGAGCACGCACACGCGAAGGAGACGCTCGACTACATCCGGAAGACCATGGAGTCCGCGTCGAGCTTCACCGCGGTCGCCGGGTCCGGGATGATCGGCGTCGGCCTCATCGGCCTTGTGGCCTCCGGCGTCGCGACCCGGATCGGGAACCCCGTGGACCTGCGGGTGTGGGTGCCCGCCGCGGTGCTTTCCATTGCTGTGGCGGCTTACGCCAACGCCCGGAAGGCCCGGCGGATGGAGGTCCCGCTCTGGTCCGGGGCGTTCCGGAAGACCGTGTGGGTCATGGCGCCGGTGCTCGTGGTCGGCGCGATTCTCACCTTCGCGCTCTGGCGACAGGGCGCGGTAGCGTTGGTGCCCGGCACGTGGCTCGCGCTGTACGGAGCGGGCGTCACGGCCGGAGGCACCCTCTCGGTGCGGGCGGTGCGCGGCATGGGCATCGTGCTCACCGGCCTTGGGGCCGTGGCCCTGCTCCAGCCCCAGTGGGGCGCGCCGCTCCTCGCAGCCGGGTTCGGCGTGATGCACCTCGTCTTCGGGCTGCTGCTCCTCCGGCGGCATGGCGGGTAGCGCGTTGGCCGAGGATCTGGATCGGCTCATCCACGAGCGGATCCGGCTGGGGATCGTGTCGGCCCTTGCCGCCAACGAGTCCCTGCCGTTCGCCGACCTGCGCGACATCCTCGGCACCACGGACGGGAACCTGAGCGTGCACGCGCGCAAGCTGGAGGACGCGGGCTACGTGCGGGTCACCAAGGGCTTCGAGGACCGGAAGCCCCGCACCGAATACAGCCTGACGGCCAAGGGCCGGCGGGCACTCGAGACCTACCTGGCGCGGATGGAACAGATCCTGAGCGCGGCCAGGGAAGCGCTGGAGCGCACATGAGCGGAATGCACACGGCGATCATCATGGACGGGAACGGCCGCTGGGCGCGGCGCCAGGGGAAGCCGCGGTGGCGCGGCCACATGGCGGGCGTGGACAGCGTGCGCGACGCGGTGCGCGGGAGTCCGGACCTCGGCATCACGACGCTCACCCTCTACGCGTTCTCCTCCGACAACTGGAAGCGGCCCGCCGCCGAAGTCGGCCGTCTCTTCTGGCTGCTGCGCGAGTATTGCCGGCGCGAGCAGGATGAGCTGATCGCGAGCGGGGTACGAGTGACGCACGTGGGACGGCGGGACCGGCTGCCCGTGAAGGCGCTGGCGGCACTCGACGAGCTGGCCCGCCGGACGGCCAGGGGCACGCGGCTCCACCTGCGGCTGGCCATTGACT
>DASWHL010000132.1:0-24969 GCA_036398175.1 Gemmatimonadales bacterium
TAAACCCCCGAACCTGGACCGCCGCCTCGTCCGTCAGCTGCAGCGCGATCGCAAACTCGGGCTGGTGGGTCGTCGTCATGGTGTTACCTCCCCATGGATGATAGGAGGGCCCGGGAGGAGTGTCAACGACCGCCATCCACGCGGATGCCGCTGCCGCGCGGGTGCGCCAGATCCAGCGTGATCGGGAGGGTCCCCGTGATCGGGGCGTGCCCGGTGAGGGCGTCGGCCGCCGCGCGCTCCGTGGCCAGGCTTCCGCCCCAGGCAAGGAGATACCCGCCGGCGAAATCCGGGAGCTGATTCAGCAGGTACGGGCTGCCGAACGAGACCAGCAGCGTGGGATGGGCGCGGGCCACCGCGCCCACGAGGGCGGCGAGCGAATCCGGCAGGGCCACGTGCCCACGCCACGCAATCGGTCGCACGCTCGGCGCGAACACCACGCGACTCGCCCCGCGGATGACGGCGCGGGCCGAGTCGTACGACGCCAGGCCGGAGGCCGGATACAGCCGGTAGGTGGTAACCGTCTCGCCGCGCGCGCGCAGCCGCCGCAGCAGCTCGTTGCCCAGGGAGAGGTTCGTTTCCTCGGCGTAGGTGATCACCGCCGTGCGGCCACGCCGCGCCCGGAACTGCTCCAGCGGGCCGGCGGCCACCAGCGTGAGCGCCCGGCGCGCCGCGCTGTCGGCCACGTCCTGGAACGCGCGCCGTCCCACGACCACGGGCACCTCGTCCAGGGGCACCACCCGCTGCTCGAACACCCCGGCCTCGAGCTTGAGCGCGAGCACGCGGCGAACTGATTGGGCCAGCCGCTCCGGCGCAATCCGCCCGGACGCCGCCGCGGCGACCATCGCGTCCACGGCGGCCCCCAGATCGGCCGGCATCAGCAGCAGGTCCGAGCCCGCGAGGAACGCCCGCACGGCGCTCTCTCCCGGGCCGAACCGCTCGACGATGGCGCCCATGACGAGCGCGTCCGTCACCACGAGGCCCTCGAAGCCCAGCGAATCCCGCAGCAGACCACGCGTGGCCGCGGCGGAGAGGGTCGCGGGGACGGGGTCGGCCGGGTCCAGGCACGGCAGCGCCACGTGCGCCGTCATGACGGCGGTGACGCCGGCCGCAATGGCCGCGCGAAACGGCACCAGCTCGAGTGTGTCGAGCCGGTCCCAACACCCCGGCGCCACGGGGACCGCGATATGCGAGTCGGTGCCGGTGTCGCCATGTCCCGGGAAGTGCTTGGCGGTCGTGAACAGGCCGTGCTCCCGGGCGCCCTGCACGTAGGCCGTCACGAGCCGCGCGACGGCCGCAGGATCCTCGCCGAACGACCGCGTGTTGATGATCGGATTCAGCGGGTTGTTGTTGACGTCGGCCACCGGCGAGAACGTGAGGTGGATCCCGACCGCCCGGGCCTCGAGCGCCGTGACGCGTCCGAGCTGATAGGCGTCCAGCTCGCTCCCGCTGGCCCCGATGCCCATCACCGGCGGGAACGCAGTCCCGCCCTGGAGCCGCATGCCGGTCCCGTACTCGAGATCGGCGGCGATGAGCAGCGGCAGCCGGGATCGGCGCTGGAGCATGTTGAGCTTTGCCGCCACGTCGAGCGGCGAGCCGATCGAGATGATGATCCCGCCGATCCCGAGCGAGTCCACGGCCCTGAGGGTCGCCTCCAGGGTTTCGCCGTCGAGCGCGGCGTAGTCGCCAAGCAGCCAGGGGAAGACCAGCTGACCCACTTGTTCCCGCAGCGTGAGCGTCGCGAGCAGCGAGTCCACCGTTACCTTTGACCCGACCCGGGTGACGGCCACGTCACCGGGCATCACCGCGGCCGGATCCGGGACCGGGGGGGTCGGGGCGGGTCGCGCACAGGCCATCGCGACCACGAGGAACGGAACGAGGACATGCGCGCGCACGATTGGCGTTCTCCGCTGCTGCTGGGGCTGGTGCTGTCGGGCTGCGTCTCGGGTGCGCCGGCGCAGGTGCGGCCCGGCATCGAGGTGCTGCTCGACGACTCCCTGCATCTGGTCCGCGACCGCCGAGTCGGCCTGTTGACCAATCAGACCGGCGTGGACGCTCGTGGGGTGGACGACCTCACCCGACTCCTCGCCGCGGGTGTGCACCTGACGGCCATCTTCACGCCCGAGCACGGATTCCGCGGCGACCTCGACGAGGAGAATATCGGGCACGCCCGGGATTCCGCTACCGGTCTTCCCATCTTCAGCCTGTACGGGACCGCGCGGGCGCCGACGGCCGAGATGCTCGCCACCGTGGATGTCCTGCTCGCGGACCTCCAGGACATCGGGGCACGTCCTTACACGTACGTGTCCACCATCCTCTACACGCTCCGCGCGGCGGCGGACCACGGCGTTCCCGTGATCGTGCTGGACCGACCCAATCCGCTGGGCGGGACGGCGGTGCAGGGCCCCGTGCTGGACACGGCCTTCGCGAGCTTCGTGGGCATGCTGCCGGTGCCGCTGCGCCACGGGCTCACCATGGGAGAGCTCGCGCTCCTCGCTCGCGCCGCGCTCGACCTGGGCGGGACGCTGATCGTGATGCCGGTCGGAGGCTGGCGCCGGTCGCAGTGGTTCGACGCCACCGGCCTGCCGTGGGTACGCTCGTCGCCCAACATGCCGAGCCTCGAGAGCGCGGTGCCCTATCCCGGGACCGTCCTCTTCGAGGCCACGAACCTGACGGTGGGGCGTGGTACCCCCATCGCGTTCCAGGTGATCGGCGCCCCGTGGCTCGACCCGCCGGCCGTGATCCGGCGGGTCGGGACCGTCGCCGGGGCGGTGCTGGAGGATACCGTGATCGTTCCGGAGCGCCCCACCGACGGGAAGTACGCCGGCCTCGCGGTTCCCGCCGTGCGGATCCGCGTCCGCGACCGTGACCGGTACGATCCGGTGGGCGTGGCCGTCCGGTTGATGGCGGCGGTACGCGCGGCGCATGCCGACTCGCTGCGTCTGGACCCGCGGATGGATCAGTTGGCCGGCACGGACGGGCTCCGGCGGGTCATGACCGACGGCGCCGATCCCGGTCCCCTGCTCGCCGCCTGGGACACCGCCGCGGCGCGGTTCCGGCGGGCGCGCACGCCGTACCTCCTGTACCCTCCGGAATTGCCGTAGCTGATTGTGCCGTTTACCTTTACACGTTTATTGCAGGACAATGGATGAGCATCATTCCGAGGCCGCTGCGGAACGTCGTCGAGCGGCTGCTGGTCCCGGTCGTCAACGCGCTCATCCGGGCGCGGGTCTCGCCCAACACGATCACCACGTGGAGCACCGCCGTGGTCCTCGGCGCGGGCGTCGCGTTTGGGGTGGGCATGATCCGGCTGGGTGGGGTGCTGCTGCTCCTCAGCGGGATCGGCGACATGCTGGACGGGCGGGTCGCCAGGGGAGCGGCCGGCGTGACCCCCTTCGGCGCGTTCTACGACTCCACTCTCGACCGGATCGGCGACGCCGCGCTCTTTGGCGGCATTGCGGTCTTCTTCGTGCGGGGCGGGGTGCCGGCCCATCTGGAGAGCTGGGCGCTGCTTGCGGCACTCGTCGCCCTGAGCGCGACCCTGATCGTGTCCTACGCGCGCGCCCGCGCGGAGGGCCTGTCGCTCACCTGCGAGGTCGGGATCGCGCAGCGGGCCGAGCGGATTCTCGGGCTCGGGGTGCCCAGCCTGTTCATCGGCGCGGGACCGGACGGCCTCGTGCTGCTGGGGATCGTCGCGGTGCTCGCGGTCCTGTCGGCCGTCACGGTGGCGCAGCGGATCGCGCACGTGCGGGGGATCACCCGCGGGACGACGTCTCCGGCAGCGACCCGGCCGGCGCGCGAAACGCAGGCCCGGCAGCTGGCCTCGGACCTCGCGAAGTTCACCAATGAAAGGAACCCGAAGTGACGGCGAAGGCATCCCGGGCGGTTGCCCCGGCGGACGGCAAGCTTGGCGTGCTCCTGGTCGGTCTGGGGGCGGTAGCCACGACATATATCGCCGGGGTCGAGAACGTCCGCCGGCGCGGCAAGACCCCCATCGGATCGCTCGCGGAACTCGGGACCATCCGGCTCGGCAAGCGCACGGATCAGCGGGCGCCGAAGATCCGGGCGTTCGTGCCGCTCGCCCGGCTCGACGATCTCGTCTTCGGCGCGTGGGATCCCATTCCGGACGACGCCTACACGTCGGCCAAGGTGGCGGGCGTGCTCGAGGAGCGGGACATCGAGCCGATCGCGGATTTCCTGAAGACCATCCAGCCCATGCCCGCCGTCTTCAACCAGCATTACGTGAAGCGGCTCCAGGGCACCAACGTCAAGCAGGGGAAGAGCAAGCGGGACCTGGCCGAACAGCTGCGCGCCGACATCCGCGACTTCAAGCAGCGCAACGGCTGCAGCCGCCTCGTGGTCGTCTGGTGCGCCTCCACGGAGATCTTCATCGCGCCCGGGCCGGCCCACGCGAGCCTGGCCGCGTTCGAGAAGGCCATGGACGCGGACGATCCCGCCATCGCGCCGTCCATGCTGTACGCCTGGGCCGCCCTCATGGAAGGGGTCGCGTACGCCAACGGCGCGCCCAATCTGGCGGTGGACACCCTGGCGTTGCAGGAGCTGGCGCGGGCCAAGGGCGTGCCGATCTCGGGCAAGGACTTCAAGACCGGCCAGACCATGGTGAAGACGGTGCTCTCGCCCATGCTCAAGGCGCGAATGCTCGGGCTCGCCGGCTGGTACTCGACCAACATTCTGGGGAACCGCGACGGCGAGGTCCTCGACGACCCCGAGTCGTTCAAGACCAAGGAGGAGTCCAAGCTCGGCGTGCTCGAGCACATCCTCCAGCCGTCCGTGTATCCGGAGCTGTACGGCCGGATCTACCACAAGGTGCGGATCAACTACTATCCGCCCCGCGGCGACAACAAGGAAGGCTGGGACAACATTGATATCGTCGGGTGGCTGGGGTACCCGATGCAGATCAAGGTGGATTTCCTCTGTCGCGACTCGATTCTGGCGGCCCCGCTGGTGCACGACCTGGCGCTGTTCTCGGACCTCGCCCAGCGGGCCGGGCTGTCCGGGATCCAGGAGTGGCTGTCCTTCTACTACAAGAGCCCGATGGCGGCACCCGGCCTCACGCCGGAGCACGATCTGTTCATCCAGCACACCAAGCTCAAGAACACGCTGCGCTGGCTGATGGGTGAAGACCAGATCACGCATCTCGGCGTGGAGTACTACGAGTACGACAAGGGGTGAGTGCGCTCGACGTCGTCGTGACGGTGGTGGGCACGGGGCTCATCGGCTGGGAGCTGTGGTATTTCCTGGCGCCGCGCCGCCGTGAGCGGCCGGGCCCGGCCGCCGGCGCCCAGGAAGTGCAGGTGCGGGTCCGGGAAGGGTTCGAGCCGGACGTGATTCCCGTGGAGGTCGGGCGTCCCGTCCGGCTGGTGTTCTATCGGGAAGAGTCGGCCGAGTGTACGGGCGAGCTGATCTTCGAGACGCTCGATCTGCGCCGCGCCCTTCCGGCGTTCGAGCGGACCGTCGTCGAGTTCACCCCGGACGCGCCCGGCGACTACCCGTTCCGCTGCGGGCACACGGAGCTGCGGGGTCGGGTCGTGGCCCAGGTCGGCCCGCCGGGCGCGGGAACGGATCCCGAACGCGGGCATCGTCGTCATGGGTAACCGCATCACCCTTCCCATCGAGGGCATGACCTGCGGCGCCTGCGCCATCACCGTGCAGAACCGGCTGCAGCAGGCGCCCGGGGTCACGGAAGCCACGGTCAATTACGCCACCGCGCGCGCCACCGTGACGCTCGCCGACGGCGCGCCCCCGGTGTCCGCGCTGGTGGAAGCGGTCCGGGAGGCCGGCTACGACTGCGGCCGGGTGACCGCGGCGCTGCACGTGGACGGGCTCCATTACGCCACCGGCACCGCGCGGCTCGAGCGCGAGTTGGCCGCCCTGCCCGGCGTGCTGTCCGTGGCGGCCAACCAGGCGGCGGAGGTCGTCCGCGTCGAGTACGTCCCGGGCGTCGTGGGGGTGCGTGACCTGGAGGACGTGCTCCGGAGCGAGGGCTTCACCCTGGCCGAGCCCGTGGCCGAAGACGACCCGGTGGAGCGCGAGCGGATCCGGTACCGGCGGGAGCAGCGCACGCTGCTCGGGAAGTTCGCGGTGGCCGCGGTGGCCGCGGCCGTGACGATGGTGCTGTCCATGCCGCTGATGGCGGGCGACCACGGCGTGGATCTGTTCGCGCGGCTCCTGCATCCGGTGGACCGCGTCCTCTCCCGGCTCCTCCCCGGCCTCTACGCGTACACGGCCGCCCATCCCGGCCGGATCCGGTGGGCCATGGCGCTGCTCACGGCTCCGGTGCTGCTCTGGAGCGCGCGCCAGTTCTTCCGGGGCGCGCTGAGCGGGTTCCGCCACCGGACCGCCGACATGAACACGCTCATCGCGGTCGGCACGGGCGCGGCGTTCGCGTACTCGCTCGTGGGGACCGTGGCGCCCGGCGCTCTTGCCGGCGCGAGCCTGCGCGTGGACGTCTACTACGAGGGCGTGAACTTCATCGTCGCGTTCATCCTCCTGGGCCGGCTCCTCGAATCGCGTGCCAAGAGCGGCACGTCGGAGGCCATCCGGCGGTTGATGGGCCTGCGGCCCAGGACGGCCCGCGTGCAGCGGGATGGGGCGGACCTCGCGGTACCCATCGAGGAGGTGGCGGTCGGCGACCGGGTCCTGATCCGCCCCGGCGAGACGATCCCGGTGGACGGCGACATCGTGGAGGGCCAGTCGTCCGTGGACGAGTCCATGCTCACGGGCGAGCCCATGCCGGTCACCAAGGAACCAGGCGACCGCGTCGTGGGCGGGACGGTGAACCAGACGGGCTCGTTCGTATTCGAGGCCAAAGCGGTGGGCAAGGAAACCGCGCTCGCGCAGATCGTCCGGCTCGTGGAGGAAGCGCAGGGCCAGAAGGCGCCGGTCCAGGCCCTCGCCGACCGCGTGGCCGGCGTGTTCGTGCCGATCGTGATCGCCGTGGCCCTCGCGGCCTTCGTGGTGTGGTTCGTGTGGGGGCCGCCGCCCGCGGGCGTGTTCGCCACGGTGGCCCTCGTTACCGTGCTCGTGATTGCCTGCCCCTGCGCACTCGGCCTGGCCACGCCCACCGCGATTCTCGTGGGCACGGGCGAGGGCGCGCGGCACGGCGTGCTGATCCGGGGCGGCCAGGCGCTGGAGACGCTCCGCCGCGTGGACACCGTCGTCTTCGACAAGACCGGCACGATCACCGAGGGGCGGCCCCTTCTGACCCACGTCCACGGCGCCCGGCGGCCGGACGGCCAGGCCGTCCCGCCGCACGACGTGCTACGGCTCGCGGCGGCCGTCGAGCAGCGTTCCGAGCATCCGTTTGCCCTGGCCGTGCTCGAGTCCGCCCGCGAGAAGGACTTTGCCATCCCGGCGGTCGAGCGGTTCGTCGCGATGGACGGGCGGGGCGCCCGCGGCATCGTGGAGAAGCGGCTCGTGGAGGTGATCAGCGTCCGCCACGCGCGCGAGCGGAACATTGACCTCGGCGCCCTCGTCGGGGACGCGGACCGTCACCTCGCGGCCGGGCGCTCGGTCGCGGTGGTCGTCGTGAACGACGCGGCGCTGGGGCTGGTCGTGATCTCCGACGAGGTCAAGGAAAGCGCCGGCCCGGCCCTGGGGGCGCTGCGGGCGCTGGGGCTGGACCTGGTCCTGCTGAGCGGGGACACGCGCGCGGCGGCCGCCATGGTCGGGCGGGAGGTCGGGATCGAGCGCGTGCTGGCCGAGGTCGCCCCCGCGGACAAGGCCGAGCGGATCCGGCAGCTGCGGCAGGACGGGCGGGTGGTGGCCATGGTGGGCGACGGCATCAACGACGCCCCCGCGCTCGCCGAGGCAGACGTCGGGATCGCCATCGGAACCGGCACGGACATCGCGGTGGAGGCGTCCGACGTGACGCTCATCCGCGGCGACCTGCGGGGCGTCGTGACCGCCATCGAGCTGTCCCGACGGACGCTCCGCACGATCCGCAGCAATCTCTTCTTTGCCTTCGTTTACAATGTGCTGGGGATTCCCCTGGCCGCGGGGGCGTTGTATCCCTTCACCGGCCTGTTGCTGAGCCCGGTGGTGGCGAGTGCGGCCATGGCCGCGTCGAGCCTCAGCGTGGTGGGCAACAGCCTCCGGCTGCGGCGCTTCCGACCGTCGTTGACCTCAACATCCTGAACCCATGCGATACTTCCATCGGACCCCCGTACCCATTGACGATGTGCTCGCGGCCGCGGACGCGTTCTTCGGCGGGTGCATGCAGACCCTGGCGACCGAGGCGCGCCACCGGGCGTACCGCCACCCGGGCGGCGACGTCACCGTGGACGTGCGCGCGGAAGGCGGGCACTACACGCACGTGACCGTGGCCACCGACCAGGTGGGGGAGAGCGAGGTGGACAAGCTCGCCAAGCGGTTCCTCGGCACGGTGCATACGAAGGCGGATCCGCGACACGAGCTGCGCGGGGCGTACTAGCGCCGCTCGCCCCGCTCGATCCGCAGCCGACGGATCTCCTCGAGCACTTCGATGTCCGCGGCGTCCTGGAGCCGCCCGGTCCGCTTGGACGCGATCAGGTGATCGATTGAAGCCGTCGGGATCTCCACCCCCTCGACCGTGAAGACCTCTGCGTCCTGGGCCGCCTCTGGGTAGTGGACGCTCCAGGCCACGGTGAGGATGTCCACGCGGGGCGAGTCGCCGATGATCGTCACCGGCTTGGCGACGATCTCCTCGGCCAGCCATTCGCGCGCCAGTCCGAATCCGACTTCCGACAAGGCCGCCAGTACCCGACGGGCGTTCTCGACGCTGCGCTCGATCAGGATGTCGATGTCCTTCGTGGCGCGCGTCGTGCCCCAGAGCTGCAATGCCGCGGCGCCCACGAGCACGTACCGGGATTCGTGGCGGTTGAGTCGTTCGCAGACATCCGCCAGGTGCGTCGTCTTCACGTCGAGATGTCCTCTCGGCGTTTCCAGTCGAGATAGTCCTCGTACCGGTCGAACACGACGAGCCGCGACGCCGGGGCCTGGGGGTGGGCCGGCACGGCGCGGGCGGTGCGCTCCGCGTCCCGGACGCGCTCTTCGGGCGTGAGTGCGATATCGGCCTCGAGTTGAGCGAGGCGGGACGGCCCGAGCCCCGGGCGCAGCGTGACGCCGTACCGCACCGGTGCCTCCCGCACGAGTGGGGCAGTACGCATGGCCTCCCGCGATTTCAGGTACGCGCGCAGGGCCTCGGCAACAACCCAACTCCGAGAGCGGTCCAACTCGATGGCCGTCTGATCCGCGGCGGTCAGAAGGTCTTCCGGAAGCGTGATGGAGACGCGGGCGTACGTCATGTCGGCTGGTCGTATTGAGTACGACTCAATAATATCACACGCTCTCAGTCCATACAAGCCGAGCCCCGGTCTGCGTCCCGGGACGCCTCCGCTTGATATCCTGCCTCTGCGGCTCCAAGTTTCGCCCTCCCAGCGGATTACGAGGACGGGGCATGGCGTCGCTCAAGCTCACCGTGACCGGCATGCACTGCGGTCACTGCAAGACCAAAGTCGAGAAGGCCCTCCAGGGCGTGGCCGGCACGCTCGGCGCGGCGGTCTTCCTGGAGGACGGTGCGGCCGAAGTGGACTACGATCCTGCCCAGGCCTCGCCCGATGCGTACGTCGCGGCGGCCCGCCAGGCGGGCTACCAGGCCAGCCCGGACGCCTGAGCCGGTGACCACCACCGCCGGCGCGCCGCCCATTCCGGCGGGGCTCACCCGCGACGACCTGCGTCGCATCTACTACTTCCTCCGGCTCACCCGCGCGCTCGACACGCGCCTCACCAACCTGTACCGCCAGGGCAAGGTCATCGGCGGGCTCTACAGCTCGCTCGGCCAGGAGGGCGAGAGTGTCGCGAGCGCGTACGCGCTCGAACCGGGCGACATCCTGTCGCCACTGATCCGGAACCTGGGCTCGATGCTCGTCAAAGGCGCGCGGCCCGTCGAGGTACTGCGCCAGTACATGGCCAAGGCCGCGGGTCCCACCGCCGGGCGGGAGATGAATATCCACTTCAACGACCTCACGCTCGGCTACCTCGGCCAGATCTCCCATCTGGGCGACATGGTGCCGGTCATGGCGGGCATCGCGCTGTCGTTCCGCATGCGGGGCGAACCGCGGGTCGGGCTCGTGTACGCGGGGGACGGCGCCACGAGCACGGGCGCGTTTCACGAGGGGATGAGCTTTGCCGCGGTCCAGCGGGTGCCCCTGGTCGTCATCGTGGAGCACAACGGCTACGCGTACTCGACCCCGACCACCCGTCAGGCGGCCGTGGCGCGGCTTGCCGACAAGGCCTACGCCTACGGGGTTCCCGCCGTGACCGTGGACGGCAACGACGTGTTCGCGGTCTATGAGGCGACGCGCGCCGCGGTGACGCGGGCGCGGGTGGGCGGCGGCGTGTCGCTCATCGAGGTCGTGACGTATCGGCGCCGCGGTCATGCGCAGCACGACGATCAGCGCTACCAGGCGCGCGAGGAACTCGCGCGCTGGGAAACGGACGATCCGGTGGACCGCTACGTGGCGCGCGTCACCGGCGACGGCTGGGTCGGGGCCGCGGAGCTGGCGGAGACGGACGCGCGGGTCGAGGCCGAGCTCGACGCGGCCGTGGATGCGTGCGAGCGGGAGCCGCTGCCGGAGCCGGCAACCGCGCTCGGCGGCGTCCATGCCGACCCGCCGGCCGCGCCCGCCCTGTGGTTCCGGAGGCTCCATGCCTGAGATGACCTATCTCGAGGCGCTGCGCCAGGGGATGTGGGAGGAGATGGTACGCGACGAGCGCGTCTTCCTCCTGGGGGAAGACATCGGGGCCTACGGGGGAGCGTTCAAGGTCACGGACGGCTTCCTCGAGCACTTCGGGCCCGGCCGCGTGGTGGATACGCCGATCAGCGAGGCGGCCATCGTCGGCGCCGCGGCGGGGGCGGCGCACATGGGCCTGCGGCCCGTGGCGGAGATGCAGTTCATAGACTTCATCTCGTGCGCGTACGACATCCTCACCAATTACGTTGCCACAGCGCGGTATCGGGCGGGACTCGCCACCCCCATCGTGGTGCGCGGGCCCTCGGGCGGGTACGTGCGGGGCGGTCCGTTCCATTCGCAGATGCCGGAGGCGGCGTTCTTCCACACGCCGGGGCTCAAGCTCGTCGCCCCCGCCACCGTGCGCGACGCCAAGGGCCTGATCAAGGCGGCCATCCGCGACGACGACCCGGTGATCTATTTCGAGCACAAGTTCCTCTACCGCCGCATCAAGGAGGACCTGCCCGAGGGCGAGGAGATCCTGACGCCCATCGGCGAGGCCCGGGTGGCCCGGGAAGGCCGGGACCTCACCATCGTGACGTGGTCCGCGATGGTGTGGAAGACGCTCGAAGCGGCGGACCAGCTCGAGCGCGAAGACGGCGCGTCGGTCGAGGTGATTGACCTGCGGACGCTGCTCCCCATGGACACGCCGGCGGTGATCCGGTCCGTCCGCAAGACGAACCGCGTGCTCGTGGCCCACGAGGACACGCGGACGGGTGGGATTGCCGGGGAGATCGCGGCGCGGATCAACGAGGAGGCGTTCGAGTGGCTCGACGCGCCGATCCGGCGGGTGACGGCGCACGACACGCCCATACCGTACGCGCCGACACTGGAGGACCATGTGCTGCCGCAGTCGCAGGACGTCGTCACCGCCGCGCGCTGGCTCCTGGCCTACTGATCGTCTACGGGTTCGAGCAGCACACCGGCCTGGCTCAGGAGATGCCGGCGGATGGCCGCCACCCGTGCCCCGCCGCGCAGGACGGCAAACCAGTGGCCGGTCTCGAACACCCGGCGCCCGCCGGGGCACACCGCGCCGCCGTGCACCGCGCGCGCGGCCGCGGCCCGCAGGCGGCGGACGATGCGGTCGCGCGGGAGGCCGGCGGGCACCTCCAGCAGCGTGTGCACGACATCGGGCCGGACGGAAATCGCGGCCACCTGCCAGCCTTCTTCCTTGCACGTCCGCCGGAGCAGGTGCTCGCAGAAGCGTGCGGTCTCCGCTATGTTAAACAGCTTCCGGCGCTTGTACGTGGACAGGCTCACATGGCACCATTTGGTGTCGGGCAATGCGTGGGGCATGCCCCACGGTGCGCGTACACGGCCCCGAACGCATAGCCGAATTGTCGCAGGCCGGATGGGATCCCGCGCATCGCGGACGCCATCGGCCCTGAGGAGATGTCTGGATGGCTCGAGTTGACGTCATCATGCCCCAGATGGGGGAATCCATCGCGGAAGGCACCGTGTCGCGGTGGCTCAAGAAGGTGGGGGAGGCGGTCAAGCGCGACGAGCCCATCCTGGAGATCTCGACCGACAAGGTGGACGCGGAGATCCCCGCACCGGCCGCCGGCGTGCTGGTGGAGATCAAGGTTGGCGAAGGGACGACGGTCGAAGTGCAGACCGTCATCGCGGTGATCGAAACGGACGCCGGAGCCGCGGCCGCGGCCCCGCCCGCCGAGAAACCCGCCCCCGCGAAGCCCGCGGCGCCCGCGCCGGAGAAGCCCGCGCCGGCCGTCTCGGCCGCCGCCTCGCCACCCTCGGCCCCGCGTGCCGCCCGCGAGACGGCAACGGGGGAAGAGTCGGCCGAGGAACGGCTCCGCGCGCGCTCCACGCCGCTCGTCCGCAAGATCGCCGCCGAGCACGACGTGGACCTCGCCGGAATCCCCGGCACCGGCTACGCCGGCCGCGTGACGAAGCAAGACATCCTGACGTACATCGAGACCGGCAAGCGTGCGCCGGCCGGGTCCGCCCCCTCCGCCCCGTCCGCCCCGACCGCCGGGGCCGGGAAGGGCGGCGAGGTGGCCCACCCCGTCGTCGAGCCGTGGCCGGGCGACCGCGTGGAGCCGATGAGCAAGATCCGGAAGCTCACGGCCGACCACATGATCGTCTCGCGCCGGACGTCGGCGCACGTCACCAGCTTCTACGAGGTGGACTTCACCCACATCGGCAGGCTCCGGGCCGCGAAGAAGGCCGACTACCAGGCGCGCGGCGCGAACCTGACGTACCTCGGCTTCATCGTGAAGGTGATCGCCGACAACCTCCGGCGGCACCCGGGGGTGAACGCCTCGGTGAGCGGGGACGCCATCATCTACCGGAAGCCCATCAACATCGGAATCGCGGTGGCGCTCGACTGGGGGCTGATCGTTCCGGTCCTGAAAAACGTGGACGAGCTGTCGTTGTTCGGCATCGCCCGCGGGATGGCCGATCTGGCCGATCGGGCCCGGAGCAAGCGCCTGAGCCCGGACGAGGTACAGAAGGGCACGTTCACCATCACCAATCCGGGCGTGTTCGGGTCGTATGTCGGGGTGCCGATCATCAACCAGCCGCAGGTAGCCATCCTGGGGGTGGGCGCCATCGAGAAACGGCCCAGGGTGCTGACGCTGGACGACGGCCAGGACGTGATCGCCATCCGCACCATGGGCATGCTGTCCATGTCCTACGATCACCGCATCGTGGACGGGGCCGACGCGGACCGGTTCATGGCGGACGTGAAGCGCGATCTCGAGCAGTTCCCGGAAGGCGCGGTCTGAGGATGGTGGGTCGCACGGTCGAGATCGCCGGCGAGGCGTGGCAGGTGTCTCCGTCCGGCCGGGTCACCTCGTACCAGCGGGATGAGTTCGGCCTCGTGTTCCAGCGGGGCAGCGGTGGGGAGACGGTGCGCCGGTTCGTCCGGTACTCGCCCCTGGGCTCGCGCCGATGGGATGCGGCGCTCGCCGAACTGACCGATCGGGAGCTGCGCCAGCTGTTCGCGTGCTCGCAGATCGCGTGGACCAGTCCCGACGCCCGACTGTCACCCGCCCCCGCCGGTCGTGGCGGGCGCTGACCTTCACACCCACTCGACGGCGTCGGACGGCGCGCACGCCCCGGCGGACGTCGTTCGGCTGGCGGCGGCCGCCGGCCTCGATACGATCGCGCTCACCGATCACGACACCCTGAGCGGGGTCGTCGCCGCCGCGCGGCAGGGAACGGTGGACGGAGTGCGGGTGATCGCCGGCGCGGAGTTCAGCGTGGCGGCTCCCTGGGGAGAGATGCATCTCCTGGGGTATTTTCTCCCGGTGGCGGACGACCGCCTCGCGGCGTTCCTCGCGGGCCAGCGGGAGGCGCGCACCGAGCGGATGCGGGAAATCGTGCGCCGGCTCGCCCGGGCGGGCGTACCGCTCTCGCTGGAGGCCGTCCAGGACGAAGCCGGCGGCGACGCGCTCGGCAGGCCGCACGCGGCCCGCGCGCTGGTGCGGGGCCAGTACGTGGCGGGGATGTCCGCCGCCTTCGAGCGCTACCTCGGATGGGGGCGACCGGCGTTCGTGCCGAAGCAGCTCCCCGGCCTCGAGGCGGTGACCGCCCTCGTGCGCGAGGTGGGGGGCGTGACGTCGGCCGCGCACCTCAAGGGCCGCGGGACCCGGCCGGCGCTGGAGCGGTTGCGGGCGTCCGGCGTGGACGCCCTCGAAGTGCGGCATCCGGCGCACGATCCCGAGCGAACGGCCAGCCTGGACCGGCTCGCGACCGACCTCGGGCTGCTGCGGTCCGGCGGCACCGACTGGCATGGGGAGGAAGAGGCGGACGAGGCCGGCCGCGCGCACCTTGGCACGATCACGGTGCCGCCAGAGTGGGTGGCGGCCCTGGAGGCGCTGCACCGGCGGCGGACGGAACGAGGGAGCGTGACATGAGTGGGGAAACGCTGATCGCCGTGGGCGCCCACGCGCCCGACTTCGAGTTGCCCGGGTCCGATGGCAAGACGCACCGGCTGAGCTCCGTGCTGCAGCACCGGCACGTTGCCCTCGTGTTCTATCCCGGCAACAATACCCCTGGCTGAAACCGCCAACTCTCCGCCGTGCGCGATGAGATCGAGCAGTTCGAGGCCGCGGGCGTCCAGCCGTTCGGGGTGAATCCGGCCGCCATCCCGAGTCACCAGAAGTACGCCGAGAAGTTCCGCTTCAACTTCCCGCTCCTGTCGGACGCCGACCGGACGGCGGGCGACGCCTACGGGGTGCTCAAGCCGGACGGCAAGGGGTTCATTCGCTCGGTGATCCTGGTGGGCCGGGACGGGGTCGTTCGCTTCGCGGAGCGCGGGGCCCCGAAGACCCCGCGCATCCTGGCGCCGCTCGGGGGCTGAGCACGGAGAACGGACATCCCCGATCGGTGCGGCTGGTTTGCCAGGGAGGGAACCCCCGCCGGCCGCGACGCGTTGTCTGTAGGCAGGCGGACGGCAGGAAGTGAGTCAAAGGGAGGCGTGTCATGGGGGGGCAGGAACCGAACAAGGATCCGTACGACGTGATCGTCATCGGGGCTGGGCCGGCCGGGCTGTGCGCCGGGATGTATGCCGGACGCGGGATGCTCCGGACGCTCGTGCTCGAGCGCGGCTTGCCGGGCGGCGAACTGCTGAATACCGAGCTGATCGAGGACTACATCGGGTTCGAGAGCATTCCGGGGCGGGAGCTGGCCGAGAAGATGGCCAGTCACGCCCTCAAGTTCGGCGCGGAGATCGTGACGGACACCGTCGAGGCGGTGCGGAAGACGGACGAGGGCGACTTCACGGTCGAGACGGCGCTCGGCAAGCGCTACCGCGCGCCGGCGGTGATCCTCACGGCCGGCGGCACGCCCAACAAGCTCGGGATCCCGGGCGAGCAGGAGTACGCGGGCCGCGGCGTATCCTACTGCGCGGTCTGCGACGGGGCGTTTTTCAAGCGGGAGACGATTGCCGTGGTGGGCGGCGGCGACGCCGCGGTCGAGGAGGCCGACTACCTGACGCGCTTCGCGGACAAAGTCTACATCGTGCACCGGCGGGACCAGTTCCGCGCGTCGCCGATCATCCAGGAGCGGGCCCTCAAGAACCCCAGGATCGAAGTCGTCTGGAATACGGTCGTCGAGGAGATCGTGGGCGGGCCCACCGGCGTGACGTCCCTGCGGCTCAAGGACTCCGGGACGGGCGAGGCCTCGACCCTCGCGGTGACGGGCTGCTTCGTGTTCATCGGCTTCTCGCCCAACACCGGGATGATCAAGGACCACTACGACCACGACGCCGCCGGCTACGTGATCACCGACACCCACATGCGGACGTCCATCCCGGGGCTGTTTGCGGCGGGCGACCTGCGCGTCCAGCTCACGCGGCAGGTGACCACCGCCGTGGGTGACGCCACCACCGCGGCGATCGCCGTCCAGAAGTACCTCACCGAACTCCGGGAACGGGAGTCCGCGGGCGTTGGCGCCTCCTGACGTCCTCTGCCTCACCAACGGTGTGTTCGCGGAGAACTGCTACATCGTGGCGGACCGCGACGCCGGTGAGGCGGTGCTGGTGGATCCCGGCGAGGAGGCCGAGCTGTTCCTTGCCCGCCTGGACACGGAACGGCTCGCGCTGACCGCCATCTGGCTGACCCACGCGCATCTCGATCACGTGGCCGGCGTCGGCCTGGTGACGCAGCGACGCGAGGTTCCGGTGTGGCTCCATCCCGCCGATCGCCCGCTGTACGACCGCGCCCCGGATCAGGCCCGGATGTTTCTCGGCGCCACCATGCCGCCCCTGCCCGCGCCCGACCGGATCATCGTCCCTGGGGACCCCATGCGGGTCGGCGCCTGCGACTTCGACGTGCGGTTCGTGCCGGGGCACAGTCCGGGGAGCGTGGCGTTCGTTCGGGATGGGATCGCGATCGTCGGGGACGTGCTGTTCGCGGGGTCGGTGGGGCGCGTGGATCTGCCGGGCGGCGATGGCCGGACCCTGGTGCGGAGCATCCGGGACCAGCTGCTCACGCTGCCCGATGACACGGTCGTCTACCCCGGGCACGGACCGGAGACCACGATCGGGCGGGAGCGGGCCACCAACCCGTTTCTCACGGGAGCGATCGGCCGTGACTGATCCGCCGGCAACCGGGCCGCCCGACACGCGTCCCGACCCGGACCTGCGCTGCCTGCGCTGTGGATTCCCCGTCGAGTCGCGTTCCTGGGGCTGCAAGAACCCCTGCACCAACTGCGGCGTCGTCTATCCGCTGGGCGACTGCTCCGACTAGCCTCTGGCTGCTCCCCGCCGCCCATCTCGCCCATCCCGCCCCCAAGTTGATTTCCCCCTGCCACTGTCGGATATTACGGTGGGAGCAATGGGGAGGGGACGTGCGGGTCACAACCTGGGCCGAATACGGGCTCATCGTCGCAGTGCACCTCGCCCGACACGGTGGAGCGAGACCGGTTCCGGCTCGGGAGATTGCCGAGCGCGAAGGTCTCCCGCCGGACTACGTGGAGCAGATACTCCTCAAGTTGCGTCGCGCCGGGCTGGTCACGAGCGTCCGCGGGGCCCGCGGCGGGTATTATCTGGCCCGGTCACCGGAGGAAGCGTCTGTTCGCGACGTGCTCGAGGCGGCGGAGAATCGGACGTTCGAGGTCAACTGCGAGTCGTATCCGATCGGTGCGATCCGGTGCAATGGTGACGGCAACTGTTCCATCCGGCCCGTGTGGCGGGGGCTGCAGCACCGGATTGACAGTTTCCTGCAGGGCATCTCGCTCGCGGACCTGCTGGAGGACGAGGCGGTCGTCGAGGAGATGCTCGCCGGGCAGGACGCCGCCGCGCACTGAGTCGCCGGCAGGCAGGGCATGGCTGGACCGCCGCTGACACCGGCCGAGTTGCGGCGGTACGCGCGCCATTTCAGTCTCCCGGAGGTCGGAGAGACGGGCCAGCGCCGCCTGCGCGGGGCGCGGGTCCTGCTCGTCGGGGCCGGAGGCCTCGGGTCGCCCGCGGCCCTGTATCTCGCGGCCGGGGGCGTTGGCGTCCTCGGCCTCGTGGACGACGACCGGGTTGACGAGACCAATCTCCAGCGCCAGGTCCTCTTCGGAACGCGCGATCTGGGTCGCCCCAAGACCGAGGTCGCCGCGGAGCGCCTGCGCGATCTCAACCCGCACGTCCACGTCGAGCGGTTCGGCGAGCGCCTCACGTCGGCCAACGCGCTCGGCATCCTGCGCGACTTCGACGTCATCGTGGACGGCAGCGACAACTTCCCGACCCGCTACCTGGTGAACGATGCGTGCGTGCTCCTCGGCAAGCCCGACGTCTATGGAGCCATCTTCCGCTTCGAGGGACAGGTGTCGGTGTTCTCCCGCGGCGCGGGACCCTGCTACCGCTGCCTGTTCCGGGATCCGCCCCCGCCCGAGCTGATCCCCTCCTGCGAGCAGGCCGGGGTGATGGGCGTCGTCCCCGGCATCGTGGGCAGCCTCCAGGCGCTCGAGGTGTTCAAGCTGATCACGGGCGCCGGGGAGCCCCTGATCGGTCGCCTCCTGCTCTTCGACGGACTCCCGGCACGGTTCCGCGAGCTGCCCATCCGGCGGGACCCGGACTGTCCGGTCTGCGGGGATCAGCCGACCATCCGCGAGCTGATTGACTACGAGGCGTTCTGCGCCGTCCCGGGCGTCGCCGACGACGGCGTCGAGATCTCGGTGGCGTCGCTCAGCCACCTGATGGCCACCGGCGGCGGGGTCGAGTTGGTGGACGTGCGCGAGCCCTGGGAGTGGTCCATCTGCCGTCTCGAAGGCGCGCGTCTGCTTCCGCTGCGCGAGCTGCCGCAGCGCTTCGCCGAGCTCGACCCGGCTCGCCCCGTCATCGCGTACTGCCACACCGGCCAGCGATCGCTCATCGCCCGGCAGTTTCTGCTGGCCCAAGGCTTCACGGACGTCCGGAGCCTCCGCGGCGGCGTCGAGAGCTGGGCCCGTGAGGTTGATTCGGGAATGGCGAGGTACTGAGGAACTAAGGTACGGAGAATGCCGAAGGGGGGACTCGAACCCCCACGGGCTTGCGCCCACTGCGCCCTGAACGCAGCGCGTCTACCAGTTCCACCACTTCGGCGGGTCCCCGACGGGGACGGGAATATGCCCGGGCCGTTGGTTCAGGTCAACCTTTTCCTTGACCGGTCCGAAGTCTGTTTCTAACTTATACTTAGCACGTGTCGAAGCCGAGCGAATCCCCGTCCCGGGAGAACCCCGTGGTAGCCCGGAACCCCAGGGCGCGCCATGACTATCACATTCTGGAGACGTGGGAGGTGGGGCTGATGCTGCTGGGCACCGAGATCAAGTCGGTGCGTGCCGGCAAGGTGAGCCTGGCCGAGGCATTCGGGGTGGTACGACGGGGAGAGGTGTGGCTCGAAGGCATGACGATCTCTCCCTACGAGTCGAGCGGGTATGCGCACCACGAGCCGCGCAGGGCGCGGAAGCTGCTGATGCACACGCGCGAGATTCGGCGGTTGATCGGCGCGGTGGAGCAGAAGGGGCTGACCCTCGTGCCGCTCGACCTCCACTTCACGCGGGGGCGTGCCAAGGTGACGCTGGCGCTCGGACGGGGGAAGAAACTGCACGACAAGCGGGAGACCCTGAAGCGCCGCATCGCGGATCGCGAGGCGGCGCGCGCGGTGGGACGGCGCCGATGATGCTGGCCGTCCTGCTCGCCGTGGCGGTGCCGTGGCCCGGTCCCGCGCCGACCTCGGTGGTGGTGGCCACGGCGCGTGGCGAGGTGGCCGTCCCCGTCCAATCCACGCGTGGCCACCCCGCGGTCGCGGCCGACCCGCTGGCCGCGCTGCTCCCGCTGACCCACGCCGTGGAGGGCGGGTGGGCCACGGTGACGTTCGGCGGGCAGCCGTTTCGATTCCTGCTCGACGCGCCGGCCCTGGTGGATGCCGGGCGCGTGATCCCGCTCGCGGGCGGTGCGTACCTGGCTGGGGACACGCTGTACGTCCCGCTGCAGTGGCTCACGGACTACATCCCGCGCCGCTTCCGCGAAGGGTATCGGTACGATCCCATGGCGGGTCGCTTCGAGGAGTCCGCCCTCGCCCCCGTGGTGCGGACCACGTCGCCGCCCGTGAAGCGCCACCCCGTCACGGGCCTGCGCGCCACGCACACGGTGGCCGTGGACGCGGGGCATGGCGGTTCGGACCCGGGCACGGTGTGCGTCTTCTGCCCCCGGGGGGTGCGGGAGAAGGACGTCACGCTCGCGATCGCGAAGCGGCTGCGGACTGAGCTGGAGCGCCGCGGCATCGGGGTCGTGATGACGCGCACCACCGATACGCTCCCCAACCTGTACGAGCGGGCCCGGTTCTGCCGGGACGACTGCGACCTGTTCGTCAGCATCCACGTGGATGCGCTGAATCCGCGCCGCGGATACCAGGAAATCGGCGGCATCCACACGTACTTCCTGGGCGACGCGCTCACGGCCGATGCCCGCCGCGTGGCGGCGCTCGAGAACGACGCCCTCCGGTTCGAGACGGGTCCCGCTCCCGCGGACGACGATCCTACCCTCTTCATCCTGAAGCACCTTGGCCTGAACGAGATCCTGCGCGAATCGGGGCTGCTCGCGGAGCTGGTCCAGAGCGAGGTCGCGAAGGTGCATCCCGGCCCGGATCGCGGGATCCAGCAGAGCCGCCTCGTCGTGCTCACGACCGCGTCGCGTCCTGCCGTCCTGATCGAGACGGGGTACGGGACCAACCGGCAGGACGCCACGTTCATCAGCTCCAGCGCCGGTCAGCAGGCGCTCGCGCGGTCCATCGCGGACGGGATCGTCGAGTACCTCCGGCGCTACGAGGCCAAGACCCTCGGCGAGGCCGCGCCGTGAGACCGTGGCGCGTGGCTGCCGCGGCCGTGCTGCTCTCGGGCTGCGCCTACTACAACGGGCTCTACAATGCCAATCGCCTGGCGCGCGAGGCCGAGCGGGCCGAGCGGGATGGCCGGACCGGGGAGGCGCGGTCGCTGTGGTCCCAGGCGGCCGTCAAGGCGGAGTCCGTGGTCTCACGGCATCCCAGGAGCCGGTACCGCGACGATGCCCTGTATCTCCAGGGCCGCGCCCTCCAGGGCGCGGGCTCCTGCTCGCATGCGCTGCCCCCGCTGGCGCTGGCGGCGGACTCCAGTCCGGATGTCGGGCTGCGGGCGCGGGCTCGCCTGCTCCTCGGCGACTGCCGCCTGCAGCTGCGTGAGCCCGAATCCACGCTCGTCGCGGTGGCGCCCGTCCTCGAGGAAGGGAGCGCCGGCGCCCAATCGGCGGCCCGGCTGCTGCGCGGGCGGGCACTGCTCCAGCTCGGGCGGAACGAGGCGGCCCTGGAGGAGTTGACGGCCTCGGGGGCGCGGGAGGGTGCCTACGCCAAGGCGGTCGCCCTGGCCCGGCTCGGGCGTCGTGCGGAGGCGGTCGGCACGCTCGAGGGGGTCCTGGAAGGGCCGTACGCCGAGGGAAGCTGGCTCCCGACCCTGGATTCGGTGGGTAGGGCGGATCCCGCGGTCCTGATCCCGATCCTCGAACGTCTGGCGGTGCACCCCGACGTGCGCGACGGTCAGCGCGCCCGGCTGTGGCTGGCCGACGGCCAGCGTTGGCTCGGCGCGGGAGACACCGCCACCGCCGAACGCCGGTTCCAGGCGGTCCGCGACCTCGCGGCCGACTCTACCGAGGGACGAGCCGCACGGGCGCACCTGGCGGTCCTCGCCGCCCGCCGGGCGGATGCCTGGATGGACGTGCGCGCCCTCGCCGACTCCCTCCGGTCGGCCATGCAGCAGGGAGGGGAAGCGGTCCGGATCGGCGGCCCGTTCGCGAGCGTTCTCATCCGGGCCCGGAACGCCCTCGACGTGGACGGAATGCCCATGGAGCTGTTCCTCGCGGCGGAGGACGTGCGCGATTCCGTCGGCAACCGGGAGTTGGCCGCGTCCCTGCTGGAGCAGGTGGTCGAGCGGCATGCGAAGACGGTGCTCGCCCCCAAGGCGCTCCTGGCGCTCGCGGCGGTCCGGCCGGCGGTGGGGGATTCGCTCGTCGAGATACTCCGCACGCGATATCCGGAATCGCCGTACGCGCTCGTCCTGGCGGGGGCCGGCTCCGCGGCCTACGAGGCACTCGAGGACTCGCTCCGCAAGGCCGGGGCTGACGGCGGGCGGCGCCGCGCGCGGGACGAGGAGGGGCCTCCACGCCGCGCGGATACCACCCGCCGGGTACGGAACGAGCGGTGACGGCCGGTCCGGTCAGCGTCTTCGGCACCACCTTCCAGAATCCCATTCTCCTGGCCGCCGGCACCGCCGGTTTCGGGCGGGAGCTTGCGGGCATCGTGGATCTCGAGGCGCTGGGCGGCCTCGTCACGAAATCCGTGAGCCCGGAGCCGCGGATCGGTAACCCGCCGCCCCGAGTGGCGGAGTTCCCCGGCGGGATGCTCAACTCGGTCGGGCTCGCCAACCCCGGCCTCGACGCCGTCGAACGGGTCGAGCTGCCGTGGCTCGAGACCAGAGTGCATCGCGCCCGCGTGTTGCTCAGCGTGGTCGGCAACACGGTGGATGACTATGTGACCGTGGTCCGCCGGCTCACGAACCGTCCCGTCATCACGGCCTTCGAGCTGAATCTGTCGTGTCCGAACACCGCCCAGGGCGGCGAGCATTTCGGCGCCAACGACCGTGTGATGGCGGATCTCGTGGCGCGGTGCCGGACCGTGGCCTCCCGCGCGCTGATCGTGAAGCTCGCGCCGACACTGGCAGACATCGCGCGCAGCGCCTGCGTGGCGCAGCAGGCCGGGGCCGACGGATTCTCCCTCGTCAACACGATGCCGGGCATGCTGTTCCGAGATGCAGACTGGGGCGCGGCGCCCGCGTCCCGCCTGGGGGCCGGGAACGGCGGCGTCAGCGGTCCCCCGCTCCTGCCGGTGGGGATCCTGGCCACGCGTCGCGTCCGCGAGGCCACCGGACTGCCGGTCATCGGCGTCGGCGGTGTCCGGAGCGTGGACGACGTGCGGGCCTACCTCGCGGCGGGCGCCGCCCTCGTGGGGGTGGGAACCGCCGCGCTGGCCGAGCCCCGCCTGCCGGAGCGACTCGCCCGGAGCCTGGCCGATGGCTGAGGTGATCGTTGCGCTCGATCTCGACTCGGCGGCCGACGTCGAACGGCTCCTGGATCGGCTGCCCGGGCTGCGGTGGGGAAAGGTGGGCGGGACCCTCTTTGTGCGGGAGGGACCGCGAATGGTCCGCCGGCTGCGGGATCGGGGCGTGCGCGTCTTCCTCGACCTCAAGTGGCACGACATTCCCCACCAGGTCGCCGGTGCGGTTCGGGCCGCGGCGGACCTGGGCGTGGAACTCGCCACCGTACATGCCCTGGGCGGGCCGGCCATGCTGGAGGCGGCCCGGGCCGCCGCGGGCGCGATGCCGCTCGTGGCGGTGACGATCCTGACGTCGCACGCGCCCGACGGGCTGGCCGCGGTGCTGGGAACCCGCTCACCCGGCCCGGCCGCGGAAGTGGAGCGCCTGGCCAGGATGGCGGTAGACGCCGGCCTTGCCGGCGTGGTCGCCTCCGCCCTCGAAGCGGCGCGTCTTCGGGCGGCGCTGGGCCCCGCGGCGTGGCTGGTCATTCCCGGCATTCGCCCGATCGGGAGCCCGGCCGACGATCAGGCGCGCACCGCGACGGCCGGCGCCGCCGTGCGCGACGGGGCCAGCCATCTGGTGGTGGGCCGACCGATCACCACGGCCGACGACCCTGCACTGGTGTATCAGACGCTGTGCACGGAGGCGGGGGAATGACCAGAGCGCTCGCAATGCTGCTGGTGGCGGCAACCTGGGTGCCGCTGCCGGAGCCGGTGGCGGGGCAGGGGACCCTCGAAACCGCGGTCGCCGCCGCGGCCGACGCGTGGATGCGGCACCGCGTCCGGGACCTGGTCGAGGGGAGTGACACCGTGCGACTCCGGATTCCGGGGCTCGCGGCCAGTTCCGCGGTGCGTGCGGGGCAGGCCGCCCGGCTGCTCGGGGAGTACCTGGCGGAGGCCGAGGAGCTGGGGTTTGCGCTCCGGGGCATTCGGCACGTGGCCGCCGACCACGCGTATGCCGAGTTCGGCAGGCGGTTTCAGGTACGGGGGACCTCGGACGTGCGTGAAGAGACGGTGTTCCTGGGATACCGGCAGCTCGGGGGCATCTGGCGGCTGCGGGAGGTGCGTATCGCGCCATGAACCCGTGACTTGCGGCAGATTTTACCCTCCTCTATATTTACCATTCTGTCATGGAAAATCTGGGGTTCTTCCGGAGCCGGTCGTGAAGGTACGTTCGAGCGTCAAACCGATTTGCGAGCACTGCAAGGTGATCCGCCGCCGGGGCGTGGTGCGGGTCATCTGCAAGCGCAATCCCAAGCATAAGCAGCGGCAGGGGTAAGATGGCGCGTATCGCTGGTGTGGACCTCCCGCGCGACAAGCGCGTCGAGACGGCTCTGACCTACATCTTCGGCGTGGGGGATCCCACCGCCCGCCGGATTCTCGACGAGACGGCCATCGGGCCGGATACCCGCGTGCGGGATCTGTCGGATGCCGAAGTGGCTCGGCTGCGGCAGGTGATCGAGCGCGGGGTTCGCGTGGAAGGGGCGCTGCGGACCGAGATCGCGATGAACATCAAGCGCCTGATGGACATTGGCAGCTATCGCGGCACGCGGCACAAGCGGGGGCTCCCCGTCCGTGGCCAGCGGACCCATACCAACGCCCGGACGAAAAAGGGGCCCCGGCGGGCCATCGCGGGCAAGAAGAAAGTGACGAAGAAGTAGGGCATGGCACAGGCACCGACGGGAGCCAAGCGCTCCAAGAAAGTCGTGGAGGCGGAGGGCATCGCCCACATCACCGCCACGTTCAACAACACGATCGTCACGATCACCGATTCCCGCGGGAACACGGTGTCGTGGGGCACGGCCGGGAAGTCCGGGTTCAAGGGCTCGAAGAAGTCCACGTCGTTCGCGGCCACCGTCGCGGCCGAGAGCTGCGGGCGGGACGCCGTCAACGCGGGGGTGCGGAAGGTGCACGTGCGGGTCCAGGGGCCCGGCGCCGGCCGGGAATCGGCCATTCAGGCGCTGTCGTCGGCCGGGCTCACGGTGCTGTCCATCCGGGACGTGACGCCCATTCCGCACAACGGCTGCCGTCCTCCCAAGAAGCGGCGGGTCTGAGCCATGGCGCGTTACACGGGTCCGGCGTGCAAGCTGTGTCGGCGGGAAGGCGCCAAGCTCTTTCTGAAGGGGACGCGCTGC
>DASWHL010000133.1:0-25846 GCA_036398175.1 Gemmatimonadales bacterium
CCGCGTCAGCCGGTCCCGCAGCGACTCGCCCTCGACGAACGGCATGACGTAGTAGAGCAGCGTGTCGGCCTGGCCGGAATCGTACAGCGGGAGAATGTGGGGATGCTGGAGCCGGGCAGCGATCTGGATCTCGCGGAGGAACCGCTCGGACCCCAGGCTGGCGGCCAGTTCCGGATGCAGCACCTTGAGCGCCACCTGGCGATCGTGCTTCCGGTCCTGCGCCAGGAAGACCGTCGCCATGCCGCCGCGGCCGACCTCGCGATCGACCACGTAGCGCCCCGCAAGGCCTGCCGCCAGGCGGGACTGCAGATCAGCTGTCAACCGAGACCCTCGTCGGGACGTAGGGGACGAATCGAAGCGGAGGCATAAGCTACCACCGGGCCGGGAGCGCGGCCAGTGAGGGCACGCTTCGACTCGCGCCCGTCGCTACGCCAGCACCTCCCGCACCTCCCCCACCACCCACTCCAGCGCCTCCTTCTCCACCACCAGCGGCGGCGCAAAGCGGATCACCTGGTCGTGCGTCTCCTTGCAGAGGATCCCCCGCCGTGCCAGCTCCTCGCAGAACGGGCGGGCCTTGCCGCTCGACGTCTTGATCTCGACGCCGATCATCAGGCCGCGGCCGCGGACTTCCTTGACGTGCGGCGACTTGATCTTCTTCAGCTCACCCAGGAACCACGAGCCCAGCTCATCCGCGCGCTCCGCCAGGCGCTCGTCCACGATCACCCTGAGCGCCGCCCGGCCAATGGCCGCGGCCAGCGGGTTGCCGCCGAACGTCGAGCCATGGCTGCCCGGCTCGAAGACGTCCATCACCGCCGCGTCCGCGAGCATGGCGGACACCGGATACACGCCGCCCGACAGCGCCTTGCCGATCACCATCACGTCAGGCCGCACGTCGTCCCATTCGCTGGCGAACAGCTTCCCGGTCCGGCCGAGGCCGGTCTGGATCTCGTCGGCCACGAGCAGCACGTTCTGCTGCTGGCAGAGCCGCGCGCACTCGGCCAGATACCCCTGGGGCGGAATGAGCACGCCGCCCTCGCACTGAATGGGCTCCACCAGAAACGCCACGGTGCGCGGGGTGATGGCCTTGGCCAGGGCCTTCGCATCACCGAACGGAATGATGACGAAACCCGGCGTAAACGGCCCGAAGTCCGCCTGATAGGCCGGGTCGGACGAGAACGACACGATGGTCGTGGTGCGGCCGTGGAAGTTATCGGCGCATACGATGATCTCGGCCTGGTTGGCCGCGACGCCTTTCACGCGATACCCCCAGCGGCGGACGGCCTTGAGCGCGGTCTCCACCGCCTCGGCACCCGCGTTCATGGGCAGCGCGCGCTCGTATCCGGTCAGCTCGCACAGCTCCCGCAGGAACGGGCCCATCTGGTCGTTGTGGAACGCGCGGGAGGTGAGGGTGATCCGGTCCAGCTGGGCCTTGGCTGCGCCGATGATGGCCGGATGCCGGTGCCCCTGGTTCACCGCGGAATACGCGGCCAGACAGTCGAGGTACTTCCTGCCGTCCACGTCCCACACCCAGGCGCCGTCGCCCCGTTCGAGCACGAGGGGCAGTGGGTGGTAGTTGTGGGCGCTGTAGCGGTCAACTTCGCTGAGATAGTCGGTGGCTGGCGTGGTCATGGATCCGTCGGGGTTGAGATCGAGGAACGGGAATCACGGCTCCGCAGGTGCGCCGGAAATCTACGGCTGGGACGGCGACCGCGCGGGGAACGCATAATCATACACTGGGACGCATAAACATACAATCTGCTCGCGCGCCCCGTTCAACGCGCCAACCGTACCCCCGCAAACTGCCACCGCGCCGACGGCGGAAAGAAATTGCGATACGTCGGACGCACGTGCCCCCGGGGCGTGGCGCACGACCCGCCGCGCAGCACCATCTGTCCCGACATGAACTTCGCGTTGTACTCGCCCAGCGCGCCGGTGGCAGGCCGGAACCCCGGATACGGGGAGTACGCGCTCTGCGTCCACTCCCAGACGTCGCCGGCCATCTGGACCAGCCCCGCGCCGCCGGGCGCCGGCGCGGGATGGAAGCGGGCGTCGTCCAGACAGCTACCGGCCGCACCGGCCCGCTCCGCGGCCACTTCCCATTCGGCCTCGGTGGGGAGCCGCGCGCCGGCCCAGCGCGCGTACGCGTCCGCCTCGTAGTAGCTCACATGGGTCACCGGCTCCGCCGGATCCACGGGGCGGAAGCCGGCCAGCGTGTACTGCCACCAGCCGTCCTCCTCGCGGCTCCAGTAGAGCGGCGCCCGCCAGCCCTGAGCCCGCACCGTGGCCCACCCGTCCGAGAGCCAGTGCTCCGGGCGGTCGTAGCCGCCGTCGGCCATGAAGGCCAGGTATTCGCCGGCCGTAACCGCACGCGACGCCAGCGCGAACGGCTCGAGAAACACGCGGTGCCGCGGCGTCTCGTTGTCGAACGCGAAGCCGTCGCCGGCGTGGCCAATCTCGCGCACGCCGCTCTCGAACGCCGTCCACTCGACGCCCGCCGCCTCCCCGACCGTCCGCTCCGCCGCGCGCTCCCGGTACACCGGATACAGCGGGTTGAACGAGAACAGGTGCTTGAGATCCGTGATCAGCAGTTCCTGATGCTGCTCCTCATGGTACAAACCCAGCTCCAGAACCTGCGGGGCGACCTCACCGCGCATCGGCGCGTCTCCCGCGAGCAGCGCCACCATGTGCTCGTCCACGTGCGCGCGGTACGCCACGACGTCCGCCACGGTCGGGCGCGTCACCAGGCCGCGCTGCGGTCGCGCATACTGGGGACCGACGGCGTTGTAGTAGCTGTTGAACAGATAGACGTACCGCTCCTCCAGCGGCCGGTAATCCCGGTAGTGCGGACGGAGCACGAACGTTTCGAAGAACCAGGTCGTATGGGCCCGGTGCCACTTGACCGGACTACAGTCCTGCATGGACTGCGGCACCTGGTCTTCGGGTGCGAGCGGCCCCGTGAGCCAATCCGTGCGGCGCCGGACCTCGGCATAGCGGTCGGCCAGGGCGGCGGGGCGCAGCGGCTCAATCGTCGTGGTCACGAGGATCCTCCTTCCGTCGCAGCAACAGGACGCCGAATCGCTCCCGGTCGTCCCTAGCCGCATGCACGGTTTCGAAGCCGAAGCAGTCCAGGTAGGCCTGGAGGTGGTCCAGGACGAACTTGCGGCTGATTTCGGTGAGCACGAGGTCGCCCGCGGCGATGGCAAACCGCCGGCCGAGCGGCGTCACGTCGAGCGTCTGCGCGCGCCGGAACCGCGCCCCGATCTCGATCCGCTGCCACTCGGGATTCCACACCGCCTCGTGCTCGATCGCGTCCAGGTCCAGCCCCGCTCCCAGCTCCGCGTTCATCCGCGCGAAGAGATTCCGCGTGAACGCGGCCGTGACGCCCGCGGCGTCGTTGTAGGCCGCCTCGAGCTCCGCCGCGTCCTTCACGAGGTCCGCGCCAAGCAGCACCCAGCTGCCCGCGGGCATGGCCTGCGCCACCCGGCGCCAGAACGCCAGCGACTCCGCATGGTTGAAGTTCCCGATGGTGCTGCCCAGGAACAGGAGCAGCGCGGGCGCGTAGGCGTCCAGCAGCGGGAAGGCCCGCTCGTACTCGCCGTGCACGCCCTCGACGTTGACGGACGGGAACGTCTCCTCGATTCGCTCCGCCGCCATCCGCAGGATGGACGCGCTGACGTCCACCGGCACGTACTGGACCGGTTTGCCGCCCGCGGCGTAGGCCCGCAGCAAGTGGTCGGTCTTGACCGCGCTCCCCGACCCCAGCTCGACCAGGGTGACCGGGCCCGTCAGCTCGCGGAATCGCTTCGCCTCGCGCCGGAGGATGCTCGCCTCGGCGCGCGTGAGGTAGTACTCAGGCAGATCGCAGATCGCCTCGAAGAGCTGGCTGCCGCGGGCGTCGTAGAGGAACCGGCTGGGAATCCAGCGGGGGGTGTCACTCAGACCGAGCGCCACCGCCTCCGCGAACTCCCGCACGGCGCCGCGGGCTGGGCTGGTCACCGGCATCGAGGCAACGTAGAACGACGTTCGGGCCATGGCAACCGACATTTCGCGAGGGATGCTCGTGAAACGTCGGCGGGGGGCCCGGAGTTCCCGCGGCCCCGGGGATCGGCGGGTCTACAGCTTGGCCAGCTCCCGGTCCAGCCGCGCCTGCGCCTCGGGATCGAGCGCCGCGGTGGGCTTCGATTGGCCGCCGGCGTCCTGGCCCCGCGCCCGCACCCACCACACCACCACGACGCCCCCACCGAGCAACGCCCCGATCGGGATGATCCACGCCAGCAACCCGAACCCCTCCGCCGGTGGCACCGCCTCGACCTGGCTCCCGTACTCGGCCCGCAGCTGTGCCCGGACCGACTCCGGGGGCACCCCCGCGGCCAGCTGGGTCTTCACCCGCTCCTTGAGGTCGGCCGCCCCGGGCGACGGGCAGTTCGCGATCAAGAGCCCTGGACAGTACGGGCTCATCATCGAATTGAAGATCCTGGACGCCTCGGTCTCGACCGCAGCCGGAAAGCGGGGCGCGACCTCGCCCTGCTGCACCGGCAGCCCGAGCACCATCGCGCCGAGCGCCAGCAATGACCACATCATGGAACCCTCCTCATCCCAGCCTCATCCACCAAGCTCCTCCAACGTCAGGTTCAAGATAGGGTATCGCTCCCATCCGCCAAAATCGAAATGCCACCACTCGTACGGATACACCTGGAACCCCTCGGCCTCCATGGCGCTCCGCAGCAGGTCCCGATGCCAGCGCTGTCGTGACGTTCCGCCCGGGTAGTCCGGATACGCGCGCGGCGAGAACTCGTCATACCCGCTCGGCATCGTGACCGGCCGGCCCGTGGCGAGATCGTAGAGCGTGAGGTCCACGGCGGCGCCCCGGTTGTGGCGAGAACCCTGGGCCGGGTCCGCGACGAACCGCCGGAGCGAATCGGGCGTCGCTTCCCAGAACACCCAGCTGATGTGCCACGGCCGGTATGCGTCGTGGATCAGCAGACCGTAGCCCGAGGCGGCGAGGGCCCGGTGCGCGCGGACCACCGCTTCGGCGGCGGGCCGCTGGAGATACGCCCGCGCGGAGGCATAGACGGCCTCGCCCAGGAAGTTGTCCGCGGAGGCATACCGCACGTCCAGCCGGATGGTCGTATCGAGCGCCTGCACGTCCAGGAGGTCGGGCGGCAGGAGCCCCGGGCCTTCCATCGGCGGGCTCGCCAGCAGGGCTTCGCGTCGCAGTGTGCCGACCGGACGTTGCGGCTCGATCCGGAACACCGACTGTCCGGGCTCGCGCCGCTCCCAGACGCCGGCCGAGTCGCGCAGGCCCGACACGGCGGACGCGGAATCGCGGACCACCGCCCACCACCGACGGGGTTCCGCAATGGCCCGGAGCGTATCCCCACGGGCGACCTCGAGCGCCACCTCGGTTGCCGAATCCGCCAGGATGCGAAGCGTGTCGCCCCGCTCGAGCAGCCGCAGGACGACCTCACCCCGCGCGTATTCCCCAACGAGTTCCTCCCAGGGAGCCGCCGCCGCACGTCCCCCCTCGACCGCCTCCCCTCCACACCCGCCCACGCACAGCAACAACCCCAGGCCCATGCGTCTCACCTTCTCACGCCCCATTCCGCGCTCTGCACTTTGCATTTCACTTCTCAATCGTAAACCCGATCTTCACGCCCACCTGCCAATGCTGCACGCGCCCTTCGTCTATATGCCCCCGCACCTCCGTCATCTGAAACCACCGCATGCCCCGGACCGACTCGCCCGCCTTCGCCACGGCCTGTTCGATGGCGTCCTCCACGCCCTTCGTGGACGACCCGTAGAGCTCGATGATCTTGTAGACGTGGTCACTCATGCGACCTCCTCGTGGCCGCCCGGAGGCGGGGTCAGGGTGCCAGATCGAGCGAGTAGTTGTTGATCACGGTCAAGAACCGTGAGACCGCCAGGATGTCCCGTCCCACGTACCGGATCGCGTGCGCGTCGGGGCGCTCGACGCCCGGCAGCAGGGCCAGGAGCTGCGCCGGCTGGTAATGCTTGAAGCGCACCTCGAGCGTCACGGGCCCCGCCAGCACGTGGGGCCGGATGCTGCCCGCCCGCAGCACCGCGGCGTGGGTGCGTTCCTCGATGAGCGCGGCGGCGGCCTGCGGCGTGAGCGTGCGGGCGGAGTGGAAGCTCACGGCCCACTTCACCACGGCGCCCTCGATGTCGCCCACGACGCCGCGCACTTCCGCCACCGCGGCGTCGTCTCCCGTCACCAGGATGACGGGCACGCCAAAGTGGCCGGCGATGGCGGCGTTCACGCCGCCTTCCGGAACCGACCGGCCGTTCAGGCGCACGTCCGTGAGCCTGGCGCTCGAGAAGGTGTGGGCGCGCACGCCGTCGGGGTTCGTGGTCCCGGCGTGGTAGCCCACGAACACCGCGGCGTCGAACGTGGAGTCAATGCCCTCCATCATCCCCAGGGGCCGCGGCCACGAGCGGACCACCTGGACGTCCGGCGGCAGCAGCTCGATGAGCAGGTTCTGGCCGTTGCCGTGCGCGTCGGCCACGAGGAACTCCGTGACCCCGGCGGCCCGCGCGCCGCGGATCACCGCCAGGACTTCCTCGGTGGTGAACCGCCGGAAGCGTTCGTACTCGAAGCCGCCCGGGCCGAGCTGCTCGCCCGTGACGACGCCGGCGATGCCCTCCATGTCCACGGAGATGAACAGCCGGCGGACCGCCTGCGCCGAGAGGGAGGCCGGGAACAGGAGTCCACAAACGAGGAGCAACAGGCAGCGGGTCACGAGTGCGCTCGAAGGAATCGGTCGCCCCTAGGATACGGCCCGTCCGCCGGAGGCGGAAGGCGCCGCTACCGCGGCAGCCCGTCGGGCAGGTCGGCAATGACGTACGCCATTACCGCCAGCGCCGCCACACAGAGTCCCATCTCCCGCGGATCGAGCTTGTCCACCGTGTCGCCGTCCGCGTGGTGGTACCAGAAGTACCGTGTCCCGTCCACGTCCAGCCCCATGCCGGGCACGCCCTCCCGCATGATGGGCCCGATGTCGGCCCCTCCCCCGCCTCGCCGGATCCGCCCCGCGCCGATGCCTTCGAGCAAGGAGCCCACCTGCCGCACGATGGCGAACGCCGCGTCCGACCCGGTGAATCCGAATCCCTCCGGCGCGAACACGCCGGCATCCGACTCGATGGCCAGCACGTGCCGGTCCAGGGCTCCGCGATGCGCGTCCCGATACGCGGTGCCGCCCCGCAGGCCGTTCTCCTCGTTGGTCCAGCCCACGACCCGGATGGTGCGTCGCGGCGTGAGGCCCAGGCGCTTGAGGACGCGCAGCGCCTCCCAGGCGGCCACGATGCCGCCCGCGTCATCCATGGCGCCCTGCCCCACGTCCCACGAATCGGTGTGGCCGCCCACGACCACGACGTCGTCCGGCTGCTCGCGACCCACCAGCTCCCCGATCACGTTCTTGGACTCGCGATCCGGCTGCTGCTGCGCGTTCATCCGCAGCCGGATCACGAGCCGCTCACCCCGGTCCTGCATGCGGTGGAGCATCATGGCGTCTTCCACCGTGAGGGCGGCGTGCGGGATGCGCGGCACCGTGTCCGCGTACTGCATCATCCCGGTGTGCGGGCTGCGCTGCGAGTTCGGGGTCACGGACCGGATCAGGCTGGCAACGGCCCCGGCCCGCGCGGCCGCCACGGCACCGTCGGTCCGGTACCGTACGGTCTCGCCGTACGTCGTGAAGGGCACGTCGAACAGGACGATCCTGCCGCGCGCATCCGCGCTCCGGGCGCGCAGCTCCTCGAAGCTGCTCACCACCAGCACCTCGGCCGTGATCCCGTCCGGCGGCGTCGCCACGCTCCCGCCGAGCCCGAGCATGGGGAGCGGCGTGGCGCGCGGGGCCACCAGCTCCGCCGACTCTTCACCCCGCACCCACGCCGGCACCATCACCGGCTCCCCGCGCACGTTGGCGAGCCCGTCACGCTCCATCCCGGCGAGGATCCAGCCCAGCGCCTGCTCGAGCGCGTCGGACCCGCTGAAACGGTGGCCGAAGCGGTCGGACAGTTCGGCCAGGCGGGCGTAGGCCCCGCTGTCGGCGAGCGCGGCGGCGATGATCCGGTCGGCGTCGGCCCGGTACTGCCGGACGATGGCCTCCTGGGCGCCGAGTGTCGAACCGACGAGCGACAGACAGACGGGGAGCAGCCAACGGAGCATGATCACCTCGATCGGAGAATGCGTAACCGAACCGAAACCGCCGCACGACGGCGGAATGTAGCCGCCGACGGTAGATTCCCCCACCGATGGGTTTCCTGCTCCTCTTCGTTGGCGTGGCGCTCGCCGTCTCCTTCCTGTGTTCGCTGATGGAGGCGTCGCTGCTGAGCGTCACGCCGTCCTACGTGGCGGCACTCGAGGCCAAGCACCGGGCAACCGGTGAGCTGCTCCGGCGGCTCAAGCAGGACATTGACCAGCCGCTGGCGGCCATCCTGACGCTCAACACCATCGCGAATACGTTCGGCGCGACCGCGGCGGGCGCCCAGGCCGCGAAGGTGTTCGGCAGCGCGTACATCGCCGTGTTCTCGGCGGTGCTCACGCTCGCGATTCTCTTCCTGTCCGAGATCATCCCGAAGACGCTCGGGGCCCTCTACTGGCGCCGCCTCGCGCCCTTCACGTCCCGCGTCCTCTGGGTGCTGATTCCGCTCCTCTGGCCGCTCGTGGCCCTGGCCCGCCAGCTCACGCGGCTCATGTCGCGTAAACCACAGAGCGCGGCCGTGCACCGGGAAGAGTTCCGGGCGCTGGCCGAGCTGGGAGCCCGAGAAGGCGTGTTCCGGGTCGAGGAGAGCCGGGTCCTGCGCAACCTGTTCCGGATGAGCAGCCTCCGTGCCAAGCACATCATGACTCCGCGCATCGTCCTGTTCATGGTCCCCGAAACGGCCACCGTGGGCGACGTGCTGGCGCAGCACACCGAGTTCCGCTTCTCGCGCATCCCCGTCTACGGCCAGGACCTGGACGACGTGACCGGGTACGTCCTCAAGGACGACGTGCTGCTCTGCGGCGCCCGCGACCAGCACACGCGCAAGATGAGCGAGCTCCGCCGCGAGATCCTCGTGGTGCCCGAGAGCCTGCCCCTGCCGCCCCTGCTCGAGCGGTTCCTCGACAGCCGCGAGCACATTGCGCTGGTGGTGGACGAGTATGGCGGCACCGCCGGGGTGGTCTCCATGGAGGACGTCGTCGAGACGGTCCTCGGCATGGAGATCGTGGACGAGGCCGACAAGCACAAGGACATGCAGGAGCTGGCGCGCGAGCAGTGGGTCAAACGGGCCCGCCGCCTGGGCCTCGTGAGCGGCGACTTCGCCGACACCGAGTCCCGGCCGCCGGCGCCCTCCGGAGGCTGATCCCGGTGCATCCCTTGCCCGGCGGGCCCGGACCCGGGTAATCTCCTCCCCCCAGAAGCTCCCGGAGCCATCCATGCGCGCAGTCGTCCTGCTGGCCTTCCTGGCCGGCGCCCCCGTTGCCGCCCAGGAATCTTCCCCGAAGATCCCGCCGGCCTGGAAGGTCCGGGCGGACCACGGCACGTCCACGGTCGTCGCGGATGCGCAGCTCGATGCCAACCGCAGCGATACCGTCCGCCTGGTGACCATGCCGCCGGGGTGGCACATCACGACCGGCCCCGCCATCATCACGTGGGACCCCGCCTGGCAGGCCTCGGGGACGTACCGCGTCGAGCTGGAGAGCTTCCTGTTCCCGGGCGAACGCCAGGAGGGGTACGGCCTGTTCGTCGGCGGCACGGACCTCGAGGGGGAGGGGCAGGCCTACCTCTACGTCCTGCTGCGCAAGAACGGCCAGCTGCTCGTGAAGCAGCGCCGCGGCGCGGATACCCCGACGCTCGTTCCCTGGACGGCGCATCCCGCCATCGTCCCCCAGACGGAAGGCACGGCCAAGAACGTGCTCGCCGTGGAAGTCACCGGCGATTCCGTTCATGTCTTCGTCAACGATCAGCAGGTGACGGCGCTCGCGAAGAGCGGTTTGCCGACCGACGGGCAGGTCGGGCTACGGGTGAACCACGCGCTCAATCTGCACGTGACGCGCGTGGATATTACGAAGCAGTAGACCGAAGGCCGCTACGGCAGCACCACCAGCTCGATGGCGTCCAGCAGGTGGGCAATTCGCCGGGCCTCGGACGTCGCGAACCGATAGGCCCGCGGGCCCGTCTTCTCCACACCCCACAGCGGCGCGAGACTGTCCACGCCGGCCACCATGCTCTCGGGATAGGTCGGGCGGAGCGTGAACTCCACCCGGTAGGGTTTGGGGAGCGTGAACGGCGCGATCTCGCCCGCGCGTGCCCGGCGCACGGCTTCGCGCGCGCCGTCCTCGAGCATCCGCCGAACCGCCGTGGGGCTGTACGTCACCGCCGCGGCGCCGCCCAGCGCGGTCTTCACCGTCACCAGCACCACGCGGTCGCCCAGGATCTCGCGCACCTCCTTCATCAGCTCGTCGTCCCCGCTCACGAGCGATACCGGTACGCCCTGCTCGCCGACCACGAGCGCGTTGATGCCCACCTCGTTCAGCGCCATCCCGTTGACCCGGAACTCCGCGAACGCGTAGTTGTGCGACATCACGCCCGGTTTCCCCCACGAGGCGTGCATCGCGAGCATCATCATCGTCCCGAACGTGCTGTCCACGCCCGTGCTCATCACCATCGGGCGCGGGTAGCCGCGAATCAGGATGGCCTCCTGATCCAGCGCCCACGGCAGCAGGTTGGCAAAGCGGTTGCCGCCGTGCCCCTCGTTGACCACGAACGCTCCGGCGCCCGCCGCCCGCGCGCCGCGGATGGCCGCGTTGGTCTCTTCGGTGAGCATCTCGCGGTAGTGCGTCCAGTAGTCGGGGCCGGTCCGGTCGCGGTACGCCGGTCCTTCGTTGCCCGCGATCACCTCCTGGCTCTTCACGGCGGAGCCCATCCCCTCCATGTCCACCAGGACGTAGACCCGATAGCCGACCTGGGACGGGAGGCGCTTGTCCCAGCCGGGCAGCGGCTCCTGCGCCGCGGCCAGGGTCGTGGCGATTATCAACCCGGCGAATGCTGCGTGCACGGTTTTCCCGATCATGCGGTTTGCCCCTTTGTACGTGGACGGGGCGATCCGGCGGGTCGCCCCTACCGTCCGCCGGTCACATCATCAACAACCGGATCTCCGTCATCTCCTCGATGGCGTACCGTACGCCTTCCCGTCCCAGGCCGGACGCCTTGACCCCGCCGTAGGGCATGTGGTCCACCCGGTAGCCCGAGATCTCGTTGATCGCGACGCCACCCACCTCCAGGGTCTCGTAGGCGTGCCACGCCTTCCGCAGGTTCGACGTGAACACGCCCGCCTGGAGCCCGTAGGGTGAGTCGTTCAAGGTGGCGAGCGCGTCGTCGAAGTTCGCGTACGGCCGGACGGTGACCACGGGCGCGAAGACCTCTTCGCAGTTGACTTTCATGTCGGAGGTCGTGTGCAGCAGCACGGTGGGCTGGAGCACCGATCCCGCGCGCTCCCCGCCGGTCGCGATCTCGGCGCCGTCGGCCACCGCTTCCCGGATCCAGGCCTCGGCCCGCTGCGCCGCCGTCTCGTCAATCATGGGACCGAGGTCGGCCTGCTCGTCGAGCGGGGCGCCCACCTTGAGCGCGCGCACCTTGGGCACGAGCGCCGCCACGAACGCGTTGAACGCGTCGCGCTGGACCAGGATGCGCTGGACCGAGATGCAGGACTGGCCGGCGAACGCAAAGCCGCCCGCCGCGCAGCGGGCCGCCGCGTGCTCGAGGTCGGCATCGCCCTCCACGATCACGCCGGCGTTCCCGCCCAGCTCCAGCGCCACCTTCTTGGTGTGCGCCCGCTGCCGGATGTACCAGCCCGCGCGCGCCGAGCCCGTGAACGTGATCATCCGGACCCGCGGGTCGTCCAGCATCGGCGTGGCCTCCTCCACCGGCACCTGCACCACGTTGATCCCGCCCAGCGGATACCCGGCGTCCTTGAGGATCTCGGCCAGCGTCAGTACGCAGAGCGGATCCTGTGGCGGCGTCTTGAGGACCATCGTGGCGCCGCAGGCGATGGCGGGCGCCAGCTTGTGGGCCGCGAGCAGGAGGGGAAAGTTGAACGGCACGATGGCCGAGATGGGAGACAGCGGGAACCGCCGCGTGATGCCCCAGCGATCGGTCCCGTGCGGCATGCGGTCGAGCGGCATCACCTCGCCGCCGATCCGCATGGCCTCGGCCGCGCCGTCCCGGAAGATGAACAGCATGCGGTCCACCTCGAGGCGCGCGTGCTTGATGGGCTTGCCGGCCTCGAGCGCCAGCAGGACCGCCAGCTCCTCGCGCCGCGCGGCCGCCGCGTCGTGGATCCGCTGGAGCACCTCGGCCCGGGCGTAGGACGGCAGGGCCCGGGCTTCCGGCGCCGCGTGGGCCGCCGCATCCACGGCCGCCAGCACGTCGGCGGCGCTGGCCGTGGCCGCGGTCCCCACCAGTTTCCCGTCGGCCGGGCCGCGGATCGGCGCCGGGGTGCCGCGCCCCGGAACGAGGGCGCCGTTGATCAGGAGCGGATAGGTGCGGGCGGGATCGGGGAGTGTGGGCATGGGTTCAGGGGATGAGCGGGATCAGCGGGATGCACGGGATCGGATCACCATGGTAGAGATAGCGCGTGGCCGGCGCGCGGCAAGACACCGCCGCTGACCTTGCGGTGCGTGGCCTCCAACCGCATCCTCCGGCGTCCTCCCGGAGGCTCCCATGTCGCGGCCCGCGCTCGTGCTCCCGCTCCTCGCACTCTTCGCTCCTTCGCTCCACGCGCAAGGCTCGGCGTTCCAGGTAGGTCCCGTCCGGGCGGCACCCGGCACCCGGGCGTCGGGATTCCTCGAGATCCCCGCGGGCGTGGATTCGGCGACACGCGTCCCCATCACCGTCCTGCACGGCAGCCAGCCCGGCCCCGTGCTCGCCCTGGTGGCGGGAACGCACGGCTCCGAGGTCGCCCCCATCCTGGCGCTGCACCGCGTCCGCCGCGACGTGGATCCCGGCCGGCTCCGCGGCACCGTGATCCTGGTCCACGTCGCGAACCTGCCGTCCTACACCAAGCGCACCGTCTACTACAGCCCGTGGGACGGCAAGAACCTGAACCGCGTGTACCCCGGAAAGCCGGACGGCACCGTGACCGAGCGGATCGCGCACGCCATCACCACCGAGGTGATCGAGCGGGCGGATTACCTGGTGGACATGCACTCGGGAGACGGCAACGAGAACCTCCTCGCCTACAACTATTGGAACAAGCTGGGTCTCGATCCGCGCGCGGACTCGATCGGTCGCGAAATGGCGCAGGCCTGGGGGAACTACGGCATCGTCGTGGACACCGAGCGGCCAAAGGACCTCGCGGCCTCCGTCTACACGCAGAACACCGCCCATCTCCGCGGCAAGCCTTCCATCACGACGGAAAACGGGTTCCTGGGCATGCCCGACGTCGAGATGATCCAGCGGAACTACGACGGGGCGTTCCGGCTGATGCGCTACCTGCGGATGCTGGACGGCCCGGTGGAGCTGAACGACCGGCCGGTGTGGTTCGTGCGGACGCAGGTGATGACCAGCCCCGCCACCGGCGCCTGGTATCCCCAGGTGGAGGTGGGCCAGTTCGTGCCCGAAGGCGGTCTGCTCGGCTACGTCACCGACTATTTCGGCGACCGGATCGGCGAGGTGCGCGCGCCGTTCGCGGGTGTGGCGATGTACATCGTCGAGACCCCCGCGATGTCCCAGGGGGAGCCGGTCAGCATGGTGGGGGTTCCGGCCAACAGCTGGCGGTAGGCGGGCTCACTTCGCCAGGGTGATCCGGACCGCGCCCTCCGCGTCCGGCAGAATCAGCACCGCCGTGTCGGGGGTGACGCTCACGTCCCACACGGTGGTGCCGTCGCCCACGGTCATCGCTATGGTCGCGGGCCCCTGCTCCATCCACGTGCCGATCACGTCGAGGGAATCGGCGGGCTCATCGGGGTACGTGATCGTCCCGAGCACGGTGAATGTGGCGTCCGGCCAGAACGACCACGTCCCGGTGGTGACGCCCGGCGTGCCGTGATCGTCGTACGCCGCGAGCGCCCACGTGCCGACCAGCTGATCACCGATCGTCGTCTGATCCCCGCATGCCGCGAACGACACGGCGAGCAGCATCGTGATCGCCGGAATGCCTGTCCGTCTCATCCGCCCCCCCGTGCAGAACCCATCCGGCACTCAACCGCCGGCGCCACACGCCATGACCAACCTACCCTGGTACCCGGCCGACGAGGACTTGGCACCCGGGGAGGCCTTGGGGGTGGGAAGCCACGCCCTGAAGGGCGAGCCCGGGCTTCAGCCCCGGACTCCCGCCGCGTCTCCCTCACCCCAACCCGGACCTAGAACACAATCTCCACCCCCACGCCGACGCCGTTCGGCAACCCTCGTGCGGACGGCCGGACGGTGCGCGACGACGATCCCAACGACGACGCGATGACCGCCGTGGCCGTCGGGAGGGCGAAGATCGCGAGCCAGGTTCCGGTCCGGTCGAGGTCTATGGGCACGGCGGGCAGCAGGAGCACGCCGGCGAGTGCCCCGCCGAGCGCCTCCTCGTACCGCGCCGGCAGGCCGAAGCCTCGCGCCACGAGATGCACCCCGAGCGACGCCCCGAGCGCGAGCCCGGCGGCGAACCCCGCGAGGGCCCCGGCGAGCCCGGGATCCTCCCCGCCCTTGGGGCCCAGCAGCGCCGCTCCCACGTATGCCATCCCGAAGCTCATCCCGAACGCCATGAGGGCGCCCGCGGCGGCCTCCGCAAGGATAGGCTCGCTGGCAAACGGCGGGTGCGATCCCCCCTGCGCGCCCGCCGACGACGTCGCCAACGACCCGAGCATCAGAATGACCCGCATTGTCCGTTGGAACCGCATCCGTCCCTCCTCCCCGTCGGCCCGGCCGACGTGGCGTCATCGGCGGTACGACGTGCGCCACCGCTCGCGGGTGCCCGCGGCGTACCCCACGCCGGCGATCGCCCCGGCGGGTGCGCCGATGATCAGCCCGTAGCCCGGGCCGGCCAGGCATTCGAATTCGTAGCAGTCGCCCTGGATGACCGTGCCGACGGTCATGCCGGCCGCGGCTCCGAGCAGGAGCCCGCCGACCCCGAACGCCACGGTTCGGAGCGTGCCATGCGAGCCCCGGGGAACCTCCACGCGGCGTACCGTGTGCCAGGGGACGCGCAGGTCCGTCTGGTCCACCCGCACGTGCAGGCCGGCGCTGTCCCTGTCGAGCAGCACGCCCACCGTGCGCCGGCGGAGCTCGCACGCCCCACCGACCTCCTCGCACCAGGTGACCCGGATGCGGTCACCCGCGCTCGCGCCGAGTTCGGGCACCTGTGCCTGGGCGCCGCCACCCCAGGAGAGGGCGGCGATGGCCAGGGACGTGATGAAGCGGGGACTGGCTACCGGGCGCGCGCCGCCAGCAGCCACGACAGCTCGATGCGCCGCACGGCCCGGAGCACCGACGCCGGACGTTCCTCGAACACGAAATGCCCGGCGTCCGGGACCGAGTCTATCGCGAACACCCGCACCGAATCCTGGAGCAGGGCGATCTCCGCGGGCGGCGGAGCGCTGGCGTGCGGCGCGGCCCCGAGGACCAGGACCATGGCGCAGCGCAGCTCGTCGAGGCGCGGTCCGAGGGCCCAAGGCTCCTCCGCGCGCGCCATGCCCATGAACGCGTCGAGGGTGGCGCCGAGGTCCGCCATCGCGCCGGCCGTGTACCCCTCGATGACCTCCGGCGTGATCCACGTCGTGTCGGCCGACGACTCGTGCAGCTGCTTCACGACCCTGCCGCGCACGATGCCCTTGCCGCCGAAGATCTTGAGCAGCGGCGCCAGGGCCATGGCCCGGCGGAACCCGGGACTCGTCGCCGCCTCGGCCGGACCGCCTTCGAGGGAAACGAGGCCCGCCACGAGATCCGGCCGTTCCACGGCCAACCGGAGCGCCACCGCCCCACCGAGCGAGTGCGCCACCACGATCGCACCCCGGACCTCGAGCGTGTCGAGGACCGCCGCGACCCGCTGCGCCTGCGCGGCGAGCGAGTAGTCGGCATTGGCCGGTCGCGCGGAGGCGCCCGTGCCCAGGATCTCGATCGTGATGGCCCGCCGCCCCGCCGCCGTCAGGTCGGGCACCACGTTGCGGTAGGCGTAGGCCGACCCGAAGAGACCCGGGATGAGGACAACGGGCCGGCCCGCTCCGGCGATGTGCACCGCCAGGGTCTCGGCCGGGGTCGTGGGCGCCGCCCGCGGCGGTGTGCTGTCGCCCAGGAGGGCGACGATCAGCAGCAGCATGGAGTCTCCGGGGGCCGGGAGCGAAGACTCGCCGGGCAAAGCCTGGGGCGCAATGCCGCACGGCCGGTTCGGTCGCCATCGGGGAACCCATCGTCACCTCCACGCCGGCAGGGCGTCCGGGACGTCGGTCAGACCCGCGTACGCGGCCTCCGCGAGCTTGAGATCGCGCTCGGCCGCGTCCAGCGACATCCGCGGCTCCGTGTCCATCCGCAGCGCCGTGAGAAAGTCCGCCCACATGGCCCGGTAGCCGGCAATATCGCGGAGCCCGGGAATCCAGATCCCGGTGCGGCGGCCACGCACCACCACGACGACGCCGTTCGTTTCGAACGTGATCACGCCGTGCGTGCCGGCGATCCGCGACAGGCCGAGGCCCCGCCCAAGCATCGGGATTTCCCACGAGTAGTGGAGCGTGGCGACGGGTCCGTCCGCGTACTCGATGACGACCAGCATCGAGCGGTCCGCCCCGTCCGCGGCGCCCGGCCGCGCCCCGTGGACCCGCGCGATCCGGAAGCCGAGGCTCGCGAGCAGACTCAGCCAGTGGATCCCGCCTTCGTACAGCGCACCCACGCCCGCGTCGTCCCGCCAGCCGGTGGCCCGCTGGCGTCGCATCGCGTTCACCTGGACGAAACGCGGCTCGCCCACCGCCTGCTCCTGCAGCAGGCGGCGGAGCCGCGTGAGCAGCGGCTTGTAGACGTAGTTCTCGGCCACGAAGACGCGCCGCCCCGCCGCCGCGGCCGCCGCGCGCACCACGCCGACATCCGCGGCCCGGGGCCACGCGGGCTTCTCCACCACGACGTGCTTGCCCGCGCGGAGCGCCTCCAGCGTCAGGTCCAGGTGGCGGTCCGGCGGGGTCGCCACGACGACGGCGTCGATCCCGGGGTCGGTCATCGCGTCGAGGTACGAGGCATGGGCAATGTCGCCCCCGAACTCGAGCCGGAAGCCCGCGGCCCGGGCGGGATCCCGGCTTGCGAAGGAGAGCGTCACGCCCTCCGCCGTGGCGAGGACGCGGCTATGCGTCGCCGTGGCCCGCCCGCATCCGCAGAACGCGAGGCGCAGCGGTCGTGTGTCGTTCCTGGACATCGGACAGCTCCTTGGTGGTGAGGGCCGCGCGCACCCGGGCCCCGACGCGCAATGCGTTGGCCCCGATCGTGAGTGCCGGGTTGACGGCGGCGGCGGACGGCAGCGCGCTGCCGTCCGCGACGAACAGGTTGGCGAGCCCGCGAAACCGTCCGTCGGCATCCACGGGCGCCGTGACCGGATCCTCGCCCATGCGCACGGTGCCCACGGCGTGGGAGAACGTGTCGATCGCATGGACGTAATGGGCGACCGCGCCCGCCCGGCGCAGCAGCCCCACGGCCGTCCGGACCAGCGCCGCGCGGGCGGCCCGATCCCGATCACTGTACGCGTGCAGGACCAGCGCCCGGGGGAGCCCGTACCGGTCGCGCACGGTATGGTCGAGCGTGATGCGGTTCTCGACCCGAGGCTGGTCTTCCGCGATGGCCAGCAGGCCCGTCATGTGGGGGACGACCGCGCCGCCGAGCGCGCCCAGCGGGCCGGGAAGATGCGCCCGCACGAGCCCGCGCGGCGGCGAGTGAACCTGCTGGAGCAACCCACGGCGCCCGTCCGGGCCGGCGTCACTCGCGCCGAGGTAGTGCCCGAAGAACGCCAGTTGCTTGTGGAATCGGTCGTAGCCCTCGAGTGCTCGCGGGAACAGGCCGAATACGATCGCGTTCACGTGCCGGAGCAGGTACCGGCCGACGACGTGTCCCGCCGGGCTCAGTCGCTCGAGACCCGAGGCGAGCAGCAGGTGCGGTGTCGCGAGCGCGCCCGCCGCAAGCACGTAGGCCGACGCACGATACGTGATCCACGTGCCGCTGGTGAGATCGAAGCACACGACGCCGGCCACCCTCCCGGCGCGCTGCTCGAGGCGCACGGCCACCGTGCGCGGTCGGAGGTCGAGACCGCCCGCGAGCAGCTCGGGGAGCACGCGTGCCGTCGGATCGTTCTTGGCCCCGCGACCGCACGCGTACGAGTCGCAGCTGCCGCACTGGACACAGCCGGTCGGCCCCGCGCGGTAGTTGATCGTGAGGGGGAGGCGGGAGGCCTCGAGCCCGATCTGCCGCCCCGCGCGGGCCAGCCGCTGCGCGATCGGCGACAGGGGGACCGGCGCCTGGGGATAGTCCCCGCTTCGCCACGGAGCCGTTGGATCCCCGCCCGGGTCGCCCGCGACGTCGAGCAGGCGTTCGACGGCCGCGTAGTACGGCTCGAAGGCGTCGTAGCTGAACGGCCACTCGGCGCCTGAGTCCCCCGCGATGACCGGGTCGGGAAGGAAGTCCTCCTCACGATACCGCAGGGCCACCCCGCCGAAGAAGACCGCCTGCCCGCCCACGCAGGAGGTGGAGCACCGCACGCGGGTCCGGCGCCCGCGGATCACCCCGTACGCCTGATCCGCCGTGAAGAACGGCGTCAGCTCCAGGGTGCCGGAGACCTCCTGGTTGCGCAGGTCTCTGGGCACCCAATCCCCACGCTCCAGCATTCCCACCCGGAGTCCCGCCCGGACCAGCGGCCGCGCGCACAGGATGCCCCCCATGCCGCTCCCGATGATGAGCACGTCGTACTCCTGGTCCTCGCGGGTCATACACGCCTCCCAGACGAGCGTCCGGCGTCATCCTACCGGCCCGCCGGTGCCTGATCCGCCCAACGAGCGTGACCTGACCGTCCCCCGGGTCTGGATTCATCCCCGGACCCCACGCATCTTTCGCAGGCGTTGGCACTTCCCCCCCCTCCGCCTCCGGACGCGCGGTGCCCGACCCCGACTTCGAGCAACTCCAGGACGTCGTCCGCGATCGCTACGACATCGAGGGCCTGGTGGGTCGCGGCGGGATGGGGGCCGTATACCGGGCGCGGCACCGGAGCCTGGACGCGCCGGTCGCCATCAAGATCCTGCCGGTCCCGGCGTCCATCGGCGCCGACGAGCTGGCCCGGTTCCGCCGCGAGGCCATGCTGGCCGCCCGGCTCCCGAACCCGCACATCGTGCCGGTCTACGAGTTCGAGATCCGGGACGACCTCGCCTACCTCGTGATGCCGCTCGTGGAGGGCGTGTCGCTCGCGCAGCGGATCGCGGAGGAGGGGCCGCTGCCGCTCGATGCCGTGAAGGCGCTCGTCGAGCAGGTCGGCGGCGCGCTCGCGTTCGCGCACGAGCGCGGGATCATCCACCGGGACGTGAAGCCCGCGAACATCCTGTGGGAGCCCGCCAACCACCGCTGGCTCATCACGGATTTCGGGATCGCGCGCCATGTGCAGCCCACCGGCGACGACATCACGTCGGTCGGGGCGGTGATCGGCACGCCCGCGTACATGGCGCCCGAGCAGGCGGCGGGCGGGGATCTCGACGCGCGGACCGACCTCTACGCGTTCGCGGCCACCGTGTGCGAGGCACTCACCGGCAACCGGCTCCGGCCCCTGTCCGACCGTCGCGACGCCGTCGAGACGCTCCAGGCCGGGCCGGTGCGCTTGCCCGCCCGATTGGCGGAGGCGCTGGCGGCTCCGCTCTCGTTGAGCGCCGCGGAACGGCCGCCGAACATGCGCGCGTGGCTCCAGGCGGTGGGCGCGGCGGAGCGGCCCCATCGGCGCGCACTCACCGTCGCGGCCCTGGCCGCGGCCGCCGTCGTGACCGTCGCGGGCCTGCTGGCCGTCATGCTCACGCCGTCGGAACCGGTGCCGGCCCCACGCGAGATCGTCGTCGTATTCCCGTTCCGGGACGCCACGCGGGATCAGCTGGGCCACGCGCTCCCGGCCGTGTTCGAGGAGGAACTCCGGTGGGTGCCCAGCGTCCAGGTGGTGCCGGTCGCGGCCGTGGCGGGCGCGGTGGGCGGCGCCGACCTCGTCACGCCGGCCGCGCGCGACTCGGCCATGCAGCTCGTGTTCGCCCGGTTCGGCGCGTCGGGGATGATCACGGGAACGCTCGAGCACGACGAGGGCACCGGGCTCCGCCTCAGCGCTCAGCTGCGGCGCGCCGACGGCACCTCGACCACCGTTCCCACGCTGCATGGCGTGCCCGACAGCCTCGCCGCGATGGTGGTCACCGTGGTCCTCGGCATGTTCGAGCTGGCGGAAGACCAGGCCCCGTACCGTCCCGCCATGCCGGGCGGCGGCCTCGCAGCCCGCATGGCGCTCCGGGTGGGCGACAGCCTGTTCCAGGCCTCGGACTACGACGCGGCCATCGACCGGTACGACCGGGTGCTCGAGCTGGACTCGACCTACGCGCTCGCCGCGTTCAAGCGCACCCTGGCCGAGGTGATGCGGGCGCAGCCCACCCGGGCAAGCCGCGCCGTCCGCTCCGCGCTCGACCCGGTGCGCCGGTATCGCGAGTACCTGGACCCGCTGAACCGCGATCTGCTCCGGGTCTACGAGGTCCTGGCCGTCGAGGGCGACGTGGAGGGCGCGCACCGCCTGGTGACGGATCTCGTCTATCGGTATCCGCTGTCTGTCGACGCGCGGTTCGTCAAAGGCTACCTCGAGTTCTATTTCGGGCCGCTGTTCGGGACGGAGCCCGGTGCCGCCCGCTTCACGCTGGAGCCCGCGGCGGATCTGAACCCGCGATTCGCGGTGATCCACGGGCTTCTCGCGTTCGTCGCGTTTCAGGAGGGCGACAACGCCCGCGCCCGCGAGGAACTGCGCGCCTACCTCGCGCTCGACAGCACGTCAACGTGGGCGGAGGCCGCCCGGCTGGCCGACTCCATCCGGTTCCGCGGCCTGCGCGCCACCACCCGGGCGCTCCTGCGACTCGAGGAACGTCCGGCGGCGACTCTCGAGCTGATCGCGCTCGCGGGGAAGAGCCTGAGCCTGGAGGCCGCGGAGCGCAAACTGGCCGACGAAGCGGCGCGTGCGCTCCAGGACCGCGCCGCCAGCGCCGACGAACGGGCCACGGCGTTCCGGCTGCGGCTCGGTAACGCGCTGGGCGCGGGACGCGCGGCGACGGCGGACACGCTGTTCCGGGAAGCCGGGCGGCGGAACGTCCCGCGAGCCGAGGTCGATCGGGCCGCGGTCCTCCTGGCGGTCACCGGTCTCCGCGCCGGCGCGGTGGCCGACGCGGATGCGGCGGACGCGGCGGCGAGGCTGGTGAGGGACACCGCCGCGCCGGACGGCCCGTGGCTGGCCGCGCGCTGGTTCCGCGAGCGGGACGCGGCCCCCGCTCGGCGCGCCCGGCAGGCGCTTCGGCGCCTGGCCGACGCGGGCGGCGGACCCGCCCTGCTGGCGTTGAGCCTGCTCGAGGATCTCGCAGCGCTCGACCGGCTCGCCGCGGGCGACACGCTGGCCGCGTATGAGCGGTGGGCGTCGGCCACGAAGCGGTTCCAGTTCGAGGAGGTCCCGTTCGGGCTGGTCGCCTCGCTCTGGCCCCTGCGCCTCACGTGGGCGCGCGTCGCCGCCGCGCGGGGCGACTACGACGAAGTGGTCATCGCCACGGCCACCTTCGAGATCAGCCCCGGATTCATGGACCAGGTGGCGCGTGTGATCGGGCTCCCCCTGCGCGCGGACGCGCTCGACGCCACCGGCGACCGGCTGGCCGCACGAACCCTGCGGCGGCGCTACGCCACAGTCCTGCGCGACGCCACCGGACCCTGGGCCGTGGTGCGGGACGCGCTGCGTGCGCGAAGCGGCGCGCCGTGATCCGGCTTCGCCTGCTCGGCGCGACCGAGCTGGTGCGGGCGGACGGGACGGAGGTCACGAACGTCCTCCAGCAGCCCAAGCGCCTGGCCGTGCTCGCGCTGCTCGCGGCGGGCGGCGACGGGCGCTGGCACCGCCGCGACACGCTGCTCGGGACCTTCTGGCCCGACATGGACGACGCGCACGCGCGGGCGGCGCTGCGGCGCACGCTCACCTTCCTCCGGACCTACGTGGGCGACGCCGCGATCCGGACCCGCGGCGATGAAGTCGGGATTGCCGCGGACGGCCTCTGGTGCGACCTCCCGGCCTGCGAGGCCGCGCTGCGGGAGGGCCGGCTCGCGGACGCGATGGACCTGTACCGGGGCGACGTGCTGGCGGGCCTGCACGTCCCGTCGGCCCCGGAGTTCGAGCGCTGGCTCGACACCGCACGCGAACGGCTCCGGCGCGAGACGAGCGACGCGGCGGCCCGCCTGGCCGCGGATGCCGAGGGGGCGGGCCGCCTGGCCGAGGCGGCGGCGTGGCGGCGCCGCGCCCTCGAGATCCGTCCCGATGACGAGACCGGCCTGCGCCGGCTCCTCGTGCTCCTCGATCGCCTGGGCGATCGGGCGGGCGCCATCCGCGCCTACGACGACTTCGCCCACCGGCTGGCACAGGACCTGGACCTCACGCCGAGCGCCGAGACCACCGCGCTCGTCGCCGGCATCCGGGCACGGGCCGAGGCGGCGCCGGCCGCCGCGACGCCGCCCGCGACCCGGCCCGCGCCCAACGTCGTCGCCGTGTTCCCGTTCGCCGTCCGGGGCGCGGCCGACCTGCACTATTTGCGCGAGGGCATGGTGGACCTGATCAGCACCAAGCTCGACGGCGCGGGTGACCTCCGGACGGTGGATCCGGGGAGTGTGCTGGCGCGTGCCGCGGCCCTCGGCGCGGCACCGCCCGATCCCGCGGCGGTGCGCCCGATCGCCGGGGCGCTGGGGGCCGGAACCTTCGTGCTCGGCAGCGTCGTCGCGGACGGCGAGCGGATCCTGCTGCGCGCCACCATCCACGAGACGCTCGGCACCGCCGAGCGGCGCGTGGACGCGGAGGCCACCGCGGCGGCGGGAATCTTCGACGTCGTGGACGACCTCGTGCGCCGGCTGCTGGCGTCGCAGACCCAGTCCCTCGGCGGTCACCTCACCCGCCTGGGTGCCATGACCACCGATTCGCTTCCCGCGCTCCGGGCGTATCTCGACGGGGAACGCGCGTTCCGGCGCGGGCGCGCGCACGAGAGCCGGGCCGCCTACGAGGGGGCGGCGGAGCTGGACCCGGACTTTGCCCTCGCGTCCTATCGCCTGGCGGCGGCCCACGCCGCATGCGGCAATCCCGTGGGCGCCCTCCAGGCCGTGGAGCACGCCACCGCGGGAGCGCGCCGTCTGAATCCGCACACCCGCCTCCTGCTCGCGGCGCTGACCGCGGTCCTCGAGGGTCGGTTGACCGACGCGGAGCGGCACTGCCAGCGCTTGCTCGCGGACCGTCCGGACGACGTCGAGGCCTGGTACCGGCTCGCGCGCGTGCTGCTGGACGGGAACCGGTTTCGCGCGCGGCCCGAGGCGGAAGCCCGGATTCCGCTCGAGCGCACCTGCGCCCTCGACCCGCGGCATGTCGCGGCGCTCGGCGAGCTGGCTCGGCTCACGTGGGCCACCGGCGACCGCCAGGCCGCCCGGGACTATGCTCGGCAGTATCTCGCGCTGAGTCCGGACGGCGACGACGCCCCCGTGATGGCCGTGATTGGCCAGACCGACGACGCGCCGGGGCGGCTCGCCGTTGCCCGACCCGCCGCGCTCCGGCAGGTGGCGGCACTCGAGATCCTCGGCGCCGCGGTGCCCGCGGTTGCCGGACCGGTGGCCTCGGGGCCGTGGCCGTCCCTGCTTGCCGCGCACGCCGCCGCGGCCCGGAACGCGCACGGAGAGGCACGCGCCGCGCTCGCCCGCGCCGCGCAGTTCGACCGCGACCTGGCGCTCGACCACGAAGCGTTCCTGGCGACGATGCCGGGGCGCCTGGCCGTGGGCGGCGACACGCTCGCCGACCGGCTTCGGGCCCGTGCGGCCGAGGCCGGCGTCACGTCCGGCACGACCCCCGCCGCGGCCCTCCGGACGTGCCTCACCCTGCACAGTCTGGGACTGCTGCATGTCGCCCAGGGAGATCGGGATGCCGCGGCGGCGTGCGCCCGCGCCTGCGCGCTCGCCGCCGTCCCGCCGTGGGCGGCGTCCCTGCCCCCTGCGTTGCGCGCGGGGATCGAGGCACGTGCGGCCCTCGAACGGGACGACCCGCCACAGGCTCTCGCCGCGCTCGACACGATTGCGCTGGGACCGTGGATGCACGTCGCGGGCGAGGTGCCCGAGTGTGCCCTCGTGGCGGAGCGGCTGCTCCGCGCGCGGGTGCTCGCCGCCCTCGGTCGCCAGGACGAGGCGGGCGGCTGGAGAACACCGCCCGCCATGCTGCGCCCGCTCGAGTGGGCGATCGGGACGGCCTAGGGCAGCACCGTCAGCTCGACGTACGACGGCCGGCCCGTGGTGTGATACACCCGCTGCGTCGTCGTTCCGAAATCCGCCGGCGTCGCCTCGATGATACGCATGAACACGCCCGGGTTGAGGTCCACCATCGGGAACCAGGAACTCTGCACCTGGATCATGAGGCGGTGGCCCGTGGCGAACGTGTGGAACGCGTCCTGGAGCGTGAACGTGAGCGCCGTGGGCGTGTCCGGCGTGAACGGCTCGGGCGTGTCGAGCCCGTTCCGGAACTTGCCGCGCAGCACGTCGCCCCGCACCAGCATCTGGTACCCGCCCAGCCGAACGCCGTTGTCCCCGCGCGCCCGCGTGGAGGGTCCGCCGGCGTCGTCCGGGAATACGTCAATCAGCTTCACCACCCAATCGGCGTCCGTACCGGACGTCGCCACGGTGAACCGTACCCGCATGGGGCCCGCGACCGTGAGATCTTCCGTGAGAGGGGGGGTCTGATAGACCAGCACGTCCGGCCGCCGTGACGCGAACCGTTGGTCTTCGAGCATGAACGCCCGGTTGTACCAGTGCGTGATCTCATTCGTATAGGGAACCGGCCTGGCGGGGTCGTGCACGTACTCGGAAAACTCGGCGGCCGCCGCGCTCATGGCGCTCCCGTCGGTCCCGTCAACCGTCAGTGTCCCCCCACCCCCCAGCACCACCCGCCGCGTCGTCGCGTTCCGGGGCGGCCAGGCGTCGAACCGCCCCCAGCGTTTCGTGCCGGTATTGAACACCGTCGCCTCCGCGACGGGTGGGGCGGGGGCGTCGAGGAGGTAGTGGTCGAAGAACGGGCCCTCGATGCTGTCAATATAGAACCTGGACGTGGATGAGCCCCAGGCGATGGGGCCGAGCGCTTCGCCGTCCCCGCTGTTCCACTCGCCATGATACCAGGGGCCCATCACCAGGCGGTTCGTCGCGTTCGGCGACTGCCGCTCGTTGGACGCGTAGGAGTTGAGCGCGCCGTACAGGTTCTCGGTGTCGAACCAGCCGCCCACCACGAGCGTCGCCGGCCGGAGGTTCGTGAGGTGCGGGAGTACGTCACGCGCGGCCCAGTACCCGTTCCACCGGTCGTTGGTCGTCAGGGTGTCCCAGAACGGGACTTCGCCGTGGAAGTACCGCGCGTTGGCGTTGGCCAGCGGCCCCATCCGGAGGAAGAACGCGTAGCCGTCCGGCGTGCCATGGTCGAACCGCTCGCCGCGCTGGTCCGTGGGCGCGGGCCGCACCCGCCCGAAGCCAGCGTAGAAGTCGAACGCGTGGGACAGCAGCAGGGCGCCGTGGTGATAGAAGTCGTCCCCGCCCATCCAGCGGGACACCGGCGCCTGCGGCGACGCGGCCTTGACCGCGGG
>DASWHL010000134.1:0-10481 GCA_036398175.1 Gemmatimonadales bacterium
CTCCGCCGCGATGCCGGATCCGGTGTCGCTCACGCTCACCGCGGTGCCGTCATCCACGGCGGTCATCTCGACCTGGATCCGTCCACCGCCCGGCGTGTGCCGCAGCGCGTTGTCGAACAGGTTCGTGAGGATCTGCCGCAGGGCCTCGGCATCGGCGTACAGGCCGGCGTCCTCGGCCACCTGCAGACTGAACGTGATGCCCGCGGCCTCGGCGCGCTCCGCGGAGGGACTCCAGGCCGAGCGGGCGACCTCGGCGGCATCCACCCGTTGCACGTCGGGTCGCCACGTGCCCGATTCCAGCCGCGCCAGATCGAGCAGATCATCCACGAGATGCTGCATGCGGGTGGCGTTGGTCCGGATCACCTCGAGGAACCGGGCCGCGGCTCCCGGATCCGGCGCGTCACGGGCCAGGATGTCCGCGTAGCCCGCGATGCTCGTGAGGGGTGTGCGCAGCTCGTGGGAGACGTTCGCCACGAAATCGCGCCGCACGGTCTCGAGCCGGCGGAGGTCGGTGATGTCGTGCAGGCAGACCACGGCGCCGCCCGTGGGCAACGGCCGCGCGGTCACGAGCACCACCCGGCCGTCGAGGGCCAGCTCGCGCCCGAGGACGGCCTCACCGCCGAGGACCGCGTCCACGAGCTGGCGTGCCTCGGCCCGCCGGAACAGCTCCCGGAGGTTCGGGAGGGAGTCGTCGTCCGCGTAGTCGAGCAGGCGCCGGAGTGCCGTGTTGCAGAAGACCACCGCGCCCGCCTGGTCCACGGCAATCACGCCTTCGACCATCGAGCCCAGTAACACCCCGGTCTCCTCCCGACCCCGCCGCAGCTCGTCCATGCGCTGGGACAGTTCCTCCTGCATCGTGCGGAACGCCCGCACCAGCTGCCGGACTTCGGGAATGGTCGAGGCGGGGTAAACGGGTGCCCGGCCGATGGCCAGGCCGCGCGCGGCGGTGACGAGCTCATCGAGCGGCCGCGTGACTTGGCGCTCCACCACCCAGGCCAGAATGATTCCGAGCGCGAGCGCCACCAGGGCCGCGAGGAACACGCTGCGCTGCGCATCGGAGATGACGGCGTCCACCTGGTCCATGGGCGCGGACACCCGCACCACCCCGGGCCACTCCCGGACGGCCACCTTGAGCTCCACCCGGTTGGTGGACGTGCTGAATCGTTTGGCGACGCCGCTCCCCGCAGCCCACGCCTCGGCGATTTCGGGACGCGAGAGGTGGTTGTCGAGGAGCGCGAGACTCTGGTCGTCGAACTCGGAGTCGCCGAGAACGCGGCCGGTCGAGTCCACGATGGTCATGCGCCGGTTCGCGAGGCTGCTGATCCGGCGCGCGGCCTGCGGGAGCTGGGCGGGCTCGTCCGGGAGCGCCTCGCCGATCAGGCGCGCCTGACGGCGCATCTCGTCCGCCAGCGTGTGCTCGATGCTGGCGCGGAGCCAGCGGTCCGCCGCCAACATGGCCCCCGCCACGGTCACGACGAGGATGGTGACCACGGCCAGCAGCAGCCGCGCGCCGAAGGTCACCGCCGCGCCTTGGCCCCTTCCGGCGCGCGGAACCGGTAGCCGAAGCCGCGCACCGTCTCGAGCATGCCCGCCGCGGCCCCGAGCTTGGTGCGGAGCCGCTGCATGTGCATGTCCACCGTGCGGGTCTGGATGTCGGGGTGGGCTTCCCAGACGGTCTCGAGCAGCTGGGCCCGGGTTTGCACCCGCCCCCGCCGCTCCGCCAGCGTCACGAGGAGCTTGTACTCCGTGGCGGTGAGCTCGATCGCCTTCCCGTTCACTAGGACCCGGTGCGCGGCGCGGTCAATCGTCAGCGGCCCGGAAACGAGTTTGGCGCCCGAGACCACCGCGGGCCCGCCGAGGCGGCGCAGCACCGCGCCGACGCGCAGCACCAGCTCCTGCGGGGCGAACGGCTTCATCAGGTAGTCGTCGGCGCCGAGCGAGAGCCCTTTGATGCGGTCGGCCTCTTCCCGGCGGGCCGTGAGCAGGATGACGCCGACGTCCTGCGTCTGCGGCCGGCGCCGCATGGCCTCCAGCACCTCGTACCCGGACAGACCGGGCAGCATGAGGTCGAGCACCACCAGGTCCGGCGCCTGTTCCTCGGCCTGGCGGAGCGCCTCCGGCCCGCTCGTGGCGGTGGACACCTGGTACCCGGCCTTGGCCAGGTGGTATGCCACGAGCGCGGTGATGTCCGGCTCGTCGTCCACGACCAGCACATGGTGGCTCATACGCCCGCGAATATAGCGGCCCGCGAGGGATCGGGCCCCTCCCCAGTTGCGCCGCCGGGTTCCGGCGAGGAGATTGCCGCCCGTCGTGGCTCGATCGTGACCGTGCCGTTACCTGACCGTGACCGATTCGGGAGCGCCCCTGTGCGGTTTCACCTGCTGCCCAAGAACGAAGACTTCTACGAGCTGTTCGTCGAGGTGGCCCGCCGCACGGCGGAAGCTGCCGGGCTGCTGGAGGAGCTGCTGACCGGCAAGCCGGAGCGGGCCAAGTACTGCGCCGACCAGATCAAGCGGCTCGAGAACGAGGCCGACGACCTGACGCACGAGGTGGTCCGGCGGCTCGACCGGACCTTCATCACGCCCATTGACCGCGAGGACATCCATCTGCTCGCGTCCGACCTGGACGACGTGATGGACCGGATAGACGGCACGGCGCGCCGGGCGCAGATCTTCCGCGTCGGTCAGACGCCGGAGGGCATCGGCCTCATGTGCGAGCTGGTGGGCCGGGTGAGCGAGGAAGTGCTCCAGGCCGTGACCAAGCTCCGCGCCAAGGACGACGTGATGGTGCACTGCATTCGCGCCAAGCGGCTCGAAGAGGAAGCGGACGCGGTCTACCAGGAAATGCTGGGCCGGCTGTTCGATACGGAGACCGACCCCATCCGCATCATCAAGTGGAAGGAGATCTTCGACACGCTCGAGCATGCGATGGACGAGAGCGAAGACGTGGCTAACGACATCGAGTCCATCGTGCTGAAGCACGCATGATCCACGAGTCCATCCCGTTCATCCTGGCGATCGTCGGCGTCGCTCTCGTCTTCGATTTCGTCAACGGGTTTCACGACAGCGCCAACAGCATCGCCACGATCGTTTCCACGCGCGTCCTGTCGCCGATTGCCGCGGTGGCGTGGGCCGCGTTCTTCAACTTCGTGGCGGCCTTTGGATTCGGCACCGCCGTCGCCAAGACCATCGGCAGCGGACTCATTGATCTCTCCATCGTGGATCCCCTCGTGATCCTGGGCGGCCTGCTCGGCGCCATCATCTGGGATCTCGTCACGTGGTACATCGGCATTCCGTCCAGCTCGTCGCACGCGCTCATCGGCGGGTACGGCGGCGCCGCGGTGGCCAAGGCGGGGATCCACGCCCTCATCCTGGGAGGATGGATCAAGCCCATCCTCTTCATCTTCATCGCCCCAATCCTGGGCCTGGCGCTCGGCGGAAGCCTGATGGTGGCCACCGCCTGGACGCTGCGGCACGCCACGCCGGCGCGCGTGGACAAGCACTTCCGGCGCTTCCAGCTGGTGTCCGCGGCGGCGTACAGCCTGAGTCACGGCACCAACGACGCGCAGAAGACCATGGGGATCATGGTCGGTCTCCTGGTCAGCTCGCAGGCGCTGTTCGTGGACTTCCCCATCCGTGCGTTCCACCTGACCACCGCCGACCACATCCCGACCTGGGTCATCCTGTCGGCGCATGCGGCCATCGCGGCGGGGACGCTCTTCGGCGGCTGGCGCATCGTGCGCACCATGGGTTCCCGCATCACGCGGCTCCAGCCGGTGCACGGCTTCTGTGCCGAAACCGGCGGGGCGATCTCGGTGTTCCTGGCCTCGTGGCTGGGGATTCCGGTCAGTACTACGCACACCATTACCGGCGCTATCGCCGGCGTGGGGGCGGTCCGCCGGATCTCGGCCGTGCGGTGGGGATTGGCGGGCCGGATCGTCTGGGCGTGGGTGCTCACCATCCCGGTCTCGGCGGGCGTCGGCGGGATCTGCTACTACCTGCTGCGATTCACGCTCACGTGACCCCCCCCGGGGCGGCCGGATTGCGGCCGTCCCGGAGGACGGTGAGATTGCGCGGTACGGTGCGCTCCCGGACCCTCATCCTGCTCCTGGCCGCCGCGAGGCCACCCGCGGCCGCACAGGATACCGCCCACGTGGTGCTCGTCGCCACCACCGACGTCCACGGTCATGTGACGGCCTGGGACTACATTCAGGACCGGCCGGCGCCCTGGGGGCTGGTGCGCGCCGCCACGGTCGTGGACTCGCTCCGCCGGGCCTACCCGGGATCCGTCGTGCTCGTGGATGCCGGGGACCTCCTCCAGGGAAATCCGTTCGCCACGTACTTCGCGACCGTCCGGCCGCGACAGGTGCATCCCATCGTGGACGCCATGAACGGCCTGCGCTACGACGCGGTCGTCCCGGGGAACCACGACTTCGACTTCGGCGTGGACGTCCTGGCCCGGGCCTACGAGCGGGCGGCGTTCCCAGTCGTGGCTGCCAACGTGATCCGCCTGGACCGGGATACGACGGCCTTTGCCACGCACGCGGTGGTGACGCGCGGCGGCGTCCGGGTTGGCATCACGGGACTCACGACCCCCGGCGTGATGGTCTGGAACCGGGCCCGCCTGCGGGAGCGGTTGCGCGTCCGGCCCATCGCGGCGGACGGCGCCCGGGCGGTCGAGCGGCTGCGCGCGGCCGGCGCCGACCTGGTCGTGGCCGTGGTCCACGCCGGGCTCGAGGGACCGTCGTCATACGACACGACGGGCGTGGGGCCGGAAGACGATGCGGCGGCGCTCACACGGCTGGCACAGCCGCCGCACATCCTGGTCGTGGGGCATACGCACGGCCGGATCCGCGATTCCGTACTGAACGGCGTCCACGTCGTGCAGCCGCAATCGTGGGCCCGCAGCGTGAGCGTGGTGCACGCGTGGCTGGTGAAGGCCGCGAGCGGCCGCGCCCGGGTGATCCGGATCGCGGCCGACGAGATTCCCCTGGGGGATGCCGGGCCGGAGCCCGTGCTGACCGGGCATCTGCGGGAGGTCCACGAGGAGGTGCGGAACTGGGCCTCCCGCCCGCTCGCGGTGGCGGAGGGGGACTGGAGCAGCCGGGAAGCCCGCGTGCGGGACACGCCGTTCCTCGACTTCATCAATGCCGTGCAGCGCCGGCGGGCGGGCACGGACCTGTCGGCCGCCGCGGCGTTCACGACCACCGTGGGCCTGGGCCCCGGTCCGGTCCGGCTGCGCGACGTAGCCGGCGTCTACCCGTACGAGAACACACTTCGCGCCGTCCGCATAGACGGAGGCCGGCTCAAGGAGTTCCTCGAGCACTCGGCGCGCTACTTCGTCACCTACGCGCCGGGCCGCCCGCTGATTGACGACGCGATTCCGGGCTACAACTTCGATGTCGTCTCCGGCATCACCTACGGGATTGATGTCTCCCGGCCCATCGGGTCGCGCATCCGGGACCTCGCGTACCAGGGTCGCGCCGTCACCGCCGCGGACACGTTCACGCTGGCGCTGAATAGCTACCGGCAATCGGGCGGCGGGGGCTACGACATGCTGCGCGGCCTGCCCGTCGTGTACGACCGGGGGGAGGACGTCCGCACGCTGCTCGAAGAGGCGATCCGGCAGGCAGAAACGCTGCGGGCGGCGGATTACTACGAGCCGTCCTGGCGGCTGTTGCCGGCCGCGGCGGAGGCGGCGGCGCTGGCGACGTTCGCCCCGCCGCTGCCCGCGCGGGACACGACGGTCCTCCGGGTCGTGGTCACGGGGGCGCTGCGGGGCAGGTTTGCGACGCAGCAGCTGGAGGGCCGGCCCGTGGGTGGGCTGTCGGCCATCGCCGCCCGCGTGGATTCGCTCCGCCGCGCCTGCGGTTGCCCGACGTTCTGGGTGGATGCGGGCGGCGCCTCCCACGGGGCGCCCGTGCCGGCGCTCTCCCAGGGTGCGCTGACCGTGGCGGCGTTCAATGCCGCGGGCCTTGACGCCGCCGCGCTCGGGGCCGGCGACGCGGCCGTCATTGGAGAGACGCTGGAACAGCGGGTGGAGGCGTCGCGCTTCCCCTGGACGGCCATCAACGCGACCGCCGCCAATCGCGCGACGACACCGGTGCAGCCGTGGGTCCGGCTCGAGCGCGAGGGCCGGTCCGTGGTCGTGATCGGGGTCGTGGACGGGACCCCGCCCGGCGCCTCGGCCCGTGCCATCGCGCAGGTTCGAGTCGGTGATCCGGCGGTGGCCATCGCGGCGGCACTGCCGATGGTCCGGACGGGGAACCCCGATGCCGTGCTCGTGCTGGGAGACTTCGACGCCGCGTGTACGGACCCCGGCTGCGGTGGGGAGGCGCTGGGGATTGCCCGCAGCCTCGACAGTGGCGCCGTGCATGCCATCGTGGGCGGCACCGCGGCCACCAGCATCCGCGGAACGACGGTGGCACCGGTCCTGGCGTATGGCGTCGGCCTCACCGTGGTGGATCTCGTGCAGCTGGCCGTGGGGGGAACCACCGCCCGGGCACGGGTGGATACGGTGTGGGCGGATCGGGTGACGCCCGATTCGGCGGTGGCCGGACTCGTGGCCCGCGAGGTGGCGGCGCTCGACCGCGCCCTCGACGAGCCCGTGGCCACCCTGCGCTTTGCCCTGCCGGGGGAGGGCGATGGCGAGCTGCCGCTCGGGCGGCTCGTGGCCGACGCCGTCCGGGGCGCCGGCCGTGCACCGCTGGCGATCGTCCCGACCGCCACGATCCGGTTCGGGCTGCCGGGCGGCGCACTGCGGCTGCGCCACCTGTACGAGCGGATTCCCTTCCCGAGTCCGCTCACGGTGGTCACCGTGACCGGCGAGGTCCTGCTGGGGGCCCTGGACGCCACGCTGGCCGCGAGCCCGTTGCCCGTGCACGTGGCCGGCATGACCGTGCGGTACGAGGCGCGTCGGCGATCCGGTCAGCGGGTGCGGGAGCTTCGGCTCGAGGGCGGCGAGCGCGTGGACCGCCGAAAGACCTACCGGATCGTGGTGTCGGCTTCGCTGTTCGACCTGGCCCCGTTCGCCGCCTTCCGCGCCGCGCCGTCCGAATCGCTCGGGGTGACCGACCGCGCGGCGGTGCGGCGGCACCTTGGCCTCCTGCGCCAGCCGGTCGAAGCCCCGACCGCCGACCGACTGGTAATCGTCCGTTGAAGGGCCGCGACGGGCTCACGCGCGAACGCCTGCGCGGTCTCCCGAAAGCCGAGCTGCACACCCACCTGGATGGTTGCCTGCGACCCTCCACGCTGCTCGAGCTGGCCCGGGAGGCCGGCGTCCCGCTGGCCGCCTCCACGCCGGACGGGGTCGCCGACGCCATGCTGGTGCGCCACGCCCGCGACCTGGAGGAGTACCTGCAGCGCTACGTCGTGACCGTGCGCGTCATGCAGTCTTCCGGGGCGCTCGCGCGGGTGGCGCGGGAGCTGGTCGAGGACGCGGCCGCCGACGGCATCCGCTATCTCGAGGTGCGGTTCTGTCCGGCGCTGCACGGACCCGGCGTGACCCTGGAGGGGGCGCTGGAGGCCGTGCTGGAAGGACTGGCCGCCGGCGAGGCAGCCACCGGCGTGATGGCCCGCGTGATCGCCTGCGGTCTCCGCACGCTCCCGCCGGCCACGTCGCTCGCCATCGCGCGGGCTGCGCTCCGGTATCGGGACGCCGGCGTCGTGGCGTTCGACCTCGCGGGCGCGGAGGCGGGACACCCGCCGGAGGCGCATCGTGACGCGTTCCGGGCCGCGGGGGAGGGCGGGCTGCGCCTCACCTGTCACGCGGGGGAAGCGGCCGGCGCGGACTACGTCCGCGCGGCCGTGGAGATCTGCGGGGCGGAACGGATCGGGCACGGCGTGCGACTGTGGGAGGATCCCGAGCTGCTGCGCGCGCTCGCGGACCAGGCGGTGCCGCTCGAAGTGTGCCTCACGTCCAATCTCCATACCCGTGCCGTCCCGGCCGTGCGGGATCATCCGGCGGCGGAGTACCTTGCCGCCGGCGTGCCCATCACCCTCAACACCGACTCCCGACTGATGGACCGGACGACGCTCACCGACGAGTACTGGCTGGCGCACACGGCGCTTGGCCTGGACGCCGCCGCGCTGGCGGGCATCGCGCGGGCCGGGTTCGCGCACGCGTTCCTGCCCGACGCCGCGCGGCAGGCGCTCCTGGCCGAGGTGTCGCCGGCCATCGAGGCGCTGGCGTGACCGCCCTGGTGGTTGCCCAGCTCGCGGCGGGCCAATCTGCCGCCGCCACCGGGACGCCGTTCGCGGCGCGCCTGATGGGCATCGTGGGCATCGCGACCATGATCGGGATCGCGTGGCTCCTGTCCAGCAACCGGGCGCGCGTCTCGTGGCGGCTGGTGGCGACCGGGGTGGGCTTGCAGGCGCTGCTGGGCGTCGTGGTGCTCAAGACGGGCGTCGGCCGCGCCCTGTTCAACGGGGCCAACGTGGTCTTCACCCGCCTGCTGGGGTTCACCGAAGAAGGCGCCCGCTTCGTGTTCGGCAACCTGGTGCGCAACAACGTGCCCGTCGGAACACCGTCCGGCGCGCCGGCCGACATGGCGCCGCTCGGCGACGGCGGCCTGTGGGCGGCCACCGGCGCGTACTTCGCGTTCAGCGTCCTGCCCACGATCATCTTCTTCTCGGCCCTGATGTCGGTGCTGTATCACCTTGGCGTGATGCAGCGGATCGTGCAGGGCATGGCCTGGGGCTTCCAGCGGCTGCTCGGGACCTCGGGCGCGGAGACGCTGTCGGCCACGGGCAACATCTTCGTGGGCCAGACCGAGGCGCCGCTGCTCATCAAGCCGTTCGTCGGCGCCATGACGGTGTCGGAACTGAACACGGTCATGGTAGGCGGGTTCGCGACCATCGCGGGTGGCGTCATGGCGGCGTACGTGGGCATGCTGTCGCCGTTCTTCCCCGACATCGCGGGCCATCTGCTGACGGCGAGCGTGATGAACGCACCGGCCGGCTTGCTCATCTCCAAGATCCTCGTTCCCGAGACGGGTGAGCCGGTGACCCGCGGCAAGGTGAAGGTCGAGATCGCCAAGGGCGACGCCAACGTCATCGAGGCCGCGGCCGCCGGCGCGGGCCAGGGCCTCCAACTCGCGCTCAACGTGGGCGCCATGCTGCTCGCGTTCATCGCCCTGATCGCGCTGATCAACGCCGTGCTGGGCGCCGCGGGCGGGCTCGTGGGGGTCGAGGGCCTCAGCCTCGAGCGCCTGTTCGGCTGGGTGTTTGCGCCGCTCGCCTGGCTGATGGGGGTCCCCTGGGGTGACGCGGGCGCCATCGGCTCGTTGATCGGCGTCAAGATCAGCGTGAACGAGTTCGTGGCCTACCTCCAGCTCGCCGGCACCATGGGCACGGACGCGCTGAGCGCCCGCGGGGAGGTCATCGCCACCTACGCGCTGCTCGGGTTTGCCAACTTCTCGTCCATCGCGATCCAGATCGGCGGGATCGGCGGTCTGGCCCCCGAACGTCGCGGCGACCTGGCCCGGCTCGGACTCAAGGCGATGATCGGGGGGAATCTGGCGGCGTTCATGTCGGCCAGTCTTGCTGGGATGCTGTTGTGAGACGCGTAGGCGGGGAGAGGCGAGGGGGAGACGCCGAGGCGCCGAGGCGCCGAGTGGAGGGGAGTCTCGAGTCACGAGCCGTGGCGGCGGTCCAGGAGCGGATGGGCGGTCTGGTGCCGCGGGTGGGGATCGTGCTGGGGTCGGGGTTGGCGGCGCTGGCGGACGTGGTGGAGGGGGCCGCGGCCGTTCCGTACGCGGACGTTCCCGGCATGCCGCAGCCTACGGTGCCGGGGCATCGGGCGGAGTTCGTGGCGGGGCGGCTCGAGGGTGTGCCGGTGATCCTTCAGCGGGGGCGCCTGCACCTCTATGAGGGGCACAGCCCGGAGACGGCGGTCTTCCCGGTACGGCTGATGGCGGCGTTGGGGATCGAGACGCTGATCGTCACGAACGCGGCCGGGGGGATCCGGCCGGCCATGCGGCCACCCGCCCTCATGCTCATCACCGATCACCTGAACCTGACGGGCCGGTCACCGCTCGTCGGGGCGGTGGGTTCGGGCGAGCAGCGGTTCCCCGACATGTCGGCCGCGTACGACCCGGACCTGCGGGCCCGCGCCCGCGACGTCGCCCGGGCCGCGGGAGTGACTGTGCACGAGGGCGTATACGCGGGGCTCCTGGGCCCGAGCTTCGAGACGCCCGCCGAGATCCGCATGTTCGCCACCCTCGGCGCCGACGCCGTGGGAATGTCCACGGTGCTGGAAGTCATCGCGGCCCGCGCGCGCGGCGTCCGCGTATTGGGGATCTCCACGATCACCAATCCCGCCGCCGGCATCTCGGACCGCCCCCTGGATCATGAAGAGGTGCTCGCCGCCGGCAGGGCCGTAGCCCAGGACCTGGAAACCCTCGTCCGGGGCGTGGTCCGGGGATAGCCGGTGGTCACGTGGGTCAGGCCGCCCCCCCGCGGCCCCCGCTGCACGCTGCGCCC
>DASWHL010000135.1:0-3624 GCA_036398175.1 Gemmatimonadales bacterium
ACGGTGGCCGACGTCCAGGTGAACCTGAAGCCCAAGCACGACCGGAGCGAGCAGAGCCACGCGATCGCGCTGCGCGTGCGCCCGGTCGTGGACTCGATCGCGCGGGCGTACGGCGCCTCGGTCAAGGTGGCCGAGATCCCGCCGGGCCCACCGGTGTACGCGACGCTCACGGCCGAGATCTACGGGCCCACGTACGAGACGCAGATCGCGGCGGCGCGGCAGGTGCACGACATATTCGCGTCCACGGACGGCGTGGTGGACGTGGACTGGACGGTCACGGCGCCGCACCACGAAGTACGGGCCGCGGTGGGACAGGCGGAAGCGCTGCGGTCCGGCACCAGTGTCCAGGAAATCGCGCAGACCGTGGCGGCGGCCATGGGCGGCGCCAGCGCCGGTCTGCTCCACGACGCGCAGGCGGCGGAGCCCGTACCCATCCGCGTGGCGCTCCCCGACTCGGTCGCCGCCTCGACCGGCGACCTGGCGGCCCTGCCCATCGCAACGCCGCACGGCGCGCGCCGGCTGGGAAGCCTGGCCTCGCTGGACAGCGTCACCGCGGACGTTCCCATCTTCCGCAAGAACCTGCGGCCCGTGGTGTACGTCACGGGCGACGTCGCCGGCCGGCTCGAGAGCCCGGCCTACGCGATGCTGGCCATGCGGACGGCGCTGGCCGGGGTGGGCGACGACTTCGAGGTCCACTACGCCGGCTCGCCCACCCTCACGGAGAAGCCGTTCCTGGTCTGGGACGGCGAGTGGCAGATCACGGTCGAGGTGTTCCGCGACCTCGGGATCGCGTTCGCGGCGGTGCTCGTGCTGATCTATGTGCTGGTGGTGGCGTGGTTCCAGTCGTTCACGGTGCCGCTCGTCATCATGGCACCCATTCCGCTCACGCTGATCGGGATTCTGCCGGCGCACGCGGCGTCGGGCGCGTTCTTCACCGCGACCTCCATGATCGGCATGATCGCGCTGGCCGGCGTCATCGTCCGGAACTCGATCCTGCTCGTGGACTTCGTGGAGCTGGGCCGCGCGCGCGGCCAGTCGGTGCGAGACGCCGTGGTGGCGTCGGGCCTGATCCGCGCGCGCCCCATCATTCTCACGGCGGCCGCCGTGGTGATCGGCGGGGCCGTGATGGTCACCGACCCGATCTTCCAGGGACTCGGCATCGCGCTGATCGCCGGCGCCATCGTCTCGACCGCGCTCACGCTGGTGGCCATTCCCCTGCTCTACCACGAGATGCAATCATGAAAGTGCTCCTGATCTTCGTGGACGCCGACCACGCGGACGACGTCCAGCGGCTGCTCGAGGCGAGCAATCTCTCGGGCTACAGCGAGTTCCCCAACGTGCTGGGGAAGGGCCGGACCGGCATCAAGCGCGGGAACCGCGCGTTCCCCGGCACCAGCACGCTCTACTTCGTGGCCCTCCCCGAGGGCGAATGCGCGGGGCTGTGCGATTCTCTGCGCAAGCTGCGCGGCACCAAGGGCCCGGAAGAGGGCCTCAAGACCTATATCCTGGACACGACGGAGGTATTGTGAAACGCGAGATGGTCATCCGCGGGATCGCGGGCACGTTCATTCTCGGCAGCCTCGCCCTGGGGACCTGGGTGAGCCCCTACTGGTATCTGTTCACAGCGTTCGTGGGACTCAACCTGCTCCAGTCGAGCGTCACGAAGTGGTGCCTGATGGAGGACATCCTGAAGAAGGTGCGGATCGGGGAGTAGAAGCGACGGGTCGACGGGAACGACGGGAGGGGCGGGGCCGGCAGGCCGGGCGGTAATGCCAGCGGCGGGCCGGTCCCGCGCGTATCATTGGGAAACTCCGGACCCTCTCTCGAGGAAACCGCTTCATGCTTCGGACAACCTGCCGCGCGCTCTGCCTTGCCGTCCTGGTCACGTTCCTCGTCACTCCGGCGGTCGCGCAGACCAGCCTTACGACCCCGAAGGCGTTCTTCGGCTTCGACATCGGCGACGACTACCAGCTCGCCAACTACCAGCGGCTCTCGGCGTACTGGCGCACGCTCGATCGCGAATCGGACCGGATGGTGGTGCGCGAGATCGGCACCACGGCCGAGGGCCGCACGATGCTCATGGCCATCGTGTCGTCGCCCGAGAACCTCCGGAATCTCGACCGCTATCAGGTCATCTCCCGGCGGCTGGCGCTGGCGGAGGGGCTCACCGACGCCGAGGCCCGCGCGCTGGCCGATGAGGGCCGCGCGGTCGTCTGGATTGACGGCGGGCTGCACGCCACGGAGGTGCTGGGCGCGCAGCAGCTGACGGAAACGCTCTGGCAGATGGTGAGCCGGACGGACGCCGAGACGCAGCGGATCCTGGACGGCGTCATCACGCTGTTCGTGCACGCCAACCCCGACGGCCACGACCTCGTGGCCGACTGGTACAACCGGGACCCGGTGCCGGAACGCCGGACGCTGTCCCCCGGCATTCCAAGGCTGTACCAGAAATACATCGGCCACGACAACAACCGCGACTTCTTTGCCTCGACCCAGCCCGAGACCGAGGCGATGAACCGGATCCTGTACCACGAGTGGCTGCCGCAGATCGTCTACAACCACCACCAGACCGGCCCCGCGGGCACCGTGATGTTCGCCCCGCCGTTTCGGGACCCGTTCAACTACCACTTCGACCCGCTCGTGGTGGTGGAGTTGGACCTGGTGGCCGCCGCCATGCACAGCCGGTTCCAGGCGGAGGGCAAGCCCGGCGTCACGATGCGCACCGGCGCGCGCTACTCGACGTGGTGGAACGGCGGGCTCCGCACCACCACGTACTTCCACAACATGATCGGGATCCTGACGGAGACCATCGGGAGCCCGACGCCCATGCGGATTCCGTACGTGGCGGACCGCGTGCTGCCGCGCGCCGATCTCCCGAACCCCATCCAGCCGCAGGAATGGCATTTCCGGCAGTCCATTGACTACTCGGTCACGGCCAACCGGGCCATCCTCGATCTCGCGGCGCGCAACCGCGAGAACTTCCTGTTCAACATCTACCGGATGGGGCGGAACTCGATCGAGCGCGGCAGCCGCGATTCCTGGACCATCACGCCGCGCCTGGTGATGCAGGCCAACGCAGCAGTGGAGCAGCGGCAGCCCCAGGGCCGGGGCGAAACGACCGGCGATCTGCGCGGCGGCGCGACCACGGGCGGGTATGACCCGTACGCCGACGTGCTGCATGCGCCGGCCGCGCGCGCACCGCGGGCCTACGTGATCCCGTCGGACCAGCCGGATTTCCTGACCGCCACCAAGTTCATCAACGCGCTGCGGGAGGTGAACGTCACGGTCCACCGGGCTACCGCGGACTTCGAGGCCGCGGGGAAACGCTACCCGGCGGGATCGTACGTCGTGTTCACGGCCCAGGCGTTCCGGCCCCACGTACTCGACATGTTCGAGCCGCAGGATCATCCGGACGACTTCCCGTATCCCGGGGCGGCGCCCACGCCACCGTACGACAACGCCGGCTGGACACTGGCCTACCAGATGGGCGTCCGGTTCGACCGGATTCTCGACGGGTTCACCGGTCCGTTCGCGCGCGTGGACGACTGGAACGTGCAATCCGCGCCGGGCGCGGTCCCGAGTGCCGCCAGCGCCTACGGGTACTTCCTCGACCACCGGATCAAC
>DASWHL010000136.1:0-8872 GCA_036398175.1 Gemmatimonadales bacterium
TTGGTGGATGCGTACCACGCCCTGAACGCGATTCCGTACGCGCTCGGCGCGCAAGGACTCGAGGATGCGTTCGTCACGGGCGGCGGGTACAAGTACTGCCAGCTCGGTGAGGGCAACTGCTTTCTGCGGGTGCCGCCCGGACGCGAGCAGCTTCGGCCCGTGCTCACCGGTTGGTTCAGCGAGTTCGCGGAGCTGGAGCACGCGCGGGCGGGCGGCGTGGCGTACGGGCGCGGGCCCGCGCGGTTTGCGGGCGCCACGTACGATCCCACGAGTCACTACCGGGCGGCGCGCGTGTTCGGGTTCTTCGAGGAGCAGGGGCTGTCGCCGGGTTTCCTGCGTGACGTCAGCCGCCACCAGGTGGGGCTCCTCGCGGAGCGGTTCGACGCGCTGGACCTCGATCCCCGGCTGGTTACGCGCGACCGCACGGCGGCGCCGGAGGCCGTCGCGGCGTTCCTCGCGCTCACGAGTCCGCGCGCGGGCCGCCTGGCCCACGCGCTCAAGGCGCGCGGCGTCTGGACGGATGCCCGGGGCGAGGCGCTGCGGCTCGGCCCGGCTCCCTACCTGTCGGACGATCAACTCCTGGCGGCCGTCGAGACGCTGGGCGAGGTGGTTCGCTTGACGGGCTAGCCCCGCTCGCCGACTCGATCACCGCGCCGCCAGCGTCCTCCGTACCGCATCGTCCGCCGCGTGCCAGATGGCCGCGAGATCCTGACGCGCACGCTCGGCCACCGTGCGGTCGCCGGCCGCGGTGGCGGCGGCCACGAGCCCGCGCAGCGACAAGGCGCGCTTTGGCGCCAGGGCGAGCGCGTGCGCAAAGGCGGTCTGCGCCTCCGCGGCCCGCCCCTTGGCCAGCAGCAGCTCGCCGAGCAGCTCCCACGACGGCTTCACGATGTCCGGCGGGCCGTAGGCGGCCGGAAGGCCGTCCTCGATGTCCGCGGCATCCTTCAGCAATTGCTCCGCGCGCGCGAACGCGCCGTCCTCGGCGGCGATGGCGGCGGCCAGGTTCAGGGCCAGCACGCGGGCCGCCGGGGAGTCACCGGAGTCGGCCGCGGTCTGGAGGCGTGCGACCTGTGTCGCTACGGCGCCGCGGTCCCCACGGCGCAGGGCGGCGTATCCCAGCGCGAACGCGTCAGTGGCCGCCGCGTCGGAGCCGGGCTCAACGTTCATGGTCCACTCGAGGACGGGGTCGTCCCATCGCTCGGTGTCGAGCACGTAGTGCGCGCGCATGGACGTGAGGTACCGCCGCTGCCCCGGCCGGCCGGGGCTTCCCATCTCGCGCCGCGCCCGCTCGAGGTGTTCCCGGGCCGCTGCGTGCCGTCCCTGCTGAACCAGCCCGTACCCGAGCCACGAGGTGTAATGGCCCGGCCCCCAGCCCGTGAGACCGGCCGCAATCTCGTTCTGCGAGACCACGTCGTCCCACATCCCCATCGCCAGGAAGATGTGCGTCGTCATGTGCTGCGCGTGCGCGGCGTCGGGCGCGATCGTCGAGTAGGCGCGAGCCGCCGGCAGGCCGAGGGGCGCGTGCACCGGGTCGTCGAACGAATGGATGATGTAGTGTGCGGCCCCCGGGTGATCGGGATTCCGCTGGAACACCTCCTGGGCAATGGCGGCCCCGTGCATGTAGCTCGGGATCACCCGGGTCGTGCCGGAGAGCCCGAGGATCGAGAGGGCCCAGAAGGCGCGCGCCTCGTCGTCGTCCGGGTAGGCGCGGACCAGCTGCTCCATGGCCAGCGCGTACGCGGTGTCGCGCGGGGCCTTGGGACCCTCCGCCCACAGCGTCTCGATCGCGTGGAGATACATCTGCTCCCGGCGCGTGGGGGCGCTGGCGCGGCGGGCCTCTGCGGCGGAGCCCAGGCGGTGCAGCACGCCGCGCGCGGCCTCGTCGTCCCATTCGTCCCACAGCGGGTGGTTGTAGCTCATCGCCTCGCCCCAGTAGGCCAGGGCGAAGCCGGGATCGGCCTGCTGCGCCTCGCGGAAGGCGGCGCCCGCGGGCCCGAACTCGAAACTGTGGAGATAGAGCACGCCCCGGATGAACGGCTCCTGCGCCGCAGGGGCGCCGGAGTTGGGGAACGTGATGGTGCCGAGGCGCGGGGCTTGAGCGGCGGCCGCGGGAGCGAGCAGCGCGAACACGAGGGCGGCCGGGGCAAGGCGGCGCGGGATCACAGGACCTCCGGAGGGTTGCTGGGCGACCGACGGGGCGTCGGTCCGGAACAATGTACCACTCACGCGTCGCGCGGGAGCAGCCGGGGCTTCGTGGCGAGCGCCACGGCACCGAAGTGCCGGAGATCGACGGTCGCGATCGCGTCCGCGTCGAGCCGCTCGGCCACCGCCATCACAACCGCGTCCACCAGCCCGAGACCGAGCTTGGCGTAGGTGCGGTCCAGCGCCGCCGCCCGCTCGAGGTCTGCGGCCTCTCCCCACTCGACGGCGAACGCGCCGGCGGCCACGTCGTCCAGGAACAGCCGCCGGGCCCGCGCGCTCACGTGCCGGCCCAGGAGATAGTCCACCTCGGGGAGAATGGCCCACGGCAGCACCCAGTGCGCCGCATGCTCGTCGTAGACGTGCCGCACGGCCTGGTGGTGCGCATCCCCCGCGTCCACGAGGGCAAGGATGGCCCCGGTGTCGGCGACGATCACCGGTCCCGGCCCATGCCGTCGAGCAGATCCTCCGCCCGCTCGGACAGGTCGGTACGCCGGCTCCGCGCGGCGCCGATGCTGCGGGGTGGCACGGCGGGGGCGTGCAGCCGCGCGTATTCCGCCACGGCCTCGCGCACCAGCGCCGCCGTGGGGCGTCCCTGGCGGCGCGCCAGCAGCTTGAGGCGCCGGTAGTCGTCCGGATCCAGGTAGATGGTGGTCTTGGCTGACATATATGGTAACTATATACTGATCACCACCGTGCCGCCAGCCCACTGGTCAGGGTGCACCCTGCCGCGGGCGGCCCGGACGGCCATGATTCCCGAATCGCAAGGAGACGCATGCCGGAACTGCCGGACGTGGTGGTCTATGTGGAAGCGCTCGAGCGGCACGTCCTCGGCGCCCGGCTCGACGGCGTGCGCCTCGGCAGCCCGTTCGTGCTCCGGTCCGTGGCGCCCCCGCTCTCGGAGGCGGCCGGGCGCCACGTCGCCGGTGTGCGGCGGCTGGGCAAGCGGATCGTGCTCGCGCTGGACCCGGATCTGTTCCTGGTCGTCCATCTCATGATCGCGGGGCGGCTGCGCTGGCGGAAAGCCGGAGCGGTCCTGCCCAAGCGCCGCGGGCTCGCCGCGTTCGACTTCGCGACCGGCACCGTGCTCGTTACGGAGGAGGGGACGACCCATCGGGCCGGGCTCTGGCTGGTGCGCGGGGAGCAGGCGCTCGCCGCCCACGATCCCGGCGGGGTGGACCCGTGCGGGGTGCCGGTCGAGACGTTTCGGGAGGCGCTGCTCCGGGAGCGGCACACGCTCAAGCGAACCCTCACCGATCCGCACGTCTTCTCGGGCATCGGCAACGCGTACTCGGACGAGATCCTGCACGCGGCGCGGCTGTCACCGTTACAGCTCACGACGAATCTCGACGGGGACGAGATCACCCGCCTGTACGACGCGACGTGCCGGACGCTGGACACGTGGACCGCGCGGCTCCGGCAAGACGTGGGCGACGGGTTCCCCGAGAAGGTGACGGCGTTCCGCGAGGGAATGGCCGTCCACGGCCGGTACCGTCAGCCGTGTCCCGCTTGTAGCTCACCCGTGCAGCGGATCCGCTACGCGGAGAATGAGGTCAACTACTGCGCGACCTGTCAGACGGGGGGCAGGGTGCTGGCGGATCGCGCGCTCTCCCGCCTGCTCAGGGAGGACTGGCCGCGCTCGCTGGACGACTGGGAGAGGCGGATGGCGGTGGGGGAAGGCAGGCCGTGAGCCGGGAGGGGACCGCCCTCCGTTCGACCCGCCAACCGAGGCCGCCGCTACCCGAGCCCCCTCCCGAGGAACCGCAAGCCGCCCTGGTCTCCTGCACGAACCGCTCGGCGCCGAGCTCGCGCTCGATGCGGTAGCGGTCCGCGAGAGCGGCCGAGAGGCGATGGCGCGGATCAGTCACGGGGACGCTTCATCGTCGAGGCCCAGTTCAGCACGAGCTCGATCTGACGGGGGAGAGGCGATACATCCGCGTTTTGAAGTATGGCGACGATGCGCCGGCCGTCCGCGGTGACGTCGTACGCGCGGACGGGGCCCATTGAACGGTAGTTCCGCGGCAGAGAGATGGTCATCGAGTCGCCGACCGGCCGACCGGTGTCGGGATCGAACGACCGTACCACGAGCGCCGGGATCAGCTCGCCTGTAGCGGCCCTCACTGGCTGCTGGTAGAAGAGCTCACGTCCTCCGCGGGACCAGGCGGGTTCGGACACTCCGGGACCCGCGATCACCGTTCGGCGCTCGAGGTCCGGCCAGGATCGCACGACCAGCTCCGAGCCGTCGACCAGCGCGTAGGCCAGCCAGCGGCCGTCGGGCGACAGCGTGGGGTACCAGGTGCCGGCCGGCTCCTCGACGAGCACGCGCCGCTCACCGGAGGAGAACATCCGCGCGCCGATCCGCGGGATACCGGACGACTGGTCGATGTAGATCAAGTCACGTCCGTCCGGTGTCGCTTCCGCCGGCCACACGGTCGCGCTATCGAGGACCTCGGCAGGCGTGCTCCGGTCGGCGGCGACACGGAATGAACCGCGGGATTCCGCCCGGTACACGACGCCGCGTCCGTCCCGGGTCCACAGGAGTCCGGCGATCTGCCCGGAGGCGATCCTGCGCACCGCATTTCCCCGACCAAGGTCCACGGTCCACACCCCGCCCGTTGCACCTGGCGCGGCCACCGCCAGTCGGTCTCCGGTCGGCGCGATGCGGGCCAGCAGGTACCAGGCAGGGTCGAGGCCGAGATCGGTGACGCGCCCGGTCCGGTCGAGCCAGACCACCTGGTTCCGCTCCGTCGGCGTCACCCCGCCGGTGAGATACGCTAGGTGACCTGCGGCGGAGATGGCGTACTGCGCCGCATTGGTCCACACACCGGTGTTCCATCCGTTCATCGCGTGCATCACGTCCGGGAGGACGCCGGTTGCCGAACCCGATGCGCGCAGGCGATCCGGATCGAATGACCTCGCCATGAGACTGCCCGCACGGGCGAACAACAGGTGCCCGGTCGGCAGGTAACGTGCGTCCGAGGCATCGTCGACGATGGTGTCGGTTCGGGTCTCGCCGAGTCGCAGCGCCTCCACCCGACGTTCCTCGAACGCCGCGCCGTACCGGACCGTGTACAGTACGGCCTTGCTCCCGGGCAGCACCTGCGGGAGCGCGGCATCGGGATGCGATGGCAGGGCCACGACGGCGCCACCTCCGGCCGCGCTGACCCGTGCGAGGCCGGTCCGCCCATCGTCCCGGAACACGATGTAGTCGTCGTCCCCCCAGCTTGCGCCGTTGAAATCGCCGGTGAACGTCACGACATCGACCGGCGTCCCACCGGCCAGCGGGACCCGTCGCAGGCGACTCCTCGACCAGAAGGCGACCTGATCGCCACGCGGCGAGAAGATGGGTGCGTCGCCCCCTTCGGTTCCTTCGATCGGCGTCGCCGACGAGGCATCCATCGCGCGCGCGAAGAGGCGCCTCGTTCCGTCCGCGCCGCGCGCGGAGAAGACGAGTGTCCGTCCATCGGGCGAGAGGGCGAGCTCCGTGAAGATCGGTCGCCCCGCATTCGCCCCAGGGCCCGTGAACCGCACGCCGCTGTCGAGCGGGATCGAGACCCGGGCCACGAGGGCCGGATCCGCCTGGTTCCGGACCAGCAACGCGTGCGCGAGGAAGCCGACGGCGAGTGCCGCGGCAGCCACCAGCGCGGTCCGGGGGGTGAGCACGGCGGCAGCGGCGGAAGCGGCAGGGGACCCGCCGCCGATCGCCGCCCGGAACGAGGCGTCGTGGAGCGCGGTCGCGAACTGATGGGCCGTACTGAAACGGTCGGCCGGGAGCTTCTCCAGCGCTTTCCCCACCGCCGCGGCCACGTTCGGCGGGACCGTGCGCCGCAGCTCGGTCACCGGCCTGGCGTCCTCGGCGATGATCTTCATGATGATCTGCTGGGCCGAGTTCCCCATGTGCGGAGGCTCGCCGGCCAGCATCTCGTACAGCACGCTCGCCAGAGAGTAGACATCGCTCCGGGCCGTGATGTCCCGGTCCGCCGTCGCCTGCTCCGGGCTCATGTAGTGCGGCGTGCCGAGGCTCAGGCCGGTCTCCGTCATCCGCCCACCCGCCGCCGCGCTCACGGCGAGGGCGATCCCGAAGTCCATCACCATCGGCCGCCGGTCGTGCAGCAGGATGTTCTCGGGCTTGATGTCGCGATGGATCACGCCGTGGCGGTGGGCGTAGTCGAGCGCATCCGCGACTTCGGCCGCGATCTTCACGGCCTCCTTGATCCCGAGCTGCGTCTCGCGGTTCAGCTTGTCCCGGATGGTCTCGCCCTGGATGTAGGGCATGACGTAGAACAGGAACCCGCCGACTTCCCCCGAGTCGAAGAGCGGGAGAATGTGGGGATGCGAGAGCGCCGCCGTGGTCTTGATTTCCTGCACGAACCGCGCGGCGCCGAGCACGGCCGCCAGCTCGGGCTTCAGGACCTTGATGGCGACCTTCCGGTCGTGCTTGAGGTCGTCGGCGAGATAGACGGTGGCCATGCCGCCCTGGCCCAGCTCCCGCTCGATGCGGTAGCGGTCGGCCAGGGCGTCGGCGAGTCGGTCGGGCCCGATCACCGGGCTCCGCGCCCCACCCGAACCACTTCCGCGCTCCCGTTGAGCACCATCGTCACCGTGTTCGTCCCACCTTGGCCTTCAATTCCTCGAAGAAGTGCTGCACGAGGATCAGCTCGCCCGCGTCGGCCGCGCTCGAACCCGCCGCCTCGATCGTCAGGAACCGCCGGTCATCCGGGGCCACGTCGTACAGGTCCTGTCCCACCGCCGAGAAGGAGAACAGGGTCTGCGCGCGGCCGGCCGCGAACGTCGGTGTGAGCTGGACCTGCACCGCAATCAGGTCGCCCACGCGGCCCTCGGGGCGGCTGACGTAGAACAGCTCCCGGCCACTGCGCGCCCAGCGTGGCGCATAGCCGCCGTTCCCGGACACCTGCCAGCGGGCATCGGCCACGTTGGGGTACGGACGCACGTACACCTGGTCCGATCCGGACTCGTTCGACACGTACGCCAGCCACCGCCCGTCCGGCGAAACCGCGGCATAGGACTCGCCGAAGCGGGTGGCCAGCAAGGGGCTGGGGCCGCTGTCCACCCCGAGTCGCAAGATGAGCAGGTCTCCCGCGCCGGCCGCGCCCAGGTTGGTCTGCATCACGAGCGAGCGGCCGTCGGGCGCCGCCGTGACTCCCACGAGAGCCCGGTTCTCGAGGGCCACCAGCTCGGTGGCGCCGGTGCCGTCGGCCCGCCTGCGGTAGATCGCTTCATACCGGGCGGCCTGACCGGCCTCGACGCTCGTACGATCGGGCTGCGCGGCGTAGAGCACCGACCGGCTGTCCGGCATCCAGGCGGGCCGGCGCGCGGCGGCATCGAAGGTCAACCGCGAGACCGGCCCCGCATCGAGCTGTTTGATCCAGATGGCCGAGCCGGACCCGCTGGTGGTGTTGATGGCGGAAAACGCCAGCTGCTTCCCGTCCGGAGAGAGGGCAAGGCCGTCTACGAAGAACTCCCCGGTCCAGTTGGGGTCCACAGGCTGCGTCGCGCCATCACGGCCGCGCCAGACGAACCGTGCACCCACGCGGGGCGCCCCGCTCGTGTACACGGCGGTGCCCGTACGCGAGAGGCTCAGGTCCACGGAACCGAAGAACCCGACCCCCACCCCCTCGACGAGTGGCGTCGCGGGTCCCGTCAGCTCGAGCCGGTCCTGGTCGAACGGCGCGGCGAGCAGTTTCCCATCGGCGGTGACGTACACGAGGTGCCCGGATGCGGCGTAGCGGCCCACCACCGCCCGCACCAGCGTGCGCCGCTCGCCTGACCGCAGGTCCACGACCATGACGTTGTACTGGCGTTCGTCCTCGCCGGCCCGGCGCACGCGGTAGATCACTCCTCGGCCGTTGGGCAGGGCGTCCGGCCACGCCACGCCCACTTCTCGCGTGGCGGTGTCCAGCGCGACGACCACTTCGCGCCGACCGCCCCCGGCTTTGATGCGCTGCAATCCGTCGCCCGCGTCGAAGTAGATCCAGTCGTCCGGACCCCACGCGGCGCCGCCACCGGTCATGCCGGAATCCACCAGGGTAACGGGCGGCGCGCCGTTGGTCGCCACGACCTGCAGGTGAAACGGCCCGGTGCCCAGGAACGCGATGCGGTGACCGTCCGGCGAGAAGATCGGCGACGCCGCCCCCTCGGTGCCCGGGAGGGGTGTGGCGTGCAGTTGATCCCACTCCCGCACCATGAGCCGGTTGACGCCGCCGGCCGCGGCGACGTAGACGAGGCGGCGCCCGTCCGGCGACAGCGCAACCCGGGATCCGCCCGCGGCGCCGAGCGCCTCATCCGCCGGGAGCGCGAGACTGAATCGGCTGACCGGTTTCTCGACGGGCCGGAGCGCCAGCCAGAGGGCGGCAGCCGTGGCGAGGACGGTGGTGGCCGCGAGGATCGGTACGAGGGCCGAGCGGCGGGCCGACGGCATGGCGGAACGACTCGCGGTCGCGCCGGTCAGCGTGAAGGCCGGGTTTCCGAGGGCGTCGGCGAACTGGGCGGCGGCACCGAATCGGTCCGCGGGGAGCTTGGCCAGCGCCTTGTGCACCGCCGCCTCCACGTACGGCGGGATGGTCCGGCGCTGCAGCGTGAGACTGCGCGGCTCCTCGGTCATCACCCGCGCCACGATGGCCTGCGCCGTGGGCCCGGTGAACGGCGGCTCCCC
>DASWHL010000137.1:0-74652 GCA_036398175.1 Gemmatimonadales bacterium
CGCGCGGGCCGGCACGAGTACGGCGCCGAACGCCCCACGGACGGGACCGGCGCCCCGGCCCGGAGCATTCCCCAGGACCTGTCGGAGCAGGGGGCCGGTGTGACGGTCACGCACGCGGCCGGCAGTCGGTGGCGGCAGACGTTGGTGGCCGGCGTGCATCGGGTTGCCGGGGAGCGGGAGCCGGCCGGCTCGATCCTGCTGACGCCCCGGCTCCCGCTGGGCGCCACGCACGAGGTCGCGCGGCGCGCGTCGGTGCGGTACAGCGGCATCGCGGACCTGCCGCTGGGAGCCCAGGAGGCCAGCATCGGCGCCGGCGTGGAGTACGGTCATCGGCAAGTGGAGCGGCGCGAGCGGCGGGCCGCCCCGGCCCCCGACCTCCGGCCGCTGTATGACGAAGACCTCCACACCACCGGCGCGTTTGCCCAGGCGCGCCTCCGGCTGGTGGAGGGCCTGGTGGTGAGCGGCGGCGGCCGGGCCGAGTGGCTGTCGAGCGTGGGGCAGGAAGCGGGCGCCGGCTGGGCCGGGACGGCGGGCGCGAGCTGGGCGCGGCCCATTGGTCCGTCGCTGGTCCTCCTGCGGGCGGCGTGGGGTCGCGGCATCCGGCCTCCCGAACCCGGCATGAGTCGGGCGATGGCCTCGAGCGGCCTGCGCCAGGAGGCCAATCCCGACCTGCGGCCGGAAAGTCAGTCCGGCGTCGAGGCGGGCGCGGACCTGTACGTGGGGACGGCGGCGGTGGTGCGGATAACCCTCTACGATCAGACCGCGGACGACCTGATTCAGCAGGTGCCACGGCGGAGCGACAGCCCCGAACGCGTCTACCAGTTCCAGAACCTGGGCGCCATCGGGAATCGGGGTGTGGAGATGGAAGCCGGCATCTCGCGCGGCCCGTTCACCGTGACCGGTGCGCTTCACCTGAACCGGAGCCGCGTGACGCGACTGGCGGCGACCTACACCGGTGAGCTGCGCGTGGGTGATGAGCCGCCCGAGGTTCCCGCCGGTGTGGCCGCCCTGCGGATCCAGTACCGAGCCGGCCGGATAGCGGCCGAAGCGGGCGCGTCCTGGCTGGGTCCGTGGACCGGGTACGATTGGGCGGCGGCGCTCTCCGGCCAGGCCGCCCGCGGCGCCGATCGCGACTACTGGATCGAATACCCCGGCGGCTTCCGGCCGTGGATGGCCGGATGGCTGACGCTCGGCCGCGGCTGGCGCGGGCTGGCGCGCGTGGACAATCCTCTCAATGCGTCGGGGCCGGTCCGGACCAACGTGTTCGCCCCGACCGGGCGGCTGGTGGTGGTGGGCGTGGCGGCGGAGTGGCGCTGATCGGCCCTGCGCGGCGGATGGCCATGCTGGACATCCTGTGCACAGTGCGATGGCGGCGGGCGTGACCGGCATACATGTCGAAGAATGGCCGTTTCTTCGACACGTTTTGCCGACCTGTCTATCCGCGCGGCAGGTCGCTCAGGGCTTGGGCGGCTGGGGCGTGCCCGGCTTGCAGGTCGAGAGGCCGAACGGCCAGTAGCCCGGGCAGACGGCCAGGAAGCTGGTCACCAGAAACAGCACCGCGACCACGACGAGCACGAGCCCCAGCACGCCGCCCACCCGACCGGTGAAGTAGAGCCATCCGGCCACCACGGCCAGGATGGTGCGAATCACGCGATCGGCCGTTCCCATGTTCTTCGTCATGCGAACCTCCGTTGAGGGACCGCTCGTACACCCGCATAACATGTGGGGGAGGCGGTGCCAATCCGCAAGCGTCGCACCCCGCAGGGCCCGGGCGTCTCGCCGAGCGCGGCGGAGGCGTTCCTCGGGGTCCCCTCGTCCTTCCGACTCGCATGAACCCGCACCCGCACCCAACTCTATCTGGACGAGGATATCCACCGCCGGCTCCGGGCCGCGGCCGACCAGCAGGGGCGCACCATTTCCGATCTGGTGCGCGAAGCGGTCGCCCGCGCGTATGGCACCCCGGAAGTCCAGGAGCGGGTCGCCACCCTGGAGGGCATCGCTTCCCTGTGGCGCGACCGGGACGACCTCGGCGCCCCCGGCGCGTACGTGCGGCGGCTGCGCCGCGATACGCGCCGGAGTCGGCGGCCGGACTAGCCGGAGTCCTCTACGACTCCGATGTGATCATCGAGATCCTCCGCGGCCGGTCGGCCGTGGTGGCTGCGGCCCGCGCGCTCGAGAGCGCCGGCGCCTACCTGGCCCGCTACGCGCGGTCGCACGGGGTCGAAATCGCCAACGCACTCGTGGCGGCGGCGGCGGCCACCTCCGGCCTCGAGCTATGGACGCTGAACCGGAAGCACTATCCCATGCCGGATGTGCGGTTTTACGAGGGGTAGGTCACCCGGCCACCCGCGCGCCGATCCGTCGCGCCCGCGTCACCATGCCTCCGGCGTCCCTTCCCTGGGGTCGGGCTCCGCAATCGTCCCGCCGATCAGTGCCCCGGCAATGGCGCCCGTGAGCGCCAGGAATGCGCCTGTTTCGGCGGCCCGGCCGAGCCGGCGGTTTCCGTTGCCACCATTACGGCTCAGGATGTAGCGCAGCGCCAGCCCTCCCACGCCGAGGAGCGCGGCGCCCACGATGGCCCCTTCCCTCGCACGGTCCCGGGGGCCGAAAACGAATTCGGACATCGGCAGGCTCACAAGAAACAGTTCGTTGGTTGGCTTTCCGCTCGAAGTACGTGCCACCAACGTGGGAGCCCGGCCGCGGCCGTCAAGCTGCTACCAGTAGCAGGGTATCCGGAGTGGGGAGCGGCTGCGGATCATACATCTGCCTGTGTGACAACGACTTAACATCGCCGATGGTCACGCGTATTGGTGTCGCGCTCTGAAGCCCGCGACCACCCTGCCGCCTGGCTGCGCAGAACGTCCCTAACGACCGCCCCGCCCCGTGGCCGTCGAGCCCGTGAAGAGCACGGCCAGGAACGCGAGCAGCACGAGCGCCATGAACACCCACAGGTATTGCTCGGGTGTGCGGCCCCGCAGCCAGGCCGCCGCCTGGGCCATCCGCGCACGCACGAGACGAGCCGCACGGCCCGTGCGGTCCCACAGGGCGGCGACCAAGGCCTCGGGGGTAGCGGCGGTCGGTACCGCCATGCGCACGTGCATGCCTCATCATGTCACGAGCGGGCCGATCCCGCCAGCCGGCGCCCGCGGCCGGCCCCGGGGACTCCGCGGCGCTACCGCACCCAGTCGTTGACGCGCACGTCCGGCATGGCCGCCACCGCGGCCAGCAGGCTCTCGAGATCGCCCCGCCCAAGGAGCCTGCCGCGCAGCACCACCGCGGCAATGCGACGCGTGTTCGCGATATCGGCGAGCGGATCCGCCTCGAGGAGCACGAGGTCCGCCACCTTGCCCGGCTCGATCGTGCCGACCGAGTCGGCCAGGCCCAGCCACTCGGCGGGCTCCCGCGTGGCGCTCGCCAGCGCCTCGAGCGGGCTCATGCCGAGCGAGTCCACGAACAGCCGCAGCTCGTCGTGGAGCGAGGCGCCCGGAAAGACGTTGAGGACCGCTACGTCGGATCCCGCCATGATCCGCACGCCGGCCTCGCGCATCTCGCGGAGGTGCCTGAGCGCCACCGGCCAGGCCTGCTCGAAGTAGGCACGGCGTGCCGGGCTCACCTCGTCCACCTGCTCCCGCCAGTCGAGGATCATGAACTTCGACAGATAGGGCCGCAGCGGATGGACGGCCGCCGTGGTGTCGTCCACCAGCGCCCGGAAGTACGCGAGGGGCTGGAACACCGACGCGAGCACGACGACCCCGGTCGGCACCACCCCCACGTCCCGCGCGGCCAGGGCGCGCCAGAACGTCATGCGCTCCTCGCGCGGCAGCGAGTCGATCGTGGTTGGAAACCCGTGGTCCAGGCCCTCCTGCCCAGCCGCCAGGAACACCGCGGGTGACGCGGTGCCGGCGTGTCCCGTGAGCCGCTTGCCGTGCGCGCGCGCCGCGGCGCCGAGGGCGGCATAGGTCGCCGAGTCCTGCACCGTGCGGATCTTGAAGTGGTCCAGCTCCAGCGCGGCCAGGGAGTCCATGACCCGCCGCGCGTCCGCCGGCGAGCCGATGGGGATGCGGGCGCGCTCGAACGGCTCGACCCGCGACTCCGGCGGATCGCGTCGCATGCGCTCGATGTTCTGGAGCGCCTCGAGATAGGGACCGGCGATGATCATCCGCGGCCCCACCCGCGCTCCGCTCCGGACCTCGCGCCGCCAGCGGAGCACCTCCGCGTGCTCGCTCCCCTGGTCGCGCAGGGTCGTCACCCCGTGCACCACGTACAGCCCGAGCGCCGAAGCCCGCGTCTTGGACGTGTGGGCGTGCATCTCGAACAGGCCGGGGATGAGATACTGGCCCGTGCCGTCCACGACCGTGGCGCCGTCCGGCGGGCGCACGTCCGCCGCCGGACCGATGGCGGCAATCCGGCCGTCGCGCACCACCACGGTCTGCGCGGTCACCGGGCTCGGGCCGGCCATCGGAATGACGGTCACGTTCCGGATGACGATCGAGCCCGGCTCCTGGCCTTGCGCGCGGCCGGCGCCGGACGCCACGCACGACAGCAGGACCGCGGCAATGACGAACCGCGCCTTCATGAAACGTCCTCGCGATGGAGACCCAGTCTGGACAGGGAAGCCGGTACCAATAGTGCCCCGTTCGCCGCCGCTCGCAAGGCGGCGGCACCGCCCGACTCGCAGTGAGGAGCCTCCGGGCCTCGACAAGCGCCGCCCGTCGTATGACGTTTCTGCTGCCTGCGCCAGTCCACGAGCGCGTCACCACGGACCGCACCACAGGACGACCCCAACGATGCCCCTGTCCCGCATCCTCAGCCTGATTGCCGTCCTCTCCCTCGCGGCATGGATCGTCCTGGCCTTCGTAAGGCCGGTGCCGAGCGGTTGGGTCCACGTGTTCCTGGTGGCGGCGGTGTTCGCGATCGTGCGCGCGATGGTGGCGGCGGACGACGAGCGCGCCAACCGCGTGTGAGCGGACCGCCCGCGCGCTGGCTGGTGGAGGCGGGCGCGGTGGGCGCCGGCGGCTTCCTCGGCACCCTGCTCCGCTACTGGCTGAGCGGCGCCGTCTACGCCCTGATCCCGGTCCCCCGCCTCCCGTGGGGCACCCTGGCCGTCAACGTGCTCGGCTGCTTCGCCATTGGCCTGCTGGGCGGGCTCGCCGACACGCGCGGCGTGCTCACCGCCACCGGCCGGCTGTTCCTGCTGATCGGCGTGCTCGGCGGATTCACGACGTTCTCGACCTTCGGCTACGAGACGCTCGCCCTGCTGCGCGAGCAGGCCATTGCCCGCGCCGTCCTCAACGTGGCGCTCCAGCTCGCCCTGAGCCTGACCGCGGCCTGGGGCGGCCTCGCCATTTCCCGACTCTGGTAGGCGCTATATGCTCACCGAACGCGAAGGCCTGCTGCTCCGGATCTTCCTCGGCGAACGGGACCGGCACGAGGGCGAGCCGCTTTACGAGTGGATCGTGCGCACCGCCCGGGAGCGCGGCCTGGCGGGGGCAACCGTGCTGCGTGGCATCCAGGGATTCGGCGCCAAGAGCCACCTGCACACCGCCAGCATCCTCCGCCTCTCCACGGATCTCCCCATCGTGGTGGAAATCGTGGACACGCGCGACAAGATCGAGGCGCTCCTCGCGATCGTGGACCCGGCGTTGACCGACGGGATGATCACGATGGAGAAGGTGGACGTGCGGGTGTATCGGGCGGGAGGAGGGTAGGAAGGGCCGGAAGGGCGGCGAGGCCCTCACTGCCCTCCTAGATCTCCCAGTTCGAAAACAGCACCGCCCCCTCCGGCAGCGTGGGTTCCGGATACCCCGCCAGCGTCATCCGCAGGTCGGTCCATCGGACCTCGTAGCCGCGCTCGATCAGGGCGGCGTAGGCGTCGGTGAAGCGGCTTTGGCAGCGGACGGCCACGCGCCCGATCCGGAGGCGGCGCGCGGTGGACTCCACGGCGCGAATCAGGGTGAGCAGCACGCCCCGCTCCGTCGCATACACCTTGAGCACGCGCAGCTCGTCCGCCCGCCGCGCCTCGGCCAGCGGGGCCGCGTGCCAGAGTGCGAACCCGGCCACGGCGCCGTTTCGCTTGCACACCGCCGTGTCCCCCAGCTCCAGCTCGGCCGTCAGCTCGATCTCGTTCGTGAAGTCGTAGCCGGCCGCGGCTTGCTGCACGCTCGCGCGGCACGCGGCCACCAGCGCGGCCCGCTCCGCCGGCGTGCAGTCGCCGAGCCGTACCGTGCCTCCGCGCGTGACGCCCGAGGGAACGTCCCGGGCCAGCGTGACGGTGAGGCACCCCGGCACGAAGCCGAGCCGGCTGTAGAACCCGATGTTGTCCACCGTGCGCGGCATGGTTTCGAGGCCGAGCGTCCCCACGGCCGCGTCCTTGAGCCGCGTGATGGCCTGCTCCACGATCAGGCGTCCCAGGCCCTGGCCCTGCTGGTCGGGGCGCACGGCCAGCGGGCCCATCCATCCCTCGACCCCGGACCGGTGGGCCACGTTGAACGCCACGATGTCGTCCGCCGCGTCGCGCCACAGCATGGCGCCGTCGCCGGCCCCCCGCACCGCGTACCGCCAGATGTCCGGATTGAGCGGCGGCACCCGCACGCCGGTGAGCCCGTCCCGGCGGTACCGGTCCGTGAACGCGTCCGAAAACAGCCGGTTGAGCGCCGGGATGTCGGCCGCGGTGACCGGAAAGGGACCGTGCGCGCGGGACGCGGGGGAGGACAGCGTCATGACGCTAATGAGTACAGCGCCCGGGCCCCGTCCGGCCAGCCCCCCTGGCCAGCGGCCGGGCGCTAGACCTCCGCGGCCATCCGGAAGTCCTCGGTCGCCCGGGGCTCCTCCGTGGCTTCCTCACGTACGACGGCGGCGCCGCTGGCCGCGTCCACGCCCACCCGCAGCACCCGGTCCACACTGTCGCGCACGGACTCGATGTGCGTGATCAGGACGACCTGCGGGAAGCGGTCGGCCAGGCGGCGCAGCAGCGCCACGACGTGCTCGCGCCGCTGCTCGTCGAGCGAGCCGAAGATCTCGTCCAGCACGAGCAGCGACAGCGGCTGGCCCGCCCGCTCCGCCACCATCTGGCTGATCGCGAGCCGCAGCACGAGGTTCGCCACGTCCTCTTCGCCGCCCGAGATCACGGGGCGCGGCTCGCCTTCCTCGAGCAGCAGGATCCGGTACTGGTCGTCCAGCTCCAGCTCGTGATACCGCCCGTCGGTGAGATCCGCCAGGAACACGGACGCCAGCTCGGCCAGGTCCGGCCGCAGCTGGGCGTTCAGGTCCGTGCGCAGCTCGCCGAACGCGTCGTCCAGCTCCTCGTGCACCCGGAGATCCGTGCGCACCCCGTCGGCCCGGGCCGCCTGCCGCTCCCATTCCGCGAGTCGCCGGACCACCGCGTCGTGGGTGGCGCGGGCGGTCCGGAGATCCGACTCCCGCATGCGCCACGTCAGCTCCGCGTCCTGCACCTCCGCCTGAGCCGCCTCGTACGCCACCCGGGCCGCGGCGTAGCGCTCCTCCTGGAAGTCCAGCTCCGCGATCCGGTCGTCGAGGTCCTTGAGGACTCGCTCGCGCGCGGACAGCTCGCGGTCGGCGGCCTCGGCCTCGCCCACCAGCGCTTCGGCCCGCTCGGACTTGACCCGCAATCCGGCCGCCTCCTGGAGCAGCGGCTCGCGCTCGGCCAGGAGCGCGCGCAGCTCGTCGTGCCGCCGCCCGTCGTACGCATCCGGGAGCCGCGCGATCTCCTCGTCGAGTGCGGCCACCGCCGTGGTCAGCCGCTCGAGCTCGCGCGCCGTCTCGCGCGCCTCGCCCTCCCGGACCCGCACCGCCGCCAGCGTTTCCGCCGCCGCTTCCGCGGCGCCACGGGCCTCCGCGGTCAGCGCGTCCGTCTCGCGGATCGTGTCCGGCTCATCGCTCAGCTGCTCGACCCGCTGCGCGTAGAACTTGCCGTTCAGCTCGATCTCCTCGAGCTGGCGGTCCAGGGCCCGCAGCACCGTCTCGTACTCTTCGCGGAGCGGCCGGCTGCACGTGGGGCAGGCGCCGTCCGGCCCCGCCCCCACGATGCGCTTGCGATCCTCCTGGAGCGTCTTGTACTGGGCCCGCAGCTGCTCGCGCTTGGTCGCGGCGTCCTGCCGGTCGCTGACCCACTGCATGCGCGCCTTCTGCGCGGCGTCCTCCCGCTCGGCCTGGGTCTTCCGGGTCCGGTCCACCGCGGCCCGGGCCGCCACGGCCTCCTCCGCCAGGTTCGCATAGCCCTCCAGGCGACGCCGCAGCGCGCCCTCCTGCTCGCGCCGGGCCTCGAGTTGCCCCAACAGCTCGCGTCGCTTGCCCGCGGCCCGCCCCTCGGCCTCGAGCAGCGCCAGTTCCTCCCGGAGCGCCGGGACGTCCGCCATCCGGGGCTCCAGCTCGCGCAGGGCCGTCTGCGCCGCCAGCGCCTCCGCCAGCGCGCGGTCAATGCGCTCGAACTCGCGCCGCGCTTCCTGGACGCGGCTCTCCGCCACCCGGCGGTCGCCGTCCAGGGCCAGCATGGACTCGCGCAGCCGGGTCATGGCCGTCCAGGCGGGGCCCTCCGCTTCGCGCCGGCGCCGTGCCGCGTCCCGCGCCGCTTCGGCCGCGCCCAGCGCGGCTTCCGCCTCGGTCACGCGCTCGGCGGCGTCCGCCCGCTCCCGCGCGAGCGCCGCGGGATCGCCCAGCCCCTGCTCGATGCCGGCCAGTTCCCCCTTGAGACCGGTGCGGACCTCGCGAAGCCGGGCCTGTGCCACGCGCAGGCGGTCGTAGCCCAGCAGACGCGACAGGAACCGGCCGCGCTCCGCCCCGCCCAGCGACGCCATCACCGCCAGCTCTTTCTGGCCGGTGAAGTACGTATTGAAGAACTCGTCGCGCTGCATCCCGAGCAGCCGCTCCAGCCGCGCGGTCACTTCCTGCCCGCTGTTGGCGACGGGGTCCGCGGCGTGATCCACGAACAGCGTCGCGTCGTACAACGTGCGCGCCACCCGGTAGTCGTGCCCGCCGAGCGCGAACTCCGCCTCCACCCGCACGGGCGACCGCGGGGTGGCGCGGTTGAACCGGATGGTGTCCCGGCTGCCGCGCACCGCCGGCGACCCGTAGAACGCCCAGGCCAGCGCCTCGAGCAGGGTGGTCTTCCCCGCCCCGTTCGGGCCGATGATCCCGGTGATACCCTCGCCGAACGTGAGGTCAGTGGCGGCGTGCTGCCGGAAGTTGACGAGCCGGAGCCGGTGGAGCCGCATCAGCCGTCGTCCCGCTCGGTGTGCGCCACGTACTCGTTGCCGAGCGTCACGAACCGCTCGCGCGGCACGCCGGGCGGCAGCGCGCGCTGGCGCAGGTATTCCTCGACCAGCACCGGCAGCGGCTGGCGCCGGCCCCGCTCGACCACCGTGGGGCGCGCCGCCTCGGGGCGCCGGAGATCGAGACGGAAGTGGAGCGCCCGGGCCTTGGCCTCGCGGATGGCCGAGTGATCGAGGTCGCGCGCGGTCACCCGGGCCACGTTGTACGCCACCAGGCGCACCATCTGGCCGTCAATGCCGCCCTTCACGCCGGCGAGCCGCTTCGCGATGGCGGCGTCGAGGTCGGCCGCCTCCAGGCCCGTCCCCTCGAGCGACTCGAGATCGAGCACGCGCCGCTCGAGCGCGATCGGCCGGAACCGCACCGACGGCCCGGGCGCGAGGTCCACCAGCAGCCACCCCTTCTGGCCGTCGCGTTTGGCCGCGCCGCGCTCCCGCGATTCGCCCCACGGATTGGTGGTGACGTACTCGAGCGCGCCCGCGTACCAGGCGTTCGGCTCGACCCTGGTGACCACGTGGTAGTGCCCCAGCGCCACGTAGTCGAACGCGTCCGCATGGAGGTCCGAGCGGCGGATGGGCGGTCCGCCATACCCGAGCGCGGCGGCGGCCGCGTACGGCAGCACGCCCTCGACCTCCCGATGCGTCACGAGCACGTTGTATTTCGCGGCGGGGTCGGGCTCGAGCGCCGGCTTCACCGCCTCACTCCAGGCGTTGTGCGGCACGCCGATCAGCGCGAGGTCCAGCTCGGGGAACGTGAGGCGCCGGGGCTCGAGGGCCACCACGTGCACGCCCGGGATGGCCTCGAACAGCTTCAGGATGGACCCGGTCTCGATCGAGCGCGGCGTATCGTGGTTCCCCGACACGAGCACGACGGGCGCCCGCGGGAGCCGTGACCGCAGGTCCTGGATCCGGCGGAACGTGTCGAGGATGGTGGTGTTGGTGGGACGGACCGTGTGAAAGACGTCCCCGGCAACGATGACCAGGTCGGGCTGCTGCGCCACCACGTCGTCGAGCGCGCGCCGGAACGCCAGGGCCACATCCGCTTCGCGCTGATTGATCCCCTGGGCGTTCTGCCGCGTGTACTGGCGGTAGCCGAGGTGCGGATCCGCGAGGTGCGCGAGCTTCACACGGTCAGGGGCGGACGCGATGGACCACGGTGCGGTCCCAGGTGGCCTCAGCCGTCTCCTCGCCGCGGGGCCGCTGCGCCCGGATCCGGCCGGTGACGCGGATCCGGACCGCGCCCGAGACGAAGGCGCCCCACTCCTCCGACCACACGAGCCGGCCCGCGAAGCCGCCCGCGAGCGCGGTGACGACGTCGCCGTCCTCGCCCGCGACGGCCGCCGTGCGCGGGGTGAGCGTTCCCTGGAAGTGCAGGTACGCGAGCCGGTCCGGGCCGGCCTGGGCCGCGCTGTCCAGCGTCAGGGCGAGGTCGCCGAACACCACCTCGTCAATGGCGAGACCCGTGGCCCTGTCTGTGCGGACCCGGGCGCGGAGCCGCCCACCCGTCGCGAACGTCTCGCCCGCGGTCACCGGGCCCTCCGGAAACGTGAAATCGAGCCCCGCCGCGAACGCGCCGAGCGCCTGGAGGATCTCGCCGTCCCGGGGACCCGTGCTCCGGATTCCGACCACCGCGAACCGCGGAGAGATGATGGCCTGCGCGGAGCCAAGGAGGGTGGAGTCCGCGTGATCCGTCCACGGCTCGCCACCCAGCCGCACGCGGCCCCGGATCGAGTCAATCGTCACCTCCACCACCGCGCCGTCCTCGGCCATCCGCGCGACCCGCTGGGTCACACCGATCCACGTCTCCTCCTCGAAGGCCGCGCGGTCCGGGACCGCGGGGAAGCCCACGAGCGTGGTCGTGGTCTTCACCTCGGTCAGCGTGCGGGTGAGCCGGCCCAGCTCAGGCACGAACCGCAGGACCGCCTGCCCCCGCGCCGCAGCCGGGCTTCCTCCCAGGAGAAGCAGGCCTGCCACGATGACGTCACGCGGGTGCATAGGGATCCTCCACGGTACGGAGCGGCGTCACGGCGGGCCCCGCGTCGGCGGGCGCGTCCCGGACAACCGCGCGGCCCAGGCGCGCCGTGAAAAAAGCCAGGACGTCGGCCGGGCGGGCGCGCCGCGTGGCCAGCAGGGCGCGCCGGACGTCGTCCTCGCGCCGTCCCACGATCAGGTCCTTCACCCGCTGCGGCGCCACGCGCCGGTCCAGGACCGAGAGCTGCCGCACGATCGCGTCGGCAAACGGCACGTCGGCGGCGGGCGGGTAGCGCTCGATCCCCTGCCGCCCCGCGAGCGCCGCGGGCCGCGGGAACCGCAGGAACACGGGCTGGGTGAAATGCGGGTGCCGGACCATCAACTCGCCCTTGGGAAGCGTCGCGAGCTTGCTCTTGGTGGCGGGGGAGAGCGTCTGATAGCCCGGGGTCGCCAGCTCGTCACCGTCCATCCGGCCGTACACGGTGGTCCCCGCGTTGCCCACCACCCGCCGGTGCACCTGCGAGCGGAACTGCTGCGCCCCGAACAGCACGAGACCGAGATAGCGTCCCCGCTCGGAGATGTCGAGCAGCATCTTCCGCACGTAGGTCTCGGGCCCGTCGGCCGGCGCGTACTTGTTCAGCTCGTCCACGAACACGACCACGTTGTCCACGCCCAGGTCCCGCCGCTCGAGGTGCTCGCGCAGCTTGGAGACCACGCGCGTGAACACCAGGTCCTGCCCGAGCTGGTCGAGGCCCGCCACGTCCACCACGTATACCGTGCGGTCGGCAAAGGCGCCGAAGGGCAGGTCGTTGCCCGACGCCTCGTCCGTCACGAGCCCCTTGCACCGCGTGGACACGTTCATCAGGCGGTTCCGCACCTTGCGGATCGTGGCGACGTGATGCGTCCGCCACATCTCGCGGCCGCCGGCCTGCTCGAGCCCGTCGAAGATGGCGCGGAACAGGCCTTCGAGTCCGGCGAAGCTCTCGACGAGATGGTGGTTGCCCCACTCGTCCTGGAACGGCCGGCCCACCACGCGGTCGGCAAGAAAATCGAGGAACGCGTCGGCCTTGGCGTCTATGTCGTCCCGGTTGAGCAGGACCTCCGCGTAGTCGAGCACCTCGCGCAGGCCCCAGACGAGCGGCTCCACGGCATGCACCAGGTCGGGATGGGTGCGCAGGGTGTTCAGGTTCACGCCGTCCGGCTTGAACGGCGCGAAGTAGCGCACCTGGGAAAACGGCTCGGGGCGGATATCCAGCTCCGCGTACATGGCCGCGTCCTCAGGCGGCAGGTCGCTCGGCAGGTCGAGGAAGGCCAGGTCCGGCCCCTTCACGTTGAGGCAGACCGCGGCGACACTGCCCTTCCGCTTCGGGAAATGCTGGAAGATGGCGCTGAGAAAGAACAGCACCGCGCTGGTCTTGGTGGCGAGCCCGGACACGCCGGAGATGCCGAGGTGCGCCGACTCGGGCCCGAGGAGAAAATCGGCGTCCACGAACACCGGCGCGCGCGTCCCACCCGCGGCGTAGAGGCCGATGGGTATGGCGGTGCGCTCGTCGCCGCGGGCGAACGCGTCCATCCGGAGGGCGACCTCGACGTCCGCCGCGTCGGCCAGGTGGACGGCGGCGAGCGGCACGGGCTGCATGGGCTCCGGCGGATCCTGGCGCAGCACAGCGGCCGTCCACAGCCGGATCTCGGCGCGGCGCGACGGCGGGAGCGGGGCGGCGGGATTGCCCTCGCTCGCCACCACCTCGTGCAGCGGGGTGAGCAGGTCCGAATACGCCCGCCCGTCGGTGACCACCGCATACACCGTGCGCGTGGCCCCGTCCACCCGCACGATGGCCCCGATCCCCACCGGCGCTTCCACCGCCGTCCAGAAGTGGAACTGGTGGGGACTCGCCGGGAGGGCCTCCGTCGCGACGACGCGTCCGATGGGGTCCTGGGGCGCTGCGGTCACAGCCAACCTCCCGCCTGGGCGCGGAGCGCGGTTTCCACCTCGTGCAGGGGATAGAGCAGGCGGTCCCAGCGGGAGTCCCGTCCCGCGATCGGGGCCCGCTCCGCCAGCAACCACCGACTCACCCGATCCGCGTCCTCCACGACCCCGTCGCCGGCGATCCGCTCCACCCGGGTCAGGCCGTGCAGGAGGTCCTCGTCCGTCCACGGCCACAGTCTAAGGTACCACGAGAGCAGGACCGTGCCGTCATCCAACTCTCGGGCGAAGACGCTCGATCGGCTCCCTGCCGGCGCCGTGAGGGCCACCTCGAGGTCCGGGCCGTCCAGGAACTGGGTCTCGTGCCGCTTGGCGATGCCGATGGCCCGCGCGGCCCCGGGCACGTCCCGCAACCCGGCAAGGCCGCCGTCCACGACCAGCATGACCTCGGGTCGGGCGTCCAGGAAGGCGCGGCATGCCTCCCGCTCGAGCGCCTCGCGACGGCGCTCCACCACCTGGGCCACGGCCCAGCGGTCGAGATAGGGGTGCGGTCGGGACTCGCCGACGGCATCGTACACCGGGAGTCCCACACCCGAAATCGCCGCCCGTTCCCGCACGCCCAGCCGGTCCGCCGGCACGACGAGGAACTCCTCGTCCAGCCGGATCGCGGCCCGCAGGGCGCCGCCGGCCCGCACGAGCACGCCCGCCGCGATCTGGCCCCGCGCCACGGGCACGAGCCCGAAGTGCCCTTCGATCCCCCAGCGCTGGATGCCGTCGGCGAACCCGATGCCGTCCGGCGCGGCTTCGGCCGGCCCCACGGGCACGGCCCGCACCCGGGCGCCCTCCACTACGCGGGCCGTGGCGAATGGCCGCTGCACGGGCTGGGGCGCTCCCTGGAAGGCGGTGCCGCGGGCCACCGTCCCGCCCGCGGCGGCCAGCGCCGCGCGCAGCCGGGCGCGGACTGTCAGGCGCCCACCCGCACGGCCGCCAGCAGTCCGTCCCGGACCGGGATCACGGCGGTCACGAACCGCGGGTCCTCCGCCACCAGGCGATTGAACTCGCGCATCCCGCGGAGGTCCGAGCCCTCGGCCTCCGGATCCGCGATCCGTCCGTCCATGAACGTGTTGTCGCAGAGGAGCAGACCGCCCACCCGGAGCAGGCGCAGCGAGGCTTCGAGGTAGTCGGGGAGCGGCGCCTTGTCCGCGTCCAGGAAGATCGCGTCGAACGGGCCCTCGAGCGTCGCCATGGTATCGAGGGCGGCGCCGCAGATCAGCTCCACGCGGTCGGCCACCCCGGCGCGGTCGAACGCCTCCCGCGCGTGGGCGGCGTGCCGCTCGTCGCCCTCGATCGTCACGAGGCGCCCGCCGGGCGGCAGCGCGCGCGCCATCCAGATCCCGCTGTAGCCGCTCAGCGTCCCGACCTCGAGCACCCGCCGCGCGCCCACCAGCCGGATCAGCATCCGGAGGATGGCACCCTCTTCCGGCGACACGTGGATCGTAGGCAGGGCCGCCTGCGTGTGACCCGCTCGGACGGCCGCAAGCGCGGGGTCCTCGCGCGCGAACAGCCCGGCAAGGTACGCGGCGAGGCGGTCGGCGTCGGCGGTCATTCCCCCTGCTCGAAGGGAGGGAGCGCGTCGAGCCAGAGCCCCCCCAGGCATCCGGCCGCGTCGAGGTCCACGATCACGTTCTCGGCGATGCGGACCGAGCGGGCGGGCGGGGTGCCGAACTTGAGCCGGATCAGCGCCTCGAGGATCACCCGTCCGGGCGCCGCCGCGTGCGGCACGGTCAGCGCGGCGCGCTCCACGTCCGGCCAGGCGACCACCTCGATACCGCCGGGCACGCCGCCTGTCGTCTCGAGGACGACTACGGCACCGGTGGGACTTTCGATCTCCCACGAGCCGGTGAAGCCGGCCGGCGCGTCAGACAGGTCCTGGCGCCCGGACAGGATCTCCGTCTCGGCGTCCCAGCGGAACGGGAACGCCGGAAGCGGCGCCGGCGCGGCGGCGGTGGTGGCCCGGATCATGTCAGCACACCCGCATGAACCGCGCGAGCCGCTCGAGCGCCCGGACGAGGTCCTCCTCCGACGCCGCGTAGCTCAGTCGCACCCACCGTGGGTCGCCGAACGCGTCGCCGGGGACGAGGGCCACGCCCTCCTTGTTCATCAGCCGCTCGCAGAAGTCCGCCGCGGAGCCGAGCCCCGCGCCGAACAGATGATCCACCCGGAAGAAGAAGTAGAAGGCGCCCACCGGATCCACGAACTCGACGCCCGGCATCTCCCGCCGGAAGTACGCCTCCACGAGATCGCGCCGCGCGCGGAACGCCTCGACCATCCGGTCCACGTCCTGCTCGATGCGGTCGTCGCCAAAGGCGGCCACGGCCGCCCACTGCGACGGCTGCGAGGCCCCGCTGGTCATGTGCCCCTGCACGCCCGCCATGGCCTTGGCCACCGGGCCGGGCGCCAGGGCCAGGCCGATCCGCCAGCCCGTCATCGCGTACGTCTTGCTGACCCCGGACACCATCACCACGCGCTCCAGCAGCTCGTCCGGCAGGTCCAGCACGGAGGGCGCCGGGCCCGGCCCGTAGTGGATGCGACGGTAGATCTCGTCCGCGATGACCCACACCTCGTGCTTGTGCGCCCACTCGACGATGGCCTTGAGCTCGGCCCGTGTGTACACGGCCCCGGTGGGGTTGCAGGGCGACGAGAACAGGAGGCCGCGCGTGAGCGTGTCCCGCTCCCGCTCCAGGTCCTCCACGCTCACCTTCATGCTCCACTCGGGCGCGCCCGCCACGATCACCGGCTCGGCGCGCGCGAACCGGATCATCTGTGGGTAGGAGACCCAATAGGGCGCGGGGACGAGGACCTTGTCTCCGGCGCCGAACAGCACGAAGCACGCGTTGAAGAGCGACTGCTTGGCGCCGGTCGAGATCACCAGATGATCCGCGTTCACGGGCCGGCCGCCCGACAGGAGCGAGAAGTGCCGCGCGATGGCGGCGCGCAGGTCCAGCAACCCCTGATTGGGCGGGTAGTGCGTCTTGCCCTGCTGGATGGCGCGGATGCCGGCCTCGGCCGCGATGCGCGGCGTGTCGAAATCCGGCTCGCCGGCTGAGAGGTCCACGACGTCCTCGCCCGCCGCCCGCCGGTGCTGCGCCATCTGGTTGATGGTCAGCGTCTCGGACGGTCTGAGGTGCTCGATGTTCTTCGACAGTCTCATGGGCGGACGGCTCCGTAACGGCGCAGCACGGCGAGGGTCTCGTCGAGCGGCAGCGCCTCCACCGTACCGGCGGCGCCCCGCACCGAAGTCGCGAGCAACAGCGAATTATATATCGCCTCCTCGGTGGCCTCGATTGTGGCCAGGAACAGCGGACTCATCGCGTCGTTCCCGAGCGGCCCCCGCCGGCCCAGCTCGGCCACCGGCACCGTGGAGAAGGCAATCACGTAGTCGCCCGATCCGTTGGTCATGGCCGACCCGGTGCGCGCGAGCCCCGCCAGCGCCCGCCGCCCCAGCCGTTCGAGGTTTCGCGCGTCCAGCGGCGCATCCGTGGCCACGACGATCATGATGGAGCCGTCCGCCTCGTTCCCCCCGTCGCTCCCGTCGCTCCCGTCGCGCCCGTCAATCTGTTCCCGCAGATAGTACCGCCCCAGCTCCCGCCCCACCGGCGCGCCGTTGATCGTGAGCACGCCACCGAAGTTGGTCTGGACCAGCACGCCCACCGTCCAGCCGCCCAGCGCGGGCGGCAGGCGCCGGCTGGCGCTCCCGATGCCGCCTTTCCAGCCGAACGCCACGGTGCCGCGGCCCGCGCCCACGCTCCCCTGCGCCACCGGCCCGGTGTCCGCGCGCGTGATGGCGTCGAGCACGTCGCGCTCGGTCACCGCGCGGCGCCGGATGTCGTTGAGCGAGCCGTCGTTGGTCTCGCCCACCACCACGTTCACCGACCGCACGGTCTCGTTGCCGGGGAGGCCGAGCACGTACGTGAGGGCCGCGTCGGCGACCCGCGGGACGCACAGCGTGCACGTCAGCAGAATTGGCGACTCGATTTCGCCCAGTTCCCGCACCTGGGTGCTGCCCATGAGCTTGCCGAACGCGTTCCCGAGCACCACGGCGCCGGGCACCTTCTCGCGGAACACGTTGCCGCCGTGCGGCAGGATGGCCGTGACGCCCGTATTGAGGGAGGCCCCATCCGCGATGGTCGTGTGACCCACCCGCACCCCCGCGACATCCGTGATGGCATTGCGCGGCCCCGGCGGCAGGATCCCCACCACCACCCCCAGCTCCCGCGCGCTGCGCCGCGCCGTCTCCTGCGCCTCCACCCCGTCGCCCACCGCCAGTACCGCCAGCACCACCATCCACCCATCTCGCATGACACCACTCCTGTCGCCCGTCCACGACCGCTGGTTGACCCTGCCTCCCCACCCCACCCCCGCAACCACCCCACGCTACACGCTACACGCTACCCGCTGCACCCTGCACCACCGGTTGCGCCCCGTCCCTCCCGGCGGTACGATCCGCAGCACTGTTTCTTTGACAACCGAGGCTGTCGTGTCCTGGGAATTCGCGCCGACCTTCGACGCCGCGCATCGCGCCGCGCTCGACGCCGGCAAACCGCTGATCTACGTGTGCCCGCCCGCCGGATGGGCGCTGGTCCCGCTGGGCGAGCGCGTGGCGCCCGCCGCGGAGGCGGGCCTGGGCACGGTGGTGCTGGTCCCCGAGCCGGCGGACGTCGGCGACGTGGCCGGCGCGCTCGACAGCCTCGACGCCCTCCGTCCGGTGCACGGCCTCACGGGCCTGGCCCGGACCGCCCGCTTCCTCGCGGCGGGCAGCATTCGCACCCTCGTCCTCACGCCCCCGGACGCCCTGGCGCTTGCCCGGCAGTCCGTGCTGCGGCTCTCCCAGGTGCGCACGCTGGTGATCGCCTGGCCGGAGGGCATGCACGCACTCGGCCAGGGCGAGGCCCTCGACGCCATCCTGGCGGAGACGCCGGACGCGCAGCGCCTGATCGCGACCGCCGACGAGCGGCCGCCCGACATGGCCGATCTGCTGGCGCGGATCGCGCATCGCGCGCCCGTGGTGGCCGCGGCGCGGCTTCCCGAGGGGGCACCGGCCGTGCCGCTGCGCTGGATCGGAACGGACGGCGACCGGCGGGCCCAGGTGACGCGCGCCGCGCTGGACGTCCTCAACCCCGCCACCGCGGTCGTGTGGGAGCCCCTGGCCGCGCGTGGTTCCCGCTGGACGGCCGTGGCGCGCGATCCCGCCGTTCGGGTGGTGCACGTCATCCCCGACGAAGCCGTGCCGCTGATCGTGGCCGGCGACCTGCCGTCCGCCGACGCGCTCGCGGCGCTGAGCGCGGCCGCGCGGGACGTCGTGGTCCTGGTGCGCGCGTCACAGGTGGGCTACCTGGAGCGGCTGTCGGCGACGGCGCGGACGCTGCGGGTGGTGGCGGCGGCGGACGTGGCGCTGGACCGCGCGGCGGGCGTACGGCGGCGTCTGCGCGAGCGATTGGCCGAAGGGCGCCTCGACGGGGAGCTGCACACGCTCGGGGCCCTGTTCGACGAGTACGACCCCACGCTCGTCGCCGCGGCCGCGCTGGCCCTGATCGCGACGCCGGCCGCGCCCGCGCCCGCGCCCGAGACGGCCGGATGGGCCCGCCTCGTCGTCACGGCCGGCCGGCGCGACGGCGTGCGCGCCGGCGATCTCGTCGGCGCGCTGGTGAACGAAGCCGGCCTGCCCCGCAACGCGATCGGGAAGATCGACCTGCGGGACGGCTTCACCCTCATCGAGATCCGCGCCGACGAAGCCGAGCGGGCCCAGCGCGGACTCACCGGCGTCAGCCTCAGGGGCAAGCGCGTCAGCGCGCGGCCGGAGCGCCGCTGATCAGCGGCCCGTGTTGAGGGCGTCGCGGAGCTGCTGGCCCGGCTTGAAGGCCGGCACCACCGCGGCCGCGATGGCCACCGGATCGCCCGTCCGCGGATCCCGTCCCTGCCGCGCCGCGCGCCGCCGGGCCAGGAACGTCCCGAACCCCGTCACCTGGACTTTTTCGCCCGAGCGCAGCTCGCGCGCAATGATGCCCTCCGGCCCGAACAGCGCCTCCACGACGCGCGTCGCGTCCGGCTTGGCCAGGTCGGTGTGCCGCGCCACCTCGTCAATCAGCTGTCCCTTGTTCATGAGCACCTCCCGTGCAGTGTGCTGGCAATATCTCCCGGCGGCGCCGAACCGCCAACCCGCTTGTGCCGGTCCGGCCGCGCGGGTAACGTAGGGCGCTCCCGACCCCGACCGATGACGCGCACCCACCACAGCTCCCACCCCGGATGGATCGAAGTCATCAGCGGCGTGATGTTCAGCGGCAAGAGCGAGGAGCTGCTGCGCCGCGTCCGCCGGGCGGTGATCGCCCGCAAGCGCGTGCAGGTGTTCAAGTCCCATCTGGACGACCGCTACGCCGGCGTGCACCGGATCGCGACCCACGACGGCGTCATGGCCGACGCCGTGCCGGTGGACGCGGCGGGCGAGATCATGAGCCGGGTCCGGCCGGATGCCGAGGTGGTGGCCATTGACGAGGCCCAGTTCCTGGACGAGGGGGTCGTGGAGGTGGCCACCGCGCTGGCCGCCCGCGGCGTTCGTGTGATTCTCGCCGGCACCGACACCGACTTCCGGGGCGAGCCGTTCGGCGCCATGCCCCAGCTCATGGCCGTCGCGGAAGTGGTGGACAAGCTGCACGCGATCTGCGTCGTGTGCGGCGAGCCGGCCTGCCGCAACCAGCGCCTCGTGAACGGCCGGCCCGCCGTGTACGAATCGCCGACCATTCTGGTCGGTGGCAGCGAGTCGTACGAGGCCCGCTGCCGGCACTGCCACGAGGTGCCGCGCGCCGACGCCGATCAGGGCCGGCTCTGGTGAGTCGCCAATGCTCTCCGTTGCGCTGACCGGGAACGTCGCCGCCGGCAAGACCACCGTGGCCGGGTGGTGGCGCGCGTGGGGCGGCACGGTGATTGACGCCGACGCGCTGGTCCGCGAGGTGCAGGCGCCCGGCAGCCCCGTCCTCGCGCGGATCCGGGAACGCTTCGGCCCGGCCGTGATCCGCGACGACGGCACGCTGGACCGCGCGGCGCTGCGCCGCATCGTGTTCGCCGACGCCGGCGCGCGCGCCGACCTGAACGCCATCGTGCATCCCGCCGTGCAGGACCGGCGGACGGCCCTCCTGGCGGAGGCGGCGGCGCGCGGCGAGCGGATGGTCGTGAACGACATCCCGCTGCTGTTCGAGGCGCTGGACCCGGCGGCCTTCGACGTGATCGTGCTGGTGGACGCGCCGGACGACGTCCGCCGCGAACGGCTGATCCGCGGGCGCGGCCTCCTACCGGACGAGGCCGACCGGCTGATGGCCGCCCAGCTGCCGAGCGGCCCGAAACGCGCGCGCAGCCACGTCGTGATTGACAATGCGGGGTCGCCGGAAGCGCTGCGCACGGCCGCCGCGGAGGCCTGGCAACGGCTGCTTGACTTGGCAGAACCACCCGCGTAACCTACCCGCGGCTGTCGAACCTTCCTTAGCAGCCGGAGTGTGTGCATGTCCAAGATTCCCACCGATCTGCATTACACCGAAGAACACGAATACGTGAAACTCACCGACGACGCCGAGGTCGTGCAGGTCGGGATCACCGACTACGCACAGGGCGAACTGGGCGACGTCGTGTACGTGGATCTGCCCGAGGTGGGCGCCAAGTTCGGTCGCATGGACGTGTTCGGGACCATCGAGGCCGTGAAGGCCGTCTCGGAGCTGTTCTGCCCGCTGCCGGGCGAAGTCACCGAGATCAACGAGGCGCTGGAGGCCGATCCCAGCCTCGTGAACAAGGACCCCTATGGCGACGGCTGGATGATCAAGCTGCGCATCCGCAGTCGCGCCGATCTGGACACCCTGCTGCCGGCTTCGGACTACCAGCAGCACATCGGCGAGTAGGGCTCCGGGGCGCTCGCGCCCTCTACACTGCCGACGCGACGCCTCGGGGCCTGCCCCCGGGGCGTTTCTACGAGAGGACCCCATGACGCAGGATACCACATCGTTCGACGCGTTCGTGTCGCGCCACAACGGCCCCCGGCCGGAGGACGTGGTCGCCATGCTCGCGACGCTGGGCTACGCCACGCTCGACGAGTTGATGGCCGCCACCATTCCGGCGGGGATCCGGCTCGGCACCCCGCTCCCGCTGCCGCCCGCCCAGTGCGAGCGCGACGCGCTCGACGCGCTGCGGCGCATCGCCTCGCAGAACCAGGCGTTCCGTTCGTACCTCGGCATGGGCTACGCCGACTGCATCACGCCGCCCGTGATCCTGCGGAACGTGCTGGAGAATCCCGGCTGGTACACGGCGTACACGCCGTATCAGCCCGAGATCGCGCAGGGCCGCCTCGAGGCGCTGCTCACCTTCCAGACCATGGTGGGCGACCTCACCAGCCTGCCGGTGGCCAACGCGTCGCTGCTCGACGAAGGCACCGCCGCCGCCGAGGCCCTGACGCTCACGCTGGCCGTGGTGAAGCACGGCGAGCGGCCGGTGTTCCTGGTGGATCACCGCTGCCACCCGCAGACCATTGCCGTCGTCGCGACGCGCGGCCGGTGGCGCGGCATCGAGATCCGCGTCGGCGACCCCGCGACGTTCGCGTTCGACGGGGACGCGGTGGGCGCGCTCGTCCAATACCCGGCCACGGACGGCGAGGTGCGCGACTTCCGCGACCTCTGCACGAAGGCGCACGCCGCGGGCGCGCTCGTCACGGCCGCCACCGATCTGCTGGCCTGCGCGCTGCTCACCCCGCCCGGCGAGTGGGGCGCGGACATCGCGGTCGGCAATTCGCAGCGGTTCGGCGTGCCCATGGGCTACGGCGGGCCGCACGCCGCGTTCTTCGCGACCCGGGACGACTACCGGCGCTACCTGCCGGGCCGCATCATCGGCGTCTCGCGCGACGCGGACGGCCGGATGGCGCTCCGCATGGCGCTCCAGACGCGGGAGCAGCACATCCGGCGCGAAAAGGCCACCAGCAACATCTGCACGGCGCAGGTGCTGCTCGCCGTCATCGCCGGCATGTACGCCGTCTACCACGGCCCCGACGGGCTGCGACGCATCGCGCGGCGCGTCCACACCCTCACGGGCCGCCTGGCCGACGCCGTCGGACGCCTGGGCTTCCGGCTGGCGCATGCGACGTATTTCGACACGCTGGCCGTGGACGTGGGCCCGGCGCGGCCCGCCATCGAGTCCGCGGCCCGGCAGCGGCGTCTCAACCTGCGCCGCCTCTCCGACACCCGGCTGGGCGTGACCCTCGACGAGACCACGTCCGCGGCGGACCTCGCGGACCTGGTCGAGGTGCTCGCGGCCGGCGCCTCCGCGCGCGTCCCCCTCGACGCGCTCGACGACCCGCCCGCCGGCGCCGTGCCCGCCGCGCTCCGCCGCGCCACCGGGTTCCTCGAGCATCCGGTGTTCCACCGGTACCGCGCCGAGACCGAGATGCTGCGCTACCTCAAGCGGCTCGAGGATCGCGACCTGTCGCTCACGTCCGCGATGATCCCACTCGGCTCGTGCACCATGAAGCTCAACGCCACGACCGAGATGATCCCCATCACGTGGCGCGAGTTCGCCGGCCTCCATCCCTTCGCGCCGCGCGAGCAGGCGCAGGGCTACGCCGAACTGTTCCGGACACTCGAGGAGTGGCTGGCCCGGATCACCGGGCTGCCCGCCGTCTCCCTCCAGCCCAACGCGGGCGCGCAGGGCGAATACACGGGGCTGCTGGTGATCCGCGCGTACCACCGCGCGCGCGGCGAGGAGCACCGCACCACCTGCCTCATCCCGCAGTCGGCGCACGGCACCAACCCGGCCAGCGCGGTGATGGCGGGCATGACCGTCGTGGTCGTGAAGACCGACGGCCACGGGAACATTGACGTGGTTGACCTCGGCGCCAAGGCCAGGGCCCACGCCGACACGCTCGGCGCCCTGATGGTGACCTATCCGTCCACGCACGGCGTGTTCGAGGAGGCCATCCAGGACATCTGCGGGCAGATTCACCGCTACGGCGGCCAGGTGTACATGGACGGGGCCAACATGAACGCGCAGGTGGGGCTCACGAGTCCCGGCGCGATCGGCGCCGACGTGTGCCACCTCAACCTGCACAAGACGTTCTGCATCCCGCACGGCGGCGGCGGCCCGGGCATGGGCCCCATCTGCGTGGCCGGGCATCTGGCGCCGTTCCTGCCCGACCACCCGGTCGTGCCGCTCGCGCGGGGCCAGTCGTGCGGGACCGTCTCGGCCGCGCCCTGGGGCAGCGCCTCGATCCTGCCGATCTCGTGGGCGTACATCGCCATGATGGGCGCCGACGGCCTCGCCGAGGCCACGAAGATCGCGATCCTCAACGCGAACTACGTGATGAAGCGCCTCGAAGGGCACTATCCGGTCCTGTATGCCGGCGCGCACGGCCTCGTGGCGCACGAGGGCATCGTGGATACGCGCCCGCTCAAGCACTCCGCGGGCATCGAGGCCGAGGACATCGCCAAGCGGCTGATTGACTACGGGTTTCACCCGCCGACGCTGTCGTTCCCGGTGGCCGGCACGCTCATGGTGGAGCCGACGGAGAGCGAGTCGAAGGAAGAACTCGACCGGTTCTGCGACGCGCTGATCGCCATCCGCGAGGAAATCCGGGAGATCGAGCAGGGTCGGGCCGACCGGGAGAACAACCTGCTCAAGCGCGCGCCGCACCCGCTGCACGTCGTCGCGGCCGACGCCTGGGACCGGCCCTACGGCCGCGAGCGCGCCGGGTTCCCGACCCCCGCCACGCGGGCCCACAAGGTCTGGCCCACGGTCGCCCGGATTGACGCGGCCTACGGCGACCGCAACCTGATCTGCGTGTGTCCGCCGATCGAGATGTACGCGGGAGCCACCTAGAGCGGCAGCGGCGGGATGCACTGGCACCTCCTCCTCGACTCCGCCCCCCGCCCCGGCCCCGAAAACATGGCCGTGGACGACGCGCTCCTCCAGGCGGCGCGGGAGGGGGTCGCCGTCCTGCGGTGCTACCGCTGGTTCCCGCCCTGCCTGTCGTTCGGGCGGAACGAGCCGGCGCGCAGCCGGTACGACGCGGCCGCCATCACGGCCCGCCGGCTGGCCACGGTGCGACGGCCCACCGGCGGTCGCGCCGTCTGGCACGACGCGGAAGTCACCTACGCGGTGGCGGGGCCGGCCTCGCTGTTCGGCTCGCTGCCCGAGACCTACCGGGCCATCCACGCCGTCCTGGCCGACGGGTTGCGGACGCTGGGCGTGCCGGCCGCCCTCGCGCCGGCCGCCCTCGCGCCGGGCCCCGGGGCGGGCGCCTGCTTCGCGAGTCCCGCCGGCGGCGAGGTCACGGTCGGGGGCCGCAAGCTCGTCGGCAGCGCTCAGGCGCGCGAGCGGGGCGCGTTCCTCCAGCACGGCTCGATCCTGCTCGAGGACGGCCAGGACGTGGTGGCGCAGGTCACCCGGGGCGTCGCCCCCGTCACCCACGCCACCTCGCTTGGCGAAGTGCTCGGCCGGGACGTAACATTTGCCGAGGTGACGGAGGCCATCGTCGCCGCCGCACGCCGGGCGTGGCCCGGCACGTGGACCGCCGCCGCGCCGCCGGCCATCCTCCCGGGAACCCGGTTCGCCGACCCCGACTGGACCTGGCGCCGCTGAACGCCCGCGGGAGGGCATGGACACCGACCTGATCCGCTTCGTCGTCGGCCGTCTGCTGCAGGGCGTCCTCGTCGTCCTCGGCGTCGCCACGCTCGTCTTCGTGCTGCTCCACGCGGCGCCGGGCGATCCGCTGACCGTGCTCAGCGACGCGCCGCAGGTGGCCCCCGACGTGCTGCGCGAGCTGCGCCGCGACTTCGGCCTCGACCGGCCGGTCGGCGAGCAGTACGTCCGCTACCTGGCCCGGCTGGTCCAGGGCGACCTCGGCATCTCGATCACGCAGCACCGCCCCGTCACCGCCGCGCTGGCCGGCGCGGTGCCGCAGACCCTGCTGCTCGCGGCCGCCGCCCTGCTCGTGGATTTCCTGGCGGGCATCGGCATCGGCGTGGCCCAGGGCCGCCGCGCGGGCACCCGCACCGATCGCCTGCTCTCGGTCGTCACGATCACGCTTTATTCGACCCCGGTGTTCGTCCTGGGCCTGCTCCTGCTGGGCGTGTTCGGCGAGACGCTGGGCTGGTTCCCGCTGGGCGGATCGGTGGATCCCATCCGTCACGCCGGCCTCTCCGCTGCCGGCCGCCTCCTCGACCGGATCCATCACCTCGTGCTGCCGGCCCTCACGCTCGGCCTGGTCGCGGCGGCGTACACGGCGCGGCATCAGCGATCGGCGCTGCTCGACGTGATCGGGCAGGACTTCGTGCGCGCCGCCCGCGCACGGGGCATCGCCGAGCGCGCGGTGCTCCTCCGTCACGCGCTGCGGAACGCGCTCACGCCCACCATCACGCTCGCGGGGCTCGCGTTCCCGGTCCTGCTGTCGGGCTCGGTGCTGGTGGAGTCGGTCTTCGGCTGGCCGGGCATGGGACGGCTCGCGGCCGAAGCCATCGGGCGGCGCGACTATCCGGTGGTCACGGCCGCCGCGATCCTCGCGGCCGCCATGGTGGTGGCGGGGAACCTCCTCGCGGACCTCGCGGCGCGTATGGCCGATCCGCGGCTCCGGACCGTCCGGTGACGCGGCTCCACGTCGGGATCGGACTGGTCGGCGGGCTGTGCCTGCTGGCCCTGCTGGCGCCCGTGCTCGCGCCGCATCCGCCGCACCTCCAGCTCGACCTGGACGCGCTCCGCAGTGCCGCGCCGTCGCTCCCGCATCCGCTCGGGACCGACCCGTACAGCCGGGACCTCCTGAGCCGCGTCCTGCACGGCGCCCGCGTGTCGCTCGGCATTGCCGTGCTGGCGGTGCTCGTGGCCGTGGGCGTGGGCGTCACGGTGGGCGTCGTGAGCGGCTGGGCGGGAGGGGTCGTGGACGTGGTGCTGATGCGACTCGTGGACGCGGCGCTCGCGGTGCCGCGCCTGTTCACGGTGCTCGTCCCGCTCGCGCTCTGGGAGCACGTCACGGTGCCGGCCATCGTCCTCATCCTGGGCGGCACCGGCTGGTTTGGCATGAGCCGGCTGGTGCGGGCGGAGGTCCGCGCGGCCCGGGCCCGCCCGTGGGTGGCCGCGGCGCGCGCCATCGGCGTTCCTCCCGTCCGTATCATCACGCGGCACCTGCTCCCCACCATCGCCGGGCCCGTGATCGTCGTCGCCACGATGGGCATCGGGCAGGTCGTGCTGCTGGAGGCGGGATTGTCGTATCTCGGGCTGGGCGTCCCGCAGCCGCTGCCGTCCTGGGGCAGCATCATCGCCGACGGGCAGCCCGTGCTCCGGGCGGCCCCGTGGGTGGCCGGCAGCGCCGGGCTCGCGCTGGTGGCCACCGTGCTGGCGTTCACCCTGGTGGGCGACGGGCTGCGGGAGCGGCTCGACCCGCGCGCGCCATGACATCCCTCCTCGAGCTGGAGCACTTGTCGGTCACGTTCCCCACGCGCGCGGGCCCGGCGCGGGCCGTGGAGGACGTGTCGCTCGCCATCGCCCCGGGGGAAACGGTCGCCCTCGTCGGCGAGTCCGGCTGTGGCAAGACCGTCACCGCCCTGTCGGTGCTCCGTCTGCTCCCCGAGTCCGCGACACTGGGCCCGGAGAGCCGGATCCGGTTCGACGGCCGCGACGTGCTGGCGCTCGGCCGCGAGGAGCTGCGGCGGCTCCGTGGCGGCGCCGTCGGCATGGTGTTCCAGGAACCCGGCGCGAGCCTCAACCCGGTCCTCACCATCGGCGCGCACCTCGTCGAGACCATTCAGGCGCACGACGCCGTGGATCGCGCCACCGCGCGGGCCCGCGCCCGCGAGCTGCTGGCCACCGTGGGGCTGCGCGATCCGGACCGGATGGTCGCGCGCTATCCGCACGAGCTGAGCGGCGGGATGCAGCAGCGCGCCTACCTGGCCATGGCGCTGGCCGCGCGGCCGCGGCTGCTGATTGCCGACGAACCGACCACGGCGCTCGACGTCACGACGCAGGCCCAAATCCTGGCGCTCCTCGCGGACCTCACCGGCCGGCTCGGGATGGCCATGCTGCTGATCACGCACAACCTCGGCATTGCCGCCGCCGTGGCCGACCGCGTGGCGGTGATGTACGCGGGGCGCATCGTGGAGGTGGCGCCGCGCGCCGCGCTCTTTGCCCACCCGGCACATCCCTACACGCGGGGCCTGCTCCAGGCCGCGCCGCGATTGGACGGCCCTACCCGGCCCACCCCCGCCATCCCGGGCGCCGTCCCATCGGCCACCGCGTGGCCCGAGGGTTGCCGGTTTCGGCCGCGCTGCGCGCACGCGTGGGACCGCTGCAACTCCGAGCCCACGCTGGCCGCAACGGCGCCAGACCATACGGCCCGCTGCTGGCTGGTCACGGAACCACGCGGGGGGACCGCGTGACGGCGCCGCCCCTGCTCGTGATCGAGCATCTGGCCAAGGCGTACCGCCAGTCCCGCGGACCGCTCCGGCCGCCCGCCACGCTGGCGGCGGTCGCCGACGTGTCGCTGGCCATCCCGCGCGGCGCCACGCTGGCCCTCGTGGGAGAGAGCGGCGCCGGCAAGAGCACCGTCGCCCGATGCGTGGTCAGGCTCGAGGATCCGGATGGCGGCCGGATCCTGTATGCGGGCGAAGACATCGGGGGGCTGCGGGGTGCGGCGCTGCGCCGCTTCCGCGGGCGCGTCCAGATCGTCTTCCAGGACCCCCATGGCTCGCTGAACCCGCGGATGCGCGTCGGCACGGCGGTGCGCGAACCGCTCGAGGTTCACGGCATCGCGCGCGGGGCCGACGCCGACGCGCGTGTGGCCGAGCTGTTCCGGGAGGTCGGGCTCGACCCCAACCACCGCGGGTCCTACCCACACCAGCTGTCGGGCGGCCAGCGCCAGCGCGTCGGGATCGCGCGCGCCCTCGCCGTCGGTCCGGAGCTGCTCGTGCTGGACGAGCCGGTCTCGGCGCTCGACGTTTCCGTCCAGGCGCAGGTGCTCGCCCTGCTGCGCGACCTTCAGGCGCGGCGCGGGCTCACGTACCTGTTCGTCGCGCACGACCTCGCGGTGGTCCGGCAGATGGCGGACCACGTCGCGGTCATGTACCTCGGTCGGATCGTGGAGGAGGCGACGGCGGAGCGGCTGTTCGCGGACCCGCGGCACCCCTACACGCGCGCGCTCCTGGCCGCGGTGCCGACGCCGGATCCCGACGCGCCGCCGCCGCGGCTCGTGCTGCGCGACGACCCCGCACCGACCGCCGACGCGACACCGGGATGTCCCTTCCACCCCCGCTGCCCCGATCCGCGCCGCGCGGACCGGTGCCGGGTGGAGGCACCGTCGCTCCGGGACGTGGGCCCCGACCAGCGCGCCGCCTGTCATTTCGCCGACGAGCCCGCCCCCAGCGGCTAGGCCCCGCCTAGAACAGCTCGTTCTGCCCCGCGTCCGCCTCGGCGTGCGCGTCAACCCGCAGCACGCGCCGGATCCGCCTGAGCCACAGATCCACGTCGAACTTGGCCTCGTTGGCCAGCATGCGCCGCAACACGTCGGACATGTCGTCGAACGCATCCGCCACGTCGCTCAGGATCTCATTCGCTTCGTGCAGCCGCATCATGTCGTCCGTGGCGACGGCCATGTCCGCCAGAATCGCCTGCTCGGACCGCGACGCCACGATCGGCTCGTCGAAGGTCGTCGTGTAGACCTCGGTGCGGCGGCCGGGGCCGCGCTCCTGCTCGATGGGCATGAGGCCGACGATCGCGTCGGAGCGCCAGTACTTGCCGTAGCCCAGATAGACCATGCGGTCCGGCTTGATGTCCATGTGCTTACCTGCCCATCCGGTTCTTGAGTTCGCGAAGGCGCGCCTCCGCCTCCGCCTCGCGGCCCGCCCGATCCAGCGCGGCGCCCAGCTCGCCGTCGTCCACCTCCGGCGCCGGCTGCACCCGGCTTCCGTCGGCCGGCACGCCCGCCCGCAGCTCCAGGTCCCGCAGGCGCTGCACCACCTCGTCCACGTCGCGCTGCGTGAGCGCGAGTTCCGCCTGCTGGGCGGAGAGCTTCTGCTCGAGCATGGTCACGCGCTCACCATGCCGCGCGGTGAACCGTTCGGCCACCGCCACCGTCTCCGCGTCGCCCACGTCCACCGCCAGGGTCCCGCGCCGTCTGGCGTCCTCGAGCTGGCGGCGCTCGGACGCCAGCTCCCGCTCCGACTTCGCGAGCGCGTCGCGCAGCTGGAGCAGGGCGGCACGGCCCTCCACGGCGGCCCGGTGCAGCTCGTTGCGGAGATCGCGCCAGTCGGGCGGCGGCGTCGCCGCGTCGAGGGCCGCGTTCACGGCAGCCCGCAGCCGCTCGAACACGTCGTCAGCTCTTCCTGGACGTCTTGGCGAAGAACGCGCCGAACACCTGCCGCACCCGCTTCGACCCGCACTTGGGACAGGCGGGCGCCCGCGACCCGTGGGCCGCCAGCGACTCGACGCGCACGAACCGTTTGCCGCACTTCTCGCAGTCGTAGCTATACGTCGGCATGGCTATCCCCTCAGAAGAGTCCCCTCCCCCCCTGGAAAGGCTACAGGCCGTGAAAAACCCGGTCAAGCACGCCCTATGGCCGCGGGAGGGCCAGGTGCCCAAATTCATGGTATGAGACGCTTCCCCATTCTACTGCTCCCGCTCGTGCTGGCCTGCGGGGGCGACCGCAATCCGGAGAACAGCGCCCGGTGCGGGTTTGCCGTACTGGCCGCCGGCTCGATGATCCTGGACCAGTTTCAGGGTGGCGCCACCGTCATCTCCACCGCGCCCGCCGATCTCGCCGGCACCGTGCCCGCCCGGGTCGTGGGGCGCGGAACCACGCGGGCGCTCGTCGCCCGTACGGAGGGCGGCGTCTCGCTCGGGTTCGAAGGGGAGGGGTTCCCCCAGTACCCGGGGTTCGCCCTCGTCCTGGTGGACGACTCCACCGAGGTGCTGCGCGGCGTGCTGATCTTCGAGTCGGACGGACCGGCGGACTACCCGCAGATCGGCACGATCGCGAGTGCCACGAGCACGCTGCCGCTCTACGCCATGCGGATCACCTGGAGCCGCGTCAGCGACGAGCGCTGTCCCCTGTTCGCCCCGACGCCCGCGCCGTGAGGCCGGCAATCCGGGCCCGGCCGCTCCGTCCGTGACCAGCCCGCCGCCCCCGGACGCCGCCCCCTCCGGCCGGCCGGCCGTTGCGTCCGTCGAGGCGCTCGCGGCACTCGGCCAGGTCATTGCCGACGCCCGGACCCCCGAGGAAATCGGCGCGCGCTGTCTCGAACGCCTCGAGGCCATGACCGGGGCCACCCGCGCGACCTTCGGCGTGACCGGGCCCGCGAGCACCCTGCGCATCGTGGCGCGCCGTGGCGCCGGCACGCCCGTGGACGAGCACCTGCTCGCGCTGGCGGGCCGGGCCGGCCCGCTGGCACTGACGGTCCCGGGGCTGGCCGAGCGCGGCGTGCACCTTCCCGATCCGGCGGTGGGCTGGGTGGGCGTCCCTGTCCGGACCGGACGGACGCTCATCGGGGCCATCAGCCTGGTGGCCGACCGTTCAGGGGTGCTCGGCCAGCACGCCATGCGGACGGCGCTGGCGGTGGGCGCGCAGGCCGCCGTGGCCCTCCAGAACACGCTGCTCCTGGCCGCGCTCTCGGAGGGCAAGCGGGAGTGGGAGCAGACCGTGGACGCCATCACGGACGGGATCTGCGTGATGGACGCCGCGGGCACCATCCGGCGGGCCAACCGCGCGTTCTGCGCCCTCGCCGACATCCCGGTGACCGCCGTGGCCGGGCGGCCCTGGGTGACGCTCGTGCCGCCGGCCTGGGCCGCCACGTTCGCGGGCGTCCTCGACAAGCCGGGGGAGACGGCGGAACTGCGGGCCGGGACCCGCCTCTTCCTGGTCACGGCGCTGCCGCTCACCGACGCCGGGGCCGCCGCCGCGGTACTGGTGGTGAGCGACCAGACCGAGCGACGCCGCCTCCAGGAGCAGCTCTTTCAGTCGGAGAAGATGTCGGCCATCGGCCAGCTGATCGCGGGCGTCGCGCACGATCTCAACAACCCGCTCGCCTCGGTGGTCGGCTTCTCCGACTACCTCGTGGAGGCCGGCGGCGGCACGCCGGAGGAGCTGCTCGAGCCGCTGCGCGCCATCCGCCAGGAGGCCGAGCGCGCCGCGAACATCGTGAAGGGCCTGCTGTCCTTCGCGCGGAAGCAGGAGGGACGCCGGGCGCCACACCCCATCAACGACATCCTGACGGCCACCCTCCAGCTCCTCCGCAACCAGCTGATGGGGGCCAAGATCGAGACCGAGGTGGACGTGGCGCCGGGAACGCCGCCGGTGCACGTGGATGCCACCCAGCTCCAGCAGGTATTCGTCAACCTGGTGAACAACGCCGCCCAGGCCATCGAAGGGAGCGGCGTCGGGGGCCGGATCGTGATCCGCGCCATGCCCTGGCTGGAGGGGGTGGCCGTGACGGTCGAAGACGACGGCCCGGGCGTGCCCGCCGGGGTCGCGCAGCGCATCTTCGAGCCGTTCTTCACGACCAAGCCCGCCGGCGAAGGCACCGGGCTCGGCCTGTCCATCTGTCAGGGGATCGTGAAGGAGCACGGCGGTCGCCTCGCGCTCGTCACGACGGGACGCCGCGGCGCCGTTTTCAAGGTGGAACTCCCGGCGGCCGAACCCCACCCGCCCGCCCCGGCTGCCGTGGCCATCGCGCCGGACCGGCGCCTGCGGCTGCTGGTGGTGGACGACGAACCGCACATCCAGCACTACATGCGGGCCACGCTCGAAGCCTGGGGCCACGAGGTCACGCTCGCCGACAACGGTCGCGAAGCGCTGGAACTCGCCACCATCACCCCGTTCGACGTGATCATCTCGGATCTCCGCATGCCGGAACTGGGCGGCCGTGAGATGCTGGAGCGGCTCCAGGCCCTCCGGCCCGAGGCGGCCGACCGGGTGGTGTTCAGCACCGGCGACACCGTCCGCGGCGACACCCTGGCCTTCCTCGAATCGCTCGGTCGCCCCTACCTGCGCAAGCCCTTCACCCTGACCGAGCTCCGCGCCGCCCTGGCCGACGCCGTCTGGCGAACCGGATAGCCGGGAGGGCGGCCCTCAGAATGCCCTCCCACCAGCCGTTGCCGCCGCACCCACGCCCCCGCGAGATTGTGTGATTCCGGGGAACCGGGGAACTCCGGTCGCGCCATCCGGGGTACGACGTGTGCGGCATTCTGCCATCGGCATTCGACGCCCGTTTCGTAAAGGCCCATGATCTACGTCTGCGTTCCCGTGAAGAACAACGCCGCCACGGTCGGGCTGCTGTTGTGGAAGATCCGGCAGGTGTTCGGCCAGAGCACACGGGAATATCAGTTGCTCGTCACCGACGACGGCTCCTCGGACGAGACGCCGGAGGTGCTGGAGCGCTACCAGCGCGCGTTGCCGCTCACGGTCGTCCGGCCCGAGGCGCCCGGCCCGGCGGCGGCGTACGCGGCGCTGCTGGCGGAGGCCGTCCGCCGGTCGGATCGGCTGAAGCGCGACACGGCGGTCGTGATTCCCGCGGATTTCCGCATTTCCCCCGAGGGGATTCCGGAGCTGCTCCGACGCATCGAGTCGGGGGCGGACCTGGCCGTCGCCGATACCCCGGTGGAGGGACTGCCGCCCGCGTGGCGCCTGCTCAGCCGGCTGACGCCGTGGCTGCTCCGCCCCGGCGCCCGCGTTCCCGGTGTGCGTGACTTCCTCTCCGGATGCCTGGCGGTGCGGCTCGTGACGGCGCGGGGAGCGGTCCGGGACCGGAACGGGGGCCCGTTCCTCGCCACCGACGGCCTCACGTCCCGCGCGGAGCTGGTGGCGCGCCTCGCGGCCGCGGCGCGCCAGACGGCCGGCGTGCCGCTGCCCTGCAGGCACCCCGCCGCGCTCTCGATCTCCGCCGCCCTGACCCTGGCGCTGCGCCTGCGGCGGCTCGGACGGACCCTGCACCCCAGGATCGCCGAACCCCGGATGGCGGACGAGGCGCCCGCGCCGCCCGCGTCGCCCGCCCGGTCGAGGGCGTCGTGACCGCCGCCGGCCGCTTCCTGCTCCTCACCATGATCTGGGCGGGCGTCGCGCGCGCCCAGACCACGGACGCGATGCCGCCCACCCCGCGGAACTGGGTGGGCGAGCGCCTCCAGTACGACGCCCGGTTTGGCGTCATCCCGCTCGGGGGTGCGACGCTCGAGGTCGCCGGGCTCGACACGCTCCGCGGCGCCGAAGCCCTCCACATCCGGTTCGTGGTGGACGGCGGGAGCTTCCTCTACCAGCTGTACAACGTGTGGGACTCGTGGGTGGCCCTGGACGACTTCACCTCGCGCCGGTTCGTGCAGGACCACGAGGAGGGTCGGAAGAAATACCGCAACGTCTACGACATCTATCCCGACTCGGGATTCTATCGGCAGGAGGGCGTGGACAGCACGATGCCTACCTCGCCGCTGCCGCTCGACGATGCCGCGTTCTTCTATTTCGTGCGCACGGTGCCGCTGGTGGAAGGCGAGCGCTACGAGTTCGACCGCTATTTCAAGCCGGACCGGAACCCGGTCGTGCTCGAGGTGATCGGGAGGGACACGGTGGACGTGCCGGCCGGACGGTTCGACTGTCTCATCGTCCGTCCCATCATCAAGGGCGGTGGCATCTTCCGGGAAAAGGCCGACGGCCAGCTGTGGATCAGCAACGACGACCGCCGGCTGGTGGTGCAGATCAAGAGCCGGTTCTACTTCGGCTCCCTCACGTTCCGGCTGACGAAGATCGGCCTCGTGCCCGCGCCCCATCCCGCCGACAGCCCCTGAGCACAGCGGGCGCGCGGGGCCACCCACCACCCCGCGCGCCGCATCCGGCGCTCCGCGGAGTCAGTCGGCGTTGGAACGCTTGCCGGTGATGGCGTCGTGCACGCGCCCCGCGGCCACGGGATTCACGACCTTGAGCACCAGGTAGACCAGGAACCCCGCGCCCGCCAGCCACAGCAGGGTCCAGAACAGGCCGATCACCACGCCCACCAGCCCCAGGACTACCTTGATCGCGAAGAACGCGACGACGGCGATGACGGCGTATCCGAGCAACGTGCGCATGACACCCTCCTTTGGCGCGCGGAAGCGCTCTGGCGCTTCCCGGCGGCCGACATAGTATCGTACGAACGTACGGATCCGACGGTTTCATCTCAAGGCGGACGAGCATGACCACTCCGGACGTGCTGGTGGTCGGCGGCGGGATCGTGGGGGCGTCCGTGGCCCGGGCCGTGGCGGCGGCCGGCCACCGCGTCGAGATCGTGGACAGCGGGGCGGAACCAGGCGTCGCGACGCAGGCGTCGGCGGGAATGCTGGCGCCGCTCGTCGAGGCGCACGAGAAGGACGCCCTCATCGGGCTCACGGTCCGCGGGCGGGACCTGTACCGCGAGCTGGCCCCCGTGCTCCGCGAGGAGACCGGCGTGGACGTGGGCCTCTGGCTCGACGGCGTGCTGCGCCTCGCGTTCACCGAAGCCGAAGAAACCCAGGGACGCGGCGCGGTGGCGTGGCAGCGCCAGCGGGGCCTGAACTCCGAGTGGCTGTCCGCGGGTGAGCTGCAGAACCGCTGCCCGTGGCTCGCGCCCGATCACGTGCGGGGAGCCCTGCTGGCCCCGGAGGACGGGGCCCTGGAGCCGCTGGCCACGCTCGAGGCCATGCTGGTGAGCGCGGCCCGGCACGGCGCGCGACTCGTCCGCGGCGAGCCGGTGATCGGCGTCGAGACCGAGGAGGGTCGCGTGAGCGGCGTGCGCACCCGCTCGGGCCGCCGCCCCGCGGGGGCAGTGGTCATCGCGGCGGGCGCCTGGTCCGGGCGGATCGGCGGGTTGCCACGACCGCTCTCCGTCGAGCCCGTGCGCGGGCAGATGCTGGCCTACGCCTGGCCGCCAGACGATCCCCCGGCCATCGTCTTCGGCCGCGGCGGCTACCTCCTGCGACGCGGTGACGAGGCACTCGTCGGCTCCACCATGGAGTTCGCGGGCTTCAACGCGTCCACCACCGAGGCCGGACGCGCGCGCCTCGAGGCCACCGCCGCGGGCCTCTACCCGGCCCTCGCGCACACGGAGATCCGCCGCACCTGGGCCGGCCTCCGCCCCTGTACGCCGGACGGCTATCCCATCATCGGTCCCGACTCGGACCGGCCCAACCTCTGGTACGCAACCGGGCACGGGCGGAACGGCGTCCTGCTGGCCGCCGTGACCGGCGAGATCATTGCGCATCTAGTGAGCGGAAACCCCATGGATCAGCTCGAGATGGACCTGACCCCCGTCCGCGCGTCCCGCTTCTGGCGGTTCTAGCGAGCCGCATTCAACCAGAAGGTTGAATTCCAAGCCGTTGGCTGGCCTGCCCTTGGCAGGCCAACTAAGTTCAGCGGTCTATGGAACTCGTTCCCCTGATCTCCGGTCGCTCCGGCACCGTCCTCACGCCCGCGCCCGCCCCTGCCCGCAAACCCGCGTGGCTCAAGGTGAAGGCGCCGGGCGGTGCCACGTACGCCGACGTGAAACGCCTGATGCGGGACCTCAAGCTGAACACGGTCTGCGAGGAAGCGCATTGCCCCAACATCGGCGAATGCTGGGAGCACCGGGCCGCCACCTTCATGATCCTGGGCGACGTGTGCACGCGGAACTGCGCCTACTGCGCGGTCGCGCACGGTACGCCGGCGCCAGCCGACGCCGGGGAACCCGCGCGGCTCGCCGAGGCGGTGACGCGGATGGCGCTCCGCCACGTGGTGATCACCAGCGTGGACCGCGACGACCTGCCCAATGGCGGCGCCGAGGCGTTTGCCGGCTGCGTCACGGAGATCCGGCGGCGCCTGCCCGACACATCGGTCGAGTTGCTCATTCCCGACTTCAAGGGCTCGGATGCCGCCCTTCAGATCGTCGTGGACGCGCGCCCGGACATCCTGAACCACAACCTCGAGACGGTCGAACGTCTGTATCGCATCGCACGGCCCGGCGGGCGGTACGCCCGGGCGCTGCGGCTGCTGCGGCGCGCCCGGGAGATCGCCCCCGAGCTGCTGACCAAGTCGGGCATCATCTGCGGCCTGGGCGAGGAGTGGGATGAGCTGCTGGTGGCGATGCGCGACCTGCGCGAACAGGGCGTGGACATCCTCACCCTTGGCCAGTATCTGCGCCCGTCCGGCGGGCACCTGCCGGTGGCGCGCTTCTACACGCCGGCCGAGTTCGCCGAGCTGCGGTCCCTCGGCCGCGCCATGGGATACCGGCACGTCGAGGCGGGACCGCTGGTCCGGTCGTCCTATCACGCGTGGGAGCAGGTGCAGCACGCCGAGGCCGCGTCTTGAGCCCGGCGCAGGACCAGGCGCGCGCCCTGGACCCCACGCGCAGCGATTTCTATCACGGGCTGCTGCGCCGCATGGCCCTGGTTCGCCGGTTCGAGGAGCGGGCCGGCGAGGCATACGCGCAGGGGCGGATCGGCGGCTTCTGCCACCTGTACATCGGCCAGGAGGCCGTGGCCACGGGATCGCTCGCGGCGCTCCGGCCCGACGACTACGTCTTCGCGGCGTACCGGGAGCACGCGCACGCCATTCTGCGCGGGACGGCGCCGCGCGCCGTGATGGCCGAGCTGTACGGCAAGGCCACCGGCTGCTCCCGCGGCAAGGGCGGCTCGATGCACCTGTTCGACGCCGAACGCAACTTCCTGGGCGGGCACGGGATCGTCGGGTCGCACATCCCCATCGCGGCGGGGGCGGGCTTTGCCATCAAGACGCGCGGCACCGACCAGGTGGCCGTGTGCTACTTCGGCGAGGCGGCCGTGAACATCGGCGCGTTCCACGAGACGCTGAACATGGCGGCCCTGTGGGAGCTGCCGACCGTCTTCATTTGCGAGAACAACCGCTACGGCATGGGGACCGCGCTGGAGCGCGCCGCGGCCGTGTACGACGTGTCGCACCGCGCCTGCTCCTACGACATGGCCTCGGAGACCGTGGACGGGATGGACGTGCTCGCCGCCTACGAGGTGATGGCCCGCGCCGTGCAGCGCGGCCGCGAGGACAAGCTCCCCACGCTCATCGAGGCCCGCACCTACCGCTACATGGGCCACTCGATGGCCGACCCCATCCACGGCCACTACCGCACCAAGGACGAGCTGGAGGAGCAGAAGGCCCTCGATCCCATCCAGCGGCTCGAACACGCCCTGACGGAGGCGAACCTCCTCGACGCGGACGGGCTCGCGGCCATGCGGGAGGAGATCGAGGCGGAAGTGGACGACGCGGTGCGCTTCGCCGAAGAGAGCCCGGACCCGGACGAGGCCGAGCTGTTCACCGACGTCACCCGGGACTGACCATGCCCACGATCACGTACCGGGACGCGCTCAACCATGCCCTGCGCGAGGAGATGCGGCGCGACCCGACGGTGTTCCTCATGGGCGAGGAAGTGGGGGTCTACCAGGGCGCGTACAAGGTGAGCCGCGGCCTGCTCGAGGAGTTCGGCCCGCAGCGGATCGTGGACACGCCCATCGCCGAGCTGGGGTTCGCGGGCATTGGGGTGGGGGCCGCCATCGTGGGCATGCGTCCCGTGATCGAGTTCATGACGTGGAACTTCGCGCTCCTCGCCATTGACCAGGTGGTCAACTCGGCCGCCAAGATGCTGTACATGTCCGGCGGCCAGGTGCCCGTGCCCATCGTGTTCCGCGGCCCGGGCGGCGCGGCCCTTCAGCTCGGCGCCCAGCACTCACAGGCCTTCGATTCCTGGTTCGCGCACGTGCCCGGCCTCAAGGTGGTGGCCCCGGCCACCCCGTACGACGCCAAGGGCCTGCTCAAGTCGGCCATCCGGGACGACAACCCGGTCGTGTTCCTCGAAGGCGAGATGCTGTACAACATGAAGGGCGAGGTGCCGGAGGAGGAGTACACGATCCCGCTCGGCGCCGCCGACGTGAAGCGGTCGGGCTCGGACGTGACGATCGTCTGTCACTCCAAGACCGTGGCCGTGGCCCTCAAGGCCGCGGACCGCCTGGCGCGCGACCATGGACTCGAAGCCGACGTCGTGGACCTCCGCACGCTGCGTCCGCTCGACGTCCCGACGCTGCGGGAGAGCCTGCACCGCACCAACCGGTGCGTGGTGGTCGAGGAGGGCTGGCCCTTCTGCGGCATCGGCGCCCAGGTCGTGGACGATCTCCAGCGCGAGGCCTTTGACGACCTCGACGCGCCCATCCTGCGCGTCACGCAGGCGGACGTGCCCATGCCGTACAACAAACTGCTCGAGCGGGCCGCCAAGCCCACTCCCGACCAGGTGATCGCGGCCGCGCGGCGCGTCGCCTACCTCGACCGGTGAGGCGCCCATGATCACCAAGGTCGTGATGGAGGCCCTCTCACCCACCATGGAAGAAGGGCGCCTCGCGCAGTGGCTCAAGAAGGAAGGCGACGCTGTGAAGACCGGTGACGTCCTGGCCGAGGTGGAGACCGACAAGGCCATCATGGAACTGCCCGCGCGCGGCGACGGTATCCTGCGCAAGATTCTGGTCGGCGACGGCGAGACGACCGAGGTCGGGAATCTGGTAGCCGTCATTGCGGGGCCGGATGACGACATTGCGGCAGTAGTGGGGCAGGACGGGCAGAGGCGGGCGAGCGAGGCCCCGGCCACGGCTGCCCGCACTGCCCCCGCGGTCAGTCCTGCCGCGGGCGGGGAGGAAGGCGCGAGGATCAAGGCCTCACCCCTGGCCCGCCGGGTGGCGGGAGAGAAGGGCCTGGACCTCCGCCGCGTGGAAGGCTCCGGTCCCGCTGGGCGCATCGTCAAGCGCGACGTAGACGCCGCCCTCCCTGCGCCCGCCGCCCTCACCGCCCCGGCCGGCGGGGCAGAAGGGTGGGAAGACGTCCGCCTTTCCCAGGTCCGCAAGACCATCGCGCGCCGGCTCACGCAGTCGCTGGCACCGATCCCGCACTTCTTCCTCACGGCCGAGGTGGACATGGAACGCGCGGCGGAGGCGCGGGACGTCCTCAACGCCGCGGGCGACGTCCGGATCTCGTTCAACGACATCGTGGTCAAGGTCGTCGCCATGGCGCTGCGCCAGCACCGCGCGTGCAACGCGTGGTGGCAGGGGGACACCATCCGGTACTTCCACGACGTCCACATCGGCGTCGCGGTGGCGATTGACGAGGGGTTGATCACGCCGGTGATCCGGCACGCGGACCGCAAGTCGCTGCGGGCCATCGCGGAGGAGACCGGCCGCCTCGCCGAGCGCGCGCGCGCGCGCAAGCTCGCGCCCGAGGAATACACGGGCAGCACGTTCTCGATCTCCAACCTCGGTATGTTCGGCATCGCCGAGTTCACGGCCGTGATCAACCCGCCCGAGGCGGGCATTCTGGCCGTCGGCGCCATCACGCCGACGCCCGTGGCGCACGACGGTACGGTCACGATCCGGCGGCGCATGCGGGTCACCATGAGCTGCGATCACCGCATCATTGACGGGGCGACGGGCGCCCGGTTCCTGCAGACGGTGCGCCGGATGCTCGAGCAGCCCCTCGCCATCGTCTGGTAGCAGAGACGGGGGAGACCGTGTCCAAGACGTTCGACGTCATCATCCTCGGCGGCGGCCCCGCCGGGTACGTGTGCGCCATTCGCTGCGCCCAGCTCGGCCTCACCACCGCCGTGGTCGAGCGCGACAAGCTGGGCGGCGTGTGCGTCAACATCGGGTGCATCCCGAGCAAGGCCCTGCTCCACTCGGCGCGGGTCGCCAGCATCATCAAGCACGACGCCGCGGCGCTCGGCATCACCACCGGCGAGGTGAAGCTCGACTACAAGGTCGCCATGCAGCGGTCCCGCCAGGTCAGCGAGCAGAACGCCAAGGGCGTCGAGTTCCTGATGAAGAAGCACAAGGTGACCGTGATCCGCGGCTCCGGCGTCCTCCAGAAAGGGCGCAAGGTCAAGGTCGGCGACGACGTCTACACGGCCGGCAAGGCGGTGGTCCTCGCCACGGGCTCGCGCGTCAAGGGACTTCCGCAGGTGGGCCTCGAGATCAACAAGACCACCGTGATCTCCACGGATGAGGCCCTGATGCTCGAGCAGGCGCCCGCGAGCCTCGCCATCGTCGGCGCGGGCGCGGTCGGCATGGAGTTCGCCGACATCTTCGACGCGTTCGGCAGCGAGGTCACGCTGATCGAGGTCCTGCCCCGCATCCTGCCGCTCGAGGATGCCGAGTCGTCCGCCGCGCTGGCACGGGTCTACAAGAAGCGCGGGATCCGGGTGCTGGCCGGCGCCAGGGTGAAGGGCGCCAAGGGCGGCAAGACCGGCGTCACGCTCGAGGTCGAGGCGAACGGCAAGACCGAATCCCTCGCGGTCGAGAAGGTGCTCATGGCGGCGGGCCGCGGGCTCAACGTCGAGGACATCGGCCTCGACGCGGCGGGCGTCACGCTCACCGACCGCGGGTTCGTCCAGGTGGACGACGCGCTGCGCACCACCGCCGACGGCGTGTTCGCGATCGGCGATATCGCCGGCCCGCCCATGCTCGCCCACAAGGGCAGCCGCGAGGGGGTGGTCGTTGCGGAGACCATCGCCGGGCACCGGCCGCATCGCATCCGGTACGACAACGTCCCGTCGGTCACCTACTGCCACCCCGAGGTGGCGAGCATCGGGCTCACGGAAGAGGCCTGCAAGGACAAGCAGCTCGCGTATCAGGTGGGCAAGTTCCCGCTCACCGCCAACGGCCGCGCCCGCGCGGCCATCGAGACGGACGGCTTCGTCAAGATCATCCGCGACACGAAGTACGGCGAGATCCTCGGCGCCCACATCGTGGCGTCGCACGCCAGCGAGATGATCCACGAGCTGGTCGTGGCCCGCGAGAACGAGTACACGGTGGACGAGGTGGACCTCGCCATCCACGCCCACCCGACCCTGTCCGAGGCCGTGGCGGAGGCCGCGCTCGACTCGCTCGGCCGGGTGCTGCACACGTAGCGCGGTGCGATCGGTCGTGGCCCCCGACCTCATCGGCGTCGCGCTGGGCGCCCTGGCGGCCGGCGCCGCGGGGGGAGCGGGTGCCGTCACGCTGGCGCTCGCCGTCCTGCGCACCCGCCTCGAGTACCTCCTGCCGCTCCTCGTGTTCGGGGGTATCGTGACGGCCGCGGCGCTGGCGTGGCGGCTCGCGGCCCCCATCACCGACTGGTGGCGGCGCGGCCTCACGGCGGTCCTCGCCGTATTCGGGGCGCTGATGCTCACCGCCCTCTCCGCCCCCGCCGACCGGATCGCGGGCATCACCGGCCTGCTGGCCCTGGCCGCGGCGCTGCTCGGCGCCGCGGGGCTCGCCGCGCGGCACAGCGTCCGGAGCCGAGCGCGTGACGCCTGACCTCGGGATCGTGGCCCTCGGACGGATGGCGTACGGCGAGGCCCTGGCACTCCAGCGCGACGTCGCCGCCCGGCGGATCGCCGGCACGCTCGACCACGACGTGCTGCTCCTCGTCGAGCATCCGCCGGTCATCACCCTCGGGCGTGGCTTCCAGCCCCGGAACCTGCCCATCCAGCGCGACGCGCTCGCGCGGCGCGGGATCGAAGTGCACGAGATTGACCGGGGCGGCGACGTCACGTTCCACGGGCCGGGACAGCTCGTGGGCTACCCGATCTTCGACCTGGGGGGCCATCGCCGCGACCTGCACTGGTTCCTGCGGCAGATGGAGGAGGCGCTGATCACGGCGCTCGCCGGCTTCGGGATCCCTGGCGAGCGCGCGGCGGGCTACACCGGCGTGTGGACCCGCGGCCGCAAGATCGCGAGCATCGGCATCCACGTCCGACAGTGGGTGACGTGGCACGGCTTCGCGCTCAACGTCACGACCGATCTCTCGTACTTCGACCTCATCGTCCCCTGCGGCATCCCCGACGTCACGATGACCAGCATGCAGCGCGAGCTGGCCGAACGGTTCCCACCCAACGGCTGGAACCGAACCGTGGACAGCGTGGTGCTCGCATTCTGCGACGTCTTCGGAATGCGGCCACTCCTGGACCCGCTGGACGCCGAGTCTAGCGCGTCCCCATGAGCTGGAAGAAGCGCCCGAACACCCGGACGCCCTTCCAGATCTGTTCCACACTGAGCTTCTCATCCGGCGCGTGCAGCCGATCATCCGGCAACCCGATGCCGGAGAGAATCACGGGCGCGCCGGCCTTGCCCAGCTCGGGGACGATCGGGATGGAGCCCCCGGACCGGACCGGCACGACGCCGCGGCCCTCTACTTCCTCGAACGCGCGGCTGAGCAGCTCGATGGGCGCCGACTCGACGTCCACCACAACCGGGTCCGCACCGTGGACGAACGTGAGGGTCACGTCGGCGTACGCCGGAGACGCGGCCTTCACGGCCCTGGCGAGCAGCTTCTGCACCTTCTTCTCGGTCTGCTTCGGAACCAGCCGCAGGCTGATCTTGGCGGTGGCCTCGGCGGGAATCACCGTCTTGGCCCCCTCACCGGTGAACCCGCCCTTGATGCCGTGGATCTCCAACGTCGGGAGCGCCCAGAGTCGCTCGAACACCGAGTACTTCGTGAGCCCCGTGAGCGCCTTCGCGCCCACCTCCTCGCGCTGGAACCGCCGCTCGTTGAACGGCAGCTTGCTCCACGCGTCACGGACCTGCTTGGGCGGCCGCTCCACCAGCTCGTACAGCCCCGGGACCTTGATCCGGCCGTCCGGACCCTTGAGCGCGGCCAGGATACGAGCCAGCGCCTCGTGCGCGTTGGGCGCGGCACCCCCGTACAGCCCGGAGTGCAGGTCCGCCCGCGCCGTGCGGACCTTGAGCTCCGCGTAGCAGAGGCCCCGCAGGCCGGTCTCCACCGCGGGCCAGCCGGGCGCGTAGTACGGCGTGTCGGCAACGAGCACCGCGTCCGCCCGCACGCGCTCCGGCTCGCGGCCGAGGAGGTCGAAGAGCACCTTGCTGCCGCTTTCCTCCTGGCCCTCGATGAGGAACCGGAGATTCACGGGCGCCGCACCCTGCGCCAGCACGGCCTCGAACGCCTTGATGATCGCAAACGTCTGGCCCTTGTCGTCGGTGGCGCCGCGCGCGTAGATGTTCCCGTCCCGCACGGTCGGCTCGAACGGCGGGCTGGTCCACTCGTCCAGCGGGTCCGGCGGCTGCACGTCGTAGTGGCCGTACACGAGCACCGTCGGCTTCCCCGGCGCGGGCGGCCCCTCGGCCCAGACCACCGGATGCGTGTCGCTGGCGAGGTATTCCACTCTCGGGCAGCCGAGCGCGCGCAGGTGATTCCCCACCCACTCCGCCGCCCGGCGGCAGTCGCCGTCGTGCGCGGGATCCGTGGAGATGCTCGGAATCCGGAGCAGCGCCTTCAGCTCCTCCACCATGCGGTCGCGATGCACCGCCACGAACGATTCGAAACCCGACATGATGATGTCCTTTTGCATGGTGCGGACTGACGGCCTGGTGACGCCAAAATCTAGCCGGACGTCCCGGGACTTGCCGACTTCGCCGGCAACGCGTCTATTCGAGCCGTCCGACGGAGGAGGCCCAGCATGTCCGCCATGAGATCCACGATGGCCACCGGGGCCATCGTTCGCAGCCAGTTCGACACGGCCGCGGACCTTGCCCAGCTCGACGTCGCCCAGCGCCGCCTGCTGTGCGGGCCGTTCCGGTCCGTGACTGTGGACGTGCCCGTCCGCATGGACGATGGCCGCATCGAGGTGTACCGTGGCTACCGGATCCAGCACAGCGGCGCGCGGGGACCGTGCAAGGGCGGCATCCGGTTCCACCCCGAGGCCGACCAGGAAGAAGTGCTCGGCCTCGCCACCACCATGACCTGGAAGACCGCCCTGGCCGACGTGCCGTTCGGCGGCGCCAAGGGCGGCGTCCAGGTGGACCCGCGGGCCCTCTCCCCGCGCGAGCTGGAAGCCCTGACCCGCACCTTCACGGGACGCATCTCCCTGATGCTCGGGCCCTACCGCGACGTCCCGGCGCCCGACATGGGCACGAACCAGCAGGTCATGGCCTGGCTGCTCGACGAGTACTCGAAACGGAACGGCTACACGCCCGCCGTCGTGACCGGCAAGCCCATCGCGCTCGGCGGCTCGCTCGGCCGCGAGGAGGCCACCGCCCAGGGCGTCGTGTACGTCATGGAAGCCTACGCGGCCGACGAAGGGCTCCCCATCGAGGGCAGCCGGGTCGTCATTCAGGGATTCGGCAACGTGGGCGCGCAGACCGCCCGGCTGCTGCACGAGCGCGGCGCCCACGTCATCGCCGTGACCGACGTGGACGGCGGCCTGCACCACGACACGGGCCTCGACGTCCCCAACCTCTTCGAGCACGCGTACCGCCAGCGCCGCCCGGTGGCCGAGTTCCCCGGCGGCGATCCGCTCACCAACGACGCGCTCTGGCGGGTCCCCTGTGACTGGCTCATTCCGGCCGCCCTGGGCGGCGTCATCTGCAAGGACCGCAACGTGGACGGCCTCGAGTGCCGGGTCGTCGTGGAAGCGGCCAACGCGCCTACCACGCCAATCGCGGACAAGGAGCTGGAATCCCGCGGTATCCCGGTGCTGCCGGACTTCCTGGTCAACGCCGGCGGCGTGATCGTGAGCTACTTCGAGTGGGTGCAGAACCTCCAGCAGCATCCGTGGACCTTCGAGCGGGTCAACGAGGAGCTGCACCGCAAGATCACCCACGCCTATCGTATCGTGCGGGACCTCCGCGCCCGGACCGACGCCTCCTGGCGCACCGCCGCCTACGCCATCGCTCTCCAGCGCGTGGCCGAAGCCGAGCGCCTCCGAGGCCACTAGGGAACGTTGATCAGCGCGTCGAGGACGGCAAACGGGTCGCGGGTCCCCGCGGTGTCGAGGGCGGCGGCCATCCGCTCCATGACCTGGCGGACACTGTTGCCGTTCTGCTGGTAAAGGGCCTCGAACCGGGCGAGCCGCGTGCGGTAGATCGTGGTCGCCACCACGGTGGCGTTATTTAGCGTGTTGGCCGCGAGCCGCGCGCCGTCGTAGCGCTCGAGCGTCCCGTCCAGGCCGCTCGCGAGCCGCGCCCGCGCGCCCCCGTAGTGGTGGGCGCGCACGGAATCCAGCGCCGGGCCCGCAGGATGCCGCGCGTACGCGGCGCGCAGCGAGTCCACCAGGGCCGCGTAGAACGCGCCCAGCCGGATCTCGTCCCGCCACACGCCCGCCACCCAGGCCACCGCGGCGGCGTCTCCCCGGGCCCGGAAGAACGCCTCCGCGCCGCGATACCCCACGAAGTGCGCCAGGCTCTCGTCGAAGGGCGTGGCGTTCGGCACGTAGAGTGTCGTGTGCGTCATCTCGTGGATCACGGTCTCGACGACGGCCGCCCGATGGCCGCGCACCGTCGTCGAGAGCAACGGGTCCTTGAACCAGCCGAGCGTCGAGAACGCCGAAGCGGGGCGGAGCGACGTGTCATACCCCCGGGCCTCGAAGTCCCGCGCCGCGGCCTCGGCGCGCGCCCGCGAAAAGAAGCCGCGGTACGGCACCGCGCCCACGATGGGGAACCACCAGCGGTGAGGATCGAGTGAGTGCTTGGGCGCGGCCGACAGCACCAACACGAGCGTGTCGCGGCCCACCTCGGCGAACGTCGTGAACGACGGGCCGGGCGTGAGCCCGAGCGCGGTGTCCGCGAAGGCGCGGGCCTCGATCACGAGCCGCATGTTCTCGCGCCAGGCCGCCGGCAGCGTCGAATCCGCCAGGGCCTCGGTGAGGGGGCGCCGCCGCAGCATCAGCCGGCCTTGCTCGTACGCGCCGCGCAGCACGAACCGGACATCCGAAGAGAGTGCCACGGCCAGCACGAGAACGATCACCACGGCGGCGGCCGCCCAGGCCGCGAGGCGGCGCCAGGCGCGCCACCCGGAGACCCTCACACCCGGAACCGGAGCCCGATCCGCTGCTCGCCCCCGCCGAGCAGGACCGTAGGCGTGTAGGCGTAATCCACGGTGAGCGCGCCCATCGTGACGCTCAAGCCCCCCGTGAAGCGGGAGAGCGCAGCATCCGCCGGGCGCGAGCCGTACGCCCCGCGCGCCAGAACGCCCACCCCCTGCACCACGATCCCGCCCTCCAGGCCCACGATCAGCCGCGTGGCCGCGGCCTGGGGCCACTGGAGCTCGATCGTGGACATGAGGCGAAACGTCTCGAGCGGATCCACGTAGTTCATCGTGAACCCGAGCCGCGTGAGCCGGGGAAGCGCCATGGCGCTCTCGCCGTCCCAGTTCCCGCTCACGTTCTGCACCGCAAACCCGAGCGCCGCGAGGTCGAACAGCGCGATCGCCACCCCCACGTCGCCCGAGAGGCCGTGCGCGCGCAGGTCCGCCACCCGCTGGTCCACGGTCTTGACGGTGCCCCCGAAGGCCAGCAGCCCGAGCCGATAGATCAGGGTGCCGCTCGCGAGCAGCTCCCGCGCGGCCACGCTGGCGCCGGTCGGTAGCCCCGTCACGCCACCCGTGGCCGGGTCCGGCACCAGTTCGGGCTCGCTGCCGTAGTCGAAATGCTGGAGGCCCAGCCCCAGGTTCAGCTGGCCGATCCGGATGCCCATCGCGCCGCTGGCCTGATGCGCGTCGAACGGCGCGCCGTGGTAGCCCGCCTCGAGGGCGAGGCCGCGTACCAGCGCCAGGCCGGCGGGGTTGGCGAACACGGCGCCCGCGTCCCCCATCAGCGCCGCACCGGCCCCGCCGAGCCCCGCGGCCCGCACGGTGGCCGGATTCTGGAGCAGCTGCGGCCCCAGCAGGGACTGCGCGGCCACGGCCGGGGCCAGGAGCGCCGACAGCGCCAGGGCATGTGCGCCGATGGCGGCCCGCACGACACGTACCGCTACCGCACCCGGATCACGTTCAGCCGGCCGACCACGCTGGTGGGCAGCGCGGTGCCGCCGGGCTGGGTCAGGCGCAGCGTGAAGCCGCCGTCGCCCGGCGCCTGCCGCAGGCGCAGGTACTCGCCCGACCCCGCGTGCAGCGTGCCGTCCAGTTGCACGGTCAGGGGGGACGCGATCGGCGGATCAATCGGGAACGGCTTGGTGAAACGGGACGGCAGCTGGGTGTTCAGGCTGGCGTACGTCGTCCGGAATGCCCAGGTCGTGTACCGGAGCCGGGACGGCGCCGTGAACCCCGGCAGGTCCGAGACCCAGTTGGCCAGGAACCACTGCGTGATCAGCCGGTCGAACGGCACGCCGACGACCGTGGCCACGTTGGTCGCCCCGGTCAGGGAGGTTTCGACGAGACGCCGGGTGGCCCCCGGTCCGTACTGGTCGAGCAGCCAGCGCAGGAACAGCCACGCCGCCCCCCGCTCCTCCAGCGTCCCGGTCCCGGCCAGCGGCAGCGCGAACGACGCTCCCGGATTGCTGAGATAGAGGTAGCCGTTGTAGAGGTCGCCGATCGCGAACCGCGAGAACAACGTGTCCTGCCCCTTCGCCTCGAAGTGCAGGCCCGCCAGCTCCTCCGAGATGTGCGACAGCCCTTCGTTCAGCCAGAGGACTTCCGACGACGCGTTCCGCACCAGCACGTGCTGGTAGTAGCTGATCATGTGCTGGAACTCGTGGATGAACGTCACCGGCACCAGTCGGCGCACGCCGTCCGAGCTGAGCGTGCACGTCACCGTGCCCGCGGGATCCGGCGCGACGGCGTAGAACACCTCGCCGCGATTCGAGCGCGGGTCCGTCTGGAACGCCGGATCAATGTCAATCCCGAAGAAATAGCCCGTGATGACCGACGACGCGCACTGCTCCGTGGGCGTCAGGCGGTTGACCTCCGGCGAGAACAGCACGATCACCACGCCGTTCCGGTCCGCGTCCGACTCCGAGCCGAACGCCGTCGTCGCCACGCCGTACAGGTCCGAGTCGAACAGCGCCCCGAGCGCCTGGTAATCGGTGGCGGTGAACCCGCCGGCGGGCGCCGCCTGGTCCACGAACAGCGCCGCGTGCGCGCCGACGTACTCCGCCCGCCCCGACACGGTCGCGAAATCGTTCACGCTCGAGCAGGGGATGTTGTTGCACACCTCGAACGACCGCGTGTCGCCCACCTTCACGGTGGGCGTCTCGACGGGCGAGAGCTGCACGGCCGCCAGCGCGGACCGTGGACGCAGCGCGGCGTCCGCCTCCTGGCGGCGCAGCTCGTCGTGGAAGCGGGCGGCAAACGGCAGCGGCGTCTGGCCGGCCCCCGCGCTGCGCTGCTGCACCACCACCACCACCGCCGGGTCGCCCGAAAGCCGGAACGCCGAAGACACGCCCGCCACGCCGGAGGCCGACTGCGGCGCCACGAGGTACTCCACCGTGTCCGCGCCGGCCGAGGGGAAGGTCACGCATCCCGGCAGCTGGCCCGGATCAACGGCCGCATACTCGCCTGCCCCGAGCGTCACCGGTGCGAGCGTGCTCGCGTACGTGCCCGACAGCGCGTTGGACTCGGCGCCGGCCGCCCGGGCGCGAATCTGCACGATCCCCGGCACCAGGCAGGGCGGCACCACTACCGTGAGCGACGTCGCCAGCCCCGACACGACGTGGGCCGGCGCGCCGGCGATGTGCACCTCCGCCCCCGTGAGCGCGCTGCCCGCGAGCACCACGGTATCCCCGGCCGTGAAGTCGCTCGGTGTCACCGACGTGAGCTGCGGGGGCGCCGTCGCCGTAGCCGTGAGGACCACCGTGGCGTTCGGCGCGTCCGCGGGGGAGGCCTGCACGCGGTACGTCCCCGCCACCGGCCCGAGCCGCAGGGCCACTTCGGCGCGGCCGTTCCCGTCCGCCACGGTCGCCGTGTCCGACAGGACTGCCCCGCTGCCCTCGATCACCTGCCACCGCACCCGCGCGCGCGGCACCGCGTCGTTGGACGTGGCCCGCGCGACCACCGCCAGCGCCGCGGGCAACGGCGCGCCCGCCGGCGCGCTCTGCCCGTCCGAGCTGGCCACGACATCGAGCGACGCCGCACTCGGCAACGGGTCGCTGCCGCCGCAGGCGGCCGCCACGGTCACCCCGGCAAGGAAGAGCCACCGGGCGCCCCGGGGCTCGCGAACGGCGGTCATCGTCATGGAAACCCTCGGGTAGCGAGCAGGTTCGCCGGGCCGTCCCGGTAGGCGCAAAAACGCGCTAACTCAATATTCTACAAGGAAATAGCAACGTTTGGGCCGCTTTGACAAGGGCGGCGCTCCACGTGTAGTTTACCCAACCCATGGCGTTCGCTCACCTTCACACGCACTCCGAGTACTCCCTCCTCGACGGCGCCAACCGTATCCCGGACCTGGTGGCGCGCGTGAAGGAACTCGGCATGGACAGTCTGGCCATCACCGACCATGGCAATCTCCACGCCGCGTGGTCGTTCTACGAGGCGGCCAAGGCGGGGGGCATCCGTCCGATCATCGGCTGCGAGGCGTACGTCGCCTTCGGGTCGCGCCTCGCACGCGAGAAACCCGCGGACGCGCCGGCGCAGTACTCGCACCTCGTGCTCCTCGCCCGGAACCGCGCGGGCTACCGGAATCTCGTCAAGCTCTCCTCCATCGGCTATCTGGAGGGCTTCTACCGGCGGCCGCGCATTGACAGGGAAGTCCTGTTCGAGCACCGCGAGGGCCTGATCGGTCTCGCCGCCTGCCTTTCGGGCGAGATCGCGCTCTATCTCCGGCAGCAACAGTACGACCGCGCCCGCCGGTCCGCCGCGTGGTTCGCCGAGACGTTCGGGCCGGACGGCTTCTGGCTCGAGGTGCAGGACCACGGCATTCCCGAGGAACGCATCGTCCGGGAGGGCATGTTCCAGCTCGCCGAGGACCTCGGCCTGCCGGTCGTCGCCACCAACGACGCCCACTACCTGCGGCGCGAGGACCACGAGGCGCACGACTGCCTGCTGGCCATCGGCACGGGCAAGGACCTCGACGATCCGAACCGGTTCCGGTTCACCGGCGAGGAGAGCTACATCAAGACGGAAGACGAGATGCGCGCGCTCTTCCCCGACCGGCCCGACGTGCTCGCCAACACCCAGCGGGTGGCGGACCTGTGCGAGTTCGACTTCGAGAAGCGCTACTACCTCCCCAGGTTCCCGCTGCCGGAAGGCTACGACTCCGACAACGCGCTGCTCGTGGAGCTGGCGACCCGCGGGGCCGAGCGCCGGTACGGCACGCCGCTCCCCGAGCGGGTGGCCGAGCGCCTGCGCTACGAGCTCGACGTGATCGTGACGACCGGGTACGCCGGCTACTTCCTGATCGTTCAGGACTTCATTCAGGCGGCGCGCGACCGCGGCATCCCGGTCGGGCCCGGGCGCGGCTCGGCCGCCGGCTCGCTCGTGGCCTACGGGCTCGGGATCACCAACGTGGACCCGCTCCGGTTCGATCTGCTCTTCGAGCGGTTCCTGAACCCCGAGCGGATCTCCATGCCGGACATTGACGTGGACTTCTGCTTCGAGCGGCGGGGCGAGGTCATTGACTACGTCCGCGAGCGCTACGGCCGGTCGAGCGTCGGCCAGATCATCACGTTCGGCACGCTCAAGGCGCGGGCCGCCCTGCGGGACATCGCGCGCGTGCTCCGCGTGCCTCCCGCCGACGCCGACCGCATGGCCAAGCTCGTGCCGTCCGGCGCCGCGTTCGCGCTGTCGGTGGCCGACGCGGTGGACAAGGTGCCGGAGTTGCGCGAGCTGGTCCGGACCGACGCCACGGCCGCGCGGGTCGTGGACCTGGCGCAGCGGATCGAAGGGCTGGCCCGCCATGCCTCGGTGCACGCCGCGGGCATCGTGATCGCTCCGGGCCCCCTCGACGAGTACGTGCCGGTCTGCACCCAGCCGCAGCAGCGTGGCGCGGACGACGACGACGTCCGCATCACGCAGTTCGACATGATCGGCCTCGAGAAGGTCGGCATGCTGAAGATGGACTTCCTGGGCCTCCGCACGCTCACGGTGATCCACGACGCCGTGGCCATGATCGCGGAGCGTCGCGGCATCACCGTGGACGTGGACGCGCTGGACCTCGACGACCCGGACGTGTACGCCTTGCTCCGGACGGGGCGCACGGCCGGCGTCTTCCAGTTCGAGTCGCCGCTCGCCACCGACATGCTCCGCCAGATGCGCTGCGACCGGTTCGACGACCTCGTGGTCACCAACGCGCTCATGCGGCCGGGCCCGCTCGATTCGGGCATGCACCTGGTGTTCATCCGGCGCAAGCGCGGCGAGGAGCCGGTCCGCTATCCGCACCCCGCCCTCGAGGACGCGCTCCAACCCACGTTCGGCGTCATCGTGTACCAGGAACAGGTCATGCGGATCGCCAACCTGCTCGCGGGCTTCTCCCTCGCCGAGGCGGACGTGCTTCGCAAGGCCGTGGGCAAGAAAGACCCCGAGCTGATCCGCAGGGAGCTGACCCGGTTCAGCGACCGGGCCGCGGCCCTGGGGCACGACCCCCGGGTCATCCAGGACCTGGCGGCCCAGATCGAGACGTTCGGCCGCTACGGATTCCCCAAGGCGCACAGCGTCGCCTACTCCGTCATCTCGTTCCAGACGGCCTGGCTCAAGGCGCACTATCCGGCCGAGTTCATGGCCGCGCTGCTTTCCTCGGAAATCGGCAACACCGACAAGGTCGTCGCCTACATCAACGAAGCGCGCGAGCTGGGACTGCGCGTCCTCCCGCCCTCCGTGAACGAGTCCGGCTGGAAGTTCACGGTGACCGGCGACACCGAGATGCGCTTCGGGCTCGGCGCTGTCCGGAACGTGGGGCGCGGCGCCATCGAGTCCATCCTGGAGGCGCGCGGCGCGGACGGCCCGTTCACCGGCCTCGCGGACCTCTGCGACCGGATAGATCTCCGGCTCGGCAACAAGCGCGTCCTGGAGTCGCTCATCGCGGCCGGCGCGCTGGACCAGCTCGGCGGGCATCGCGCGCAGCTGCTCGCGGCCCTCGACACGGCGTTGCGGGAGGCGCAGCTCCGCCAGGCGGAGCGGGAGGCCGGCCAGGGCACGCTGTTCGGCGATGGCGGCACCGTGTCCGGGCCGGTGGCCCCCGTCCCCCTGCCGGAGGTGCCGGCCTGGTCCGAGACCGAACGGCTGGCCAGGGAAAAGGAGGTCGTCGGCTTCTTCATTTCCGGCCACCCGCTCGATCGGTTCCGCGAGGAGGTGGCGCTGTTCGGGACGCGTACCACCGGCACGCTGGGGCAATGGAGCGAGCACCAGGTAACGGCCGCGGTCGTGGTGACGGGCGTGAAGCGCCAGATCAGCAAGAAGACCGGCGCGGAGTACGCCCGCCTCGTGCTCGAGGACTTCCATGGGACCGCCGAAGCCCTGGTGTTCCCGGAGGCGTGGAGCAAGCTTTCCCAGGTCGTCCTCCCGGACGCCCTGCTCCTCCTCACGGGCGGCTACAGCCCGCGCGACCGTGGCGAGGAGCACGCGCCGTTCATCGTGGACGACGCGGTCCCGCTGGGCGAGTTGCGCGAACGGGGCGTCGTGGGGCTGGAGCTGACCTGGCGGGCCGGCGCGGCGCCGGAGCCCGGCGCGATCCGCGCCGCGGCGGCTCTCTGTGCCGCCCACCCGGGCCCCTCCCCCGTGTTCGTCGCCTGGAGCGACGGGAACGGCAGCAAGGCGCGGCTCCGGGCCCGCCACCTCCGGGTGGACGTGAACGAAGAGCTGGTCCACGCGCTCCGCGACGTGCTCGGCACGGAGCGGGTGCGGCTGACGAAGGCGAGGTGATCGCATGGCGTTCGAGCTGGAATTCGAAAAGCCCCTGCTCGACCTGGAACGCCAGATCGCCCACCTGAAGCGACTGGCCGAGGACCAGCGGCTGGACGTGGACGCGGAGATCGAGCCGCTCACGCAGCGGCTCACCGAGCTGCGCCGGGACATCTACCGCGAGCTGACCCCCATGCAGCGGGTCCAGGTGGCACGCCACCCGCGGCGTCCCTACCCGCTGGACTACATCCGCGCCGCGTTCACCGAGTTCACGGAGCTGCGCGGCGACCGCCTGTTCCGCGACGATCCCGCCGTCGTGGGCGGGTGGGCGCGGCTCGATGGCCGGCCGGTGGTCGTGATCGGCCAGCAGAAGGGCCGCGACACCAAGGAGAACCTCTACCGCAACTTCGGCATGCCCCATCCGGAAGGGTACCGCAAGGCGCTCCGCCTGATGCACTTGGCGGAACGGTTCGGCGCGCCGGTGATCACCCTGATAGACACGCCGGGCGCCTACCCCGGGCTGGGAGCCGAGGAACGCGGCCAGGCCGAGGCGATCGCGCGGAATCTCGAGGAGATGGCCCGGCTCCGGACCCCGCTCGTGGCCGCGGTGATCGGCGAAGGGGGCTCGGGCGGCGCGCTCGCCCTGGGCCTCGCCGACCACGTCCTGATGTTCGAGAACGCCGTGTATTCCGTCATTTCCCCCGAAGGGTGCGCGGCCATCCTCTGGAAGGACGCCACGCAGAAGGAGCGCGCCGCGCGGGCCCTGCGGCTCACCGCCGGCGACCTCCTCGCCCTCGGCATCGTGGACACGATCATTGACGAGCCCGCGGGCGGCGCCCACGCCAGCCCCAAGCGCGCGGCCGTCATGCTGCGCGCGGCCCTCGTGGCCGCCGTGAACGGACTCGTGGACCTGTCGCCGGACGACCTCCCGGCCCGCCGCGCCGAGAAGTTCCTCCGCATGGGCCGGTTCGGGGAAGGCTGATCCGATGCCGGCGCTCGTCGAAGTCCGGTTCAAGGGCAACCGGAAGGACTACTTCACCTGGGACCAGTCGGATCCCCTGGCCGCCGGCCAGTCGGTGATCGTGGCGGTGGATCGGGGCGAGGACTACGGCACCGTGTCCGCGGTCGGACCGGCCGCCGAGCGCAAGTGCGGCGTCGGCTGTTCCGGCTGCGCGGTGGGTGCCGCCGCGCCCGAGCCGCGCGGCGCCGTCATGCGCGCGGCCACCACCGAGGATGCGCACCTCGCGGGCGAGCTGCGCAAGGCCGAAGACGACGTGCGGCGCACCGTCATGCAGCGCGCCGCCACGTACCGCCTCGGCATGAAGATCTCGGACGCGGAGTGGCAGTGGGACCGCCGCAAGCTCACCGTCTACTTCACGGCCGAGCAGCGGGTGGACTTCCGGGCGCTCGTGCGGGACCTGGCCGGCCTCTTCCGGACCCGCATCGAATTGCGCCAGATCGGCGCGCGGGACGAGGCCAAGCGCCTCGAGGGCGTCGGCCGGTGCGGGCGGGAGTACTGCTGCTCGTCCTGGCTGCCGGAGCTCCGGCCCGTGAGCCTGGCGCTGGCCAAGGACCAGCGCCTGTCCCTGAACCCCTCCCAGATCTCGGGCGGCTGCGGACGCCTGCTCTGCTGCCTGCGCTACGAGCACGAGTTCTACGTCGGCAGCCGCAAGCGCTTCCCCAAGGAGGGGAAGTTCCTGACGACCTCGCGCGGCCAGGAACGGGTCCAGGCCGTGGACATCTTCCGGGAGCGTGTTCACCTCCGCGGGGCCGACGGCGCCAGCCGCACGGTCACCCTGGCCGAGCTCAAGGACGAGCTGGCCGGCGCGCCGCCCGCGCCGGCGCCCCCGGCAACCGACCCGCTGCCGCCCGCCCAACTCGTCACCTTCGACGAGGGCTCGAGCGACGTGACCCCCGAGCGCACCCTCGACGCCGTGGCGCCGGGCCAGAAGCGCGGCAAGCGCCGGCGCCGCCGCGGCCGCCGCGGTGGCCGCCACCGTACGTCGGGCGAGCAGACCGGTGACGGAGCCGCGCCGCCGGACCCCGGCGACGCCGCGCCGGACGCCGCGGACGACGCCGGGAACCCCGATGACGGGGAGTAGGTTCTACCTCACCACCGCCATTGATTACGCGAACGGCGAGCCCCACCTCGGGCACGCGTTCGAGAAGATCGGGGCGGACTGCATTGCCCGCTACCGCCGCCTGCGCGGCGACCAGGTCCACTTCGTGATCGGCATGGACGAGCACGGCCAGAAGGTGGCCCAGGCCGCCGAGGAGGCCGGCGTCGCGCCCCAGGCCTGGGTGGACGATATCGCGGCCCGCTTCACCGCCACGTGGGCCGAGCTGGCCATCAGCCACGACGACTTCATCCGCACCACCGAGCCCCGGCACCGCCGCACCGTCCAGGAGCTGTTCCGCCGCATCCAGGCCAACGGCCACATCTACGAAGGCATCTACCGCGGCTACTACTGCGTGGGCTGCGAGGGCTTCAAGCTGGAAAAGGACCTCGACGCCGAGGGCCGCTGTCCGATTCACCCCACGCGCGAGATCAAGTGGGTCGAGGAGCCCAACTTCTTCTTCCGCCTCTCGGCATTCGGGCCGTGGCTGCTCGAACGCTACGACGCGGATCCATCGTTCGTCCGCCCCAGGGCCAAGATGAACGAGATCCGGAACGTCGTGGCCGACGGGCTCCAGGACATCTCGGTGAGCCGCGCCCGCGTCCCGTGGGGCATCCCCTGGCCGGGTGACGAGTCCCACACCGTCTACGTCTGGTTCGAGGCCCTGATCAACTACCTCTCGGCCACCGGGTTTCCCGACCCCGCGTACACCGCGCTCTGGCCCGCCAACCTGCACGTGATCGGGCCGGACATCGTCCGCTTCCATGCCGCCATGTGGCCCGCCATGCTCCACGCCGCGGGCCTCGAGCCCCCGCGCGGTGTGTGGTCGCACGGGTGGATCAACACGCAGGGCGAGCGGTTTTCCAAGAGCGCGGGAGTGCGCGTGAGCCTGCGGGAGATCGTGGACCGCCGCGGCCCGGATCCGCTGCGCTACTTCCTGCTGCGCGAAGTGCCCTGGGACGGCGATGGCAACTTCTCGTTCGACCGCTTCGACGCGCGCTACACGTCGGATCTGGCCGATGGCTATGGCAACCTCGTGAGCCGCGTCCTCGCCATGCTCGTGCGGTATCTCGACGCCGCCGTTCCCGGGCGCGGCGCGCTGACCCCGCTGGACCAGGCCACGACCGCCGCCTGGACACGCTACACCGACGCCATGGACCGGTATCTCCTGCATGAGGGCGCGGCCGCCGCGATGGCGCTCGTCGCCGAGGCGAACGGGTTCATCGAAACGCGCGCGCCGTGGGCCATGGCCAAACAGGGAAACCGCGCTGCGCTCGCCGACACGCTCGGCGCGCTCGCCGATACCGTGCAGGTTCTCACGCTGATGCTCTCGCCGTTCCTCCCGGCCAAGACCGCCATCGTGTGGCACGCCCTCGGCAATCGCGCCGACGTGATACCCGTCACCGGAGAGCTTCCCTCGCCTGCCGGCCAACGTGTCGAAAAGATCACTCCCCTGTTCCCGAAGCCATAGCCGACGCTATAACTCGTTGTTTTATAACAACTTGAAGGAGGCCCGCCAGGGTTGACAGGTCCGGAACCTGACGGTATGTTCGAACGCCGCCCACCACCGGTTTCGGGCGCGCGCCGTGCCCGGGTGTCACTACAGCTCAACAACGGCGAGGTCGTCGTGGCGCCAAAACGACGCTGGACCATCCTTCTGGTGCCGCCAGGCGCGGGGGCGTCGCGCAGCGTGGACGTGCCGGCGCGCGCGTTCGGATGGACGGTGGGCGTGGGCAGCGTGCTGGCGGTGGGCCTCCTGATCTTCGCCGGCATCACGACAACCAAGTCCATCAACCTGACCCGGCTCGATCGTCTCGAGCGCACCAACGCGCTCCTCGGACAGGAGCTCGACATCGCACGCGGGCAGCTCGCGCAGTTCCAGGACACCATCGCCGCCATCTCGCGGCGGGACCGCCAGGTCCGGCTCCTCGCCGGCCTCGAGCCACTCGACGCCGACGTGCAGCTCGCGGGCATCGGTGGACCGGTGGGCGACTGGTCGGAGCGGGAGCAGCTGCTCGCCGAGGGAGAAGTGGGCCGGGCGGCCCTCGACCTCCGCCTCGATCTCGACGGCCTGATCCGGCGCGCGAGCCTCGTGGCGGGCTCCTTCACGGAAGCGGCCGAGAGCCTCACCTCCCATAACGACCGCCTGTCGCGCACGCCGTCCATCATGCCCACGGCCGGGTACCTCTCGAGCCGGTTCGCCCACGCCCGCCTGCACCCCATCTTCCACGAGGAGCGGCCGCATCCGGGCATTGACATCTCGGCGCCCATGGGCACGCCCATCCTCGCCTCGGCCGGCGGGACCGTCATCCAGGTCGGCACCGGCACCGGCTACGGCATGATGGTCACCATCGAGCACGGCTACGGCCTGGTGACCCGCTACGCGCACCTTTCGAAGGCGCTCGTGCGCGTGGGCCAGCGCATCCAGCGCGGCACCGAGATCGCCCTCGTGGGGAACACGGGAATCGTGACGGCCCCGCACCTCCACTACGAAGTGATCGTAAACGGGAAGCAGCAGGATCCCCTCAAGTACGTGTTCCCCGAGACGATCGTGGATTGAGGCAGACCGGCCCCTCTCTGAAAACCAGCCGACCCCTGTGCCCGGCGCTCATGCTCGCGGGGGCGCTTGGCGCGTGTACGGACGCCCCGGTGCCCGTCCGGATCCGCGTGACGCTGGACGGCGCGCCCGTTCCCGGCGTCGAGGTCACGGCCTTCCCCTACCATCCGTCCCGCCTGCTCGACTCGCTGGCCGCCGCCCACGACGTGCCCCGGCCCGCCTTCGACAGCCTGGAGCGCGTGCTGCTGGCCTTTACGATCGCCGCCCCCGCCCCGGAGGACACCGTGGACGGAAACCTCCGGGCCACGCGCGACAGTGTGGCGGCGCTCGCGGACTCCCTCCGGGCCGCCGACCGCCGGTCGCGCGGCTATCCGGAGGCCTATCGCCGCTTCCGCCAGCTCTACGGCAGGCTGGTGCAGCGGTCGGCCGCGCGCGACGCCGCGCGGCGCGGTGACCGGGACCCGCTTCGGGCCCTGGCGCTGCGCGTGGGCAGGGCGGCGGATTCGGTCCGCGCGTGGGAGCATGGGGCCTACGTGGCCTTCGATTCCGCGGCCGCCCTCGCGGAGGTTCGCGTGGGCCGGCCACCGGCCGCCGGTGTGACCGACGCGGAAGGCTGGGTGACGCTGGCGTTGGGCCCGGGAGCCTGGTGGCTCGACGCGCGCCGGGACCACCCGGAGAATCCCTTCGCCGAATACGTGTGGGAACAGGCCGTCGTGGCGGCCGGGCTCCCGTTCCGCGTCCCACTCTCGGAACACACGGCGCGCCTGACCTGGCGCCACTAGGACATCGGCGCCCACCGCGACGCGGCGACGGCATTACGTCGTTGGTGAAGCGCGCGACCGAAACGCAACAGTGCCCCGAGAACCGCAGTCCCCGGGGCACTGTCACCATTCGGCGGGCACGACCGGCCCGGCGTACGACCTACCGATAGACGCCCACGCCCTTCCGAACCGCCTCGGGCACCACGGCGCTCCACACCACGTTCGGACCGAAGCCCGTGGTGGCTTTCGGACTCAAGGTCACCACGAACGACGCGAACCCCCGGTACGCCGACGAATCCGCCGACGCCGTGAGCGCGAGCGTGCACGTCCCCGCCACGTCGGAACCCGACACGCAATTCCGGATCTGCGCCGGTACGACGGTCTGATCGCGACGCGGATCGAACCCGATGAGCACGCGCGCGTCGTCAGTGTCCACGTCGGTCAGGTCCGCGCGCTCGGGATACGTGGTGCGCAACACGTCCACCATGGTCCCGGCGTCGTTGTCGTCCACAAGGTACCCCTGATACACGAAGCCCTCGGGCGGACGGCCGAGCCCCTGGAGCTCCACCGAGACTTCGTCCCCGCGGAACCCACCGACCAGCCGCGAGCTGACGATCGTGAACACGAAGTCGTCATCCGCGGCGGACGCGATCGTATCCGTGACCAGCGTCCCCTCACCGGCCGGGCCGCCGAAGTTGCCGAAGAACAAAGCGCCGGCCCCCTCAACCTCGAAGCGGCGCCACAGGAACTGCCCGGTCCCGCTGCCGTCGAGGCTCACCACGGCCGAGTTGAGGCCCGTGGCGCCCGTCGAGGCCATCCGCGCCACCACCGAGAACACGGCGGGATCGGTGGGTCCGGCATAGGTGTCCACGTTCGCGATCACCGTGGTGTCCTGAACCTGGATCACCTCCTCGGTGACCGGGTCGGGCACCGGGACGCCGGCATCCAGCGAGTCACGCAGGAAAATCTCGAGCACGTTGCCGGTCAGCTTGACGTATCCCGTCGCGCTCGTGTCCGCGGCCCAGAACGTGTAGCCGCCGCTCGCCAGCGCCGCCAGGTTGCGAAGCGTGAATGCCACGGTGTCCGCGCCGACGGTCGCGACGCTCCCTCCCGGAATCAGGCCGAGGGCCGCGAAGGCGCGGAAGTCATAGGAGGGTGGGCCGATCGGCGCCGTCACGTAGGCCCGGTCCTCCTGGCACGCCGCGAGACCGGCGAGCCCCGCGGCGATCAGCATGCTAGAGCGAATCCGCATCTCAGCGCCCTCCCGGCGTGAAGGTGAAGCCGAGCACGACCTGGATGTTGTGCGCGGTTCCGCTGAAGGGCTCCTGGGACGGGAGGACTTCGGGGAACCGAACCGGCTGGTTGAAGCTGCCGGAGGACACGGTCCAGTCATACGCGAGGGCCTGCACTTCCAGGTTCGCACGGTCGTAGCGCGTGAAGATGAAGTCGCGCGCCTCGAGCCGCACGGACGTCGCGGAGCCAGCCTGGAAATCGAACCCCGCGCCGGCACTGAATGCCCAGTTCGTGAAATGCGTGTTGCCCCTGGCCGCTTGCGGGTCGAGATACATCGTATAGGCACCCGCGCTGCCGCTGAAGAACGGCTGGAACCGATTCCCAAACCGGAACTCGGCCAGCAAGTGGTATTGGGCGACCGTCACCGGATACTGCACGCCGAAGATGAACGTCTCACCCTCGGGATTGAGGTCCGACGAGGATCCGCCAAACGACATCTCGACCGGGAAGTAGCTCGAGTCGGTCTGCGGGCGCGCGAAGTCCACCAGCAGTCCGATCCCGAGGTTCTTGGTGACAGAGTAGACCGCGTCCATCCCGAATCCCACCCCGGGCTTCAAACCGGTCGCGTCCTTGTACATCGTGTACCCGGCGCGCGGCCCGACGCGGAAGCTTCCAGAGCCGTCCTGCGCGACCGCGGGGCCCGCGGTCAGCGCCAGAGCGGCGGCTCCCAGCACCAGTTTACGCAGCATCAGCCAATCTCCGATGCGTTCTGAGCCCGGGGGGTGGGGCGCCGAGGGTGGCACCCCACCCCCCCCGCTCTGGTCAGTTACCACCCAACTCGAACGAGAAGACCTGCACGTTCTGCAATTCGCCCATGCTGGTGTACGCGTAGTCGAAGCTCAACGCGCGCCCGAAGACCGGCAGGCGCAAACCGCCGCCGAACGCCATCCCGTGGCTGAAGCTGCGGAAGTCCTCGTCGCTGCGCTCGTTCACGAACTTCTTGCCCGCCCGGAGAAACACGAACTGCCGGACGTTCACTTCGAGCCCGACCATGGACTGGAGATCCGTGTCCACGGCATCGTTCAGATCCACCGCGAGCTTCATCCCGACGCTGCTGCCGGGAGAGAAGAGGGCGTCGGGCGCCCCCATCAGATCGCTCACCACCGAGAACCGGAACGTCATCGGGAGCTGGTAGCTCTGGACGGCGTAGTTCACCGGCTGGGCAACCGGGAAGGCCTCGGGCGTCGTAACGCGCCGCTTGGTGAGCGCCCCGGTCATGGCCGCCGAGTTGCCGATGTTCTGGAGCGACGCCCCGATGGACAACCCGTACAGGCCCGTATTGAACATCGTACCGAAATCCACGGCCCACCACGACGCCTGGGCGTCCGTGAGCCCCTCCTGGATGACCTTGCCGCTCGCGCCAACCATGAGGCGGTCGGTCAGGCGGCGGCCGTAGTGCAGACCGAGGACGGTGCCCGTGTAGTCGAACACCGGGCCGAACGTCGGGCTGTCACCGGCCGGGAAGTCCTCGGAGGTCCGGAAGATGTCGCCGGACGAGAAGTTGATGTAGGACACGCCCAGCGCCCCGCCGAAGACCGGAATGGCCACGGCGGCGTAGGTGTGTTTGATGTCCAGGTCGGCGTACAGCGGCGAGTACGAGAACGCCACGACGAGGCCGTCGGTGGAGCCGATGCCCGCCGGGTTCCAATACATCGCCGTCGCCCCGGACGCGAGGCCCGTGTAGGCCCCGGCGAGCGCCTGCGCGCGCGCCCCGACGCCGATCTCGAGGAAGTTGGCGCCGCGCGCCGCCACCCGCGTGGTACCCTCGTCCACCTGTGGAATGAGGAAACTACCCTGCGTCTGGGCGGACAACCCGCCGCCGCAGAGGAGCGTCAACGCTACGATGGCCGTAATAGGTCGCATCTTCATGCCCCCCTTATCGCGACTGACCGCGGATGACGACGAACTTGCCGCGGGCCGTCACCGGTGCGCTGGTGGGGTCCGTCGGATTCGACGGGGCCGTTATGACCCAGATATAGAGGCCGCTGGCGATATCAATGTCCTCGCGCGACTTCAGGTTCCAGAACAGATCCCCCGTCCCGGTGAGGTCGTCCGCGGTCCACGAGATCTGCTGGACGAACTGGCCAGCGACCGTGTACACCCGGAGCGCACCCGTGGGAGGCACGTTGGTGAACAGCACCCGTGAATCGGCGATGGTCGTCTGATAGCTCGAAAACACGACGAACGGGTTCGGCACGACGCGCACGGCGGCGAGCGTGGAGTCCGTCACCTCCGTGATTTCCGTGCCCGCCACGGGGGCCGTCAGGTCGAACACCCAGCGGTCCGTCGGGCTGAAGCCGAGGTTGTACTCGAACTGGACGCTGTCCCCGGCACTGGTCGCGAGCCAGCCCGACGAGCCCAGGATGTTGGGGCCGAGCGGATTGCAGAACGGCGGGTTCGGCTGGTTGCAGCCGATCGTGGCGCCCGTGAACGTTACCTGGGGGTTGGTCACCCTCAGGGGTTGCAACGAGCCGTCGAGCACGACGTTCGCGCCCTCCGTCGAGTCGCGGGTGACCGTTTCGATGAAGTACAGTAGATCACCGGGCACCCACTCGTCCGCGGGAATCCCGACGCGGAGCGTGTCCGCGTTCCGGCCGAGCCGGTAGGTGTTGGCGACGCTCGCACCCTGCGTCATCGTCCGCCGCACCATGGCGATGGACACGTCCCGCCCGAACGTCGTGTTGCGGATCGTGAACGGCGCCTTGACCGCGACCAGGTCCTGCTGGGTCACGACCCCGGCCGCCAGCCCGGCATCGCTGAGCAACGTTGCGGTGGCCGCGTCGGTCAAGCCCGTGGACGCCACCGGCCGCCCCTGGAGCGCGGCCGTCAGCTCGGCCTCGGAACTCGCCCCGAGCGACGAGAGGCCGCGCGGCAAGCCGAACGCGTCCCCAGCCCATGAGATCATGTACTGACCGACCCCAAACGGGCCGCGGACGGAGTTCTGTTCACGCCACTGCGCCATGAACCGGTCCACGTTGCCGCGCGGGATCACGACCGCCGTGTCGGGCAGCCCCAGCAGTTGTCTCGTGGCGGCCCCTCGGTACGCCCGCTCCGTCGCCGAGTTGAAGGCCCCGGCGGTGGCATTGTTCGCCGCCACCGTGAAGCCCGGGAAATCCGCCAGCGCGAACACCCCGGTGGGCGTCGCGGCGTTCCCCGTGAGCGTGCGGCTCGCGAAAATCGGCGTCGAACCCGCCGCCACCACGAAGCCGAGTGCGTCGTACACGGTTTGCAGCCGGCGGAAGTTCCCCACCGTCGTGGCCGCTGAACTGCTGGCCGCTCCGGACACCGGGAACTCGTCCGCCCCGTCGCGGAACAACGTGTCGCGCCGCACCACGGTGGACGTCCCGCCCGGCGCCGCGTTCACGACGCGCGCCAGGATGACCCGCGTGCCGCACACCGTCCCCGCAGGGCCGCAGGCATCGTCCGCGATGATGCTGTCCCGCTCGACCGTGATCCGGTTGCCGAACGCGATCTGATAGTTGCCCGGCGTCGGGGCGTCGCTCACGCCCACCGACAGCGGTACGGTCGCCTCCCCCAGAGCGGAGAACGAGATCTGCGCCGCCCGGTAGCCCGCGGCGCGGCTGGCCGGGATGTACACCGACAGCACGTTCGGGTCCGACGAAGACGAGCTGAGCGTGTTGCGGATGGTCGGCGCGAACGAGATGACCGTGGGCCGGTCGTCCTCGTCAATCACCTGAAACTCGGCGCCACGGCTCTTGCCCACGACCGTGTAGACGTACGAGCGGCCGGGCGTGACCGTGTTGTCCGTGAACACGTTCGGCACGTCGCCGCTGTTGGCGTCCACGTCGAAGATGGCGTACGCCTGCCAGCCCAGACCGATGGATTGCCCGTTGACGTCCGTGACCGGATCCCCGACGCAGTTCCCGTCGCCGGTCCACGTGTTGCCCCCGTTGCACGACTTGTAGATCTCGATGGCCTCGAGGTTATCCGCGGCGCGCGCGGCCATCTCGTCGGCCAGGCCCGGGTTCTTGGCCCGCAGCGTCGCGAAGGACGGGCTCGTTCGGACGTCCTCCGAGAGCTTCAGGAGGAACTGGTCCACCCACCGCTCCGGCGCGTCGTCGAAGAAGAACGTGACCTCCGGATCCTCACCCAGTTCCCCGATCGTCCCGGCCGTCACCTGCGTGGACGCGATCGTGACCGGCGGCGGGGCCTCGGGTGACAGGAAGAAGTTCATGTAGAGATCAATGGCGGCGTTGATGGACGCCCAGGTGCGGACCGAGTCGGCATCGCCCACGAACGCCACGAACCACGACGTCGAGTCCCCCGCCGCCAGCGGGAACGGCCCGGCCGCGAGGATCCCACCCACGTTGCCGTAGGCGTTTTTCTGCCCGCCGGGGAACGTATCCGCCGACGCCACGACGCACCCCTGATCCGCGCACGAGTCGTAGTACAGCGTGTCGGGGGTCCCGTCCTTGTTGTAGTCCCACGTCGCCGCCGGCGGTCCCTGCTCGCCCGGCACGTACTTGTTGAACTTGCCCCGCTCCGTCGGGAAACCCTTGTTGCGGAACGTGATGAACGCCTCCCCGGGCGTGAGCGCCGCGGGATCGCGCCCGTCCAGCACGTTGGCCTCGGTGGAGGAGATCATCCCGAACGAGCGCTTGTCGTTCACGTTGTGCGTGGTCGCCCAGCAGCTGCCGAAGCCGCACTGGTGCCCGTGATTGAACGTGATCGTGTCGCCCACCAGCGGATGGCCCGTGTTGTAGAACGGCGACGCCGGGTTGGAGAAGTGCTTGTTGCGGAGGTCGCCGATCGGGCTCTTGAGCACGATGATGGCGTTCCCGCCGTTGTTCATCCCCATGCCCGCGCTGGCGGTGCACCCCGGAACCCCGGCCGGTTGCCGCGCGCCCTCCGAGCACGGCCCCCCCACCGTCACGTGGCTCTGGTGGTACAGGGCCGTGGAGATCTCCGGCATGTAGTAATTGGAAAACGCCTGCCCACCACCAGGGCCCGCGCCGCCGGTCCCCGGCATGAAGCCGAGGTAGAGCGAGTCGTAGTCGAGCCCCACACCATAGACGTCCTCGGACCGGTTGATGACGGTCGCGCGGATGAACACGGTGCTCGCATACGTCGGGACGCCGAAGTTGAACGCCTCGAACCGCCAGACGAGTCCCATGGGCCAGCCGGTCACCGTTGGGTCTCCCGATCCACCCGGGATCACCGACCCGTACGAGCCCAGCACCTCGGTGAAGTGGTCGGAGGTCTCGCCGTACGTGCTGAAGTTGGTCCCCATGAAGGGACCGGCCCGTTTCAGGCTGTCCGGCACCTGCCAGAAGTCGAACCGGAACTCCGTGGGATCGGCATCGAAGAGGGCCTGGTACCCTTCGAGCGCGGTGGTCCGATCGCCACCCCAGACGGGCGCCGCCGGGGCCCCCGGCCACGTGTCGGGGCAGTTGCTGGAGGCCAGCAGCGGCGCGCCGGACGCAAAGTTCCCGAAGTTCCCGTTGCCGAAGCCCCGGTGGTCGCGGCAACTGCCGTCGGACACCGCCGTAACGCCGCTGAACAGCTTCGACAGCGTCCCGTCGCGTGGGCCCCACTCGTACCGGCCCGAGAACAGGCCGAAATTGCTCAGATAGGTGTACCCGCCGCCCCTGGCGTTGGCGAGGGACGGGACGGCTTTCCGCGCCCTGGCCCAATCCGAGGCCGGGGCACCCGCCGCGAACAGCACCTCGAAGAACTGGAACGTGATCGTACCGCCGCCGCGCGCCGCCCGCACGTTCCAGTAGCAGAACCCGGAGAGCGGGTTGTCGCACGGCGAGTAGTTGTCGAGCGCGTACCCCAAGTTGCCGGACGCGTGCATGCCGGCGCCGGCGCCGTCGGCCCCGCCGAACAGACGGAATCCCCGCTCCCGCCGCGCCTGGGAAACATTGAAGTCTCCACCCGGCGCCCCGGCGGCGTCGAGGATCACGTCGCCGGTCAGGTCGCCCCGGCGCTGTGCCACCGCGTCGCCGAACGACAGGACGGAGAGCGCCCCGACGCCCAGCGCAAGCCCGGCCCGCCGGACGCGCTGCATCCACGATCGAATTCGCATAGTCATGACTGCTCCTATGAATTCTCGGTCTGGGAGCGGGGGCGGCCCCACGCGGCCGCCCCTGCCCGTGACGTCCTAGAAGCTCATCCGCACGCCGAAGTTGAAGCTCCGCCGCGCTCCATAGTAGCCCGCGCGATCGAAGTACGTCGTCGTCGTGCCCGGTCCGGCGGCGTTGCCCTGCCGGTTGCGGCTCTGGTCCACGGTCCCCGCGTCGCAGCGACCCGTCGTCGTGAACACCTGCTGGCAGTTGAGCTGATCCAGCAGGTTGTTGACGCGGAGGAACGCGCCGAGGCGCAGGTTGGTCAATGTGAAGTCCTTCGACAGGAAGGTATTGATCCGGAACGTCCCCGGGGCCCGCCCGCTGTTCTGCTCGAGCTGGTCGTTGCCGGCGCCGCCGAACGACGTGGTCGGCGTGTAGGGGAATCCGCTCGCCGCCTGCAACGTGAACGTCAGCGACCCGTTCCGGATGAGGGCGTCGAGGATGCTCTGGTTGAACACGTCTTCGTTCGCCACACGGAAGAACACCGAGGCATTGAACACGTGCGGCTGGTCAACCTCGGAGGTCAACTCCTGGAAGTTGACCGGGTCGCCCTCTTCGGACGTCCGCTGGAAGGCGTTGTCCGGCGCCGCGGCGTTGGTCGTCGCCTGCGCGAACGTGTAGTTGAGATTGAAGCCCCAGAAGTTGAAGAGCCGGCGCCGCAGGGAGATCTCAAAGCCGCGCACGGTCTGGAAGTCCTGGTTCACGATCACCGAATAGTTGTACTGCGCGTTTCCATACGTCGTCCCGACGTCGAAGACGTTCGTGCCGTCGGCCAGCCGTCCACCCTGGCGCACCCCGGAGAGCCCGAACTGGTCCTTCGAGAAGGCCAGGATCTGGAGGGCGAAGTTGTCGGCGATCTCCGTCGCGAAGCCGAGCTCGTAGGAGGTCGTCTTCTCGATCAGGAGGCTCGGATTCCCGAGGAACGACAGCGTGTACGTGTCGTTGAAGATGATCGGGTGGCACTGGTTCGTGCCCGGCACGACCGCATCCTCATCGCAGACGTTGCTCTGGTCGTCGTCGTAGCCGGCGACCGTCCCGATGCCCGAGTTCTGGTAGATGTTGTTGTACAGGGGGTTCTGGCTGTACCGGCCGAAGTTGAAGAACACCTGCGACCGCTCGGTGAGCGGGAAGCTCACGCCGATGCGTGGGCTGAACTGGGTGCGCGTCTTGCTCTCGGCGAAGTCGTCGAACTGCGCTTGCGTCGCCGCGCTGTCGAGCAGCACGCGATTCGCCGCGCACGCGGGGAACCCGGTGAGCGTCTGCGTCGGGTCGTCGGGATTGGGCGTCGTGTACGCGGCGATGCCCGCGACGTCTCCGGAGCACACCTCGCGGGCCGTGGTCCCGTTGGTCGGGTCCAGCGGATTCGCGAAGAACTGGCCGCCGGCCGCGCCGAAGTCGTACCGCAGCCCCAGCTTCACCGTCAGGAAGTCGTACTCGATCCGGTCCTGAATGTAGACCGCGCCGTCCCACGGCTGGGCCTTGTAGAAGGCCGGGACCACGAACACGTCGTTCGTGCCCTGGTTCCGGAACTCGCTGTACACCAGCCGGTGCGTCTGATAGAAGGCGCCCACCTGGACGTTGTGATGGTCGGTGGCCTGTCCCTGCACGTCCACCCGCCCGACGTAGGTGTCGAGCTTTTCGCCGCCGAAGAACTCGTCGGTGCCGCCCGCCGGGTGGCCCGAGCTGATCCCCGAGCCGATGAACTGGTCGCCCGTGAAGTTCGGGTCGGAAAACTTGCTCCCGAGACAGATCCCCTGGAAGAAATTGCACGTCTCACGGCTCTGCCCGAACCAGCCCCCGGCGAGCTTGTAGAACCAGCGACCGCCGATGGTGTGGTCCCACTTCCCCGTGAGCATGTCCCGCTTGACCTTGATCGAGCCCGGGATCACCGTTTCGAACCGGCCCGGCGAGAGCAGGTCGCCACCGCTCACCGCCAGCGAGTCTTCGAAGTTCTGGATGGCCGGTGCCTGGAGCTGGTTGAAATTGGTCAGCAGGTAGTCGAAGTCGAACGGCAGCCGCTGTCGCCGGTAGCTGATGTACTGGCCCGACAGTTTCATGGTCGGCTGGAAATAGTACGTCAGCTTGCTGGTGACGTCCGACAGGTTGTCATACCCGAACGAGCGCCATCCGGGGAACAGGTCCAGCCCGTTCTCGTTCCCGCCCGGATTCGAGTAATTGGTGACCAGCGTGTCGAACTCGAGCACGCGGTCCGCGCCGGTCTGGTTCCGGCCCGCCACCATGAAGCGGAGCGCGTTCCCGGTCCCGGGAATCGAGCCCGAGATGTAGCCCTGGTACAGATCGAAATCGGACAGCTCGTCCGGCCGGTTGCCGAGCGCGCCGCCGAGCGCCGAGGTCTGGATGCTCACCGCGCCGGCCAGATTCGTGCCGCCCTCGCGGGTCGCGATGTTGATGATGCCCGAGAGCGCGTTGCCGTACTGCGGTTCGAAGCCGCCGCGCTGGAAGTCCACCTGCTCGACCGCCTCGTTCGTGATGTCGAACGCCGGACCGCCGAACACGAAGTTGTTGATGGGAATGTTGTCAATGAGCGTCAGGGTCTCCCCATTGCGCCCCCCGCGGATGCGGACCGGGGTCTGGGGATTCCGCCGGGTGTCCGTGAACGAGATGATATCCGTGTTCTGCGGCACCTCGAGGAAGCCCTGTTGCAGCGCGAGGACGCCCTGGATGTTCGTCACCGGGAGTGCCTCGATTTCCTCGGAGCGGATGTTCGTGGCCGAGCCGGTCACACCCGGCTCCAGCAACGGCACTTCGTCCGCCGAGACCACGATCTCCTCGACGCCGATCGCGCCGGTGGGCGACAGCTCGGCATCCAGGGTGCGGGTCACGTCAATCTGGATGAACACGTTCCGGACTTCGGCGGTGTTGTACCCGATCCGCCGCACCAGCACGGTGTACGTGCCGGGGGGAACGTTCACCAGGAAGTACCGGCCGTTGGACGAGGTGAGGGCCGTGATCCCGGTACCCTGCAAGATCAACTGCGCACCCTCGAGGGGCGCGCCGGACTGCGCGTCCGTGACGGTGCCGGTGAGCTTGCCGGTCTGTGCCTCCGCGGCCGGAACGGCCACCGCGAACAGCACGAACACCGCAAGCCCAGCCAAAAGGCGGGACATTGCGTGCATCAGAAGTTTCTCCTTAAAAGGAACACAGGAGACGGTGGAAGGCCGACAACCAGGAATCGCTAAGCCCCTCCTTCCGAACGCAGGGCGCCGGCCGGCCGGCCGACGCGACGACACCGCGAACTCCATTCCGACTACCCGCCCGGCGCGGAACGCTGCCGAACAGGCTCACGGAACTGACGTTCGTATCATGCAGTGGCGCGAAGCGCCACGTTCTGGTCCCGCCAGGAAGGGTCGGTGCGGCCGGCGCCATGACGGCGCCATGGACCCATGCCGGCCAACCTACGGGTCTCTCCGCCAGACCGCAAGAGGTCGGCAATCCCAGCCTCCGGTTTACTACGGATTGGTGCGGAGCGCCGGACCATGGCGCCGGCCTCCGGGGCGCGCTATAGTGCCTGCGATGGCCGGAGTTCGCAAGACCCCAGTATCGGCCGCCTGGCTGTTCGCCCTGTTCCCCCTGGCAAGCCCCGGGGGCCTGCCGGCGCAGCGGGCCGATGACGCGGTGGCCCGCGCGAGCCGGCTGGTCGCCGACGCGCTCCAGCTGGCCCGGTACGGAGATACCGCGGCGGCGCTCGCCCGCCTGGAGGAAGCCACCCGCCTGGCGCCGAACCTCGCGGACGCCCACTACCGGCGCGGCATGCTCCTGGCCCGGCAGGCGGGCACCGAGATCACGGACATGTTCAAGCGGCGCGCGGCGGCCGGGGCCCTCGAGCGGGCCATCCGGATCGAGCGGAACAACCCCGCCTACTATCTGGAGTTCGGCCGCCTGCGCCTCAAACAGGGGATCGGCCGGCTGGACGCGCAGCGGTTCTTCGACCGCGCCCTGGCGGCCGCCCGGCAGCGGGGGGACCCGGCCCTCGTGGCGGAAATCGAGGCCGAGCTGGGGGACATCCACCACCGCCGCTTCCAGGCGCAGGACGGCCGCCGTTTCCTCACCGGGGACGCCGTCCAGTTCGATCCCGACGAGGCCGTCAATAATCCGCACTACGCCAAGGACTTCCTGGCCCAACGCACCGCGGAGATCGCGGACGCCGGCGAGCTGGACCTGCGGCGGGCGGAGGCGCACTACTGGAGCGGCGTCAACGCCTGGCCCGCCCACGACCGCGCCAATGCGGGCCTGCTCGGGATCCTCCTGGACGAACAGCGCCTGGAGGAGTTCAACGAGCAGGTCCGGCGGTTCGTCGCCGCGGCCCCGCGGAACCCCCGGGCCCAACTCTTCTTTGGCCTGGGCCTGTGGCGACTGGGGCGGGCGGCGGAGGCCACGCGGGCGTTCGACCGGGCCCTTGCCGGACTGACCCCCGGCGAACGGAGCCAGCTGACGGATCTTTCCGTCATCCTCCGCCGAAGCGATGCGGACGCCTACCGGGCCCTGACCGCGGCCCAGCGCGCCGAGTTCGACCGAATCTACTGGGCGGCCGGCGATCCGTTGAAACTGACACCGGAGAACGAGCACCTGCTGGAGCACCTCGCCCGCGCCGCCTACGCCGATCTCCGCTTCTCGGCCCCCGAGCTTCACCTGCGGGGCTGGGATACGGACCGGGGCGTGATCTACATCCGCTACGGACCGCCCCCGGTCGTCGCCTCGTTCGCCCCCGAAACCGACGGACGCGCCCCGGACGTCATGGCCGTGGGCAAGATCACCACGGTCTGGTTCTACCCCGAGCGGAACCTCCGCTTCGTGTTCTACGGGCCGCCGGGCTACAACTTCGCGCGGTTCGCCGGGGAGTTTCAGGCCTACGCCGAGGATACCCGGTACCGGCTGCCGGTGAAGTACGACAACGTGCCGGTGACCGAGGCGATGGACTCGATCCCGGTTCAGGTGGCGGCGTTCCGCGGCGCCGGCCCGGGGGACGCGACCGAGCTGGTGTTCTACGCGGGTCTGCCCCTGGCGCAGATGGCCGAGGGCGTGGACCTGGCCGAGGGCCCGATCGAGCACGGCCTGTTCATCACCGACCCCCTCGAGCGCGAGGTCACGGTGGAGCGCCGGCAGGAGACGATGCGCTTCCGCTCCGAAACCCAGTTCGAGCAGCGGACGTTCACCAGTGCCCTGGCCGCCGGCCAGTACCGGTTCCGGGTCGAGGCCCGCCAGCCGACGACGCGGCGCGCGGCGCGCGGCGCCGACCGCTTGGACGTGGACGACTTCAACCGCTCCGCGCTCATGCTGAGCGACGTCGTGATGGCGGACCGGGTGGCCCCGCGGACCGCCGCCCTGACCGGACGCCGGGACTTCCTGCTGGATCCCAACCCCGCGATGCGCTTCACACCCGGCGGCGAGGTCCACCTGTTCTGGGAAACGTACAACCTGACGCTCGACAGCCTCGGCACCTTCTGGTATGACGCGGAGATCGTGCTCCGGGTGCAGTCCATCGAGCGGCGCGGGTTCGCCGCCCGCGTCGTGGGCGGGATGCTCGACGCGATCGGGACGACCGCCAAGGGCGACGACCAGGTCTCCGTCCGGTACGAGGTGCGGGAGACACTCGGCGAGCGCGACCGCGTGCCCGGCTGGCTCGCGGTGGATCTGGAGGACGCCCCCAACGGCACGTACGTCCTGGAGCTCGTCCTCACCGACCGGCTCTCCGGCCAGAGTGCCGTCCGCCGGCGGGTGTTCACCGTCAGCGACGTGCCATGACGCGGGCGCTCTGCGTCGCCCTGGCGCTCACGGTGACCACGGCGCCGCTCCAGGCGCAGGGTGGCCGCATCCCTCGGAAATGGTTCATGGCCGGGGTCGGCGCCCTCCTGACCGGCACGATGGCGGCCGGGTATGCCCTCGCCTTCGACCGAGACGTGGGCGGCTGCTCGCGGGTGGCGTGCGTCACCCCGATCAGCGTGGCGCTCGGCGGCCTCGTCGGCTTCATGATCGGCAAGGAGATGGACGACCTCTACGCCGTGCGCTACAGTCACGCGCCTCCGATCAAGCTGCGCGGCCGCGAGCTGCCGCTCAGCCTGATCCCGAACGACGTGAGCGTCCACGACAGCACCATCCTGATCACCGGGGCCGACGGCGTCGAGCTGGTCCAGGTCGGGCCCGCCCTGGAGCGGCTCGGGCTGCGGGCACGGGGGCTGCGTGGCATCGGCGCGGTGATGGCCCATGACCGCCGGAACCTGCTGCTGGTGGGCTCCGCGGTGGGCCTGTACCGCTTTCCGCTCCGCGGCGAGGACCCCGGGACCTTGGCGTATCAGGGGGAAATCTCGGCCGTCGGGGGGCAGGGCTCTGCTCTGCTGCTGGGACTCGGGCTCGGCGTGCAGCTCGCGCGCGTCCGCGACTCGGTCGAGGTGATGGGACCGAGCCTCGCCGAACACGCCCGGGTCGTGGACGTGGCATGGCAGGACCCGCAGACCGTCTGGGTGCTCACGGAGGAACGGCTCGCCGCGTACTCCGTGGACGGAGACTCCCTCGCGTTGCGCGGGACGCTCGAGTTTCCGTTCCTGGGGCGCCGCGTGACCATCGCCGGGTCCACGGCGCTCGTCTCCGCGGGATCGGGCGGCCTGTACGCGATTGACATCCGCAACCCGGACGCGCCGGCCGAGATCGCCAATTGGAGCGGCGCCCGGTTCGTCTACGATGCCGCGTGGCGGGACGGCACGGCGTACGTCGCGGGCGGGCCGGAGGGACTCTACATCCTCCGCCTGACGTCCGACGGGTTCACGGCGGTTGGCCTGTCCCGCAGCGTCGGGTTCGTGGCCGCGGTCGAGGCGGGGCCCGATGCCATTTACGTCCTGGACCGCACGGGCACGGCCCTCCGCCGACTCGACCCGCTTCCGGACTAGCGCTCACATGCCATCTCGGTTCGCGTGGCCGCTCGCCATCGGCCTCGTGGTCGTCGTGGGAATCGGGGGCGTCCTCGCAACCCGAGGCCCCGACGCGCCGTCCCCCCGGCTCGCCACTCGCCCGGCGGCTCGAGAGACGGCCGCCGACTCCGCCCTGCTGGCCGCCCGCACCAAGGGCTCCCCCAATGCCCCGATCACGGTCCTCGAGATCGCGGACTTCCAGTGCCCCGCCTGTCGGGTGTTCTGGGCCGAGACCATGCCCCTGCTCCAGCGGGAGTACGTGGATCCGGGGAAGATCCGGTTGCTGTTCGTGAACCTGCCGCTCGTCGCCATCCACCCCAACGCGGCGGCGGCCCACGAGTTTGCCATGTGCGCGGCGGCGCAGGGCCGGTTCTGGCCGGTCCACGACATGCTCTTCGACCAGCAAGCGGTGTGGGCGCAACTCGACGACCCGAGTCCGTACTTCTACAGCGTGGCGGCCGCGACGGACGTCGCCGTGGACTCGCTCGATGCCTGCGTCACGGACGGCCGGATGCGGGACCTGATCATGCGCGAGGCCGAGAGCGTGGTGCGGGCCGGGGTCCAGAGCACGCCGTCCTTCGTGATCGAGGGAGGGTTGCTGGCGGGGGCGGTGCCGATCGAGGGGTGGCGGCCGATTCTGGATTCGATCTACCGGGTGAAACGATAGCCGAGGGCCGATGGCCGATAGCCGATAGCCGATAGCCGATAGCCGATAGCCGATAGCCGATAGCCGATAGCCGATAGCCGATAGCCGAGGGGGATGCGGCGGGATGGGGGGCGGGGCAAGAGTTTGGTGAGGGGGTCGGTGGGGGATCGGGTTAGCGTGCGGGGATGGAGGGGTACAGGGCGCTGCACGCCTGGCAGTTGGCCCAGCAACTCAGTCTGGGGATTCTCGACGCCACGGACGGACCGCTGCCGCGACGCGCGTGGACCGTCGTGGATCAGCTCCGGCGCGCCGCGGTCTCCGTGGACGTGAATCTGGTGGAGGGTTACGCCCTCGGCACGGTACCCCTGTTCCGCCGCCACGTGCGCATCGCACTCGGATCCGCGGCCGAGACCCAGCGTCTCCTGACGATCGCGGCAGAGCGCCAATACCTTCTCCCCCAACAAACAACCCCCCTTCTCGACCTGGCCGATCAGACGGTAGCCTGCCTGATCGGCTTAATGCGCAGCAGGAGATTGGTCGTGCGTTCCCGATAGCCGAGGGCCGAACGCCGAATGCCGATGGCCGATGGCCGAGCCAGCCTGCCCAGCCCGTCGGCCATCGGCTATCGGCCATCGGCTATCGGCCATCGGCATTCGGCTATCGCACCAGCAGCGTCAACCACACATCGTACAGCGCATGCGTCCACGCGGCGATCCCGAAGCCGCGGGCCACGTAGAGTCCGGAGAGCACCAGGCCGGCTATGGCGCGGAACGTGAACGACACGACCGTGAAGACGTCGCCCATGGGGCCGATATAGTGGAAGGCGCTGAACACGAGCGCGCCCAGCACCACGGCCGCCGCCACGGCGCGAGACCGCGGCCATCCGAGCCGCAGGCCCAGGGCCAGCAGACCTGAGACGAGCAGCACCCGGAAGAGCAGCTCCTCGTAGATCCCCGCCCCCAGCGACAGGACGAGCTGGCCCGCGAGCGGCAGGCGCACCGGATCGGCGCCCTGGGCCGCGCTCAGCATGGGGGCGAGAAGGAGAGACGTCAGCGCCGACACGACGCCGCCCAGCAGCATCGCATAGACGGCGCTCTCCGCCAGCATCAGCGCGAAGACTCCACGGTCCAGCGGGCCCGGATGGCGGCGCCGGTCGCGCCTGACGAGCCATGCGCCGATGCCCAGCAGCAGCAGGGAAAACACGGCCACGCCGCGGCTGCCGCCAAAGGCCACGAACAGCGTCTTGAGCAGGACGTCGGCCCCGTTGCGCAGGCCCGCGTACGCGCTCTGGGTGAGCGCGAACGAGAGGCCCTCGTAGAGCAGCAGCAGGGGGAGCGCGAACAGCAGTGTGTACCGGGGTTGGCGCGCCGCCTGCCAGTAGCCGCGTGGCGTCATGGGCTCCAAGCTAGCACATTCCGGCTCCGTGCTCTCCGCGTATCGTCTGGTCGCGCCGATCGTCCATCGGCTTCCCTTCCCACCCGGCGTGCTCGCCGAGAGCCTCGCGGGGCG
>DASWHL010000138.1:0-3707 GCA_036398175.1 Gemmatimonadales bacterium
CGAGCAGCGACTCGGGCAGCGCCGCGCAGTTGACCGCAATGAAGGGCCGCTCCCGCCGCGCGGAGAGACTGTGCATGGCCTGGGCCACCAGCTCCTTGCCAGTGCCGGACTCGCCCTCGACCAGCACCGTGCTCGAGACCGGCGCCATCTGCTCGATTTTGACGAGCACCTCGTGGATGGCCGCACTGTCGCCCAGGATGCCGGTGCGCTCCTGGAGGCGGCGGCGCTCGATCAGCCGCTGGACCGCGGAGGCCACCTCGGCCGGCGCCATCGGTTTCACCAGCCACGCCGAGAGCCCCAGCGCGTGCACCAGCCGGCCGGGATCCTGCCCGCCGGGCTCCAGCAGGGCGAGCCGCGCGGCATCGCGCTCCCGGGCCAGCGCCGCCAGCTCCCGCGCCGGGCGCTCGTGCAGGGCCCCGGTGAACACCACCACCTCCGGCTCCGCGCGCCGCACGGCCGCCCGCAGGTCGTCGAACGACGAGACCATGGCGGTGGTGAGTCCCGCCTCCTCGAGCGCGGCGTTCACCGGCACGCCCACCTCGAGGTCGTCCATGGTGATGAGGACGCGGCCGCTCATGCGTGGTCCGTGGGCACGCCGCGCAGCAGCTGCACGGCGTGTTCGACGAGAGGATCGAGCACCGCGAGGCCGTCCCGCACGCCGCCCGGGCTGCCCGGGAGGTTCACGATCAGCGCCTGCCCGCGCACGCCCGCGAGCCCGCGGGAGAGCGCCGCGCGCGGGAACCCGGGGCGCGCCGCCGCGCGGATGGCTTCCGCGATGCCGGGCGCCTCGCGGTCGAGCACGGCCCGCGTGGCCTCGGGCGTCACGTCCCGGGGCGCCAGGCCCGTGCCGCCCGTGGTCACGATGAGGTCGGCGGCATCGTCGTCCGCCCACCGCATCAGGGCGCCGGCAATGAGGTCGGTTTCGTCCGCCACCACGTCACGGGCGGTGACCTCGGCGCCGCGGCCCTGGGCCCACGCCACGACCGCCGCCCCGGACGTGTCCTGGCGCCGGCCGGCCGCCGCGAGATCCGAAACGGTGAGCACGGCTACGCGTATCGCCATCGGTCAGCGCTTGACGCTGCCCCCGGCATAGAACGGCAGCTTCACCACCCGCGCGTCCACCCGCTTGCCGCGCGCCTCGAGCTGGATGACCGTATCCGGCACGTCGGACCCTTTCGGGAGGTAGGCGGTGCCGATGCCCTGCTTGAGCGTGGGGCTGTACCCGCCGCTCCGCACGGTGTCCACTTGGTGCTGGCCCCGGTACACCGGCATCCCGTGCCGCGGCAGCACGCCCCTGGCATCCACCACGAAGCCGCACAGCCGGCGCGTGACGCCCGCGGCCTTCGCCTTGTTCAGCGCCGCCTTGCCGGTGAACGGCGCGTCCTTCTCCAGCTTCACGATCCAGCCGAGCCGGGCCTCGAACGGGTTCGTGGTGTCGTCAATGTCGTTCCCGTAGAGCGGGTAGCCGACCTCGAGCCGGAGCGAGTCGCGCGCGCCCAGGCCGATCGGCGCCGCGCGCCCCGCCCCAACCAGCGCCGTCCACACGGCGGCGGCGTGCTGCGGCCGGAAGTACAACTCGAAGCCGTCCTCGCCGGTGTAGCCGGTGCGGGAGATGAAACAGTCCGCCCCGGCCACCGTGCCGGTGTCGAAGTGATAGTACCGGATGTCCGCGAGCCGGGTGGTGGTCAGGGCCTGGAGCAGCGCCTCGCTGCCGGGCCCCTGGAGCGCCAGCAGGGCGACCTCGTCGGAGATGTCCTTGAGCCGCACGTTGCTGGGCTTGCGGCTCACCACGTGCTCCCAGTCCTTGGCCAGGTTGGCGGCGTTCACGACGATCATGATCTTGTCGTCGAACCGGTACACGATGCAGTCGTCCATGAACGTGCCGCGTTCGTTGAGCAGGGCCGAGTACTGCGCCTGCCCGGGCTCGAGCGCGCCCACGTCGTTGCAGGTGAGCCGGTTCACGAACGCGTTCCGGTCCGGCCCCGTGATCTCGAACTCCCCCATGTGCGACACGTCGAACACGCCCACGGCCGTGCGCACGATCTCGTGCTCGCGCGTGATGCCCGTGGGGTACTGCACGGGCATGGAGAACCCCGCGAACGGAACCATCTTGGCGCCGAGCGCCACGTGGTAGTCGTGGAACGGCGTTTGTTTCAGCGCTTCCCCTCCCATCACCTCATCCTCCCATCAGCGTGGCCATGATGGCCTTCTGGACGTGCAGCCGGTTTTCCGCCTGGTCGAACACCCGCGATTGCGGACCCTCGAAGACCTCCTCGGTGACCTCCTCGCCGCGGTGGGCGGGCAGGCAGTGGAGGAAGATCGCGTCGCGGGCGGCGAGCCGCATCAGGTCCGCCGAGACCTGATACCCCTGGAAGGCGAGGGCCCGCTGCTTCGCCTCCTCCTCCTGGCCCATCGAGGCCCACACGTCCGTGTTCACGACGTGCGCGCCCCGGACGGCGGCCTCGATGTCCTCGGTGATCGTGACGCTGGTGCGCGCCTTCGCGAAGTCGAAGATGTCGTGGTTGGGCTCGTAGCCCTCGGGGCACGCCAACCGCAGCTCGAAGCCGAGCACGGCGGCCGCGTTGAGCCAGGAGTTGGCCATGTTGTTCCCGTCGCCGATCCACGCCACCACCTTGCCGTCCCAGCCCCCCACGTGCTCGCGCATCGTGAACAGGTCGGTCAGCACCTGGCACGGGTGGAGGAGATCGGTGAGCCCGTTGATCACCGGGATCGAGGCGTAGCGCGCCAGCTCTTCCACGTCCGCGTGGGCGAACGTGCGGATCATGATGCCGTCCACGTAGCGCGAGAGCACGCGGGCCGTGTCCTTGATGGGCTCGCCCCGGCCGATCTGGATGTCGCGGGACGAGAGGAACAGCGCGTGCCCGCCGAGCTGGAACGCCCCCACCTCGAACGAGACGCGGGTGCGGGTGCTGCTCTTGGTGAAGATCATGCCCAGCGTCTTGCCGGCGAGCGGGCGGTCGGTATACGCGCCCCGCTTCATCAGGGCGGCCAGGTCGAACAGGGCGCCGATCTCAGCTTTCGAGAGATCCGGGATGGCCAGAAAGTCACGTTTCGGCATGCGAAGGCGGGGAAATAGGTCAATTTGACAGGCTTGGGGATTCTATCCGGGGGGCTGGAGTGTGTAAAGCCGACTCCCCGGCGTCGGTGGATCAGAGGATGTACTTCCGGAGATCCTCGTCGTCGACGACGTGCATCAGCCGATTGCGCACGGCGGTGGCGTCGAACTCGAACCGGCGCTCGGGAACTTCGGGCAGGTCGAACAGGAGATCCTCGAGCAGCGTGGACATCACGGTGTGCAGGCGCCGGGCGCCGATGTTCTCGATCCGCTCGTTGAGCTGCGTGGCGATGCGGGCGACCTCGCGGATGCCGCTGTCCGCGAACACGAGCTCCGCGCCCTCGGCGGCACAGAGCGCCTGGTACTGCTTGGTGAGCGCGTTCTCGGGCTCCGTCATGATCCGGACGAAGTCGTCTTCGCTGAGCGAACCGAGCTCCACGCGAATGGGAAACCGCCCCTGCAGCTCCGGAATGAGGTCCGACGGCTTGGCCACGTGGAACGCCCCCGCGGCAATGAACAGGATGTGATCCGTGCGCACGTAGCCGTAGCGCGTCGGCACGGTGGACCCCTCGACGATGGGCAGCAGATCCCGCTGCACGCCCTCGCGGGACACGTCGGGGCCCGTCTGGCT
>DASWHL010000139.1:0-31151 GCA_036398175.1 Gemmatimonadales bacterium
CCGACCGTCTCTTCCTTTTCTTCGGTGCGGCTGATCACCGGCTGGCAATAGCGCTCGCCCAGCTGGCGCAGCGCCTCGAGCTCGCGCGGGTTCAGGCCCTCGTACCGCTCGCCGAGGTACTCCATGGTGTCGTCGAACCACTCCTTCTGGTCGGTCGCCGCGGCCTCCAGCACCCCGCATCGCAGGATGTGGCTGAACAGCTCATCGCGGGCCTGATCGAACAACCGGGATGGGGCGGGCTTCGACTTCGGCGGCTTACCTTTGCTCATTGCGTGGGAACTCCTCAGATATCAAGAACTTGGACGGTTGCAAAGTAATCCGGGACCGGGAGTCGCGCAAACCCGATTAGATTTGCCCGCCGGCCTCGCGGGAGGAGCCGTTTGGGCGAACAGGTGTATGGACCGGAACACGCGGAGCGGCTGGTCAGGCTCCTCCGGGCGCTCGCGGCGCGCATCGCAGCGCTGGACGATGCCGGGCTGCTCGCCGCCGGCCCGCAGCTGCTCAAACTGATCGGCGACGTGCGGAGCGAGCTGTTCCACTACGAGGTGCGGAGCACCTACGACACCCCGGAGATTGCCGAGCACCGGCGGCTCGTGGACGAGGCACGGCAGGGCGACGAGCTTCAGAACCTGGACGAACGCGAGGACGAGGAACCATGGCGGGATCGCTGAAACCCTTCTACATCGGCCTGGGCGTGATCGCGCTCGCGGGCGCGACCCTGATCTACGCGGCCCGCAGCCGGGGAGGAGACGTCACCGCCGTGGACGTCCCGCCGCTGGCGCCCGGCGGCGCGGTCTTCGAAGGCCACGTCATCGGCGGTGATTCCGCGCCGGTCACCATCATCGAGTACGCGGACTTCGAGTGCCCGGCGTGCGCGCAGTTCGCGATCCTCACGGGGCCGGACATCAAGCAGCGGCTCGTGGCCACGGGCCAGGTCCGCTGGATCTTCCGGGACCTGCCGCTCAGCATGCACCGCAACACCATGTCCGCGCACCATGCCGCCCAGTGCGCCGGCGAACAGGGTCGTTTCTGGGAGATGCACGACCAGATCTTCTTCAATCACGGCCGCTGGGTGCCGGAGCGGCGGCCCGAGCGGGCGCTGCGCGACCTCGCCCACGCCATCCTCGTGGATCGCGGTCGCTACGATGAGTGCATGTCGTCGAACCGCTACATGCCCCGGCTGCAGCAACTCCAGGCGGACGCGGCCGCCCGCGGGATCTCCTCGACGCCGACGTTCGAGATCGGTGGGCAGCGCGTGTCCGGCGCGCTGCATTATGACGAGCTCAAGCGCCTGGTGGATCGGGCGGCCGCCGCACGATGACCCATCGGATGGCGAGTGCCGCGCTGGCCCTCCTGGGTCTGCTCGTGTCGCTCTATCTGTGGCTCTGGAAAATCGGCGCGCTCGGCCTCCTCGCCTGCGGCGACGGCGCCTGCGAGCGCGTGCAGCTCAGCCCCTACGCCCAGATCGCCGGCGTCCCGGTCGCGTTCCTCGGTGTGGTCGGGTACTTCGCCATTCTCGCGGTGAGCCTCGCCGGCCTCCAGGAGCCGTTGGTCCGGCGGCGCTGGCCCACCGACGCCATCGTCATCATGGCGGGCATCGGCGTTGCCTTCAGCGCCTATCTCACGTACCTCGAAGCGGCCGTGATCCAGGCCTGGTGCCGCTGGTGCATCGTTTCCGCGGTGATCATCGTGCTGATTCTCGGAGCGGCGGTCGTGGGGCGAGTCCAGTGGCTGAGGGCCGAGGGCCGATAGCCGAGGGCCGATGACCGAAACTCGCCTGCGCTGGCGCCCTTGCCGCCGCGAGTCGGCTTTCGGCCATCGGCCATCGGCCATCGCCCCCGTTCAACTCTCCTGCTCCTCGTACCTCTCCTTCAACGCCGCCACCACCGCCGGGTCCGCCAGCGTTGTGACGTCCCCGAGGGCCCGTCCGGCGGCGATGTCCTTGAGCAGCCGGCGCATGATCTTCCCGCTGCGCGTCTTGGGCAGCTCGTGGGTGACCATGATGTCGTCCGGCCGGGCGATCGCGCCGATCTTCCTCGCCACGTGGTCCCGAAGTTCGTCCTCGAGTCCGGGGCGGCGGTCGTATCCGGCGCGGAGTATGACGAAGACCGCGAGCGCCTGGCCCTTGAGGTCGTGCGGCTTGCCGACCGCCGCCGCCTCGGCCACCGCCGGGTGGGACACCAGCGCGCTCTCGATCTCCGCGGTCCCGATCCGGTGCCCCGCCACGTTGAGCACGTCGTCCACGCGCCCGAGAATCCAGAAGTAGCCCTTCCGGTCGCGCTTGGCGCCGTCGCCGGGGAAGTACACGTTCTTCCACTTGCTCCAGTACGTCTGCCGGTACCGGCGGTCGTCCCCGTAGATCGTGCGCAGCATCCCCGGCCAGGGGCTCGTGATGGCCAGGAACCCGCCCCCCGTGGGCACCTCCTTGCCCGCGCCGTCGAGCAGCGTCGCTTCGATGCCGGGAAACGGTACGGTGGCGGATCCTGGGGTCGTGGACACCACGCCGGGGAGCGGCGTGATCATGATCCCGCCCGTTTCGGTCTGCCACCAGGTGTCCACGATGGGGCACCGTCCGCCGCCGATATGCCGCTGGTACCACATCCAGGCCTCGGGATTGATCGGCTCCCCGACCGTGCCGAGGAGGCGCAACGTGGACAGATCGTGCCGCCGCGGATGCGCCGCCCCCCACTTCATGAACGCGCGGATGGCCGTGGGGGCCGTGTAGAAGATCGTGACGCCGTAGCGCTCCACGATGGACCAGAAGCGGTCCTGCTCGGGCCAGTCGGGTGCGCCCTCGTACATCACGCACGTCGCCCCGGCCGCCAGCGGGCCGTACACGAGATACGTGTGGCCGGTGATCCAGCCCACGTCCGCGGTGCACCAGAAGACGTCCTCGTCCTTGAGGTCGAAGACCCAGCGCGTGGTCGCCAGCGCCTGCGTGAGGTAGCCGCCGGTCGTGTGCACGATGCCCTTGGGCTGCCCGGTCGTGCCCGAGGTGTACAGGATGAACAGCAGGTCCTCGGCGTCCATCGCGGCGGGCTTGCAGAAGGGGCTCGCGTCCGCGAGCAGGCGGTGATACCAGTGATCCCGTCCCTCGTGGATCGGCGCCAGCGCCGCGTCGGCCGGCGCGGAGCCGCGGCGCACCACCACCACGTGGCGAATGGAGGGGCACTGGGCGACCGCGTCGTCGGCGTTCTTCTTGAGCGGCACGAGTTGGCCGCGCCGGTGGCCCACGTCCGCGGTGATCAGCACCTTGGCCTTCGCGTCGTTGATCCGATCCCGCAGGGACTCCGCCGAGAAGCCACCGAACACGACGGAGTGCGGGGCCCCGATCCGCGCGCACGCCAGCATCGCCACCACGACTTCCGGGATCATCGGGAGGTAGATCGCCACCCGATCGCCGCGCCGGACCCCCAGGCCCTTGAGCGCGTTGGCGAACAGGTTCACCTCGCGGTACAGCTCCCAGTACGTCAGGGCGCGGCGGTCGCCGGGCTCTCCCTCCCACAGCAGGGCGACCTTGTTGCGGCGCGCGGTCGCGACGTGGCGGTCGAGACAGTTCACGGACGCGTTCAGCTTGCCTCCCACGAACCACTTCGCGTGGGGCGGCTTCCACTCGAGCACCCGGCGCCACGGCTTCATCCAGTCCAGCTCGCGGGCCTGCCGCTCCCAGAACCGGAGGCGGCTGCGCTCCGCCTCCCGGTACGGACGCCGGTCCCGCACCAGCGCGGCGCGGCGGAACGCCGGGGGCGGAGGGAAGGTGCGGGTCTCGTCGAGGAGCGTGTCAATCCTGTCCGTCATGCGGCTCTCCCGGCAGTCGTCTGACGTTGACGCTCGAATGGCGTAATGTTAGGCTGCGCCGGCCGCGGGCGCGGCGGCCCGTCGAACATGGCGGCCGGAGCCACTGGAGGGAAGGGTGGCCGGCACGCGCGGGGAGCAGCCGGAGGGAGCAACGTGAGCGGAGCCGTGACGGCCCCCGCGATGGACGTCGTGCTGAGCGCCTCCGGCGTGATCCGGCGGTTCGGGTACCGGACGGTCCTGGCGGGCGTGTCGCTGTCGCTCCGGCGCGGTGAGGTGCTGCTCCTGGTGGGCCCGAACGGGGCGGGGAAAACCACCCTCCTCCGCGTCCTCGCCGGCCTGCTGCGGCCCGCCACGGGGCACGTCGAACGGCACGGCGCGATCGGGATGGTGGCGCATGACGCCATGCTCTATCCCGCGCTCAGCGGCCGCGCCAACCTCCGCTTCTTCGCCCGGCTGCACGGCATCGCCGACCTCGGGCGGGTGGACGCGGTGCTCGAGCAGGTGGGGCTCTCCCGGCGGGCGGACGACCGCGTGGGCACCTTCAGCCGCGGGATGCTCCAGCGCGTGGCCATCGCGCGTGCGCTCGTCCATGAGCCCGAACTGCTCCTGTTCGACGAGCCGCTGAGCGGGCTCGACGCCGCCGCGTCGCGCACCCTCGTGGAGCTGCTCGCCTCGTTCCGGGAGCGGGGCACGGCCATGATCATCGTGAGCCACGAGATGGAGCGCCTCGGCAGGGTCGCCACCCACATCGTGCGGCTCGCCGCGGGCCGGCTCGGACCCGTCGAATCGCTGACCGGCCGGGACCCCGGCGCCGTGTTCGCCGAGCTGATGCGGGGGGACCTGTAGGCATGGGGTCCACCCTCCGGGCCGCGTGGCATATCGCGGTCAAGGACCTGGCCATCGAGTGGCGCACCAAGACGGCGTTCGCGTCCGGCCTCGTCTTTGCCGTGCTCGTGCTCGCCGTGCTCTTCTTCTCCCGCGACCCCACCACGGTCTCGGCCACCGACATCGCGCCGGGCGCCATGTGGGTGACGTTCACGTTCGCCTCCATGCTCGGCCTCAACCGGGCGTTCCTGATCGAGCGGGAATTGCGGGCCCTCGACGGCATCCTGCTCACGCCCGCGCCCCGCGCGGCCATCTACTGGGGCAAGTTCGTGGCCAACCTCGCGTTCGTCGGCGCCATCGAGGCCATCAGCCTGCCGCTCTTCGTGCTGTTCTACGACGTTCCCATCTGGCGGCGCCTCGGGGAGCTGATCCTCGTCATCGCCATGGCCACGATCGCCTTCGTCGCGGTCGGCACGCTGCTGAGCGCCATGGTCGTCCGCACGCGGTATGCGGAGCTGATGCTGCCGCTGCTGCTGCTGCCGTTCCTCGTGCCGCCGCTCGTGGCGGGCGTGCAGGCCACGGCGCCGCTGCTCGACGGGCGACCCTTGAGTGACGTTTCGGGGTGGCTTAAGTTGATCGCCGGCTTCGACGTGGCGTTCGTCACGCTCGCGGCTCTCCTCTTCGAGGTGGTGCTCGACGAATGACGCTGCGGGAACGCGGTAACCGCATCGCCCGCGTGGGCACGGTCGTGACCGCCCTCGCCCTGCTCGGGCTGGCGGGCGTCTACGTGCGCGCCATCGTCTATACGCCCGTCGAGGCCGCGCAGGGCGCCGCGCAGAAGATCTTCTACGTCCACGTGCCGTCCGCCTGGGCGGGCCTGATGGCGTTCGTGATCACCGGCCTCCTGAGCATCCTGTACCTCTGGCTCAAGGACCGCCGGCTCGATCTCGCCGCCGCGGCGTCCGCGGAGGTGGGCGTCGCGTTCTCGGCCATCATCCTCACGACCGGCCCCATCTGGGGGAAGCCCATCTGGGGCACCTGGTGGACCTGGGACGCGCGGCTCACCTCCACGCTGTTCCTGTTCCTCCTGTTCGTGGGCTACATCGTCCTCCGGGGGGTGCTCACGGATCCCGGGATCCGCGGCAGATTCTCGGCGGTCATCGGCATCATGGCGCTGTTCCTGGTGCCGTTCATCCACCTCACGGTCTACCTGTTCCGGACGCTGCATCCGGCGCCCATCGTGCTGAAGCCCAGCCGGCCCTCGCTGCCGGGGGACATGCTCACGACGCTGATGCTGTCCGTCGGCGTGTTCACGGTGCTGTACACCGGACTCCTGATGCTGCGGTATGCGCTGGGTCTGCTGCGGGAAGCCCGCGAGGAGGAGCTGGCGGATGCCTCCTGAGAACACCGGCTTCATGGTGGCGGCCTACGTCATCGTCGCCGTCATCGTGGTGGGGTACGCGGTGTCGTTGCTGCTGCGCATCCGGGAACAGCGGAGGCGGTAGCCGAGGGCCGATAGCCGAGGGCCGAGACGCGCAAGACCGCTCGCGGGACCTGGCCTTCGCCTACGTCGGCCCTCGGCTATCGGCAATCGGCTCCCGTCACTCCGTCCAGCCCCGCCCGGTTTCTTTCTCCCACAGCTGCACCGCTTCCGCCGCGGCGGCGTGATCGCCCGCGGCGGCCAGGGCGCGCGCGTTCTCGCGCAACGCGTCCGGCCCGGCTCCCGCGGCGTACGCGCGCGCGAACCGGGCGCCCGCGGTCGCGTGGTCGCTCTGCATCCGGTAGAGCAGGCCCGCCGCCATGGCGGCGTCCGCCCGCTCCTCGAGCTGGAGCGCGCGCTCGTACGCCACCAGCGCGTCGCGGGTGCGGAACGCGGCCCGGCAGGCAACCCCCAGGGCCACCCAGGCGTCGCTGCGCTCCTCGAACTTCGCGGTCCAGCGCCGCGCCAGCTCCATGGCCCCCATGGGGTCGCCCTGTTTCCCCATCAGGGTGAGCAAGGCCCGATGGGGTTCCCCGAACCTGGGGGCCACGCGGCACGCCAGCCGGAGCCAGCGCGCGGCACGCGCCGGCTTCGCGGCCATGTTCCGCCGCGCGCGGCGCAGCGCGACGGTGGCCAGAGCGGTGACGGCGCGCGCGGCGAGCGACAGAGGGCTATGGCTCCGGATCGCCCCGCAGCGGGAGCAGCAGCTTCGACCAGAGGAGGGCCGCGACCGCGGCGCCGAGCAGCGGGCCGATCCAGTAGGCGAGATGGCCGTGCCAGTCCATGGCCACGAGCGCGGGTCCGAACGCCCGCGCCGGGTTGAGGGCCGCCCCGGTCAGGGGGCCGCCCACCAGAACGGCGGGAATCAGCGTGAGTCCGATGGCGAACCCGCCGACCTTGGGCGCGTGCGGCGACACGGCCGTGCCGAAGACCGCGCTCACGAGAAAGAACGTGAGCACGGCCTCCACGAACACCGCGGACGTCAGCGTCAGGTCCTGCGCGATGCGCGGCACCCCCAGGCTCGTCGCCGCGCCGGCACCGGGGAACCACGCGCGGATCAGCAGGACGGCCACGACCGCCGCGGCAAGCTGCGCCACGACGTAGAGCGCGGCGCGCCGCAGGTCAATGCGTCCCGCCGCCCAGACGGCGAACGTGACGGCCGGGTTGAGGTGCCCGCCCGAGATCGCCATCGCCATGGTCACGCCGATCGCAAGGCCGAACCCGTGCGCGAACGCGACGCCGCCGACCCCGAACAGCCCGCCCCGGGCGGCGTCCACCACGACCGAGCCGCAGCCCACGAAGACGAACAGGAAGGTGGCGACGAACTCCGCCGCGACGGGACGCAGGGTCGAGCGCATGGCAGGGTCTCCTTCGTGCGGGTGGGGATGCCTCAGGGTGCGCCGGCCAGCACCAGGCTGGCATTCACGCCGCCGAATCCGAACGAGTTGGTGAGGGCGACGTCCGGACGGGCGGACCGTCCCCCGCCGGGAAGGTAGTCGAGGTCGCAGGCGGCGTCAGGCACGGCCAGGTTCAGCGTGGGCGGCAGCCAGCCGCGGGCCAGCGCCAGGGCCGTGATGGCGGTCTCGATCGCCCCGCTCGCGCCCAGCGGGTGGCCATAGTAGCCCTTCGTGCCGCTCACGGCCAGCCGTCGGGCGTGCGCGCCGAACACGGTCTTGAGCGCGGCCGTCTCCGTCGCGTCGTTGAGCGGCGTGGACGAGCCGTGCGCGTTCACGTAGCCCACCGCCGCCGGGTCCACCCCCGCGTCGCGCAGCGCGCCCGCCATGGCCCGGGCCGCCTCGCGCCCATCGGGCTTGGGCGCGGTCATGTGGTGGCCGTCGTTCGTCAGCGCGTAGCCCCCGACCTCGGCGTACACGCGCGCCCCCCGCGCGCGCGCGCGGTCGAGATCCTCCAGCACGAGCACGGCGGCGCCCTCGCCCATCACGAATCCGTCCCGATCCCGGTCGAACGGGCGGCTCGCGGTGCCCGGGTCGTCGTTCCGCGTGGACATGGCGCGGATCATCGCAAAGGCGCCAAAGCAGAGCGGGGCCAGCGGCGCCTCCGCCCCGCCGCACAGCATCACATCGGCGTCCCCGCGCCGGATTGCGCGCAGGCCGTCGCCCACGGCCACCGTGCCCGACGCGCAGGACATCGCGTTCGTCGCGTTGGGCCCCGTGAGGCCGAAGCTGATGGCGATGTTGCAGGAGACCGCACCGCCGAACACCGTGAGCGCGAGGTTCGCGTCCACCGCCCGGAGGCCGCCCAGGTGATACGCCGCCGCCTGCGCTTCCGCATGGGCCACGCCGCCCAGCGCGGAGCCCATCATGACGCCCATGCGGTCCCGGTTCTCGCCGGCGGGGTCGAGGCCGGCGTCGGCCAGCGCCAGGCGCGACGCGGCCACGCCGAGCTGGGAGAACCGGTCCAGTCGGCGCAGCTCCCGCGCGCGCAGATGGTCGCCCGGCGCGAAGTCGGGAATCTCCGCCGCGATGTGGCTGCGGAACGGGGTGGGATCGAAGCGCGTGATCGTGCGCACGGCCGACCGCCCGGCGCGAAGCCCGGCCCAGAGCTCCTCCACGCCCGTGCCGATCGGCGTCACGCACCCGATCCCGGTAATCCCCACGCGCCGCGTCATCGGCGTTCGGCCTCCCGGCGCACGCCCGCCAGCGTGCGCGACGCGATGCCGTGAATGAACACCGGGCCGATGACCCAGTCCGCCGTCAGGCGCCCGATCAGCGGCCAGCGGGGACCGGACCAGGCGTGGACGATCTCCACGTGCACGGCCCCGTCGGAACCCTCGATCCGCCACTCCACGTCCATCCCGCGCGTGATCCCTCCCACGTGACGGTAGCGAATCCGCCGCCGCGCGGTGTCCGGTTCCATCTCCGAGACCCACCGCGTGGGCCAGCGCCCCGGGCCGAACGGGCGCCACGCCGCCATCTCGACGAGCGCCGCGCCCGGGGGCCGCCGCTCGAGGACCCGCACCCACCGATAGTGGGGCAGAAACCGCGGCCAGCGCTCGACGTCCACCGCCACGGCAAAGACCCGCTCCAGCGTCGCGCGGACGACCGCCCGGTCAACGGTCCGCATGCCGCTTCCGCCACCACGCCACGACGCGAAATCCCGGCCGCCGGCGGACCGTGCCGCGCACCCCGGCGTCGTCGAGGACCCCCGCCAGCTCGGCGGGCGTGAAGCTCCGCCGCACTGAGAGCACGCCGTCCCGTCGCGTCACGGCGTGAAAGCCGAGCAGGTGCGCCGCGGTCCAGATCCCCGCGGCGGCGAGCGGTGTGCGTCGCGGCTCGCAGAGCACCACGCCCAGCCGCGCGATGCGGTGGAACTCGCGCACGAGGGTCACCGCCGAGCGACGCGTGAAGTGATGGAGAAACTGGCTCGCCAGGACGACGTCCACGGCGCCCGCCCGGAGCGGCAGCGCCTCGGCGCGGGCCACCACCGGCTCGCCGCCGCCGCCCCGGGCGAGCGCGGCGGCGGTGCGACTGTGGTCGAGGGCGACCGCCGTGAGCCGGATGCCGCGATGCCGGGCCCGGCGGGCAACGGCGCGTCCGACGTCGCCGCTCCCCGAGCCCACGTCGAGCAGGGTGAGCCGCGATCCGGCTGGCACCCCGGCCAGCAGCCGCGCCACGCCGTACGCCGCCGCCGCCCGGCCTCCGAACAGCGCGTTGGCGGTCGCGATGTCCGCGAGCGTGGCCCGCGCGAGTGCGGCGGGGCACGCGGGATCGTCGAGGGCCTCCTCGCCGAGCGGCGAACATTCGAGCGCGATCACCGTAGCCGCCCGTACGTGCCGCGGACGTGCAGGAGCGGGGCACGGTCGGACACGGCGCCGTCGAGCACCCGGCCCAGGAAGATCGTGTGATCGCCCGCCGGATAGACGGCGTCCCGGGCGCAGATGATGTGCGCCACCGTGCCGTCGAGGATGGGAACCCCGGTGCCGTCCGCATGCCAGGCGCAGTCGGCGAACCGGTCCGGGTGGTCATCGGCGAAGTGGCGGGAGAGCGGCGCCTGGTCGTCCGCCAGGATGTTCAGGCCGAAATGCGTCGCCGCGGCGATCGTCGCGTGGAAGTCGGCCGCCTGCCAGACGCAGACCAGCAGCAGCGGCGGGTCGAGCGACACCGACGCAATGGCGCTCGCGGTCATGCCGGCCGGCCGGCCGCCGGCGTCCCGGGCCGTCGCCACCGCGACGCCGGTGGCGAACGCGCCAAGCAACTGACGGAACGTGGTCGCATCCACGGGGCTCACGCGACCAGCCTCCACGCGATGGCCGGCCGTGCGAGCGTGAGGGGCGGGACGAAATCGCCGGTCACGCCCACGAGCAGGTCGGCCAGGTCGGGCCGGCGCGCGAGCCGCGCCGCCACGTGATCGAGCAGGGCGGGACGGGCCACCACCGCGCCAATCGCGCGCTCGATCCGCCACTTGTCGGCAAACGCCCGGCGGCGATCCCGGTCGTAGGGTGCCAGGTCCGCCGCGCGCGGCATTCCGCGGGCCATGACCGCGCTGAGGCGCGGCGCCAGCAGCTCGGCGCCCCGGAGGGCGGCGTAGATGCCTTCGCCGGTGAAGGGGTCGAAGAAGTCGGCGGCGTCGCCCACCAGCGCCACCCCGTCGCCGGTCGCGCGCACCGTGTGGCGGCCGAACGGGCCCACGCACCGCACCGGCGTCACGAAGCGCGCGCCGGCCAGCCGGCGGCGCACCGCCGGGATGCGGTCGAGGAACGCCTCGAGCCGGGCCCGCGCGTCGTGTCCCGGCGGCATGGCGCGACGATCCACGACGGCGGCGATGTTCGTGATCCCGCCCCCGACGTCGGCGAGCCCCACGTAGCCCCCGGCCACGACGTGCATCTCGCCGACGTCGCCCATGGCCTCCACGGCTTCGGCCCGCGCGACGAACGCCGTCCGCGCCCGTCCGGAGCGGCGACCGACCCCGAGCGTGCGCGCGATCCGCGACTGGAGGCCGTCGGCGCCCACGAGCACGCCGGCCTTCACGGTCTCCCGGACCCGGCCCGACCGGACGCACACCTCGACGCCCGCGGAAGCGGCGCTGAACGTCTCGAGCATCGTTCGCTCGCGGAACGTCGTCCCGCGCCGCACCGCGGCCTCCGCCAGGATCCCGTCGAGCCGCTCCCGCGGCAGGGCCAATCCCCACGGCCGGAACGGGGCCGCGCCACGGACGGGACGGAATCGGCCCACGAACGCCGTGCCCCCCGGGCTCACCACCCGCATGCCGGTCAGCCGGGCGGCTCCGCGCGCGACCTCGTCCAGCACCCCCAGCCGCTCCAGGATCCGGCCCGCCTCGGGGCTCAGATACTCGGCGCAAGCCTTCGGCCGCGGAAACGCCGCCCGGTCAATCATGAGGACGCGAAGGCCCGCCTCGGCCAGCAGGGCGGCCGTGGCGCTGCCGGCCGGGCCCGCGCCCGCGACCACCACGTCCCAGGACGGTCTCACGCGGCGGCACTCCATCCGAGCGCCCACAGGGCCGCCGCGGCGGCGCCAGTGCCGGTTCCGAGCGCGTTCACGGTGTCGTTGGTCATCCAGCGCAGTCCCCGCACGTACCCGGTGGTGGATTCGCAGTGGCGCAGCGTCTCGACGGTCTCCCCGCACGCGGCGCAGACGTAGCGCGCCCGTACGGTCGCCCCGAGGACGGAGTCGGCGAGCATGCCCGCGACGCCGGCCGCGGCAATCCCGAACGCCCGGGCTGGGAGGTCCAGCGCCCACGCAAGCAGCACGACGAGGGCGGCGCCGGCCCCGCCCCCCAAGGTACCCAGGACCGTGACGCCCCCCTCGGACAGGACGGACGTGCCGATCCCGGCCGCGGCCAGCGCCGGCGTCATGGACGCGGGGGTGGCTCGGGATCGAAGAGCAGCTCGTCGAGGATGCGCTGACGCAGGTGCGGCGGCGCGCCGCGCGCGCGGGTACGCGCCTCGAGAAACCGGAGGTAGGCCGTCTCGAAGTCGAACAGTCCGAAACAGTGGGCGCAGGCCGCGAGGTGCGCGCGCACCCCCGCCTCGGCGGCGGGCGAGAGTTCCCCGTCGAGGTACTCGTACAGCCGATTCGCGGCCGCCCCGCAATCCATCGTCTCCGGCTCGCTCATGGTGCGCCCCGCCTCGTGATGTACCCGGCCTCCACCGCGTAGTCGTACAGCGCCCGCTGGAGAATCTGGCGGGCGCGGAACAGACGCGACTTCACCGTTCCCACCGGCGTCCCCACCACGTCAGCGATTTCCGCGTACGTCAGCCCCTCGATGTCCGACAGGACGAGCACGTCCCGGAAGTCCTCCGGCAGGCGGTCAATGGCGCGGAGCACGTCGCCGTCCACGAGCCGGTCGAAGAACGTCCGTTCGGGGTCCGCGTCCTGCACGTCCTGGAAGACGGTGAACGGCTCGAGCTCCGTGACGTCCACCGTCACCGGCCGCGCCTTCGCGCGGCGGTACTGGTTCACGAACGTGTTGCGGAGGATCGTGAGGAGCCAGGCTTTGGCGTTGGTGCCCGCCTGATACTGCCGCCACGACCGGAACGCCTTCAGCATGGTCTCCTGCGCGAGATCCTCGGCCTCCGCCGGGTTCCCGGTCAGCCGCAGGGCCGTCCGGTACACGGCGTCGAGGTGCGCGAGCGCCTCGCGTTCGAATCCCTCGCGTTCGGGCGGGACGGGCTGGGACACCGGGCTCTCCTGCGGTTCCGGCGGAACGATCTCCGGGTACGATGCCCGTCGCGTCCGTCGCCCGCAATGCCTACTGGTTCCCCTCTCCCACCCCTGCTAAGTTGCGCGCGCCATCATGTCACCGACTCTTCCGTGAACACGCGGCCGCGCGCCGGGGTTCCGGCGGCCCTTCCGCTGGCGCTGCTCGAGGCGCTTCGGGCCTCCGACGTGCCGCAGCCCGACGCTCTCGACGAGCGCCATGAGGAGCTGGTGGCCAAGCGCCTGGGTCTCAGCCGTACGGTCGAGGTACAGATCGAGCGCTTCGAGCAGGTGGCGCGCCGCGGCGGCGCCGTGCCGGGCGTCGAGTTCGCGGCGCTCCAGCGACTGGTGGCGCGGCGGCCCGACGCCGGAGTCGTGTTCAGCGACGCCGGGCGCCGCGCCGCGCGGCGCATCCTGCGCGAGCGCCGTGGCGCGGGTCAGGCGCTGGCGCGCCTGCTGCCCGGACGCTGGCGGCGGGCACTCGGCTTCCGGCTGGCGCGACGCGTGGCCGGAGTCACGTTCGGAGCCGAGCTGGAGCGCGCCAACGAGTCGGTGCACGCGGTGCTGAATCCGACGCTCGCGGTGGTGACGGATCCGGGCCCCGCGTGTTCCTTTACGGGGTCGGCCCTGGCGGAGCTGCTGCGGCAGCTGGCGGGGTTCGACGGCGCCATGATGCACGTCTCGTGTCGGGCGCGCGGAGCCGAGGCGTGTGCGTGGAGCGCGACGCCCGCCGGGTCGCGTTCGCGAACGTAAGGGAGTGAATCGCATGGGATTGCTCGAACGCGTGGACCTTGCCGCCCTGCAGGCGGCCCTGAAGGCCCGCCGTCTGGACGGATGGCTGATCTATGACTTCCACGGTCTGAACCCGGTCGCGGCGCGGGTGCTGGGCATCGGGGGGATGGGAACGCGCCGCCTGTTCGTCCTGCTCCCGGCGTCGGGGACGCCGATCGCGGTGGCGCACCGCATCGAGCTGCAGCCGCTGTCGGGCTTCCCCGGCGAGGTTCGGCCGTACGCCGCGTGGCAGGAGCTGCACGTCCACCTCGGCACGCTGGTCAAGGGCAAACGGCTGGCCATGGAGGTGTCCCCGGACGACGAGGTGCCCTACCTGGACCGCGTGCCGTGGGGCGTGATGCAGCTGGTCCAGCGTCTGGGCGGCCAGGTGGAGTCGTCGGCCGATCTGGTCACGCTCTTCTCGGCGGGCTGGAGCGCCGCCGAGCTGGCCGATCACCGGTACGCCGCGGAGGCGCTGTCCCGGATAGCCCGCGACACGCTGGCCGAAGTCGTACGCGAGGCGGGGACGGCCCGCGAGTACGAGGTCCAGCAGCGCGTCTGCCGGCGCATGACCGCCGCGGGCCTGGTCTGGGACCATCCGCCCATCGTGGGGTTCGGGGCCAACGCCGCCAATCCGCATTATGAACCCACCGAGGGCGGCGACGCGGTGCTCGAGCCGGATCAGGTGGTGCTGCTCGACCTCTGGGGTGGGCGGTCGCTGACCACCGTGTTCGCGGATCAGACCTGGATGGGCTTCTCCGGAACCCGGGTCCCGGCCGACGTCCTCGAGGTCTGGACCGTGGTCCGGGACGCCCGAGACGCCGCCATCGCGCGGCTCCGGGACGGGCTCGCGAAGGGGGAAGCCGTGTCCGGCGCCGTGCTCGATGCCGCCGCGCGGTCGCACATCGTGTCCCACGGGTTTGGGGACCAGTTCGTCCACCGGACCGGGCATTCCATTGACGTGAACCTGCACGGGTCCGGGCCGCACCTCGACTCCTTCGAGACCAACGACATCCGGGTGCTGCTGCCGGGGGTGGGGTTCTCGGTGGAGCCGGGCGTGTATCTGACCGGCCGGTTTGGGGTTCGGAGCGAGGTCAACGTCGTGTTGCAACAGAGCGGGCCGGAGGTGACGCCGCGGGACGTCCAGCGGGATCTGGTGCTCCCGGGGTAGCCGGGAACCAAGGGGTTGCGCTGCCTTGAACGAGGATTCATGTTTCCCCATCCGCTTCTTCATGATCGGAGCGGCGTTCCAGGCCGGCCGCAACCGGCTGAGGTGGGTGACCGGGGGCAGTTGTTCTTCACTTGGAGGAGCGCCACGAACCGTAGTTTCGTCAGCCGCAGTTCCATTCCCACATCCCAAATGCCACGGCCGGCGCATCCCTGCGGCCCGGCGGGCTTTCCCTGTGGGAACGGGTTTTCCCTCGACCTCTCCGGTCGGGGCCCTGCATGGTGTGCAAGCAATCCTGGAGGATCCATGGTTGACAGAGGTGGAGCAGCCTTTGGCCGTTGGGGGCGCATGCTCCTCGCGGTGGTCGCGCTGGCGGTCGGAGCGCAAGCGCTCTGGGCGCAGGGCACGACCGGCAAGGTCGAGGGGACCGTCAGCGACCCCAGTGGGCAGCCCGTCGCGGGCGCGCAGGTCCTGGTACGCGGGACCTCGCTGGGCGCGGTCACCAACAGTTCCGGCTATTACTTCATCAACAACGTGCCGGCCGGGACGTACACCTTCATGGCCGTGTACATCGGCTTCCAGCCGACCGAGGTGCGCAACGCGCGCGTCCTAGCGGACCAGACCCTCACGGTGAACTTCGAGCTCGCGAGCGCGGTCGAGCTTGGGGCGATCACCGTCACCGTGCAGCAGAACCCCATCGTCCCGCGGGACCAGGTGTCCACCAAGTCCATCGTGACGGGCACGCTGGTGTCGGACATGCCGGTAGACAACATCCGGCAGGTGCTGTCGTTGCAGCCGGGCGTGGTGGAGTCCGGCAAGGGCGCGGGGCTCTCGATCCGCGGCGGCCGGGCCGGTGAGGCGGCCGTGTATGTGGACGGCGCCCTGGTGCGCAGCCAGCAGACCGGCGCGCAGCAGCTGAACGTCGGCACCAACGCGCTCGAGGAAGCTTCGATCACGACGGGCGCGCTGGGCGCGGAGTTCAGCGACGCCCAGTCCGGCGTCATCGCGTTCGTGACGCGGGGCGGCGGTCCCAGCTTCGATGGCGCGATCGCGTACGAGACCGACGAGGTGTTCGGCGACGCGGCCAGCGTGGGCCTCAACCGGGCCGAGGTGTCCCTGGGCGGCCCCATCATGAACAACCTCACGTTCTTCGTCGCGGGCACGATTGACGGCCAGCAGTCCAACCGGCGCGGCAAGGGCGCGGACGAGTACGGCGCCTACGTGCTCGGCGGGCTCGACACGACCGTCACCGCCGTGGACGGCAACGGGAACGAGACCGAGGTGGCTATCCCGCGGTTCGTCCAGTACTCCGGCACGTGCGACGCGGCCGACAACTTCGGCGTGGAGTGCCAGGGCGCGCGGCGCCCGTACAACTGGAGCACGCAGACGACGGCCAACGCCAAGCTGCAGTACACGTACGGCAGCGGTTCGCGGATCTCCGGGACCTACATCTTGAGCCAGGACCAGGCGCGCGACTGGAACACGGGGTTCGCCTATCAGCGCAGCACCGGCAACCGCGAGTGGAGCAAGGCGTTCATCGTCAACTGGACGCAGCAGCTCATGCGGAGCGCCGAGCGCGCGCTGGCCTTCGACGTCAACCTCTCCTACCAGACCGACAAGCGGCTCGACGGCCCGCTCACGGCGGAGTACGAGCAGAGCAACCGGAGCCCGGGTCTGGGCTGGGGGTTCGGCAGCATGGATCACGTGATCAACTTCGATCACTTCTCCGACGAAGATCCCACGGCCGCGGGGTCGGTCACGCAGCTCAAGTCCCAGGCCGACTGGGACCGGCTGATCCGGAACGTCCGCACCAACACCGGCACCCGGGTCCCCTACCTGGACCGGGACGACCTCCGGAACTCCCAGCCGTACCGGATGAACCCGTACGCGCTGGCCACCGGGTACTCGACGACGGGCTGGGACGTGGGAGCATTGCTGTTCGATGAGAGCCGGCTCACGGGCCGCGCCAACGTGGACTGGCAGTTCGACCGGTACAACCGGTTCCGGTTCGGCGGCGATCTCCAGTCGGGCAAGGTCAACTACTTCAACAGCGGCGTCCTGCGTCAGAGCTTCATGGACGTCTACAGCGAGAAACCGTCCCGCTACGGGTTCTACGGCGAAGACCGGCTCGACCTGGGTGACGTCGTGATCGAGCTGGGGGTGCGGTGGGACTACTTCAACACGGGCGCCCTGATTTCCAGCGTGCCGGGCCGGATCTTCACGGACCCCGAGTTCGACGCTGAAAATGCGGACGCGTCGCTCGCCAACGTGCTGACGCCGGTGGAATCGCACTCGACCTGGTCGCCCAGGGTGCGCGTGTCGTTCCCGGTGACGGACCAGACGAACTTCCGGCTGTCGTACGCGCACCAGGTGCAGTCCCCCGACTTCGCGTCCATCCTGACCGGCATCAACAACGACCTGGCGTTCACGAACACGAACGACATCTTCGGGCGGGACGTGACGTGGGGCAAGACGATCATCTTCGAGTTCGGCGTACGGCACGCCTTCTCGCAGGACCTGGTGATGGACATCTCCGCGTACAACAAGGACAAGGTGTCGGACATCTCCGCCCGGATCCAGGGGTTCCTCGATCCGGCGCAGGGCGACTCGATGAACCTGAACGTCCTGACCAACTTCGACTTCGGGAACACCCGGGGCGTGGACCTGAGCCTGATCCGGCGGATCGGCGACTTCTTCAACGGTCAGCTGGCGTACACGTTCCAGGTCTCGAAGAACACCGGCTCAGATCCGTTCAGCTACCTCCGCACGACGTCGCGCCAGATCTCGGGCGTGACCGGCGAGCGGGTGGATCCGCCCCAGGCCGTGCTGCCCACGGATGAGAACCGGACCCACAACATCACGGGCGCGCTGTCGTTCAGCTTCCCCGGCGACTTCCAGGCCGGTCCGGTGCTCGGGCCCGTGCTGCGGAACGTCGGCGCCTTCGCGCGCTTCCGCTTCGCGAGCGGCCTGCCGTACACGCGCCTGCTGAATGGCGGCAACGGGCAGACGGCGCCCTTCCTGGCGTTCGGGCTGTCGGGCACGCAGGTGGAGCCCATCAACGCGTCCACCATGCCCTGGCTCAAGGAGATGGATCTGCGGGTCACCAAGGGCCTGCGGTTGGCCGGGCTCGATTGGACGGCGTATGCGGACTTCCGCAACGTCCTGAACCTCACGTACATCACGAGCCTGTTTGCCGAGACGGGCGACGTCATCAACGAGGCGCACCGGCGGCTGGCGGTGGAGCCGGAAATGACGCGCCTCGAGAACGAGGCGGGCTCGTTCCTGAGCGAGCAGCGCGACGGCACGCTCGCGATCTCGCTCCCGAACGACTGCTCCCGCTGGGGGCCGGGCCCGGTCAACTGCGTCCTGCTCAAGCGCGCGGAAGCCCGCTTCGGGAACGGCGACGGGCTCTACACCGAAGACGAGTACCAGGCGGCGTTCAACGCCGAGTATGACCTGTTCAACGCGCCGCACCGGTTCTACGCGGCCGGCCGGCACGTCCGGCTCGGCATCGAGCTGCGGTTCTAGGCAAGGGTTCGCCCCGGGGCGCCGACCGGCGTCCCGGGGCAGTCACCAAGGTTGAGGATACCGACACTATGCAAGCACGCCTGTTCAACCGAGTGACGCGCGCCGTGAGCGCGGCCCTGGTGCTGATCGCCATCAGCGGTCAGCTTGCCGTGGCGGCTGCGCGTCCGGAGCCGGGCGCCCGCACGACGCGGAGGGGGTTCAACCTCTTCGCCGAGACGTTCGTGATCTTCCTCACGAACCGCGTGGCGTGCGGCATCAACAACCTGGGCGAAATCTGCGTTGACCCCGGGAACTCGCCGATTGGCGGCGGCGGCTTCTGGCCGCGCGGCACGCCGGATCAGTACATCTTCAACTCGGGGCTCCAGATCGCGGGAGTGATCGCGTCGGACGCCGGGTTCGCGTGGGCCGGCGATACCACCGGCGCCTACTTCATGGATGCGCGCGGGACGCAGCAGCAGGGCGAAGGCATTACGCCCGTCTACAACTCGCTCGATGCCGGCGACATTCAGAACTGGCCCGCCGGCGCGGTCGTGACGGACACGGCCATCTACGCCCAGCAGCTGATCGGCCGAAACACGATTTCGCAGCAGGACCTCTGGGTGCGCGCCTGGGATGGGAGCCCATTCCTGCTCTCCGGCCGGACGCACCCCATGGGCATCCTGGCCGAGATCCGCGGCCTCGCGTGGAACTTCCCGACCGGCAACGAGGACATCCTCTACTTCGTCTTCAACTTCTACAACATCTCGGCGTCCGATCCGGCGGCGTACGCGGGCCTCGATCCGTCGGTGCGCGACGACGTCGCGGCCATCGGCCAGCGCTATCAGGACCAGGTGAAGTCGGTGCTGGGCGTGGACATCCCCGATCAGGGCTACACGATCAACGAGACGTTCGCGGCGTTCACCATGGATCCCGACGTCGAGGACGCGTCGCACAACCACTCGACGGCCATCCTGCCGTTCAGCCTGGCCGCGGCGTACAAGCACGACTGGCAGGCCCCGAGCTGGACCTTCCCGCCCGACATCTTCGGCCCGCCGTTCGCGGCGGCGCCGGGCTTCGTGGGGGTGAAGTACCTCAAGAGCCCCACGGACCCGGTCACCGGGGAGGAGTTCGGGCTCACCCTGTTCTCCAACACGCGCAACGCGGCCACCGCCTTCCCGGATCCCGTGGGCGTGGTGCAGCTGTGGCGCTATCTCTCCGGCCGGATCAACACGGCGGCCGGTGACAACCCGTGCACCATCCCGCAGGCCGACGTCATCGCCAAGCGGCTCTGCTTCCTGGACCAGGTGGACGTGGACACGCGGTTCTACATGTCGTCCGGTCCCTTCACGCTGGAACCGGGTAAGGTCTTCACGATCGTGGTGGCGTACGTGCACGCCGCCCCGGTCGCGTCGGCCATCACCATCGGCCAGGCCACCCGGCCGGGCATCCCGCCGCAGCCCGCGGCCCTGGCGGCCGGCACCGACACCATTCGGGCCATTGACAGGGCGGTCGGCTGGATCAGCCACCTGGACGGCGGTGGCGAGGGCGCGGCGGACGGCATCATCAGTCAGGACGAGGTCGTCACCCTGCCGCGCTCCCTGCTCCAGAAGTCGTTGGTGGCGCAGGAAGTGTTCGACAAGAAGTTCCTGCTGCCGTCGGCGCCGGAGACGCCGAACTTCTTCCTGATCCCCGGCGAGAACCAGGTGACCGTGGTGTGGGAGCCGTCGGCCACGGAGTATGTGGGCGATCCGTTCGCCGTGGTGGCCGGTGACCCCACGTCGGCGCTGTTCGACCCGAACTTCCGGCAGTTCGACATCGAGGGGTATCGGATCTATCGGGGCCGGACGGCGGGCGACCTGAAGTTGATCGCGCAGTTCGACGCCAACAGCACGTTCTTCCGCGACTACACGGGGGCGGTGAACTACGGCAACTGCGCGCCCGAACTGGGCATTGACGACGACTGCCCGGAGGACTTCGACTTTCCGATCAGCAACACCGGCGACTACAACGACGTGGACATCTCCGGCAACCTGATTCAGGTGGGCGCCGGCAGCCGGGTCGAGCTGGCGGACGGCTCGGTGTTGGTGATCACGGCGGACACCGCCGTGGTCGGCGGGAACAGCGGCCGCCCGCCCCTGACCAACACCGGCATCCCGTTCGCGTTCGTGGACGAGGGCGTCCTCAGCTCGCTCACGTACTTCTACGCGGTGACCGCGTTCGACGTGAACTCGGTCCGGTCGGGTCCCACGTCGCTGGAGAGCGCCCGGGTGGGGCGGGCGGTCACGCCGCGCGCGCCGGCCGGCAACGCCAAGTCGGCGATCGTGGTCGAGAGCGTGCAGGGAGATGATGGCGAGCCGCTCGACCTCCTGGCCCCGTGGCCGAACATCGACCCCGAGACCGGGACCTTTGACGGCAACATCCCGCCGATCAAGGACGGGCGGTTCGGATTCCTGGCCTCGGTGGCCGAGGCGCTGCCGGCCGGGGACATCCTGCTGCGCATTGACGGAGTGAATGCCGGATTCCAGGGTGGGTTCGGCAGCAGCCCGAACGTGTTCGTGACGATGAGTGCGGGCGGAAACGTCGTCACCGCGAACGTGTCCACCGTACAGCCGTCCTTTGGCTCCGGCGCCGCCGCGCAGTACTCGTTGTCCGCTCCGCTGGTACCGTACGACTCCGCCGCGTCGAACGTTCTGGGGCTCAGCTTCACCGACGCGACGGTGCGCATGCCCGTGGAATTCCGGGGCGTCTCCGTGCCGTTCGCGTTTTCCTCGCCCGCCGTCGGCACCGCGGGGGGGCGGTATGGCGTGTCCGGCTACAGCGTGTCGCGCTATCTCGGGCACTCCCGGTGGTTCGACGAAGGGGGCACCGAGCCGCCCGATCCGACGATTACGTCGGAGCCGGATAGCGCTCAGAACTCGGGAGCCCTGACGGGCGTCGGTCGGATCTGGGCTCCCACCGCCTACCGCACCGCTACATCCGCCATCAACGTGAACTTCCGCGGATTTTCCGGGGCCGCCGTAGCGTGGTATCCGGCGGACTTCGTTGTCGAATGGGCGGCGGGCGGAGCCATCACGGTGCGGGACGTGACGCATAACATCACGCTTCCGTTCGCGAGTTCAGGCAGCGGCTGGGGATTCCTCACCCTTACGAACGTGCTGGCCACCGGTGTGGACCAGGCGACGTTCGAGAATACGACCCAGGCAGGGGTTTCCTGGGGCGACGCCCTCGGGACGCCGTCGGTCAACATTATCAACTACAAGCACTTGTACATGACCGACCCGACGTGCTCGGGATGGCAAGACGTGGCGCAGTACTGCGTCGAACTGTCCGAGACCGCGGAGCTGGAGCCGCTGGACTTCGACACCGACGGCGTAACAGATGGAGACGGGATCGTGTTGCTCATCAACGGTGAGCCGTTCTTCATGGAGATGGACGCGCTCCCGGCCGCGGGTACGCAGTGGCATCTGCGGGCGGTGGCCGGGCGCATGACGGCTGACTGCACGCCATCCCTCGGTCCGGTGATGACGGACTGCACCAACTACACGTTCGAGCCGAACCCGAACGCCGCGACCGTCGTGCCGGGCCTGCAGTACGTCCTGACGGTGCAGCAGCAGTTCGCGGTCAACCCGGCCGATTCGGTGGACCTCGACCGCGTGCACACGGTGCCGGATCCGTACTACGTCACCAGCGCGATGGAGATCACCACCAACCGCAAGGTGCTCAAGTGGGTCAATCTCCCGGCGCAGGCGATCATCCGGGTGTACTCGCTGAGCGGGGTGCTCGTGAACGTGATCACCCACAATGATGCGGCGGGTGGTGGAGAGGCCGCCTGGGATCTCCGCAACCGGAACAACCAGTTCGTGGCGTCGGGTGTGTACTTCTACCACATCGAAACGCCGAACGGGCAGACCAAGGTCGGGCGGTTCACCGTCGTCAACTTCGCCCAGTGATTGACCCATCGGGGAGCGGCGGTCCGCCGCCGCTCCCCGGCCACGGAGGCTGACTTATGAAGCGATTTCTGACACGAGCCATCGTTGGGGCGGCGCTGGGCGCGCTGGGCGCGGCTCCGGCCGTTGCTCAACAGACCGTGGACAACACGTCCTACGGTGGCGCCGCGGCGGAGTTCCTGCTCCTTGGAGCGGGCGCACGCGGTGCGGCCCTCGGCGGATCCTACGCGGCCCTCGCCAACGATGTCGAGGCCCTCTACTGGAACCCCGGCGGCGTTGCCCTGATGGAGCGCCCCGGCTTCTCCCTGGGCACCTACACCTATCTCGCCGATACGCGCTACAGCTGGGCCGGCCTGGTCTTGCCCATGAGCGGGGGGCAGCGCGCCATCGGCCTCCAGGCGGGCACGTTCGGCTTCTCGGATCAGCCCGTGTACACGGTCGCGAATCCCGAAGGCGACGGCTCGACCTACAGCGTCGCGCAGACGTTCGTGGGCCTCACCTACTCCCAGAACTTCTCGGACCGCTTCTCGGCGGGTGTCACCGGGAAGTACATCTCGGACCGGCTGGGCGCCACGAGCGGCAGCGGCTTCGCGGTGGACTTCGGGACCAACTTCCACGCCCAGATCGGTGCGCGGCCCATCCGCGCGTCGTTCGTCATCCAGAACCTCGGCTCGTCCATCACCCATGACGGGTCGGGCCTCGACGTTGCCGTGGTCCGCCCGCCGCCCGCCGGCCAGGAAGGCCTGCCCCAGGAAGGGCAGCCCAGCCGGTACCGGACCAAGGACTGGGGGCTGCCGGTCATGCTCCGGCTCGGGCTCGCGTTCGACATGGTCAACGTGTCCACGTCCCGCGTGACCGTGCTCGGGGAGTTCACCCAGCCGAACAACACGAACGCCAGCTGGTCGGGTGGCCTCGAATGGGGACTCAACCTGGGAAGCTCCGGGTTCGGCGTCATGGCGCGCGGCTCGTACTCGTATCAGTACGACAATGACCTGGTCCCGGATGGCACGGTGGCCGGATTCAGCACGAGCGCCAGCGACAATTCGGACGGATTGGCGCTGGGCGGCGGGCTCGCCTATCACTCGCGGGCCGGCGGGTTCGGGCTGGCGCTGGACTACGCGTACCGGCACCTGGGCGTTCTGGGCGCCACGCACTTCTACGGCGCGACCATCAACTGGTAGCGCCGAAAGCCCCGGTGGGCCGGCACGCCGGCCCACCGGGGGCCAGAGCATGATGAAGCAGGGTTTGTGGTTGGGCGCGGTGCTCGCCGTGGTCACGGCGGGCACGGCCCCGGCGCAGTCGGATCCGGGCGCGCTCGCCGTCGCGGCCACACGGTTCTACCGCGCGGACGTCGGCACCACGGTCGAGGCCTTCTGCCGGGTGTCGTTCAGCCTTCTGGAGCGCGTCCAGGGCGGCACCGAGGCCTTCGGCGCCTACCGGGTGGCCATCACCGTCCGGGACTCCTCCGGCCTCGCGCTGACCGAGCAGTCGTGGACGCAGCGCGTTCCGGCGCAGATGCTGGCCGTGCCGGGCGCGTCGTCGGTCGAGCAGTTCCGGTTTGCCGTGCCCGGCGGGCACTTCCGGATGGAGGTGGCGGTCACCGACTCCGCCTCGGGGCGCGTGGCGCGGCGCACGGTGGCGCTGGACGGGTTCGCGGTGCCGCCACCCGTCTCCGACCTCCTGCTGACCAGCGGCATCCGGCCGGCGGGAGATTCGGCGGTCGAGGGAGGCGGTGAGTTTTCGCGGGGCGGATTCGTGATCACGGCGCAGACCGAGCCGGTGCTGACCCCCACGCAGAGCCGGCTGTTCTACTACGTGGAGCTGTATCCGGGCCTGGAGGTGAATGCCACGATTGCCACGCGGGTGCGCACGCCGGAGGGTCGCGAGGTGATCGCCACGGTGCCGGAGTCGGTGTCGGTGAGCGCCGCCGGCGTGGCGGCGAGCGGGCTGGATCTGGCCGGCCTGCCGCCGGGCCCGTATCAGCTCGAGCTGGTGGTTGGTTTCCCGGACACCAGCGTGACGCGGTCGGCGGCCTTCGTCATGGCCGGCTTCGAGACCGAAGCCGCCATCGCCTCCGCCGTGGGCCAGTCCCGGGACGTGTTCGCGGGGCTCACGGAGGCGCAGCTGGACACGTTGTACCGGCCGTTGATCTACGTCATGGAAGGCAACGAGCGGGGCATCTACGAGGATCTGTCGGTCGAAGGGAAGCGCAATTACCTGCGGCAGTTCTGGGCGCGACGCGATCCGGCGCCGCAGACGCCCGGCAACGCGTTCCAGGACCAGTTCTACCGGCTCATCGCGCGGGCCAACCGGGAGTATCGTGAGGGCGGGGCCGCCGAGGTTCCCGGATGGCGGACGGATCGGGGGCGGATCTACGTGAAGTACGGCGAGCCGGACGAGGTGCTCCGGCGGCCGCAGTCGGGCTCCACGAAGCCCTACGAAGTATGGAAGTTCACGCGCGGACGGTTGCGGAAGTTCGTCTTCTACGACGAAACGGGAATCGGCAACTACGCGCTCCTCTGGACGAACGAGCAGCGGGAACCCAGCCGCGCCAACTGGGAAGAAGTGCTGGGCCCCGAGGTGGTGCTGGACATCCAACGGTTTTGAGGCGTTCCTACCCACGCACGGTTCACTCGAAGGAGCGAGGATCGCATGAAAAGAGACATGATTGGGCTTGCAGCCACCATCTTCCTCGCGGTCGGTCTTGGTTGCGCCAAGGACCCTACCGCCGCCCTGCGGGATGGGGTTGGCGCCGTCGTCACTTCGGTGAACTACCTGGAGATGCTCGTCGGCGACTCGGTGCTGGTGATCGCCGAAACGAAAGACAACCAGGGCGTCACGACCGTGGATCTCCCGACCATCGCGTCGCAGACCCCTTCGATCGTGTCTGTCGCCCTGGCTGACCTGCCACCGCTCGCGCAGCGCCGGTTCTACATCACGGCCCTGGCCTTCGGCGAAGGGGCCATCACCGCGACGTCCGGTGGCAAGAGCGCCACGATCACGGTGCAGACGCTCCCGACGGCGGTAGAGATCTCGGGCGCCCCGGACACCCTCGGCTCCGGCGCCTCGGTCCAGCTGACCGCCGTTCCCTTGGACGTGACGGGCAACACGATCACCATGGATGACACGCTCTTCACGTGGTCGGCCAGTCCCACGTCGGCCGTGGCGGTGGACGCGGCTGGCCTGGCCACCGGGCAGGCGCCGGGCACGGCGACGATTACCGTCAGCGGTCCAGGCGGTGTCGCCGGCACCGCGACCGTCGTCGTCGCGGCAGGTACGTTCGCCGGGACGCTGTCGGCCGCATCCGAGACGCCCGGAATGCTCGTCACCGCCACGAAGGCGGCCGCCGGCCCGGACTTCGACGCGGACTCCAAAGCGTCGCTGGACGGCGCACCGGCATGGGTGGACGCCTTCACGGGCAGCACCCTCACGTTTGCCGTTCCGGCCACCGGCTCGACCGTGGCCGGCACGCTGACCCTGTCTGACATGGGGCCGAACCAACTCGCCCAGAACACGGGGTTCACGGCCACCTCGGCGGTGGACGTCTGGAGCCCGGGCAACATCTCCGATGACTGCTCCGCTCCCGCCAGCCCGGTGGACTACAACACGGAGAAGTCCGCGTCCGGCTGGCTGTATTTCTCCCATATCGGCGCGAGCCAGGGCGGCCGGGGTTGCATGAACGGCAGTTCCGGCTTCGATCACTACTTCACGTACACGACGGGCGGGTCGGCGGAAACGGTGGAGGTCCGGACCGAGTGGAAACTCAGTGGTGACAACGATCTCTACGTCTGCACGGCGGACCTGTCCGATTGTGACATCGCCACCGGCTTCAGCGGTGAGTCGTTCGAGGAAGTCATCGCCGGCGTCAACCTCGATGCGAATACCACGTACGTGATCATCTACTCGCCGTGGACTGCGGCGGCCGGTGGTAACTCCGTCCGGCTCAGAATCCAGTAGCGGCGCCTGCGTCGCGGGAGCGAGGACGTCCGGATGCCCCGGGGCCAGCGGCTCCGGGGCATCTCGCTTCGTGTTGCCCGCGATGTGACGGGCCGCTGACTGTCCTTGTGATGTGGTGGGGGTCGCGATAGTGTAGCCGGATGCGCGACGACCTGCCGAGCGGTACCGATCCCTGGGGCGAGCGGCTCCCACGCCGCCTCGGCCTGCTCAGCGCGTGGGCCGTGCTGGTGGGCTCCACCATCGGCAGCGGCATCTTCCGGACCCCCGCGGTGGTGGCCGAGCGGGTGGACGCGCCGGGACTGTTCATCGCAGGGTGGATCCTGGGCGGCGTGATCGCGCTGGCGGGCGCGCTCACCATCGCCGAGCTGGCGGCCATGTTCCCGCGCACCGGCGGGATCTACGTCTACGTACGCGAGGCCTTCGGCCCGCTGCCGGCGTTCCTGTTCGGCTGGGCCGAATTCGTGGTGATCCGCCCCGCGGCATACGGCGCCATCGCCATCACGTCGGCCGAGTACTTCTGGCGCCTCGCGGGGGTGGACGGTGGCATGGCGCCGGGCGGGCTGCCGCTCACGCTGGCGCAGCTCACCGCGGCGGGCTTCATCGTGCTCGTGGCCGCCGTCAACTACCGGGGCATACACGTCGGCGCCATCGTGCAGAACGCCAGCACGTTCTTCAAGGTCGCCGCGTTGGCGCTCTTGATCGTTCTCGGCTTCGTCCTGCCCCACGCCGCGCCCGTCGCGCCCGTCGCGCCCATCGCGCCCTCCCTGCCGCCGCTCGCCGGCTTTGGCATCGCGCTGGTCGCCATTCTCTGGGCGTACGACGGCTGGGCGGACCTGTCGTTCGTGGGCGGGGAGGTGAAGGACCCGCAGCGGGTGCTCCCGCGGGCGCTGCTGCTGGGGACGGGCACCGTGGTGGTGCTCTATCTCGCGGCGATCGCCGTGTACTGGCACATCGTGCCCCTCGACCGCATGGCCGGCTCACCGCTCATCGCCGCCGACGCGGCGCAGGCCGTGATCGGCCGCGCGGGCGTGGTGTTCGTCTCGCTCGCGATCATGATCAGCACGTTCGGAACGCTGAACGGCTCCATGATGACGGGACCCCGGATCTTCTTCGCCATGGCGGACGACCGCCTCTTCTTCCGGCGGCTCGCGGAGGTGCACCCGCGCTTCGGCTCCCCCGCCCTGTGCATCGTGCTCGCCGCCGTGCTGGGCGTGATCTACGTGTCCATCCGCCAGTTCGCGGATCTGGCCGACCAGTTCATCATCGGGATCTGGCCGTTCTACGCGCTGGGCGTGGCGGCCGTTTTCGTGCTGCGGCGCCGCCGGCCCGACGCCGCGCGACCGTACCGGGTGTGGGGGTATCCGCTGGTGCCGGTCGTGTTTCTGCTCGCCTCCGTGTATCTCCTCGGCAACTACATGCTCACGGAGACCGGCATCTTCCTCTGGGATGTCGTCGTAATCCTCAGCGGCATACCGATTTACGTGTACTGGGCCAGGCGCAGATTTGTGACCGGCTCGTGACTTGACTGCCCCCGCTCCCGGGGGCAGTTTGTTGGCGCCCTTCGAATCTGTACGTGGACCGGAACGAACCAGTTACCGCCTGGTCCCTGACAAGGAGAAACAGCGTAATGCGGACGCATGTGCGTACGGCCGGGATCGCCGCTTGTGCGGCGGTGCTGGCGCTCTTTGCGGTATCCCCGCTGATGGCCCAGGGGGTCACCACGGCGGCCATCAGCGCTCGCGCCACCGACTCGGAGGGGATGCCCGTCACGGGCGCCAACGTGACGGCGGTGCACGAGCCCTCCGGAACCACCTATCAGGCGCGCACCCGCGCGGACGGCCGGGCCACGCTCCCCGGCATGCGCGTCGGCGGGCCCTATCGGGTGACGGCGGCCGCGGTGGGCTTCGAACCCCAGACGCGCACCGACGTGTTCCTCACCCTCGGTGTGGCGACCGACATCGGGTTCGTGATGCGGCAGGTCGTGGTGACGCTCGAACAGATCACCGTGACGGGTGAGCGCGACGCGATCTTCAGCTCCGACCGGACCGGCGCCGCGACGTCCGTGGGGCGCGAGGTCCTCACGCTCCCCACCATCTCCGGCCGCCTCGAGGATTTCGCGCGGCTGACGCCGCAGTACAGCACCGCCGGGTTCGGCTTCTCGTTCGGCGGGCAGGACAATCGCCTCAACAACATCACGGTGGACGGCTCCTACTTCAACAACTCGTTCGGCCTGGCCGGCCAGCCCGGCGACCGGACCGGGGTCGCGCCGATTTCGCTCGATGCCATCGAGCAGGTGCAGATCAACGTGGCGCCGTATGACGTGCGGCAGGGGAACTTCGTCGGCGCGGGCGTCAACACGGTGACCCGGAGCGGCACCAACCAGTTCGCCGGGTCCCTCTACTACGCGTTGCGGAACGACGGCCTGGTGGGCACCGAGGCGGGCGACCTGGAGTTCGATCCCGGCTCGTTCAGCTACTACAAGCTGGGCGCCACGCTCGGCGGCCCGATTCTGCGGGACAAGCTGTTCTTCTTCGCGAGTTACGAGGGCGACCGGCTGACGCAACCGGGGACGACGTTCCTGGCGAACACCGGCGGCCAGCCGGTCGAGGGCAGTGTGACGAGGGTCGAGGCCGCCGAGCTCGACGACCTCAGCACGTACCTGGCGACGAACTTCGGATACGAGACCGGCCCCTACCAGGGATACGACCACCGCACGCCGGCCACGCGGATCCTGACCAAGCTCGACTTCAACCTCAACGAGCGGAACAAGCTGAGCCTGCGCTACAACCACCTGGACTCCGAGACCGACGTGCTGGTGTCGAACTCCTCGTCCCTGGGGTTCGGCACCCGCCGGACGGTGTCCACCGGGCTCAACTACCAGAACTCCAACTACATCATCCTCGAGAACATCCGGTCCCTGGTGGGTGAGTGGAACGCGACGCTCGGCGCCAGCAAGGCGAACAACCTGATCGTGGGCTATACCCATCACGACGAGAGCCGCGACTCACGGGGCGATTTCTTCCCCCTGGTGGATGTGCTCGAGGACGGGTCCGTTTACACGTCGTTCGGGTTCGAGCCGTTCACCCCCAACAACGAGCTGCGGTACAGCAGCTTCCAGGTGCAGAACAACTTCTCGATCTTCGGGCCCACCCATAACCTGACGTTTGGCGTGAGCGCGGAGCGCTACCAGTCCGAGAACGTGTTCTTCCCGGGGTCGCAGAGCGTCTACACCTACAGCGACCTGGACGACTTCTACGCCGACGCGGACGATTATCTGGCCAACCCGAACCGGACCACGTCTCCGGTGACCCTCCAGCGCTTCCAGGTCCGGTGGTCCAACATTCCGGGCCAGGAGAAGCCGATCCAGCCGCTCAAGGTGTTCTTCGGCGGCCTGTATGCGCAGGACGAGCTGCGCGTGGGGAACCTCAAGCTGACGGCGGGCCTGCGGCTGGACGTGCCGTTCTTCGGCAACACCGGCTTCGCCAACGCGGAAGTGGACGGGCTCGAGTTCCAGGACGAGACGGGCGCCACCGTGCAGTACGCCACGGACAAGCTCCCGGACGCCAACCCCCTGTTCTCGCCGCGGCTCGGGTTCAACTGGGATGCGACGGGCAACCGCTCCACCCAGGTGCGCGGCGGGTCGGGGATCTTCACCGGTCGTCCGGCCTACGTCTGGGTCTCCAATCAGATCGGTGAAAACGGCGTGCTGACCGGTTTCGAGCAGATCAGCAACACGGATCAGCGGCCGTTCCATCCCGATCCCGACCACTACAAGCCGGCCTCCGTCACGGGTGATCCGGCGGCCAGCTACGGCCTGGCGTTCAGCGATCCCGGGTTCCGGTTCCCGCAGCTGTGGCGCACCAACCTCGCGGTGGATCAGCGGCTGCCGCTCGGGCTGGTCGGGACCCTGGAGTACCTCTACAGCCGCGACGTCAACGGGATCTACTACATCAACGCGAACCTGGACGATCCGGACGAGACCTTCGCGGGCGCCGACGCCCGTCCGCGGTGGACCTCGTCCAACCGGATCAACGGCAACATCACCAGCGCCATCGTGCTGAAGAACCAGAACGACGGGTACTCGTGGAACCTCGCGGGCTCCATCGAGCGTCCGTTCTTTAACGGCTTCTTTGCCAAGGCCGCGTACAGCTATGGCGTCTCCCGGAGCGTGGTGGATCCCGGCTCCATCGCCTTCGGCTCGTGGAACAACAACCAGCATCCGGGCGATCCGAACAATCCGGGACGGGGATTCGCCACGACCTCCCCGGGGAACCGGATCTTCGCGGCCCTGTCCTACCGGCGCGAGTACTTCGGGTTCGGAGCCACCACCATCTCCCTGTTCTGGGAAGGCCGGCACAACACCGACAACAACGCCAGCAACGTGAGCTACACGTATTCGGGCGACCTGAACGGAGATGGCGGGACCAGCAACGACCTGATCTACATCCCGCTCGACCAGAGCCAGATGAACTTCCAGCCCTACACGGTGACGGTGTCGGGGAACCCGGTCACGTTCACCGCGCAGGAGCAGGCGGATGCGTGGGAGGCCTATATCCTCCAGGACGAGTACCTCCGTGCACACCGGGGCAGTTACGCCGAGCGGGGCGGGGTCTTCCTGCCCATGGTCTTCCGAGCGGATCTGAGCATCGCGCAGGACCTGTTCCGCGACATCTCGGGCGCCAGGAATCGCCTCCAGCTCCGGCTGGATATCCTGAACTTCGGGAACCTGCTGAACAAGAGCTGGGGCGTCGGCCAGCGCCTGGTGAATGCGCAGCCGCTGATCGTGCCCACGACGGCACAGGGCGGGCCCGCGGATGCCCAGGGCCGCGCGCAGTACCGCATGCGGAACATCAACGGGCAGCTCATGACGGAGACGTTCCAGCCGGCCGTCGGGATCAGCGACGTGTTCCGGGTGCAGCTCGGGCTGCGGTACAACTTCAACTGATGCAGGGCGGCCCGACGCGCTGACCAGGGCGGTCTCGCGTCGGACGTGAAACGGGGGTGGCGCGGAAGCTCCGCGC
>DASWHL010000140.1:0-3873 GCA_036398175.1 Gemmatimonadales bacterium
CGCCTCCACCCGCTGCCAGAACTCCCGGTCGTCCTGCCCACCCGGAAACGGCGCCGTGTCCTTCTGCGACTGGTGCTTGAAGATGGCCAGGATCTTGGCCCGCAGCTCCTCCTGTGAGAGCGGCACGAGCACGTCGGCCTCGGGAATGGGCCATTCCTCCCACGCCCCCCGGTAGTACCACCGCTGCGGCGCCGGCCCCGACCACGCCGCCAGCGCGCGCTCGATGCCCTGCTTGCACATCCGGTGCGTGCCGTGCGGATCGGACAGATCCCCGGCAATGAACACCAGTTCCGGCCGGAGCTCCTCGATCAGCGTCCGCAGGATGGCGACGTCCGCCTCCCCGATGGGCAGCTTGCGCACCGCGCCCGTGCGGTAGAACGGCAGGTCGAGAAACCGCCCGTCGCCGCGCGCGAGCCCCACGGACTCGAGCGCGGAGACCGCCTCGGATTCACGGATCATCCGCTTGAGCGCCTGCACCATGGGCAGGTCAATGCCGCCCGGCGCCTTGGTCGCGAAGCTCCCCGTCACCTGCCGCTCCGCGGCGCGGACGCGATCCGTGTCGAGGCCCAGGACCGCCGCCGCCCGGGCAACGAAGTCGAGATGGCGGCGCACGTCGTGGTCGAACACCGCGATGTTCCCGCTCGTCATGTAGGCGACCGTGATGGCGTTGCCGTTCTCGCGGAGCTTCCGCAGGATGCCGCCCATCGAGATAACGTCGTCGTCGGGATGCGGGGAGAACACCAGCACCCGGCGACCTTTGGGCAGGCGCGCGCGCCCGCGGATCTTGTCCCGCAGGTGGTTGAAGACGCCGCCATTGACCACCCCGGGGCTCCCGTGCTGCGCCAGGAGCGCGCCGAGGTGGTTCTCCGTATAGTCCCGCGCCGTGAGTTTGAGGATGGCCTTGCCCGTGCGCTCCGCGAGCCACACCACGGCCCACTCCGTGGTCGCCGGATCCCACGCCACCGCCTCGAGCAGCCACGGCGTCGCCACCCGGGTCAGGTCGGCCGCCGCCGCGCCGTCGAGATAGACCGTGACGCGCGGATGGCGCTGCAGATAGGTGGCCGCGATGGCCGGGGTGACCTCGCCCTCCACCGCCCGCCGCACGACCGCCGCCTTGTGCTCGCCGGTGGCGATCAGCGCAATCTCCCGCGCCTCGAGGATGGTGGCGAGGCCCATCGTAATGGCCGCGCGCGGCACGTTGTCTTCGCCGAAGAAATCGGCGGCCGCATCCCGCCGCGTCACCGTATCGAGCGTCACGAGCCGCGTGCGCCCGTCCGGCGGCGAGCCGGGCTCGTTGAACCCCACGTGGCCGCTCCGCCCGATGCCGAGGATCAGGAAATCCATGCCGCCCACGGCGCGGATTGCCTCCTCGTACGCCGCGCACACCTCGGTCAGGCGTTCGCGCGGCGCCGTGCCGTCGGGCACATGGGCCTGCGGCGGCGGCAGGTTCACGTGGTCGAACAGGTGCTCCCGCATGTACCGCCGGTAGGAGTGCACGTTGTCCGGCGACATCGGGTAGTACTCGTCGAGGTTGAACGTGTGGACCTTCGCGAAGTCCACGTCCCCGGCGGCGTGGCGCCGGATCAGCTCGCGGTAGATGCCGAGCGGCGTGCTCCCCGTGGCAAGGCCCACCACGCAACGCCCCGTGGCCGCGACCCGTTCCCGGATCACGGTCACGATCCGGTCCGCGATCCGCCGCGCCAGGTCGTCGTGATCGTCCTGAATCTCCGTCCGCAGCCGCTCGCGGTCCCGCGAGTCCGCTTTGGCTCGCCGCACGCTCATCTGCATCCTAGTTGCCGCCTGCCCGCAGGGTGAGCGCCACCACTGCCTTCGGCGGCAGTTCGATCACTACCTTCCCGTCCCGCAGCCTGGCCCTGTCGAAGGGCGCCGGCCGCACGGCGTCGGGAGCGTCGAACGTGTTGTGGGCGTTCATCGCGGACGCCGTGAGGATGCTGCCGGTGATGCCCGAGACGGCGACACCGCGGATGTCCGCCGTCACGGTCCGGGGGACGTTGGGATCGAGGTTCACCAGCGTGAGGTGGATGACGCCGGCGCTATCGCGCGAGGCGGACGCGCTGACCGCGGGCACCGTGTCGGCGCCGAAGGCGTAGGCGCCGGCCTCCAGCGTGCTCGGCAGGAGCGTCGCGTCGTGGTGGGGGAGGTACAGCGCAAAGACGTGGTACGTGGGTGTCAGGATCATGCGGTCGCCCTGGGTCAGGATCATGGCCTGGAGGACGTTCACCATCTGCGCGATGTTGGCGCCGCGCACGCGGTCGGCGTGGTTGTTGAACAGATTCAGGTTGTACGCCGCGACGACGGCGTCGCGCAGCGTGTTCTGCTGATACAGGAACCCGGGGTTCGTGCCCGGTTCCACGTCGTGCCAGGTCCCCCACTCACCCACGATGAGCGCGACACGCTTCCGCGGATCGTGGCGATCCATGATGGCCGAGTGGCGCTCGAGGAACGGCTCCATGCGGACCGTGTTCCGCATCATCGCGAACCACTCCGCCTCGGCGAACGCGGTGGCGCTGCCCTTCCGGGCCCAGGTCCCGGCCAGGCTGTAATAGTGGAGATCCAGGCCGTCAATGAACCGGCCCGCCTCGCGCATGACGACGTCCGTCCACTCGTAGTCGCCTGAATTGGGGCCGGTGGCGACGCGAAACGCGCGGACGTCGCCCACGCGCCGGAGGAAGGTCTGGAAGCGCCTGTAGAGGTCGGCGTAGTACGCCGGCGTCATGGTGCCCCCACACCCCCAGCTCTCGTTCCCGACACCCCACAGCGACACGCCCCACGGCGCGTCCCGGCCGTTCGCCCGGCGCAGATCGGCCATCGGGCTCGTGCCGGGGAAGTTCACGTACTCCCACCAGTCCGCCATCTCCTGCACCGTACCGCTTCCCACGTTGCCCACGATGAACGGCTCGGCGCCGATGCGCGCCGCCAGGTCCAGGAACTCGTGCGTGCCGAAGCTGTTGTCCTCGGTCACCCCGCCCCACACCGTGTTCACGATGGTCGGACGCCGGTCCCGCGGCCCGATCCCGTCCCGCCAGTGGTAGTAGTCGGCAAAGCAGCCGCCCGGCCAGCGGATGTTCGGGACCGCGATCCGCTTCAGGGCCTCGATCACGTCGTCCCGCAGATGCCATTCCCCCGTGCCGGCCTTGGTCCACACGCCGTCGTAGATCCCACGACCCAGGTGTTCGGCGAACTGGCCGTAGATGTGGCGGCTGATGGTCACCGTACCGAGGTCGGCGTTGACCACGAGTGTCAGTGGCTCGTGCGGGGTCCGTTGGGCCGACGCGTCCGGTGCCAGTCCGAAGAGGATCACGAGCAGCGTCGAGCGGATGCTCCCGGTCATGACCGATACTCCGGAGATCGAATGTCATGGAAGTATGAGAGGCACGCCTGCATTCCGGTAGCACGTGAACCACCGACCACGGCGGGCCGCACGGCGACGTGCGGTTTGACGATCACGCAGCCGCGCGCGGGATGGCCCGGCGACCATCTGGACGTGGCGCCCCCAACCGTCGACCTTTCCCGGCGGCCGCGACCGGGCCGGAAGGTACCGGCTGCCGACGGCCGACCGAGAAGACGACGTGTCAGGTCCGACCATCCCCTTTCCCGCCCTCACGCCGGCGCGCCGGCGCGCCATCGGCATCTGGCTCGCCATCTGGGCCGGCATGGTCCTGCTCACCGTGGTGATCGGCGGGGTCACCCGGCTCACCGAGTCGGGACTCTCCATCACCGAGTGGAAGCCGGTCACCGGCATCGTGCCGCCGCTCACCGAGGACGGGTGGGCCGACGCCTTTCAGCAGTACCAGCAGATTCCCGAGTACCAGCGCCTCAACCAGGGCATGACCCTGGCCGAGTTCAAACGGA
>DASWHL010000141.1:0-18791 GCA_036398175.1 Gemmatimonadales bacterium
GCCCCGGTCCCCTGCCGTCGTGAAGCCGTCGCCCTCGGCGACAGATGGTGGCCGAGGGCCCGCTTCAGCGGGATCCACCACTTCCCGAGGGCCAGGGTCGGGGGGACTCACCGCGCCCGCGAGCGCGAGCAAACGCTCGGCCTCGTGGCCGGCGGGACGGGCACGACGCTCGGTACACCAGCGCGCGGCGGCGGTGTCCGCAAAGCCCACCCGCCGCGGAATGCCGGCCAGGCGGGCCAGGAGGCCACTGCGGAACGAGCCCTGGGCCAGCACGGCCAGGTCGTAGCGGCGCGCCCGCAGCGCCCGCGCTTTCCTCCAGAGGGCGACGCCGCCGCGCTCCCGGCCGCGCTTGTCGTACGTGAGGACGGTGGCCACGGCCGGATGGGTCGCCACGAGCGGCGCCGCGGCCGGGGTCACGAGCACGTCCACCGGTCCGTGTCGGGCGGCCAGCGCCTCCAGCAGCGGCGTCGCGAGCAGCACGTCGCCCAGCCAGGCCGTCTGGACCACCAGCGTGCGCGTCACTCGACCTGGAGCACCGCGAGGAACGCTTCCTGGGGGATCTCGACCGTCCCGACCTGCTTCATCCGGCGTTTTCCCTCCTTCTGCTTCTCGAGCAGCTTGCGCTTGCGCGTGACGTCACCCCCGTAGCACTTGGCCGTCACGTTCTTCCGCAGCGGCCGGACGGTCTCGCGGGCAATGACCTTGGTGCCGATGGCGGCCTGAATCACGACCTCGAAGAGCTGCCGTGGAATCATCTCTCGCAGCTTCTCGGCGATCTTCTTCCCCCATTCGTACGCCTTGTCGCGATGCAGGATGACGCTGAACGCGTCCACCGGGTCGCCGTTGATCAGCATGTCGAGCTTCACGAGGTCGCTGCGCCGGTAGCTGCTCATCTCGTAGTCCATGGCCGCGTACCCGCGGGTGACCGTCTTCAGCTTGTCGTAGAAGTCGAGGATGATCTCCGCGAGCGGGAAGGCGAACTCGAACTGGACCCGCGCCGGATCCAGGTAGTGCATTCCGAGATACTCGCCGCGCCGCTCCTGCCCGAGCTTCATGATCGCGCCGATGTAGTCGGACGGCGCGGTGAGCCGCGCCCGCACGTACGGCTCCTCGACGTGGTCCACGCCGGAGCCGTGCGGCATCAGCGTGGGGTTCTCGATCAGCTGCACGGTCCCGTCCGCCAAGTGCACGTGGTACTCGACGTTCGGCACCGTCGAGATCAGATCGAGATTGGATTCCCGCTGGAGCCGCTCGCGCACGATGTCCATGTGCAGCAGCCCCAGGAATCCGCAGCGGAACCCGAAGCCCAGGGCCACCGACGACTCCGGCTCGTAGGTCAGCGAGCCGTCATTCAGCTTGAGCTTGGCGAGCGCGTCCCGCAACTCCTCGTACTGGCCGGCATCGGTGGGATACAGGCCGGCGAACACCATCGGCTTGATCTCGCGGTAGCCGGGGAGCGGCGCCGCGGGACGCTCCGCGTCGAGCACCGTGTCCCCCGCCCGGGTCTCCTCCACGCCCCGGACGTTGGCCACGACGTAGCCGACCTCGCCGGCCTCGAGCACATCCGTGCGCTTGCGGGCCAACTGGAGGTAGCCGACCTCGTCCACCTCGTACCGGTCCTCGGGGTGCGCGCCGAAGGCGATCTGCGTGCCCTTGCGGATCGCGCCGTCCACCACGCGGATGCTCGGAATGGCGCCGCGGTACCGGTCGTAGTACGAGTCGAAGATCAGGGCGCGGAGCGGCGCCTCCGGATCCCCCTTGGGCGACGGGATCCGGCGAATGATCTGCTCGAGCAGGAGGTCCACACCCGTGCCTTCCTTGGCCGAAACGTGCAGCACCTCGCCGGGCGGGGTCCCGATCAGGTCGTGCAGCTCGCGGGCGCGCCGGTCGGGCTCGGCCGCGGGCAGGTCAATCTTGTTGAGGACCGGGAGGATCTCGAGGCCGGCGTCCATGGCCAGGAAGAGGTTGCTCAGCGTCTGGGCCTGGATGCCCTGGCTCGCGTCCACCACCAGGACCGCCCCTTCGCAGGCGGCGAGCGACCGGGAGACCTCGTACGTGAAGTCCACGTGGCCCGGCGTGTCAATCAGGTTCAGCTCGTAGTCGTTGCCGTCGGCCGCGCGGTACGTCATCCGGACGGCGTTGAGCTTGATCGTGATGCCCCGCTCGCGCTCGAGGTCCATCGTGTCGAGCACCTGCTCGCGCATCTGCCGCTTCTGGAGCGTGCCGGTGGCCTCGATCAGGCGGTCGGCCAGGGTTGACTTGCCGTGGTCAATGTGGGCCACGATGCAGAAGTTGCGGATCCGGTCCTGGCGCATGGGGCTCAATATAGAAGCAATTGCCGAGTGCCGAGCGCGAAGTGCAGATTGGACTGTCGTTCGCGATCTTCGTGTGGATCAACCATGGAGCGGCTCCATGCTGACTCGTCGTGCGTTTCTGGAGGCTTCGTCGCTTGTGCTGGCGGGCACCGCGGTTCCGGAGGTGGAGCCGTCGGAGGCCCTGGAGCAGGGCCAGGGCCGGCAGGAGCTGCCGCCGTCCATTGCCGCGCTCACGCCCATGCGGGACGGCGTGCAGCCCATCACCACCGACGAGCGGCGCGGCCGGCTGGAGCGGGCGCGGCGCCTCATGACCGAACATGGGCAGGACGGGTTGATGCTCACCGGCGGGACCTCGCTGGTCTACTACGCCAACGTGCGCTGGGGGTTGAGCGAGCGGCTCTTGGCCCTGGTGGTGCCGGTCCGCGGGGAGCCCTTCGTGGTGTGTCCGGCCTTCGAGGAGGACCGGGCCCGCGAGCAGCTCGCCCAGGGCCCGCTCGGTCCGGATGGGGTGGCGGTCCTCACGTGGCACGAAGACGAGAGCCCGTACCGCCTGGTGGCCGAGGGCCTGGCGGCGCGCGGTCTTGCCACGGGGCGGCTCGGGATGGAAGAGACCGTGCGCTTCGTGTTCGCCGACGGGGTGGCCCAGGCGGCGCCGGCGGCGACGGTGGTGAGCGGCACGCCCGTGACGGCCGGCTGCCGGGGCCGGAAGGATGCGCACGAGGTCGCCCTGATGCGGCACGCGTCCGCGGTGACACTCAAGGCCTATGAAGCCGTGTACCGGGCCCTCGAGGACGGCATGACGCAGGCGCGCGTGGCCGAGCTGGTGGCCATCGCGCACACGCGCCTCGGCTATTCCGGCGGGGCCGGCGTCCAGGTGGGCGAGGCGTCCGCGCTGCCGCACGGCTCGGCCGTTCCGCAGGTGATCCGCGAGGGCACGGTGCTGCTGATAGACGGAGGCTGCGCGGTGGAGGGCTACCGCTCGGACATCAGCCGCACGTACGTGTTGGGCCGGCCGACCGACCGGATGCGTGAGGTGTTCGCCGTCGTCCACCGGGCACAGACCGCGGCGCACCGCGCGGCGCGGCCCGGCGTCGAATGCCAGGCCGTGGACGCGGCCGCGCGGCGGGTGATTGACGAGGCCGGTTTCGGGCCCGACTACGCCCACTTCACGCACCGGGTGGGGCACGGCATCGGGATGGACGGCCACGAGTGGCCGTATCTCGTGCGGGGCAACACGCTGCCGCTAGCCCCCGGCATGGCCTTCAGCGACGAGCCGGGGATCTATCTGCCGGGCGAGTTCGGCGTCCGGCTCGAAGACGACATGGTCATTACCGAGACCGGCGCGGAGTTGCTGACCCCGCAGAGCCCGTCGCTTGAGCAGCCGTTCGACGGCTGACGCCGGCCGGCAGGGAGCGCCGCACCAGTCGCGCGTGGGTCCCTCCGGCCGCTGCAGTTCGCGAGTACGCAGGCTGGCAGGCCGGGCACCGCTCACTGACGCGTCCTCCGGGACCCACGCGCGACTGGTGCCGAGCTTCCTCAGCGGCTGCCGCCCACGATGGCCTCGTAGCTCGTAGGCACCCACGCCGGCCGCTCCGGCGCGTTCGCCACGTCGAGGGCCAGGTAGAAGATCAGGCGCGTGAGCCGCGCCTGCTTGTCGGCGTCAATCTTCTCGTTGTGATCGCTCGGGCGGTGGTAGTCCTCGTGCGGGCCGCTGAAGAAAAAGAGAATGGGCACGCCGCGGCGCGCGAAGTTGTAGTGGTCCGACCGGTAGTAGAACCGCTCGGTGGGCCAGGGATCGTCGCGCACCGCCATCCCGAGTTCGGGGTGCGCGGCCTCGACGCGGGCGAGCGTGGCGCCGAGGTCCGAGTGTTCGCGGCCGATGGCCACGATCGTGTCCGGCCAGTTCCGGCCTACCATGTCCAGGTTCAGGTTGGCCACGATCTGCCCGATCGGGACGGGCGGGTGCGCGGCGAAGTAGTCGCTGCCCCACAGGCCGCGCTCCTCGCCGCTCACGGTCACGAACAGGACGGACCGGCGCGGCCGCGTCTCGAGCGCCGCGAACGCCTCCGCCAGCTCGAGCACCGAGGCCGTGCCCGAAGCATTGTCGTCCGCGCCGTTGCAGATGGAATCCGCGCCCACCGCGCGGCACCGGCCCACGCCCGTCACCCCCACGTGATCCATGTGCGCGCTCAGCACGATCATCTCGTCCGCCACGGCGGGGTCGCTCCCCCGGAGGAGCCCCGCCACGTTGGGCGCGCGCGCGGATTCCGCCGCGCGGGTCCGGGTCAGCACCGTGATCGGGACATTCACGGTCCGCGCCTGAGCCGGGCCGTCGGCGCGTCGCGCGGCGGCGAGGTCAAAGCCGGCCGCGGAGAGGGCGGGCGCGAGCACGCGTTCGCGCACCAGCACGGAGGGCAGACCCCCGCCCCGCTGCCAGGCCGGCCCCAGCGACGTGCGGAAGCGCTGCGCCACCACCTGGCTCCACACGCCGTCCGACACGTCCGCCGGAATGACGATGGCCGCCGGCCCCGCCTGCTGAACGGCGAGCACCAGGGGCCGCGCCCGCGCGGCCGGCTGCCCGGTGGACTGCGCTGGTACGACCAGGATCACCACGGCGCCCGCAAGGTCGAGCGGGTGCTCGGGCAGCGTCGTTCCATGCACCAGCACCGTCCGTCCCGTCACGGGCGCCGCGGCATCCACCAGCATCCAGGGAATGGCGTCCCCACCCATGTGGAGCCGCTGCGCGCCGACCGTCACATACGACGCCGCGGTGTCGGGTATCGGCCGGTCCAGACGGTACCACTGGATGAAGGCGCCGCGGTCGCCGGCGGGCTCGAGCCCGACGCGCGCGAACTCGGACGCGACGTAGGCGGCTGCCTGGTCCAGCTCGGGGCTCGGCGTGAACCGGCCGCGCAGCGAGTCGTGCGCCAGCAGGCCGATCCGGGCGGCGATATCCGCGGCCGTGATGGACGCGACCGCGCGTTCCTGCGACCGGGCGGCGGTGGCGGTGGCGGTGAGCGCGAGGGCGATGAGGGCGCAATGCGGGAATCGCGGCATGCTGTCGGGGCTCCGGCGGGGGCCATGCGGGCCGCCGCACTCGCGGAGGCCGCGGAAGCAACATACCCGAAGAGACGAATCCGGTGCCGGTGGTTGTGAGGCTGAGGGGCGCGGGCTTGGTCAGGTGCCAGTGCGGTGGCCGGTGGCGCCTGCGCCTTCGCGCGCTTTGGGAGCCGCGGACCGCCCGACTGGGCTTGGTCCCGATGCTGGCCGCCGCGCGCTGGCCGCGGGTGCGTCCGCTCGACGCGTCGGCGCGGCACTCGGCGCGCCGCGCGCGGGCGGCTTAGCGTGCGGCGCCGGCGCGGCGGTGGTGCGGCGACCGGTATCGGGCCGCCCGACGTCGCGGCGCGGAGGTGCGACGGCCACCGGCGCCGGCCGTCGTCCGGTCGGCGCGCCGGCGACCGGGGTTGAGCGGTCGCGCGGCCCGACGGGTGACGCCCTGGGCGTGCGTGACTGCCCCACGAACCCCGGCGGCAGGCGGCGCGGCGGGCCGACGACCGATGTGCCGCCGTACACGACAGCGGGATAACTCCACCACGCAGGCTCCGGTATGCCAATCCGGATGCACGAATGCGCGTACGGATCCCACACGACCGGCGAGACGTACGCGTGGCACTGGTAACAGAGAAACCGCGGATAGTCGTGGCGCGCGCCCACGGAGTACGGGAGCACGGCCCAGGCGACGTCGGGATACGTCTCGGGGACGAGCGCCGCCAGGAGGTCGCCGAACAGAACGTAGGGATCCCCCGTGACGCGGCTCGCGAGGCCGAGCGCGTCGTCGTCCCAGGTCCCGCCGCGCGTGAAGCTCGCGAACGCGATTGGGTCGAGCGTCACCACCGCGAACAGAAACCCCTCGCCCGGGTACTCCTCGACGCGCAGCGTGTATCCGTTTCGCGTACCGGGAACGGCGTACGCCTCGACGCCGCGGACGTAGTTGTCGTCGTGTGGGCGCGCGGGATACAGGACGTGCGCGTGGCCGTCGGTGTTCACCCGGAAGATGGTGAGATAGGCGTCCACGTCGGTTCGCACGAAGACCGTCATGCCGTCGCCGCGCTCGAACACGTCCTCCGCGTGGTTGGTCCAGATGGCAATCTGGGGAGACGGCTCAGCCCCGCCGCCCGGTGACCGCGCCGGACGGGCGTGGCCCGATCCGACGCCCACCACCCCCGGCAGGAGGAGCGAGGCTGTTAGAATGTTCGCCAGCGTCATGTTACCCCCTGGCGGGCAGCGCCCGCCCGCCTGTCGAAAGGCAGGGTCCGTGCCACCGGGAGCCGTACCATAAACCGTTGTCCTGCTTGGTGATGGATCTGGACCACCGCCGCTCGATCCGCCGTTGATGTCCCCCTTCGAGGACAATGCGCGTGGCTGAGCGTCTCGATCTGCTCGATCCCTTCGAGGTCGCCCAGCTCGGCGGCATCGAGCTGACCGTGCGTGGCGTCGTCGAGGGGTTTCTCGCGGGACTGCACCGGTCGCCGTTCCGCGGGTTCTCCGTCGAGTTCACGGAGCACCGGCCCTACCAGCCGGGGGACGAGCTGCGGTATCTCGACTGGCGGGTGTTCGCGCGCGCGGATCGGCTGGCCATCAAGCAGTTTGAGGCCGAGACCAATCTGCGGGCCATGCTCGTGCTCGATGCCAGTGCCTCCATGGCATGGGCGGGCGCGCCGCGCCGCCTCACCAAGCTCGAGTACGGGCAGCGCCTGGCCGCGGCGCTGGGCCTCGTCCTGCTCCGCCAGCGCGACGCGACGGGACTCATCGCGTTTGCGGACGACATCCGGGCCGCGGTCCCCGCCCGCGTCCGTGGTCTCCAGCGGTGGGCCCTGCTCAAGGCGTTGACGGCGCTCGAACCGGGTCGCGGCACGGCGGCGGCGGACGCCCTGCGGCGCGTCACCGATCTGCTGCAACGCCGCGGGCTCGTGATCTTCATCTCCGACCTCCTGTTCGACCAGGATCTGGCGCTCCGCGCCTTGCAGTTCCTCCGGCATCGGGGGCACCAGGTGCTGGTGTTCCATCTCATGGACCCCGCGGAGCTGGAGCTGGAGGGCCCTCCCGAGGTCCGGTTCGAGGATCCGGAGTCAGGGCAGACCGTGGTCGTGCGCCCCCGCGAGTTCCGCACGGCCTACCGCGAGGCGGTGCGGCGCTCCGTAGACGCGTGGCGCGCCGCCTGCCGCCGGAGCGGCATCAGCTACCTGCACGTGCGCACGGACACCCCATTCGGCCACGTGTTGCGGCGGGCGGCCGCGCGCCGCGCGCAGCTCGGCTGACCGATGGAGTTCCTCCAGCCCGTTGCGCTGTTCGGGCTCGCCGCCGCGGCCCTGCCCGCGCTGCTGCACCTCTTGCAGCGCCGGCAACCGCCGACCGTCGTCTTTCCGGCGGTCCGGTATCTCGTGGATGCGGAGGAACGGCACAGCCGCCGACTGCGTATCCGCAACCTGCTGTTGCTGCTGCTCCGCACGGCGTTGATCATGGCGATTGCCCTGGCCGCGGCCCGGCCCGTGGTTCCCACGTCGCTCGGCCGCGCGCACGCGCCGTCGGCGCTCGTGGTGGTCCTCGATCACTCCCTCTCGTCGGGAGCGGTGGTGGACGGTGCGCCGCGGATTGCGGGGCTCAGGCGCGCGGCGCGGGCCATCGGGCGGGAAGCGGGCGCCGGCGATCGTCTCTGGCTGATGGGGGCGGATGGCACGCCGCACCAGCTGACGCCCGGCGAATGGGCCGCGGCGGTGGACGCGCTCGACCCGGTACCCCGTCGTCTCGATCTGGGAGCGGCGGTGCGGGCGGCCGCGGCGGTGGTGCGGTCGCAGCGCCTGCCGGGCGCGGTCGTGGTCCTCAGCGATCTCCAGGCGACGGCGGTCACCGACGCGGACACGGCGGACGTGCCCGTGATCCTGCTCGATCCGGGCGCGCCGCCCGGAAACCGGGGGATCGGCGCGGTGGACATCGAGCCGGAGACGTGGACCTCGGGTGGCACGGTGGTGGTGACCGTCGTGGGTGACGACACGAGTGCCGTCGAGGTGCGGCTCGAGCGGGGAGCGGGAACGCTGGCCCGCGGATTGGCGGGCGCGGGCGGCGGCGTGGCGCTCGCCGTGGCGGACGTCGGCCGGGGATGGCACGTGGCACGGGTGGCCCTCACGCCGGACGAGCTGCGCGCCGACGACGCCGTCGCGGTCGCGCTGCATGGGTCTCCGCCGGCGGCGGTCACGCCGCTCGGCGCGGGCCCGTTCGTGGAGGCCGGAATCGCCGTGCTCGCGGAGACGGGACGGGTGCGGGCCGGGAGGACCGTGGTGCTGGGCGACCGCCCCGAAGCGGGGCGCACGATCCTGCTGCCACCCGCGGATCCCGCGCGGATCGGCGTCGTGAACCGGGCGCTGGCCGCGCGCGGCGCCCCCGTCCGGTTCGGTGCGCGCGAGTCGGGCGAGTGGGCGCTCGAGAGCGATCTGTTTTCCCTGGGCGGCGCGGCCGTCCGCAGGCGCTACCGCCTGGAGGGTGACGCGGCGGTACTCGCCACGGCGGGCGACGCGCCGTGGATCGTGCGGGCCGGGCCGGTGGTGGTCGTAGGGAGCCGGTTCGAGGAGGACTGGACCGACCTGCCACTGCGGCCGGAGTTCGTGCCGTTCCTGGATGCGCTGGTGAACCGCGTCGGCGCCGGGGAGGTCTGGCGCGTGACGGCGGTGCCCGGAGACGTGGTGCGCCTGCCCGGCTCCGCCCGACGATTGCTGCTCCCGGGTGGGGCGCTGGCCGTGTCGGCGGGCGGCCCGGTGGAGGCGCCGCTCGATCCGGGGGTCTACTTCGTGTCCGACGGCGCCGGCGACACCGTGGGCGCCCTCACGGTGCGCCCCGACCCGCGGGAGTCCGATCTGCGCATGGCTCCGCCCGCGGCGACACGCGGGAGCCTGGGCCGCGCGCGCCTGTTTGCCGACGAGGCCGCGGTGGTGCGCGCCGCGTTCTCGGGCCGGCGGACCGAGTTGACCACGGCGCTCCTCGTCGCGGCGCTGCTGCTCGCCGTGGCCGAACTGGCGCTCGCCTCGGCCGGCGGCGCGCGGGCGCGGGCCTGATGCTGCCGGGCCTGGTGGCCGCGTTCCGCGCGCTCCCCGCGTTCCGCGGGCTGCGGGATGCGCTGCCGGGGCGGAGCCGGCGGCTGGCCATTGGCGCGCTGCCCGGCTCGAGCGGCGCGGTGCTCGCCGCCACGCTCGCGGACGATCTCCCGCAGCGGATGCTCGTGATCGTGACGACCACCCCGTCCCGCGCCGAGGGCTGGCACGCCGACCTGGCGGCGTTGCTCGACGACGGCGCGCGGTTCTATCCCCAGCGCGAAGCCCTCGGCGAGGAGGAGCCGCACTACGAGATCGCGGGCGAGCGGGTCGAGACGCTGGACGCGATCGTCGCCGGCCGGACGCGCGTCGTGGTGACGACGCTCCGCGCCACCGCCGAGCGCACGCGGGTGCCGCGCGCGCTCGCGCGCGCCCGGCTGGAGCTGGCCACGGGGGCCACGGACCGGCCGCAGGACGTGGTCGCGCGGCTCGAGACGATGGGCTACGCCCGGGCCCCCACGGTGACGGACGTCGCCCAGTTCGCGGTGCGGGGCGGGCTCGTGGATGTGTACGGGTTCGGGATGGCGGCGCCGGCGCGGATCGAGTGGTGGGGTGACGAGATCCTCTCGGTGCGCGCGTTCGATCTCGACACGCAGCGCTCCGAGCAGGAGGTGAGGCGGGTGACCATCCTCCCCATCGGCGTGCCGCGGCGCGCGGACGACGACGACCCACCGGAGGCGCAGTCGCTGCTCGAGCTGCTGCCGGCCGACGCGCTCCTCCTCGCGGACGCCGGCGTCGAACCCGCGGAGGTGGACCGGGTGTGGGACGAGGCGACCCATCACCTGGACGTGGCGCGCCGGCGCGGCGAGGACGTGCCCGGCCGGGACGTGCTCTTCCTGTCGCCGGCGGACTGGCGCGCGCGCTGGGATGGCTTCGCGCGGCTGGACCTTGCCGCGGAGGTACCGGAGGCGCTGGACCTGCGCGTGGGGCCGCCGCCGCCGGTGAATCGGGACATGCGCGCGCTCCAGCGCCTGGTGCGTGCGGGACCGACGCTCATCCTCTGCGACAACGAGGGCCAGCTCGAGCGGCTGGAGGAAATCCTGGGCGGCGACGAGGGCCGCGGCGCCCGGCTGCCGGAACGCCTCACGCTGGCACTCGGCTCGCTCCAGGGCGGGTTCACCCTGCCCAACCTGGCCGTGCTCACCGATCACGAGGTGTTCCGGCGCGCGCGGCGGATCCGGCGGCCGCGCCGGTTCCGGCAGGTGGTGCAGAGCGCCGCCAGCCCCCTCTCGCCCGGCGACTACGTGGTCCATCTCGAGCACGGCATCGGGATCTACCGGGGGATCGAGCGGATCTCTTTGGGCCAGGGGACCACGCTCGACGTGGCGATCATCGAGTACGAGGGCGGCGATCGGCTCAACGTGCCGCTCTACCGCATTGACCAGATCGAGCGCTACCGCGCGCCGGACGACGGCGACGACCGCCCGCCGCCCCGGCTGGACCGGCTGGGCGGCGCGCGCTGGCGGCGGCAGCGGGACAAGACCGAGCGGGCCATCCGCCAGATGGCCGCCGAGCTGGTGGACCTGTACGCGCGCCGGGCCGGCGCGCCGGGCTTCGGCTTCCCGGCGGACACGCGGTGGCAGCGCGAGCTGGAGTCGGGGTTCCTCTACGAGGACACGCCGGACCAGCGGACGGCCACCGACGACGTGAAGCGCGACATGGAACGCCCGCGTCCCATGGACCGCCTGGTCGTGGGCGACGTGGGCTACGGCAAGACCGAGGTGGCGGTGCGCGCCGCGTTCAAGGCGGTCCAGGCCGGGAAGCAGGCGGCCGTCCTCGTCCCGACGACCATTCTCGCCGAGCAGCACGGGCGCACGTTCGGCGAGCGGCTGGCGGGCTTTCCGGTCCGGGTGGAGGTCCTGTCGCGGTTCCGTACGGCGGCGGAGCAGTCGGCCGTGCTCGCGGCGCTGGCCGCGGGGACCGTGGACATCGTGATCGGCACGCACCGCCTGCTCTCCGCGGACGTGCGGTTCCACGACCTCGGCCTGCTGGTGGTGGACGAGGAGCATCGCTTCGGGGTCCGCCACAAGGAGCGGCTCAAGGCGCTGCGGCTCCAGGTGGACGTCCTGACCCTCACGGCCACCCCCATCCCGCGCACCCTGCACTTGGCGCTGTCCGGCCTGCGCGACCTCACGCTCATCGAGACGCCGCCCCGGGACCGTTCGCCCGTGCTGACGTTCATCGAGCCGTGGGACGACGCGCTGCTCGAGGAGGCGATCGCGCGGGAACTCGACCGGGGCGGCCAGGTGTATTTCGTGCACAACCGGATCGAGACGATCGGGACCGTGGCGGAACGGGTGCGGGCGCTGGCGCCGCGCGCCCGTGTGGCGGTGGGGCACGGGCAGATGCGGGAGCGCGCGCTGGACGAGGTGATGCGGCGCTTCGTGTCGGGCAACCTGGACGTTCTCGTCTCGACCATGATCGTGGAATCGGGTCTCGACGTGCCGAACGCCAACACGATGATCATCCACAACGCGTCGCAGTTCGGGCTGGCGCAGCTCTACCAGCTGCGGGGACGCGTGGGGCGGGGACACCGGCGCGCGTTCTGCTACCTGCTCGTGGCGGACGCGCTCGACGCGGAGGCCGAGGAACGGCTCCGCGTGCTGGAGCACCACACCGCGCTCGGCTCCGGGTACCGGATCGCGCTCCGCGACCTCGAGCTCCGGGGCGCGGGCAATCTGCTCGGCGCGGAGCAGTCGGGGCACGCGCACGCCGTGGGGGTGGACACGTATCTCCGCTGGCTCACGGATGCGGTCCGGGCGCTCCAGGGCACCGCGGCCGCGCCCGTGCCGCCGGAGGTCACCGTGGACGGGAGCGCCCATCTGCCGGATGCGTACGTGCCGGACGAGGACGCCAAGCTCGATCTCTACCGGCGGCTGGCGCGGGCGGGCGGCCCTGATGACATTGCACAGTTGCGCGAGGAACTGCGGGACCGGTTCGGCCCGGTGCCGGCGGACGCCGACCGGCTGCTCCTCGTTGCCGAGCTCCGCGCGCTCGGTGCCCGGGTGGGCCTGGAGACGATCCTGGTCCGGGGCGACGAGGCGCGGCTCGCGTTTCGGGCGGGCGCGAGCCCGCGGCTGGCGCGGCTCACCGCCGCGCTCGACGACGTGCAGTTCGCGGCGGAGGTCCGGCGGGCGACGCCGCTGGCCCTGCGCCTCACCCGGCTCGGCGGGCTCGCGACCGGTCCGGGCCTGCTCTACGCCCTGCGGGCGGTCGTGGGCGACAACGATCATGCGGAGGCCGGGACACCGGCCGTGCAGAGGTGATGCGACGAATGCGGATGTTGCGGAGAGCAGCGGGAGCGGTGGTCCTCGGGGCGGCGGTGAGCGGATGCGGCGACGCCCTGACCTCCCGCGTGGATGTCGTGGCGCGCGTGGGACCCTACGAACTGTCCGTGGATCGGCTGGCCGAGGTGATCGCGACGGGCAAGGGCCTGCCGGTGCGGCGGGACGTGGCGGAAGGGATCGCCCATCTCTGGGTGGACTACACGATCTTTGCCGACCGGATCGCGTCCGGGGACTCGCTCACGGATTCGGGCTACGTCGCGGCCGCGATGTGGGCGGAGATCCAGCAGGAACTGGCGGACCGCTATCACGCCATGCTGGTCTCGGACGCGGTGCGCCTCGATGCCGCGCAGGTGGACAGCGTGTTCGCGGCCGGCGAGTACCGGTACGTCAAGCAGATCCTGTTCGCGGTGGATCCCAACGCGGCCCCGGACATCCGGGCCGCCAAGCAGCGGCTGGCGCAGGATATCCACGCGCGGCTCACGCTGGGCGGGCTCACCTGGAAGGAGGCCTCCGAGGTCAACGAGGATCCCCGAAGCCAGGCGTCCGAGGGCTCGCTGGGCGTGATCGGGTACGGCGACATGGTCCCCGCGTTCGAGAACGCGGCGTACGCGCTCGAGCCCGGCGGGATGTCGCCGGTGACGGAGACCAGCTTCGGCTATCACATTCTGATCCGCCCGCCGCTCGCGGAGGTGCGCGAGGCGTTCCGGGAGGGCGTCGAGCAGCGGCGCGAGGCCGCGTTCGACGACACGTTCCTGGGCGAGCTGCCGGCCCGCTGGAACATTGACGTGAAGCAGGGGATCGGGCCCGCGGTGCGCGCGTTGGGCCACGACCCGTTCCGCGCCAAGCAGTCGGGCAAGGTGCTGGGCACGTACAAGGGCGGCCGGTTCCGCGTGTCCGACTTCGCGCGCTGGGTGCAGGCCATGCCGCAGTCGGTGCGCCAGCAGCTCGGGGGCGCCTCCGACTCCCAGGTGACGGCGCTCGTGTCGAGCCTGATCCGGAACGAGACGCTGGTCCGGGAGGCGCGGCAGGCGGGTGCGGTCATCACCGACGAGTTCCACGAGGAAATGACCGACCAGCTTCGCCGCCAGATGGCGCTCGTCGCCGCCCTGGTCGGGTTCCCGCGCGACACGATCCCCCTGCTCCACGGGCTCCCGCGCGAAACGCTGCAGCAGGCGGTGGCGGCTCGCGTGTTCGCGTATCTCCAGGCGGTGGCCCAGAACGAGAAGCGGCTCCAGTCCGTGCCGCCGTTCCTCGCGGACACCCTGCGCGCGGAGGCGGACTGGAACGTCAGTCCGGCGGGGATCGAGCAGGTCCTCGAGCGCGCCCGCCAGATGCGCCTGAGCCTCGACGCGCCGCCGGCGCCGGGCGGACCCGCCGTCTCCCCCGCGCCGCCGGCCGTTGCCCCCAATGCGAACTAGGCTCCCGCTGGTCGTCGCGACGGCGGTCGTGGCGGCGCCCGCGGCGGCGCAGCAACCCGAGTTCGTTCCGGTGGACCGGATCGTGGCGGTGGTGGGCGCGACGCCCATCCCGCTCTCCCGGGTGGACGAGGAGCTGAACCTGATTCTGGCCGAGATGCAGCGCGCGGGTCGGCCGGTGCCGCAGGAGCCGGCGGAGATCGCGGCCTACCGGCGGCAGATCGTGGAGCGGCTCGTCGAGGACGAGCTGCTGGTGCAGCGGGCCACCCTCGACACGACGGTGAAGGTGACGGACCAGCAGGTGCAGTCGGCGGTGGACGCGGCCCTGCGGCAGACGCGGGGGCAGTTCTCCACCGAGCTCGAGTTCCGCCGGCAGCTCCAGGCGGCGGGCCTCGGCACCCCCGAGGAATACCGGCGGTTCGTGTCCGAGCAGGTCCGCCGGGACCTCATGAAGCAGCAGCTCATCCAGCGGCTGCGGGAACGCCAGGAGATCCGCACCGTTCCGCCCAGCGACGACGAGGTGCGCGCGCACTACGAGGCCACCAAGGCGCAGCAGCCGCGCCGGCCGGCCACCGTATCGTTCCGCGCGGTGCTCGTCCGCCCCGACCCGACGCCGGAGGCCAGGGCGGTGGCGCGGGCGCAGGCGGACTCGGTGCTCCAGGCGGTGCGCGCGGGCGCCGACTTTGCCACGCTCGCGCGCCGCTTCTCCGACGATCCGGGATCGGCCCAGGACGGGGGCGACCTCGGCTGGTTCCGCCGGGGCCGGATGGTGGCCCAGTTCGAGGCGGCGGCGTTCCGGCTCCGGCCGGGCCAGGTGTCGGACGTGGTGGGGACGCCCTTCGGCTTCCACATCATTCAGGTGGAGCGCATCGAGCCGGCGGAGATCAAGGCGCGGCACATCCTGTTCGCGCCCGAGGTCACCGAGGCCGATCTTGCGCTGGCCGAAGCGCGGGCCGACAGCGCGGCGCAGGCGCTCCGCGCGGGAGCGCCGCTCGACTCGCTCCTCCGGACGTACCACGATCCACTCGAGCAGTCGCTGTTCGAGGATGTCCCGCCGGAGAATCTCCCCGAAGCGCTGCGCGCCGTGGTGCAGGGCGCCCTCCCCGGCGACATCATCGGGCCCGTGCGGCTTGAGGACGGCGAACGGACGCGCTACGCCGCCATTCTCTTCGAAGGCGCCCGGCCCGAGGGCGAATACACCTACGAGGAGCTGTACGACCGCCTGCGGTCCTCGCTGTCCGAAGGGAGCGCGGTGCGCCGGTACGTCGAGGAGCTGCGCCGCAACACCTACGTGGACATCCGGTTGTAACCACCGTGCCGCGGCGCATCGCGCTCACGCTCGGGGACCCGCGAGGCATCGGCCCGGAAATCGCCGCCAAGGCCCTGCGCCGCCTGCCGGCCGGCGTCGAGATCGTCACCGTCGGACCCCTGGCCATGCTGGACACGCTGCCCGGCCCCCACGCGGAGGCCGGGGACGCGCCGGCCGGTTACGTGCGCCGCCATCAGGCCGCGTGGGACGGCGACGAGGTTGCCTACCCGCAGTTGCGCTGCGCGCCCGAGGCGGCCGGCCTGATCGCGCGCGCCCAGGTGGAGCGCGCGGTGGCCCTGGTCACGGCCGGGGAGGTGGACGCCATCGTCACGGGCCCGGCCGAGAAGGCCGCGATGCACGCGGCGGGCGTCACGTATCCGGGGCATACCGAGTGGCTGGCCGCGCTGACGGGCACGGCGGACGTGGTCATGATGCTCACGGACGAACGGCTGCGGGTGGTGTTGGCCACCACGCACGTGCCGCTCCGCGACGTGCCGCGCCTGCTCACGACGGCGCTGATCGAGCGCACGGGACGGATCACCGCGGACGCCCTGCGGCGCTGGTGGGGGATGGCGGCGCCGCGCCTGGCCGTGTGCGCGGTCAACCCGCACGCCGGCGAAGGCGGCCTGTTCGGGTGCGAGGACCAGGACGTGCTCGCGCCGGCGGCCGCGGCACTGGGCGCGGCCGGCCCGTTCCCGGCCGACACCGTGTTCGTGCGGGCGCTCCGCGGCGAGTTCGACGCGGTGATCGCGCCGTACCACGACGTCGGCATGACGGCCATCAAGGTGGCCGCGTTCGGGTCCGCGGTGAACGTGACCCTGGGTCTGCCGTTCATCCGTACCTCACCGGACCACGGCACGGCGTTCGACATCGCGGGCACCGGCGCAGCGGACCCGGGGTCGCTGCTCGCCGCCATCGGCCTTGCCGCCATGCTCACGGGGCGGAGGACCGACCGGCGCTGAGACGTGCCCCGCGCGCATTGCGTCGGTAGGTTTGCTGCACGATGACCATCACCCCCGTCACCCCAACCACCGTTCGGCTCCGCCGATACCGGGTACCGCCGCTCTCCGCGATCGCCGAGCTGCTGGCCGTAGGCCGCGGCGCGGGCGACGCCGCCACGCGCGAGACGGTGGCGGGCATGCTCGAGGCGGTGCGGGTGGAGGGCGACGCCGCGATCCTCCGGTTCCAGCGCGACTTGGACGGGGTGGATCTGACGCCCGCGGAGTGGGAGGTGCCGCGCGCCGCCTGGGAGGCCGCACGCGCCCGGCTCGACCCCGCGCTGCGTGGCGCGCTCGAGCGGGCCGCGGCCCGGGTGCGCGCGTTTCACGAGGACCAGCGCGAGGCCAGCCGGTCGTGGCTGGACGACGACGGGACCCTCGTGGGGACGCGCGTCCTGCCGCTCGACGCCGCGGGCGTGTACGTCCCGGGCGGCACGGCCAGCTACCCGTCGAGCGTCCTGATGAATGTCATTCCGGCGGTGGTGGCGGGCGTGCGCGAGATCGTGGCCGTGACGCCGCCGGGCGGAGTCACGGATGCCGTGCTCGCGGCATGCGAAATTGCGGGTGTTACGCGCCTGTTCCGAATCGGCGGGGCGCAGGCGTGCGCGGCCCTCGCGTACGGCACCGCGACGGTGCCGCGGGTGGACAAGCTCGTCGGGCCGGGGAACCGCTGGGTGGCCGAGGCCAAGCGCCAGCTGGCCGGCGTGGTGGGCATGGACATGGTGGCGGGCCCCACCGAGGTGCTGATCGTGGCCGACGCCGCCGCCCGGCCGGCGCATGTCGCCGCCGACCTTCTGGCCCACGCCGAACACGACCGGGAGGCGAGCGCCTGGCTGGTGACGCCGGACGAGGAGCTGGTGGCCGCGGTCGAGCGGGAGCTGGAGGCGCGGCTCGCCACCGCTCCGCGGGCCGGGATCGCGCGGGAGGCGCTCGCGCGGAACGGCGTCGCGGTCCTCGTGCCCGATCTCGCCACGGCCATCACGGTGGCTAACCGGCGTGCGCCCGAGCACCTCGAGTTGCTGGTAGAGGACGCGGACCGCTGGCTCGACGCCGTGCGCCACGCGGGCGCGGTGTTCGTGGGCCCGTTCACGCCCGAGCCGGTGGGGGACTACGTGGCCGGCCCCAGCCACGTCCTCCCCACCGGCGGCTCCGCCCGGTTCGCCTCGCCGCTTGGCGTGTACGACTTCGTGAAGCGGATGAGCGTCGTGCGGTACTCGGCCGCCCGGTTGGCCCGCGACGTCGCCGACGTCGTGATCTTGGCGCGCGCCGAGGGCCTGGACGGGCATGCGGAAGCGGTGCTTGCGCGCCACCCCGGGCCCCGGTAGACTGCCCGGCCCCACGACCGGGGGACGGTCGGCGGGGTGTTTCGTAACTGATTGATTATCAAGGCGTTCGGCCCAGTGTCTTTGCGTAACATTGCCATCATCGCGCACGTGGATCACGGCAAGACCACGCTGGTGGATCAGATGCTCCGCCAGGCCGGGGTGTTTCGGGCCAACCAGCACGTGGACGAGCGGGTGATGGACTCCAATCCGCTCGAGCGCGAGCGGGGCATCACCATTCTCGCCAAGAACACGGCGGTGCACTGGCGCGACACGAAGATCAACATCGTGGACACGCCGGGCCACGCGGATTTCGGCGGCGAGGTGGAGCGCATCCTGCGAATGGTGGACGGGGTGCTGGTGCTGGTGGACGCGGCCGAGGGCCCGATGCCGCAGACCCGGTTCGTGACGCGGAAGGCGCTGGAGCTGGGGCTCCAGCCCATCGTCGTGATCAACAAGATTGACCGGCCCGACGCGCGGCCCCGCGAGGTCCACGACGAGGTGCTCGAGCTGTTCATGGAGCTGGAGGCGACCAACGCCCAGGTGGACGCGCCTTTCCTTTACGCTTCGTCGCGGTTTGGGGTGGCGTATCGGGAGGTGACGACGGGAGCGACGGGAGCGACGGGAACGACGGGCGCGCCCGCCAGCGACGCTGCTCGGCGGCGTGCTGAGGGGGGGCCGGGGGGTGGGTGGGAGGGCGATCTCACTCCTCTCTTCGAGACCATCCTGACGGCCATCCCGGCGCCGCTGTGCGATCCGGCCGGCCCGCTTCAGATGTTGATCTCGACGGTGGACTATTCGTCCTACGTGGGGCGGATTGCCATCGGGCGGGTCGAGCGGGGCGTCATGCGCCTGGGGCAGGACGTGCTGCTGCTGCCGCTGGGCGAGCCGGGCATGGTGGACGCAGGGCTGGGCGAGCGCGCGCGGGTGGTGCGCCTGTACGGATTCGACGGGCTCCAGCGGCTGGAGATCCAGGAGGCGAGCGCCGGGGAGATCGTGGCGC
>DASWHL010000142.1:0-42644 GCA_036398175.1 Gemmatimonadales bacterium
CCATCGTGGACATCGTCTGCTGGATGCGCTTCTGGGCCTCCGCCCGCTTCTGCCGCGCCACCAGCACGTTCTTCTTGCGCTTCAGCTCCTCGATCTTGTCGTTCATCTGCCGGAGAGAGTCCTTGAGCTTCTCGGTGTCGCCCTTGTGCTTGATCCACGTCTCGTGCAGCTGCTGCGCGTTCTGCATGTGCTCGGACTGCCGCATCAGGGCCTGCTTCGCCAGCTCGTCGCGCCCTTCGTTCACCGCCAGCATGGCCCGGCGCTCCCAGTCTTCGGCCTGCTTCTTCTCGCGCTCGACCTGCCCCTGGAGCTTCTTCTCGTCCGCGATCGCCCCTGCCACGTCCTGCTTCGTCTTCGCGAGCGAGGACCGCATGTCAATCAGGGACTGTTCGAGCACCTTGGCCGGGTCCTCGGCCTTGCCGATGAGCGCGTTGATGTTCGCCTTGATGACGGTCATCATCCGCGAGAAAATTCCCATGGCTCCCCTCTGCCTCCCGCGGGCCCCTCGAGCCCGCTCAGCGTGCTGGATCCGGCGCCCGGTCGTCCGACCCGGCTGCTGGAAGATCCACGCCTGACGGTGGTTCCGCTACCGCCCCCTCAATCCGCCCCGTTTCCGGGCGGCAGGGCCTCGTGCCGCTTCTGCGCGAGGACCCGCTCCGTGAAGTCCATCCGCTCGTGCAGCTCCGTCACCTCGCGGCGCACGGATTCCAGCTCCTCGAGCACGTCCTGGTGCGACGCCTCGAGCTGCCGGACGGTGTCGTCCGAGACGATGCCGCCGCCCCGGATCCGGTCGGCGAACGCGCGGCCCACCGGCGAGATGGCCAGCAGGAACGCGGTCCCGCCGCCGAAGATGAAGATGATGGCGAGCACACCTTCCATGTCCATGGCCCCTCGACTCAGTGGTCGCCCAGCAGGGGCCGCTGTCCCTGCTTGGCCAGCATCCGCTCCGCGAAATCCAACCGCTCCTCGAGTTCCTGGAGGCGCACCGACTGCTCCTCCAGCATCGCGACGCGCTCCTCGAGGTGCCGGACCTCGTCGGCCGGGACCCCAAGGCCGGCCTTCTGCGCCTCGTGCCGGCGGTCCAGCATCCGGTTCACCGTCCGGTACGCGGCGTACAGCACGAAGGAGCCCATCCCCATCCCGATCAGTTGGAAGACCACCTCCTGGATCCACAGGTAGCTCGGCATCTAGCGCCCGTCCAGGCGCGGCTCGTTGCGCTCCCTGGCGAGCAGCCGCTCGGCAAAGTCCAGCCGCTCCTCCATCTCGGCCACCCGATGCGACAGGTCGGCAAGCTCCGCCACCTGTCCCCGCAACTCCTGCAGGTCCTCGTCCATCCCCGGCGGCAGTTCGCGACGGTGCCGCAGGTCCATCCAGCGCGTCAACAGCTTGTAGATCCCCATCAAGAAGAGCGCGCCCGTCGCCATGCCGGCCAGCGGAATCAGGACGAACGCCTCAGGAGGCATGGTCCGCTCCGTCGCCGCGCATGCCCCGCGTGAGCATCCGGTCCGTGAAGTCCTGCCGCTCTTCCAGCTCCATCACCCGCTGCCGGAGGGTCTCCAACTCGGCACGCACGGCGTCGTCCGCCACGGCCGGTGGCGCCCGCCGCGCGCGGCCAGCGAACACCGCCCGCGCAATACCCTGTGCGCCCCACATGAGGATGGCCACGATCGGGATCAGCGACCACGCGTCCACAGTCAGCGCTCCGGACCGGGCAGGCCCGGGCGTGCGGGGTCCGCCCGCTGGGCGATCATGCGCTCCGCGAAGTCCTGCCGCTCCTCGACCTCGGCCAACCGGTGCCTCACGTCCTCGAGATCCCGCGCCGCCTGCTCCAACAGCTCCGTCTGGCGCTCCATCAACTCCGTCGGCGGCGGGTCCCCGCCCCGGTCGAACAGCCGCCGCCCGGCGATGCGCTCCGCAAGGGCCTTCCCGAGCGGCCCCCGGAGCACGACCGTGGCCCCGATGGTGACGAAGAGCGTCATCGCGACCAGCGCTTCACCGGCTTCCATGCGTCATCCCTCGCGGCGCTCGATGCGGGCAGGCTCGCGCTGGGCCGCCAGCATCCGCTCGGCAAAATCCAGTCGTTCGTGCAGCTCGCCGACGTCCGCCGTCAGCTGCTGCACCGCGTGTTTCAGGCTCTCGAGGGCCTCCTGCCCAACGGCCGGTTGGCTCCATTTCCGGATCAGGCCCCGCACGAGCATCCAGAGTATGCCGACGCCGCCGAGCGAGACGACCACGGTCACCACGGCAATCGCGATTTCCATGGGCTCCGGGCCCCGGGTGAATACCCAATCCGGAATCTCGGGCGCCGGCGGCGGCGTCGGAGCCTGGGCTATCTGGGCCGGCATCATGCGATTCCCCCGTTTCCTCAGCCCCGCACTACGCAGGGTGTTTCAAAAAGTGTCACCACCGGGCTGCTCCCGCTAGCGCGCCAGCAGGGGCGCCAGATGCCGCCCCGTGTAGGACCCCGCGGTCGCCACCACCTCTTCGGGCGTACCGGTCGCCACGACGCGGCCCCCGGCCGCACCGCCCTCCGGCCCGAGGTCCACCACCCAGTCGGCCGTCTTGACGACCTCGAGGTTGTGTTCGATGACGATGACCGTGTTGCCCCGATCCACGAGCCGGTGCAGCACGTCCAGCAGCAGCCGGACATCCTCGAAGTGCAGCCCCGTGGTCGGCTCGTCGAGGATGTAGAGGGTCCGCCCGGTGTCCCGCTTGGCCAGCTCGGTGGCGAGCTTCACCCGCTGGGCCTCCCCCCCGGAGAGCGTGGTGGCGCTCTGACCCAGGTGGATGTACCCCAGGCCCACGTCGTTGAGCACTTCGAGGCGGCTGCGGATGCGCGGCTGGCTCTCGAAGAACTCGAGCGCCTCGCCGACCGTCATGTCGAGTACGTCCGCGATCGAGCGGCCCTTGTATCGCACGTCCAGCGTCTCCCGATTGTACCGGCGACCCTTGCAGATCTCGCACGGCACGTAGACGTCCGGGAGAAAGTGCATCTCGATCTTGACGAGGCCATCGCCCTGGCAGGACTCGCACCGGCCACCCTTCACGTTGAACGAGAAGCGGCCGGGCCCGTAGCCGCGGATCTTCGACTCGGCGAGCTGGGCGAAGAGGTCGCGGATGGGCGTGAACAGGCCGGTGTACGTGGCCGGATTCGAGCGGGGCGTCCGGCCGATGGGGCTCTGATCAATGTCGAGCACCTTGTCCACGTGCTCGATGCCCTCCACCCGGTCGTGCGCGCCGGGCACGACCCGCGCCCGATAGAACTGCCGCGCCAGCGCGGCGTACAGGATGTCGGTGACGAGGGTGGACTTGCCGGAGCCCGACACGCCGGTCACCGCCACGAACGCGCCGACCGGAAATGCCACGTCGAGCCGCTGCAGGTTGTGCTGCCGGGCTCCCACCACCCGCAGGACCCGCCCCGGCGTCACAGCCCGGCGGGCCGCCGGCAGCGCAATCCGGAGGTCGCCGCGCAGGTACCGGCCCGTGAGGGAGGTCGGGTGCGCGAGCACGTCGTGCAGGGACCCGTCCACCACGACCTCGCCGCCGAACCGGCCCGCGCGGGGGCCCAGATCCACCACGTGATCGGCCGCGCGGATCGTCTCCTCGTCGTGCTCCACCACCAGGACCGTGTTGCCGAGGTCGCGGAGGCCGCGCAGCGTCGCGAGCAGCCGGGCGTTGTCGCGGGGGTGGAGGCCGATGGACGGTTCGTCCAGGATGTACAGCACGCCCACCAGCCGGCTGCCGATCTGCGTCGCGAGCCGGATGCGCTGCGCCTCCCCGCCGGACAGCGAGCCCGCGGCCCGCCCCAGCGTCAGGTACTCGAGCCCCACGTCCCGCAGAAACGAGAGCCGCTCGACCACCTCGCGCAGGATGGGCCCCGCGACGTCGCCGTCGAGCGTGCCGTCCCGGCCGCGCGGCAGCCCCGCGAAGAACGCCAGCGCGTCGGTTACCGACAGGTCCACGATTTCGCCGATGGTCCGGCCATGCAGCAGCACGGCCAGGCTCTCCGGCTTGAGGCGGTGGCCATGGCACGCGTCGCACCGCCGCTCCGTCATGTACTCCTCGAGCTGGGTGCGGACCGCATCGGACGACGTTTCCTGATACCGCCGCTCGACGTTCCGGAGGATGCCCTCCCACACGCTCTCGTAGGCGGCGGAGCCGCCGCCCGCCGGGAACCGGAGCTTCCGGTCCGGGACGCCGTGCAGGAGGATCGCGCGGGCCCGCTCGCCGAGATCGCCCCAGGGCGCGTCGAGCCGGAACTTGAACGTCTGTGCGAGGGTGGGGAGCACGACTTTGCGGAGGTAGCCGCTCGGCTCGCCCCAGGGAAGCACCACGCCTTCGAGGATCGAGATCTGCGGGTCGCCGAGCACGAGGTCGGGGCTCACCTCCCGCCGGGTGCCCAGGCCGCCGCAGGCCGGGCACGCACCGTAGGGCGAGTTGAACGAGAACTGCCGCGGCTCGAGCTCGGCCAGGGAGTAGCCGCAGGCGGGACAGGCGAACCGCTCCGAGAACACCGTCGCGGCCCCATCCCGGACGATCTCGACGAGCCCGTCCGCCGCCTTGAGCGCGGTCTCGACGGAGTCGTGCAGGCGCCCGCGATCCGCGGCCCGCACGACGACGCGGTCCACGATCAGGCCGATGTCGTGGTTGACGCGACGGTTGAGCTTGGGCGGGCTCGCCAGCTCGTGCACCGCGCCGTCCACGCGGACCCGCACGAACCCCTGGCGCCGCGCGCCTTCGAACAGGTCGCGGAACTCGCCCTTCCGCCCGCGAACGAGCGGCGCCACGACCTCGATCCGGGTGCCGTCGGGCCACTGCAGGATGGTATCGGTGATCTGGGTGGCGCTCTGCCGCCGGATCGGGGCGCCGTCGTTGGGACAGTGCGGCACGCCCACGCGGGCCCACAGGAGGCGGAGGTAGTCGTAGACCTCCGTCACCGTCCCCACGGTCGAGCGCGGGTTCTGGCCGGTGGACTTCTGCTCGATGGAGATGGCGGGCGACAGGCCCTCGATGGCATCCACGTCGGGCTTCTCCATCAAGCCAAGAAACTGCCGGGCGTAGGCGGAGAGCGACTCGACGTAGCGGCGCTGGCCTTCGGCATAGATCGTGTCGAACGCGAGCGACGACTTCCCGGAACCGGAAAGGCCGGTGATGACCGTCAGCCGGTCACGGGGAATGTCAACGGTCACGTTGCGGAGGTTGTGGACCCGCGCGCCGCGCACGATCAGGCGGTCTTCGGCCATAGCCAGTGAACGTACCGATCCGGCGATTTCGAGGTCAACGGGTCCCCCCCCCGGCCGGCGTGGCGCCGGGGTCACTTGCGGTCCCGCGGCGGCGCGGGATAGTTTGGCCTCCCCGCTGACATTCGAGGCTTTCCGCTCGTGAACGCATCCCCGGTCCCGCTCGTCGCGCTGACGACACTCGCCACCCCCGAGGCCGCGCACGATCTGGTCCGGGCACTGGTCGCGGCGCGGCTCGTGGCCTGCGGGACGGTGGTCCCGGGCGTCACCTCGACGTACCGCTGGCAGGACGCGATCACGACCGATACCGAGGCCCTCGTGATCCTGAAGACCGTGCAGGGACGGTGGAACGCGCTCGTCGGGGCGGTGGAGCGGCTCCATCCCTACGACGTGCCCGAGCTGCTGGCGCTGCCGGTGGGCGCGGCCCTGCCCGCGTATCTCGCGTGGCTCGCCGCGGAGACGGCGGAGGTGGCGGCATGAACCGACGGCACCGGCGGCACCGGCGCACCCCCTATGTCGCCGGTCCGGGCACGGCGTCTCGTCCCGTCATCCCGTTCGAGCTGGTCCAGGACCCGCCCGCCGCCGACCCGGCGGCGGCGGTCGAACCTCCGGTCCCCCACGGCTTTGGCGCACCCGCCCTGCCGGCGGAGGATCTGCTCCTGCGAGCCGCGGCCGAAGCCACGGCCCGGGGGGATGAGGGCCGAGCGGTGGGGATCTACCAGGAGCTGTTGAGCCGCAACCCGCGGCATTGCACGGCGCGGGTCCGGCTGGCCGCCCTCCTCGAGCGGCGCGGGGACCACGACACGGCCCTCGCCGAGCTGGACTGGGTGGTCGGGCAGCAGCCGGATCACGTCGAGGCGCTGCTCCACCGGGGAGCCGTCCTCGGCGGGCTGGGCCGATTCACGCACGCGGAGCGCGACCTTGCGCACGCTGCGCACGTGGATCCCACCAATCCCGACGCGCACTGTGCGCTGGGCGTGGTGCTGTCGCGCGCCGGCCTGTGGCGCAACGCGATCCCGCACCTCCGCCGCGTGGTGGAGCTGGACCCCAGCTCCGCGACGGCGTACGACCACCTGGGCGAGGCGCTGAACAAGGTGGACGACCTGGACGGGGCGCTTCAGGCGTTTCAGCGCTCGACCGAGCTCCGCCCGAACAGCGCGAAGGCGCTCCGCGGCCTGGGCATCGTTTACGACCGTCTGAACCGCCCCGCCGAGGCCGCACAGATGTACCGCCGATCGCGGGAACTCGCCGGCGCGTGATCCGCGTCGTGGTGGACGACCTCGCGTTCGTGGCCGCGGACGCGATCGTCCGACCCTCCACTGCCCTGCTCGAACCCACCACCCCGGGCCTGCGGAGACTGGAGCAGGTCGGGGGCGCCGCCTTCTGGGAGCAGGCCCGCACCGAACGGGAGCTGGCCGTGGGTTCCGCGGTCGTGACCGGCGGCGGCGGCCTGGAGGTCGAGCTGGTCATCCATGCTATCATTAGGAGCGCCACGGAACCGGTGAGCCGGGACGGCATCCGGCGCGCGCTCACGGCCGCCCTCCAGCGGGCGGCCGATTGGCACCTGGCCCACCTGGCCATGCCGCTGCCGGGCACCGGCGCCGGGAACCTGAGCGTCGAGGACGCGGCGGACGTCGTGGGCGCCGTCCTGACGGCCGTGCCGGGCCCGGGCGGGTTCCCGCGAGAGGTCACGATCGTCGTCGAGAACGACGAGGAGCGTCGGGTGGTGGAAGCGTTCATCCGGAAGTCCGACACGTGAGCCGCCGCGGGATCGCCGCGGCGCTCGTGCTGGTATGGATCGTCGCCCTGGCCCTCCTGACCAAGCGTGAGCTGCTGCGTCCCGAGGGCGAGCGCCTGGCCGAGGCCGTCCTCTCGCTCCCTCCCGGCGCCAGTTACTTCGCCGTGGAGCTGAACGGGACCCAGATCGGGTACGCCTCCACGACCATTGACACGCTCATGGACACGCTGCGCGTGACCGAGCTCCTCGTGCTCGAGATGCCGGTCCTGGGGACGCCGCAGCGCACCGAGGCGCGCACGGAGATCGAGCTGAGCCGGACGCTCGTCCTGCGCCGGTTCACGGCGGCGCTCCGCGCGGAGGGCGTGCGGTTCGAGGCCACCGGTCAGGTCGTCGGCGATTCGGTGCTCGAGCTGGTGCTGATCGGGAGCGAGAGTCGGGAGACCCGCCGGATTCCCCTCACCGAGCCGATCGTGCTGCCCCAGCTGATCCCGCTCCGGGTGGCGTTCGGCGGTCGGCTGGACGTGGGCCGCGTCTTCACGGTCCGCGTGTTCGATCCCATCCAGCTCGCCGGACGCGACGTGGCGATCGAGGTGGTGGCCGAGTCCACCCTGATCGTCCCGCGGGACACGTCGGCGTTCGATTCCACGGCGGGGCGCTGGCTCCCGATCCTGTTCGATACGGTGCCGGCCTGGCACCTCCGGGAAACGTCCGGGCGCATGCCCTTCGATACCTGGATTGACCGCGACGGCCAGCTGCTGGCGGCGCAATCGGCGGCCGGGTTCCGCCTGGTGCGGTCGGCGTATGAAGTCGTGTACGAGAACTTCCGCCTGCGGGATACCCTGGGGGCCACCCCTTCCGGCGCGGACCTGGTGCGCACCACGGCCATCGCGTCGAGCGCGGCCCTGACCCCGACCGCGCTCCGGACGCTCGCGCTGCGGCTCTCCGGTCAGCGGCTCGAGGGGTTCGACCTCGACGGCGGGCGGCAGCGGCTCGTCGGGGACACGGTGTACATCAGCCGGGAATCGCGCCAGGCCCTGCAACCCAACTACCGCCTCCCCAGCGCGGGGCCGGCCCTGCGGCCCTTCCAGGAACCGGAGCCGCTCATCCAGAGCGACCATCCCGTGCTCCAGGCCCAGGCACGCCAGATCGTCGAGAACACGCATCGCCCGGAGCGCGCCGCCGCCCGGCTCACCCAATGGGTGTACGAGAACCTCCGGAAGGAGGTGACGGTGGGCGTGCCCAGCGCCCTCGACGTGTACGCCCGCCGGGCCGGCGACTGCAACGAGCACACCGTCCTGTTCACCGCGCTTGCCCGGGCCGTGGGCCTCCCCACCCGGACGGTCGCGGGGCTCGTCTATCTGGACGGGACCTTCTACTATCACGCGTGGCCCGAGGTGTGGCTCGGCGACTGGGTCGCCGTGGATCCCACGTTCGGGCAGTTCCCGGCCGACGCGGCGCACCTGCGCCTCGCCATCGGCGGGCTGGCCCGCCAGCTCGAGCTGGTGCGGCTCGTGGGGCGTCTCGGGGTGGAAGTCGTAGCCACGGAGCCGGCATCATGATCCGACTCGAATTACTCACGAAGCGCTACGGAACGTTCACCGCCGTGAACGCCATTGATCTGCACGTCCCCCGGGGCGAGTTGTTCGGGTTTCTCGGCCCCAACGGCGCCGGCAAGACCACGACGCTCCGCATGATCGCCGGCATCCTCCGGCCCAGCGCGGGACGCATCACGCTGGGCGGCGTGGACCTGATCGCCGAGCCCATGAAGGCCAAGCGCATCCTCGGCTTCATCCCGGATCGGCCCTTCGTGTACGACAAGCTCACGGGGGGCGAGTTCCTGCGCTTCGTGGCGGCGCTCTACGGCCAGGACGGCGCCAAGGTCGAAAAGCGGATTGGCGAGCTGCTGGACGTGTTCGAGCTGACCCAGTGGCGGGATGAGCTGGTCGAGGCCTACAGCCACGGCATGCGCCAGAAGCTCATCATCTCGAGCGCGCTGATCCACCGGCCCGAGCTGATCGTGGTGGACGAGCCCATGGTGGGTCTGGATCCTCGGGGGGCGCGCCTGCTCAAGGACATCTTCAAGGAGTTCGCGGCCCGCGGCGGCACCATCCTGATGAGCACGCACACGCTCGAGGTGGCTGAGGCCATGTGCGACCGCATCGCGATCATCCAGAACGGCGCGATCGCGGCCCGCGGGACCATGGCGGAGCTGCGGCGGCAGACCGCGTCGGGCGACGCGTCCCTCGAGGATCTCTTCCTGCGGCTCACGGGCGGGACTACCGCGCGCGAGCTGGCGGCCATCCTCGACGGATGATCCTGTCCCTCGCGCGGGTGCTCGAGCCCAAGTGGCGGACCGCCCGGGCGCGGCTTCGCCAGGGCCGGGCCGCGGGCGGCCGCGGGAAGGCCACCCTGCTCGGCGTGGTGGCGCTCGTCTTCTGGCTCATCGTGTTCGGCGTGCTGTACCGCGTGCTCGCCTACTTCCGGGGCGTGGAAGAGATCGGGCCCCTGCTCGCAGGGAAGCTGCTCGGCCTGGTTCTCCTGAGCTTCCTCTCCATCCTGCTGCTCTCGAACGTGGTGACCGCGCTCTCGTCGTTCTTCCTCGCCAAGGACCTCGAGCTGCTCGTGGCGGCGCCGGTGGACTGGCTCGATCTCTACCTCGCCAAGCTCGGGGAGACCCTGCTGCACAGCTCGTGGATGGTGGCGCTGATGGCCGTGCCCATCTTCGCGGCCTACGGCATCGTCTACGACGGGGGCTGGCTGTTCCCGCTCGTGGTGCTCGCCGTGTTCGTTCCCCTGCTGGTGCTGCCGGCGGTCATCGGGAGCGCCACCACGCTCGTGCTGGTGAACGTGTTCCCGGCCCGGCGGACCCGCGACCTCCTGTCGGTCATCACGATTGCCGCGGCCGGGATCCTGGTGCTGCTGTTCCGCCTCGTCCGGCCCGAGCAGCTGGCGCGGCCGGAGGGGTTTCGCAACCTGCTCGACTTCATCACGGTTCTGCGCGCGCCCACGTCGCCCTTCCTGCCGAGCGAGTGGGCCACCCGCTCGGTCATGGGCTATCTGGTGGGACCCTGGGATCCGCTGGACCTGGTCCTGCTGTGGAGCACCGCGGGCGCGCTGGTAGTGGTCGGCGCCGCGCTGCACGCCCAGTTGTATCCCACCGGGTTCACGAAAGCCCAGGAGGGCGCCGAGCGGTTCGTCCGCGGGTGGTTCTGGCAGGCGGCGCTCGCGCCCGTGAGCCGCTTTCTCACGGTGGCCAAGCGTGAGTTCATCGTGAAGGACATCAAGCTCTTCTTCCGGGACGCCACGCAGTGGAGCCAGCTGATCCTGCTCGCCGTGCTGGTGGTGATCTACCTGTTCAACATCCGCGCGCTGCCGCTGTTCACGGGCGAGCAGATTCCGTTCTTCTTCGTCTCGCTCGTGTCGCTCCTCAACCTCGGTTTGGCCGGCTTCGTGCTCGCGGCCATCGCCGCCCGCTTTGTGTTCCCGGCCGTCTCGCTCGAGGGCCGGCAGATGTGGTTGCTGCGCTCGAGCCCCCTGGATCTGCGGGCCCTGCTGTGGTCCAAGTACTGGACCGGCACGGTCCCGCTCCTCGTGCTCGCCATGATCATCACCGTGTTCACCAACGTGCTGCTCCGGGCGACCCCGTTCATGATGGCGGTGAGTATCGGCACCATCCTGCTGCTCACCCTCGCCATCGCGGCGCTCGCACTGGGCTTCGGGGCGCTGTACCCGCAGTTCGACACGGAGAACGCGGCCCAGATCCCCACGTCGTTCGGCGGGCTGGTGTTCATGATGACGACCGTGGCGTTGCTCGCCGTGGTGATCGTGCTCGAGGCGAGCCCGGTCTACGCCTACCTCCAGGCCACCCGCAACGACGAGGTGCTGCACATCCTCACCCCGCAGTTCCTCCTGCCGCTCGCCGCCGTGGTGCTCGTGTGCGGGATAGCGACCGTCCTGCCGCTGCGGATCGGGCTCCGGCGGATGGAGGAGTTCGAGTTCTAGACTGATAGCCGATGGCCGATAGCCGACGGCCGAACCGGCCCGTCTCGGCTATCGGCCGGCGGCCATCGCCGGCGGCGCCCGGCGGGTGCGACGCAGGTTCCCGCCCTCCACCGGCCACGGCGCGTCCGCCAGCGGGAACCGGCCGCGCAGCCGCACGACGCGGGTCGAATCGGTCAACCCACCCCCATACGGCAGCAACCCAAGTGTCACGAAGACGATCGAGCTGTCGCGGGCAACCATGATCGGGCCGGGGGGGCCGGGAAACGGCAGCGGGCGGCGCCACCGCACCGACCCGTCGGCCGTTCGCACGGCGCACAGGTCGATGCGGCACCCGACGTACAGCACACCGGCGTCAGTCAAGGCGGGCGCACCACCGACGGAGTAATAGTGCCGGCCGCCCAGCGAATCGGCGGACCACTTCACCGTGCCGTCCGGGTTGAGCGCCGTCACCGCCGCCTGCGTCTGCACGTAGAGGACGCCCACCCCATCAACGACCGGTGTCAACGGCCACCGCCCTTCCGCCTGCCACACCCAGCGTCGCTCCCCGGTCAGGGCATCCACCGCCACGACGTGTTCGGCCCCCGGGAAGTAGACCGTGCGCCCGTCGGCGCCCACGGACGGGCTGAAAAAGCCAACCGGGGACGGCAGCGTGTCCACCCAGAGCAGCGCGCCCGAGAGACTCAGGCCGAACGCGCGGTTGCCGCGGTCCGCGCCCACGACCACGCTGTCGGCCACGATGGTGAGACCCACCTTGATTTCGTCCCCGAACGCGGGTGTGCGAAACAGCCGTGTCCCGGCCGGGTCGTACGCCGCGATCGCCCACGTCTCGGGGGAGCCGAGCAACGGGCGTCCGGCCACGTAGACGCGCCCGCCCGGACCGATCGCGGGCGCCGTTTCCCCGCTCGTGTGGGTCGTATCCTCCCACAACTGGCTGCCGTCCAAGGAGTACGCGGCGGTATAGTCGCCGGCGGAGAAATACAGGGCTCCGTCGGCCCCGACGGCCGGGGCAAACATCGCCAGCGACGGGCGGCGGGGTGCTTCCCACCGGAGGGTCAGGTCGGGATACAGCGAGAGCAACGTCTGGCCGGGGGTGGGGCCCGCATTGTCGCGGGGCCATATGGGGAGCATGTGGAGGTTGCCGAACTCATCCAGGGAGGGGCTCTGGATCAAGGCCCCCCAGCCGAGCGTATGGTACGTCAGGAGCTCACCCTCGGCGATGCCGGTGAGATCGGCCCGGGCGGTGAGCGCGCCGGCGCGCACGGTCACCACGGTCGTCCCCGACCCGCGCACCAGGACCAGGGCCCCGGCATCCCCGGTTTCCACGAAGACGGCGATCCCCGGGTCCGCCACCACCCACGTCAGGTCCCGTGGACTGCCGACCTCTGTGCCGACATCGGCTGTGACGCGAAACAGCACCGTCTCGCCCACCCACCCTGTCACCGTGTCGGGGGCGATCGCGAAGGTGTGCCCCTCGCCGCCCGTGGTCGGGTCGGTGCACGCCAGGGCCGTGAGGGCCAGCGACCCGCGTGCGGCCCACACCAGCCAGCGGGACCCGTTCCCGCTGAAGCGCGGGCCACACCTCACGTGGGACGAAGCAATGCGGGCTAGTCGAGCGGTGGCCATGGGGCCCGCCGGGTCCGCCGCGGATTCCCGCCATCCACCGGCCAGGGCGCATCCGCCAGCGGAAACCGCCCGCGCAGCCGCACCACGCGGGCGGAATCGTAGCCGATGTTGATATTGTACGCGAGCGTGATGAAGACGATCGAGCTGTCGGGGGCGATCATGATCGGCCCGGCGATGCCGGGAAAGGGCAGCGGGCGGCGCCACCGCACTGAGCCGTCCCCGGTCCGCACGGCGCAGAGGTCGGTGCCGCATGCCACGTAGAGCACCCCACCCTCGGCCAGGGCCGGCGCGCCTCCGGCGTTCAAGTGGTGCTTGCCCCCCAGTGAATCGGCCGACCACTTGACCGTGCCGTCCGGATTGAGCGCCGTAAGGGCCGTCTCCCGCGTCTGCACGTAAAGCACGCCGTCGCGATCCACGATCGGTGTCAACGGCGGGGGGCCTCTCACGTCCCACACCCAGCGTCGCTCCCCGGTCAGCGCATCCGTCGCCACCACGTGTGACCAGCCGGGCAGGTAGATCGTTCGGCCGTCGGCGCCAACCGAGGGCTGAAAGAAACCCACCAGTGACGGGAGCGTGTCCACCCACAGCACGGCTCCCGACAAAGTGAGCCCGAAAGCCCGGCCACCCAGGTCCGTGCCGACGACGACGCTGTCAGCCACGACGGTAACGCCGCGGATAGTGTTCCCGAACGCGGGCGTGCGAAACACCTGCGCGCCGGCCGCGTCGTACGCCGCAATCGCCCACCCCTCGAGGGGACCCGGGAAGGGGCGCCCCGCCACGTACATCAGCCCGCCTGGGCCGATTGCGGGGCTGGTCTCGCCTCCCCCGTGCGTCGTGTCCTCCCACAGCAGTGTGCCGTCCGGGGAGTAGCTTCTGGTGTAGCTGCGGGCCGAGAAGTACGGGTTCCCGTCTGCCCCGACGGCCGGGCTCATCACCGCCAGAGACGCGGGACGCGGTTGCTCCCACCGGAACGAGAGCGCGTCGTCCAACGCGAGCACGGTGGGATCGGGGTAAGGAAGGAGGTACACATTGCCCTCGCCATCCAGGGCGGGGCTGTGGACCCACGCCTTCTCGCCGACGGTGTAGAACGAGAGCAGGTCGCCTTCGTTGATACCGGTGACCTGCGCCTCCTCGGTGAGCGCCCCGGCGCGCGCGGTCACCACGGTCGTCCCGGACCCCCGCACGAGGAGCCGGGCCCCGTCGTCCCCTGTCTCGGTGAATACGGCCACGGCCGGGTCCGCCACCGTCCAGGTCAGGTTCCACGGGCCGCCGACCCCCATCGCGGAGTCGCTCGTCACCTTTAGCTCCACGGTGTCGTCCACCCAGCCCGTCATGCTGTCGGGGACGATCGCGAAGTAGCGTAGCTCGTCGCCGGTGGTAGGGTCCGTGCACGCGAGGGCGGTGAGCGCCAGACAGCCGCATGCGGTCCTCACTGCCGAACAGCGCTTGGTCGGGCGGGTGCGTGGCCGGGGACTCATTTGGGACAGAACGGCGGCGCCGTGTTCACGACTGATACGGTGTGTGTGTCCCTCGCGTCCTGGCCATCCGAACTGGCTAGGTGGACCTCGAGCTCGAATGAGCTCCCGTGTCCGCCACCCGCGTTGCCCGTCCAGGACTCACCCGTCCCAACGGTGTCATCGTCAATGAGCCAGGTCCAGGAATAGGGCGTGATTCCCCCGCCGTGGCTCGTATACCACGTGCATTCCTGTTCCGGGCGCACTATGATGGGGCCCCTGATGTTGACCCACAGCTGCTGCGGCGTGGTCACGCACTCGGCGGCGGTAGGCGATAACCTTGCGGTAGAACCCACCAAGTGGCCTTCCAGCATGAAGACCGTCTGCTCCAGTGCACATGCTGTCGAGGCGGGGTCCCCGTTCAGCTCGACGGCGAACATCGCGGGTGGTGTTTTCGTGGGGCCGGCGGTACCGTCAGCGCAGGCGACGACGAAGACGCACGCGAGGGCTACGACGCTGGGTCGGGCAGCGCGTTTGCGGGGGGGGTAGATCGGCCATGCGGTCCTCCCGGATCGTTCGCGATTCCCAGCGAGGGTTCGCGGCACCCTGACGTGGCTGGGCCGTCGGTTCCATATTGGGCTCGACCGGTGGGACGGTCAAGGCTTTGCCGGGGTGCGGAAACGGGACGGCCGCGACGCGATAGCCGATGGCCGAACCTCGCGACTCGGCCATCGGCTATCGGCTATCGGCTATCGGTCCCCGGGCTACTCGATCCGGTACGGTATCCCCCACCCGTTCGCCCGGTAGTCGTCCTCGCTGTCCGTGTTGAACGTCTCCGAGTCGAGGGCGTCCACCACCATCCGCTCCCGGCCCGCGAACCGCACGATCCAGTGCCGCACGAAGGCGCCGTCATCCCGCTCACGCATGGGGATCCGCACCCAGCCGCGGGCGTTGGGCCCGTGGTGGTACACGTGGAGGAACACGAACGTGGGCGGCTCGTTGCCGGTCCCGGTGGTGTTCTCGACCTCGGCCAGCACGCTCACGGAGTCCCCCACCTCGAGCCGCGGGACCCGGTTGTCCACGCCGAACAGCTCGGCCGGGTCCTCGACCTCCAGCCGCACCTGGCCGTTCACCCGCACCACGACGCGCGCGATCCGGACCGTGCGCCTGGCCCCATCGGTCATGCGCCACTCGCGCGGGCTCAGCGCCGCTAAGCGCCAGCGGCGGGGCGCCGTATCGGTGGCCTCGCGGCGCACCAGCACGGCCCGCTGGACCGCCTGCTCCTCCAGCGGCTTCTGGGTGGGCGGCTCGCCGTCGTCGGGCGTGCGATCCAGCACGAAGTCGCCCTCGAACGTGACCACCATCTCCGCCCGCGCGGTGTCGCCCACCACCTCCACCGTGAGCAGCCGGCTCACGGGCGGTCCGTGACGCCGGCCCCACCGGCGCACCAGCGGCACCGTGTCCTGCGCCGCCACCGACGAGAGGTTGAGGTCGAACGCGGACGCGAGATTCAGGTCGTCCGCCGCACCGTCCGGGCCGAACGCTTCCGCGAACCAGCCCGACGCGTCCAGCTCCGCCAGGACGGCGGCCCGGTCTTCGTCGGTCGCGTTGTCGTCGAGGCCCGTCGGGTCGTCGCTACAGGCGGCCAGCACCAGGGCCGCCATTCCCACCGTCGCCAGGAGTCGTCGCATGGTCGTCCTCACAGTATTGAATAGTCACACGGGGTGAGCTTCCCGCTTCACCCCGTGAGACGTGTCGCCGCTGGTGGTGTTAAGCCTGTGACCTACGTCACACCGACGACCGAGAGCGGCCGGCCGCACTCGGAGCAGAACGCGGCGCCCGTCTCGGGCCGCGGCCCGCAGTGCGGACAGACCTGAAGGTCCTTCCGCACCGACTGGATCAGCGCCTCCGCCGGATCGGCCGCGCCGGCCACCGTGGCCGCCTCCGTCCGCTCGGCGTCCATGGCGACCAGGGCGTCCCGACCGTAGCGCGCCTTGAGTTCGGCGTAGTCGTCGTCGGAGAGCTTGCCCGTGGCGCGATCGAACTCGATCTCCTTGAGCGCGAGCAGGGCCTGCACCTTGCGGGATTCCGACTCCTCGAGGGGAGCCGCATCCGGCTCGTCGGGGACACCGAGGGACTCGAGGCCCGGACGCCGCATGAGCGGCTCGAGCACCAGCGCGAGCGCCGCCACCGCCACCGCCACCCCCGCCAGCAATTCCAGCATCGTTCAGCTCTCCAACCGATCCAGTTCGGCCCGCAGCCGGTCCTCGTCGTCCGCCGACAACCCGCCGGCTGAGCGGGCGAGCGCCGCCTCCGCGGGCGACCGCCTGCGGCGCACCAGCACCCAGCCAAGAACGAGGCCGGTCAAGCTGATCGCCACCCCCGGCAGCAGGTATCCCGCCCAGTTGAATCCTTCCTTGGGCGGCGCCATCAGGGCCTGCTCGCCGTACTTCGCCACGAACGCCGCGATGATCTCCTCGGCGGTCAGGTTCTGCTCCACCAGCGCCACGAGCTCGCGATGCAGCTCGGGGGAGTACGTGCACGTGAAATCCGTCGTGCGGCAGACGTAGATGTCGAGGTTGCACCCGCACGTGCATCGCAGGCGCCGCTCGATGCCGATGATGAACGGGTCGTTCTGATAGTCGGTGACCCGGCCTCGGGGCCGGCCGGCCAGGTCGGGCTGGAACAGCGGCGCGGCCGCCGTCGTGTCCTGCGCGCCCTGGCCACCCACGAACGGCAGCACGGCAAGCGCCCCGGCTCGCAGAAACCCCCGACGGTCCACGGCCGTCACGAGACGGTCACCTCGCCGGCCAGGTGCGTGCGGTAGCCTTCCATGGCCCGCCGGGCCGCGCGCTCGGCGGGTCCGCCGCCCGGCCACATGGTCACGACGCCGCCGAAGACGAGGATGGCCCCGCCGATCCAGACCCAGATCACGAGCGGGTTGAGCGTGAACTTGTAGACCGCCTCTTCCGTCCCGGCCACGGATCCGGCATACACGACGTAGATGTCCTGCCGCAGATCGGAGCGGATGGCCGCCTCGGTGGACGGCTCGAACGTCGTCCGCTTGAACGAGTCCACGTGCTGCCGCTTTTCGCTCGTGAGGATGGCGAGACGCTTCCCGTCCCGGCTCACCTCGACGCTGGCCGCCGAGACGAACCGATTCAGCGCCTCGTACTGCGAGACACCCAGATGCGTGAACGTCAGATCCTCGCCGTACGGCGAGCGCATCGTCACGAACTCTCCCGGCTTGAGCGACGCCTCAAGCTCCGTCTTGAAGGCGGCCCCCGTGAACGCCACGAAGTACGTCACGATGCCGAGGTGCACGATGTAGCCGCCGTAGCGCCGGCGGTTCCGCCCCACCAGGCGCGCCAGCGCCAGGGGGTAGGGTTCGCCGTGCAGCCGGTGCCGCGCGCCGACCCCCCGGGCGAACTCCTGCATGATGGTCGTCGTCACGAAGGCCGCGAGCACGATCGCGAGGAGGGCGTAGGCGTCGGACATCCGGAGGGCCACGAGCACGGCGCCCATCATGAGCGCCACGCCCACGGGAACGATGAACTGGCGCCGGAGGTGGCCCGGGCTGGCCCGCCGCCACGCGATCAGCGGCCCGATGCCGGTGAGCGCCAGCAGGGCGAGGCCGATCGGGATGTTCACCTGGTTGAAGAACGGCGGGCCGACCGTCACCTGCGAGCCGCGCACCAGCTCCGAGATCATCGGGAACACCGTGCCCCAGAGCACCGAGAAGGCCATGCCCACCAGCAGCAGGTTATTGAAGAAGAAACTGGCCTCGCGCGACAGCGCGCTCTCGAGCCGCGCCTCCGTCTGGAGCAGATCCCAGCGCGACCAGGTCAGCCACGCCATGAACACACCGCCCAGGATCAGGAACCAGGCAAAGAACGTCCCGACCGGCGACTGGGCGAACGAGTGGACGCTCGAGATGATGCCGCTGCGCGTGATGAACGTGCCGAAAACGGACAGCGCGAAGCTGATCCCCACCAGGATCACGTTCCACCGCTTCAGCATCCCGCGTTTTTCCTGGATCATGACCGAGTGCAGGAACGCGGTCATCGTGAGCCAGGGCAGGAAGCTCGCGTTCTCCACCGGGTCCCACGCCCAGTAGCCGCCCCAGCCCAGCTCGACGTAGGCCCACCACATGCCCAGCGTGATGCCGATCGAGAGGAAGACCCAGGAGAGGAGCGTCCATTTCCGGATGGCATGCAGCCACCCCACGTCCAGCCGGCGGGTGAGCAGCGCCGCGACCGCGAAGGCGAAGGGGATCGTGATGGACACGTACCCCAGGTAGAGCATGGGCGGATGGATCACCATGCCCGGATTCTGGAGCTGCGGGTTGAGCCCGCGGCCGTCCATCGGCGTGAAGTCGAGCCGGTCGAACGGATTCGCGCCGAACAGGGTGACGGCGACGAAGAACAGCGTCACGACCGACGTCACGGACGCCACATACGGCATCAGGTACGCGTAGCGCCGCGGCGACAGCCACTGGGCGGCCGCGGCGAACAGCCCGAGGACGACGCACCAGAAGAGCAGGCTCCCCGCCTGCCCGCCGTAGAAGGCCGACAGCTTGTACGCGGTGGGCAGATTCCGGCTGGAGTAGCTCGCGACGTAGGCGACGTTGAAGTCGTTCTTGAGGAGCGCCACGCAGAGCGCCAGCGAGGCGACGGTCAGCAGCCCCGCGAGGGCGTACGTGGTCCGTCGCGCGCTCTGGATCAGCGCCGGGTCCCCGCGCTGCCCGCCGAGAAAGCCCACCACCGCTCCCCACACGCAGAGGAGCAGGCTGAGCCACAGCGCCAGTTGTCCGAGGATGGTCATGCGGTCATGCTTCCGGCACGGCCTCGTACCGGGAACCGCATTTCGCGAGCAGCGTCGTGGCGCGGAACGTGCCGTCCGGCTGCAGCCGGCCCTCCACCACCACCTCGACGCCGTCGGTGAACGTGTCGGGCGCGAGCCCGCGGTAAACCACCGGATAGGTCACTTGCCCGTCCGTCACCGCAAACCGGATGGTCTGCGTGGCGACGTCCCGCTCGATGGTGCCGCTCACCACCATGGCGCCCATCTTGACGCCGACATCGTGGAAGGACGGGTCCCCCGTGACCTTGGCGGACAACTCCGACGGCGTCAGGAAGTACATGCCCGTCTCCTTGATGCCGCTGGCCATCAGGAATCCAACCGTGCCGACAACGAGGGCACCGGCGACCAGGACTTTGTGAGATGCTCGCATGGCTCGAATCACCGAAAGAGGTGGCTGGGGCTGCTCCACGCACGATTGGAATATAGGATACCTGCCCACTCCCGAAAAGTTCATAAACCCCTCATAAAGATCGCTTCACGAATCCCTCGCGAAACGCTCGGAATGCGCCCGGACCATGCCCGCCGAGCCCTCAACCAGCGACCCCACTTGACATTGGACGACGGGGGCCGAGTCGCGCGACCGCCACATCTTCACACGACGTTCACGCCCCCTTGCCCTTCCGGCTGCTACCCTGGGAGCGTGCGCCCCCATGTCCAGTCTCCGGGCCCCCGCTGAACAACCCCGAGGTGACGAATGCGGACCCTGTTCATCGTGAACGACCCCCCGTACGGCAGCGAGCGCTCCTACAACGCCCTGCGCCTCGCCGCCTCGCTCGCCACCCGCGAGAACGAGGAGGTGTGGGTCTACCTCATGGGAGACGCCGCCGCGGGAGCCAAGGCGGGACAGTCGGTGCCCAAGGGGTTCTACAACTTCGAGGCCCTCCTGCGGCTGGTGATCTCCTACGGCGGGGCCATCGGCGTCTGCGGCACGTGCCTGGAAGCGCGCGGGATCGCGGAGGGGGAGATGGTCGAGGGGCTCCAGAAGACCACGCTCCAGACGCTCACCGATTGGGTCCAGGAGGTGGACCGGGTCCTCACGTACTAGGACCGGCGGACCCGGACCCCCGTCATTCCGGCCACGCCGCGGCCACGAGCGCGGGGAGCACGGTTCCGGCCGGACCAAGCGCGTGATGGATCGCCGGTCCATGCCGTTGCCCCTCGGCGGTCGTGTTCACGACGATCACCGTCGCACCCCGCGCCGCCGCCATCCAGGGCAGCGACGCCGCCGGCACGACCAGGTTGGACGTCCCGACGGAGAGCAGGACCTCGCACGTCGCGGCGGCGTCCTCGGCGGCGGCCAGCGCCGCGAACGGGAGCACCTCACCGAACCAGACCACATCCGGCCGGAGCGGCGCCCCGCAGCGCGGGCACGGCGGCGGGCTTGGCCCCGGAGGCGGATCGTCCACGACGACACCCTCGCGCGAGCAGCGCGACCGCAGGATGTTGCCGTGGAGTTCCCACACGTCGGCGCTCCCGGCCCGCTGGTGGAGGCCGTCCACGTTTTGCGTGACGAGCGTGACGCGCGGGACCCAGCGCGCCAGATCCACCAGCGCGCGATGGCCGGCGTTGGGCTGCGCGCGGCGAATGGCCTCGCGCCGGCTCGCATACCAGTCCCACACGACCGCCGGTTGCCGGGCAAACGCCTCCGGCGTCGCGAGGTCTTCGGCGTCGAAGTTGGCCCAGAGGCCGGTCAGCGCGTCCCGGAACGTGGGAATGCCGCTCTCGGCCGAGATGCCGGCCCCCGTCAGCACCATCACGCGTCGGGCGCCGCGCAGGGCCGCGACCACCGCGGGATCGAGCGCCGCGGCCGCCGTCATGCCGCCGCGCCTCACGAGGCCGCCTCCGTGACGCATGCCCGGATGCGCCGCCACGCGGCTTCGACGTGCCGGGCGGCGGTGAAGGTGGCACCCACCGCCAGCCGCAGGACGAACCGACCATCGAGTCGCGTGTGCGTGAGGTAGGCCTCGCCCGTGGCGTTGATGGCCGCGAGCAGGCGCTCGTTGGGCTCGTCCGCGCCCCGGAGCCGGAAACAGACGAGGCTGAGCGGCACCGGCGCCACGATCTCGAACCGCGCATCCGCCCGCACCCATTCGGCAAACTGCCGCGCCAGATCCACGTGATGTCGGATGTGCCGGCGCAGCCCCTCCAGGCCGTACGACCGCATCACAAACCACAGCTTGAGCGCGCGGAACCGGCGGCCCAGCGGGATCTGCCAGTCGCGGTAGTCAATGACGGCGCCGGCCTCGGTCGCCTGATTGCGCAGGTACTCGGGTAGGATGCTCAGCGCCCGCAGCAACGCCGCGCGGTCCGCCACGTAGAACGCGTCGCAGTCGAAGTTCGTGAGCATCCATTTGTGCGGGTTCACGCAGTAGCTGTCCGCCAGCTCGAGCCCGTCCTGGAAGTGACGGAACTCCGGGCACAGCGCCGCCGACCCGGCCAGCGCCGCGTCCACGTGCAGCCACACCCCGTGCCGGCGGCACACCTCGCCGACGGCCCGGACCGGGTCCATCGCCGTGCTCGACGTGGTGCCGACCGTGGCGACGGCAAAGCAGGGCGCGCGGCCGGCGGCGCGGTCGGCGCGGATGGCCTCGTCGAGCGCCTCCGGACGCATCGCGTAGGTCCCGTCCACGTCCACCGAGCGCAGGTGCGCCCGGCCCAGCCCGGCAATGCCCGCGGCCTTCGGCACCGACGAATGCGCCTGGGCGGAGGCGTAGGCGACGAGCCCGGCGGGGGTCCCCCGCTCGGTGGCCGCCCCATCGGTGGTGCGGTCGCGCGCGGCGAGCAGCGCGCAGAGCGTGGCGCTGGAGGCCGTGTCCTGGATGACGCCGCCGCCCGCGCCCCGCGACGTGAACGCCGCGGGCAGGCCGAGCGCGCCGGCGAGCCAGTCCAGCACGTGCGTTTCCAGCTCGGTGCACGCGGGGCTCGTGGCCCACAGCATGCCCTGTACGCCGAGCCCCGCGGAGACCAGCTCCGCGAGCACCGCCGGCGGCGAGGCGTTGCCCGAGAAGTAGGCGAAGAAGTTCGGCGACTGCCAGTGCGTGATGCCCGGCAGGATCAGCCGCTCGACGTCGGCGAGGATGACGTCGAACGGCTCACCGCGCTCGGGCGCCGCGGCCGGGAGCGCGGCGCGGAGGTCGCCGGGAGCCGCGCGGGACAGCACGGGGAACGTCTCCAGGCGCTCCAGGTACGACGCGACCCAATCCACGGCGGCGTGGCCGTGGCGGCGGAACTCCTCGGGACTCATGTGCGCGGGCGGATTCGACATGACCGATCTCCTCACCCGAAGCGGACGGGCGGACCAACGGCGCGTCATCGCGGTCGGGGGAGAAACTACACGGGCCGCGGAGCGTCCGCCCCGCGGCCCGGCACCAGCGTAACTGCCCGCCCGCTTACTTGGCCGGCTTATGACACAGGGTGCAGTTCTTGACGTCGTAGCTCTTGTGGTTGGCAGGAGCCGCCTTCATCCCCTCCATGGCGCCACCGTGGCACATCATGCACTGCTCGCGCCCGGCCGCCGCATGGCTCAGCGGGCCAGGCGTCGTGGTCTGGAGCGGCGAGTCCTTCGCATGACACAACAGGCAGGCATCGTTCGCTCTGCCCTTGTGACCGGCGGGCATGGCCTTGATGCCCTCGATGTCACCGCCGTGGCACATGGCGCACTGCTCGCGTCCCGCCTTGTCGTGCGTCATCACCGGCGGCTTCTTGGCGGCCGGTGCCTGCGCCTGTGCCGGTTGCGCCCCGGCCAGACACACCACCCCCATCCCCAACCCGACCAGGTACGTCCACCGCATGCCGACACCTCCCGTTTGAATTAAGCTCCGTCAGATGCTACCCCTACAATCAAATACGGGTCCGCGCATCCGCAAGATCACGGAGGGGCGTGCGATAGCCGATGGGCGGATGGCCGATAGCCGAATTGATCAGTCGGCTATCGGCCATCGGCCGTCGGCTATCGCTCAATCCCGCCTCAGTTCCGGAATCACCGCCCCGTGGCACACCCGGCACATGCTCTCCGCCCGCGACCGCAGCGCCTCCGGTTTGAAGCCGGGCCCGTGCGGATTGAACTGGCGGTGACAGGCAAGGCAGTCGTTCTCGACGTGACACGAGACGCAGGATTCCAAACTCTGCCGCGCCGCGGGGCCGTGGCCCGCCAGGAACTGCGGCACCTTGTCGTGATAGCCGCGGTTGATCGGCCCGTTGCCGACCAGCCCCGCCTGCTTGTGGCACGACGTGCAGAAGGCGGCCGTGTTGTGGCAGTTGGCGCACGACACCTCCCGGGTGTACGCCTGCTGCGGGTGCGACGTCAGGAACCCGGCCGGGTGGTAGCCCGCCGCCTTGGCCGGGTTCGGCCGGTGACATTCGAGGCAATCCTGCCGTACATGGCATCCCGCGCACGACTCGGGGCGCGCGTCCGCGGTGCTGCCGTGTCCGTTCACGAACTCGGGCGTGTGGCTCGCGGGCGGGCGGCGCGTCACCTTCACGTTGAGCCCCGTGCCCGACGCGGCCGTCGGGAGGCCCTCGGCCACCTCCGGGTTCCCGCGGTGGCACTGCCAGCAGCTCTCCTGCGCGTGGCACACCGCGCACATGGTGCGCTGGGTGGCGAGCAGCCCTTTGTGCGTCTCCAGGAAGTCGGGCGCACGGTGCGTGGACGGCGCCTGCGCGGCGAGGGTGCCCGCCGGAGCGAGCAGCAGTGCGATCACGAGCAGGCGGTTCATCGGGCCCCTCCCTCGGGAATCCGCAGAATGGCGGGCGGCAGCGTGGGCCGGTCGGCCGCGCTGCCCACACCGAGTCGCACCCCCAGGTGGAATCGCATCTGGTTCCAGTCGAACGCCGCCGCGTCCGCCCGATCCCGCGTTTCCGCCAGGTACCACGCGCCGCCGAAGGCGCGCAGGCCGGGCCGCACGGTTGCATCGGCATCCACGCCCACCTGCCAGAGCGTGTTGTCGCTGGTGCGCAGCTCGAGCACCCGCTCGACGAACGCGCCGCTCGCCCGCAGGCGCAGGCGCTCGGCGGGACGCCAGTTGACGCCCGCATCCACCGTCAGCGTCTGGGCGCCCGGGCCGAGACCCGCCCGGTAGTCCACCGTGGCGTTCAACGTCGGTGAATGCCGGTACGTGCCCCCCAGCCCGTACCGCCAACCGTCGGTCTCGAGGACGGTGAGCGGGGCGGATGCGTCCGTCTCGTCGTACGCAAACCGCTCGAGCCGGACACGGACCTGCACCGGCGCCACGACGTCCACGGACGCCTGCCCGTAGACGGCGGTTGACGGCACGGGGCTGAACGCGGTCCAGATGGACCAGAGCGGGAATCGCGGGCGATACCGCCGCGCGCCCACGCTCACGGTGCCGTAGCGCCGGGGAAGCATGGCGGTGACCGCCCCATCCGCGTTCCCGATGCTGCCAAGCGCCAGGTCGTACTCGAGCCCGCCCGACACGTGGACCGTGCGATGGAGCCGCACCCGGGCGTCGCCGCCGACCAATTCGGACGAAACGGTCGTGACGTCGTCCTCGGGCGCCCATTCCCGTTCGTAGAGCATTCGGCCCGAGAGCCAGGGGAGGTTCCAGTCGAGGTCGAGCCCCCAGATCAGGTCGCGCGTCCCCGGCCGGTACTCGGCAAGCGGATTGAGCGAGCCGTCCGTCCACGGGACCAGCGCGCTCCGCGCCAGCGCCCATCCGAACCGGCCGCTGAGTCCCACCCGCTGCCTGGGTTCCGCGACTCGCACCTGCGCGCCGTCGAAGCCGGTGTACCCGAACCGGGACACGCTGGTCAGCCGGCCGCCCCGCAGGGCGTACCATGGCCCGTCGTAGGCCAGGTAGCCTTCGATCAGGTGTGCCAAGGGTTTGGTGCCGGGCCAGGCGCCCAGGGGTTCCCCGGTGCTGGCGCCAAGCGTCGGACCATCCTTGCCGTCCATGGCCAGCCGCGCCGACCCCTCGATCCGCAGGCCCCGCACACCGAGGTTCCACACGGCGAAATCCGCCGTGGCCACGAACGGGAACGCCTGGATCTTGTCGCCGGGTCCGTAGTAGAGGCAGTACGGCTGGCCGGCCAGGCACGTCACCCCAATGCCGTCCGGCGTGTAGAGCAGGCCGTCACGCAGCTGGACCTGGTCTGCCGGAATGCTGTCGAGATGCCAGCCTCGGTAGCTCACCCCCTGGACGCGTCCGTCCAGCTCCACCCGGTAGCCCTGGGCGCCGAGCGGGCCGGCGAGCAGCGCCACCCCACCGAGTCCCGCGAGCGGCAGGATACTGGAGACTCTCACATTCCCTCCCCCGGGGGCCTGCCACGCCGACGGCCCGTGACCCCGCGGTTACAGTGGTGCGGCCGTGCGGCCGCGGTGTCGCCCGTCAGCGATACCCGAAGAGCATCGAGTAGACGATCAGGGCGATCAGCGTCAGCCCCACCGCCAGCGCGGTGAAGCCGAAGATCTTGAACGCGCGCTCGCGGTTCCTCGGATACGGATCCACGAGCGTTTCCGCCAGCTCGCCGCTGGCCAGCAGCCGCTCGTACTCACGCGGCTTGTCCTTCTTCAGCTCCTCGATGGGCACCTGGCCGGTGAAGATGACGGGGTCCATCGGGAACTTGTCGAGCCGGAAGTGCGTGTTGAAAAAGTGGATCGTGAAGATGAACCCGACCGCCAGCAGCGCTTCGTCGCTGTGGATGATCGTGGCCACGTTCACCGTCCACCCGGGCAGCACGTTGGTGAACAGCTCGGGGAACCAGAGCAGCACCCCCGTCGAGCCGATCACGAACATCCCCCAGAACACGGCGAAATAGTCGAACTTCTCCCAGTACGTGTACCGCCCGTACGCGGGCCGGGGGCCCTTGCCGAAGAACCACTTCGCCGACTGCCAGAACTCCCGGGCGTCCGTGAGCGTGAAGAGGAGCGATGTCTCCGACTGCAGGAACCCGAACCACGAGAGGCCGGAGCGGCGCTTGCGCTTCACGCCGTCCACGATGTGCGTGACGAACACGCCGCCCAGCGTGATGGCCGCGACGCGGTGGAGGAATCCCGTGGTGGCGAAGCCGCCCACTGCCCCGGCAAACCACTGCGCCCAGCCCATGTAGGAGAACTTGAGCGCCATCCCGGTGACGGCGAGGGTGAAGAAGCTGAGCATCATCACCAGGTGCAGGCCGCGGTGGAAGCTCGAGAACCGCTGGTGGAGCTTGGCCCCCGCCTGCGGCGCGTGCCGGCCCCGCCACAGTTCGGGCGTGCGCCAGAGCCGCCACAGCCACGCCAGGGTGTGCAGCACGGCAAACGAGAGCGTGCCCACGAGCAGCGCGGTCATGCCCCAGAACGACCAGAACAGGAACGGCCACTTGTCCGCGTCGTGGTGCGTGGCGTGCGTGAGGTAGCCCGTGAAGCGCTCGCTCACTCCGTCGTGGCACTGCGAGCAGGTCGCGACGATGTTCCGCCGGCTCAGCGTCGAACCGGGATCCTCGGGCGCGTGGATGTTGTGCCGGCCGTGGCAGTCGGAGCACTTGGCCGCCCCCGCGTCGCCCAGGCGGGACACCTTCCCGTGGTAGGTGTCGAAGAACGTGGTCGCTTCCTCTTCGTGACACCGGCCGCACTGGTTCATCATGTTCAGCCGGAAGTCACCCCGATCGGTCCGGCTGATCGTGTGCGCGGAATGGCAGTCCTCGCAGGTCGGATACTCCCGCGGCTTCCCGTCCCGCCCGACCGCCGCCGCGCCGCGCGGAAAATGGACGCTCGTCCGGAATTCCTGCTCGACCCCATCATGGCAGGAGCCGCACGTGCCCGTGATGTTGTCATGGTGTACCGATGATGCGGTATCCCGCGGCGGCAGGACGTGGTGCGTCGTGTGGCAGCTGGTACAGGTCGCGGTGACGAGCAGCCCGCTCTGGAGCAGGCCCTTGCCGTGGATGCTCTCCTCGTAACTCCGCACGATGTCCGCGGGATGCGCGGCGGCCGTGCCGGTGCTCCGGGCCATGCGGGCGATCCGCACGGCGGCCGTCTCCCCTTCCCGATGGCACTGCGCGCAGAGCACGGGCACGTTCCGCACGAACGTGGGCGAGGTCGGGTCGGTCCGTCCCTTGGTGTCGTGCCGGTCGTGGCAGTCCGTGCAGCCCGGGGCGTCGGGATCCCCGTCCGCGGCGAGCTGCCCGTGCATGCTCGTCTGGTGATCCACGACCTCCTGCGCATGGCACACGCTGCAGTCCACCGCGTCCGCGCGTGACGTCACGCAGGCCCGCGTGCGGGCCGACGGCGTCACGTCTGTGTGGCACTGCGCGCAGGCCGTTTGGCCGTGCCGGCCCGCGGCGTACGTCTCGGGATTGACGTACAGCAGCGTCGAGTCCCCGTTGGCGAGGCCGCGGAGGCCGGGGTCCGCGTGACACCGGAAGCAGTCCTGGTTCGCGGCGCCGGCCGAGTACACCACCCGCCGGATCTGGTGCGGGGAGTGGCAGTCCACGCAGGCCGGGATCTTGTGCGGCTCCTTCTCCCACAGCTCGCCCTCGATGATCTGCCGGTGCACGCGCTCGATCTGTCCGTGACACTGCGTGCAGGTGGCGGCGATGTTGTCGCGGGCGATGCTCGAGCGCGGGTCGGTGTGGGGGAGGATGAAGTGCGACGTGTGGCACGACGTGCAGACGGCGGTGACCGTGAGCCCCTGCCGGAACAGCCCCGCCCCGTGAATGGACTCGGAGTAGTTCTCCAGAATGCTGTCCTGGGGAATGGTGCGGCGCCGCGAAACCGGTGTCCCCTCCTGGTGGCACTGCCCGCACAGGAACGGGATGTTCATCACGGCGGTTCGGGCCAGCGGATCGCGGTGGGAGCGGACCTCGTGCACCCCATGACAGTCGTCGCAGGTCGGGGCCAGCGGATCCCCGCGCGCCGCCGCCTGCCCGTGCAACGACTGCGCGTGCTGCTCCCCCTGGGGCGCGTGGCAGCTCGTGCAGGTTACCGGGGCCCGGTCCGCCGCATGCGGGAAGCCCAGCTCCCCGTGGCAGGTGGTGCAGCCCATGCCGGCCCGGCCGTGGACCGAGCGCTGCACCGACTGGAGCGTGACGACGTAGCGGTTGGGGTCGGGCTTCGTGCGGAACATGGCGGCGGAGGCGTGACACATCACGCACGTGGCGTCGTCCTGCGCCGCCGCCCGGGCCGGGGCAAGGGCGAGGAATACCAGCACCGGCGCGAGGAGCACGCCCACCCCCCGCGTCCCCTTCCGCGCACGTCCCGCCCCCCGGTGCCGGCAACCCGCCCCGGACAGCCTCATCCGCCAAGCCTCCCGTTCTCCGTGAGAATACTTAGCCAGTCGTGCATGAAGACTCCGTGAAGCCCCTCCTAAACGTGTTCTCACGTTGGCTTTGATTCTGGTGAAGGGCACAGGTGGTATCCTGCTCGTGCAGGACAAAGGACGCACTCGCTCGGCCTTCCAGAGCCGTGAAAGGACCGCCAGATGAACACGCTCACGCGCCGACGGTTTCTTGCGCGGGGGGGCACAGCGGCCGTCGGCCTGGCCGCCGGACCGGAGGTCGCGGCCGCGGTGACGCGGACCTCGTCGGCCGACGGCTCGGATCCGGCCTTGACCGCGCGGGCGGCCGGACAGCAGGCCATGCTCTTCGACTCGACGCTGTGCGTCGGGTGCCGGGCCTGCGAGCTGGCCTGCAACAAGAAGAACGAGCTCGGCCGGACGCCGGACGAGATCTTCAGGGGCCGGCCGGCCGAGGACGCCCGCGCCCTGGCCCCCGATGTCTACACGTACGTCACGTTCCATCAGTGGGAAGCCGACCCAAGTACGGCGGCCTTTGGGAAGGTGCAGTGCATGCACTGCATCGAGCCCGCCTGCGTGTCGAGCTGCCCGGTGCACGCGCTGCACAAGACGGAAGCCGGGCCGGTGGTTTGGGACGGCGACATCTGCCTCGGTTGCCGATACTGCATGATGGCCTGCCCGTTCCTGGTCCCACGGTTCGAGTGGGAGTCGCGGAACCCGGCCATTCGCAAGTGCGACATGTGCGCGGACATTCAGGCACAGGGCGACCCGCCGGCGTGCGTGGCGGCCTGCCCCACCAAGGCGCTTCGGGTCGGCACCCGCGGCGAGCTTCTGGCGGAGGCGCACCGCCGGATCACGAACCGCCCGCGGCGCTACGTGCACCATGTCTACGGCGAGTTCGAGGCCGGCGGCACCAACTTCCTGCACATCGCCGGCCGCCCGTTCGAGGAGCTGGGCTACCGCCGGAACCTCCCCCTCCGGTCCTACCGCGACTACACGCGCCCCGCCATGGCGGCCATTCCGTGGGTCCTGGGTGGCCTCGGCCTGGGACTGGGAGCGGTGCGTTGGGTAACCGACCGCCGGGCGGAGGTGTCCCGGGCGGAAGGCGATGGAGCATCCCAGGCGCCCGGAGGCGAGCGATGAGGCCCGCGACGCTGCTGCGACAACCCGTCACCCGCGGGCTTGGCACGCTCGCGGTGCTGGCCGCCATCGGCATCGGCCTGATCGCGTACCGCTTCTGGGCGGGCCTCGGCGCCGTCACCAATCTGAGCGACGGCTACCCGTGGGGCTTCTGGATCGGGATTGACATCCTGGTGGGCATCGCGCTCGCCGCCGGCGGGTTCGTGCTCGCGGGCACGGTGCACATCTTCGGCGGGCATCGGTTCCACGCGCTGTCCCGCCCGGCCATCCTCACCGCGTTCCTCGGTTATGTGCTGTTCATCGTCGCCCTGATGGTGGACCTGGGGCGGCCCTGGAACATCTGGAAGGCCCTGATCAACTGGAACCACGCCTCCCCGATGTTCGAGGTGGCGTGGTGCGTGATGTTCTACACCTTCGTGCTGGCGCTGGAGTTCACGCCCGCCGTGCTCGAGCGGTTCCGCTGGGGGCGCCTGCTCCGGCTGTTCCACGCGGTCGTGCCGTTCGTCATCGTGGCGACGCTGTCGCTGTTCACGTTCGCCATGACGGACAGCCTCGCGTGGGTGGCCGTGATCGCGGCTGTGCTGCTGGGCTGGGAAGCGCTGATGCGGACCGGCGTGATGCGCCGTGACCGCCAGATGCCGGTCCTCCTCATCATGGCCGGCATCATGCTGTCCACACTCCACCAGTCGAGCCTGGGCACGCTGTTCCTGATCACGGACAAGCTCGGTCCGCTGTGGTACACGCCCATCCTGCCGCTGCTGTTCTTCCTGTCCGCGGTCATGGTGGCGCCGGCCATGGTGATCGTCGAGGCCATGCTGAGCGCCCGCGTGCTGGGCCACAAGCCGGCCGTCAGGCTGCTGGACGCGCTCGGGCGGGCCATGCCCTATCTCATCGTGACCTACCTGCTCGTCCGGCTGGGCGATCTGCTGGCCCGCGGGGTGGTGCTGGAGACGATGCGGGGCGTCTGGCCAACCTCTTGGTTGTGGCTCGAGATCGGCCTGCTGCTCACCGCACTCGCGCTGTTCGCCATGCCGGACCGCGGGCAGCGGGTGCGCGGCCTTCCCGCGGCGGCCTGGGCCACCATCCTCGGGCTCGTGGCACACCGGACGGGCGTCGCCGTCGTGGGGCTCGACGTGCCGGAATACCCTGCCTACGTGCCGCACGTTGCCGAAATCCTGATCACGGTCGGCATCGTGTCCCTCGGGCTGCTCGCGTTCCGCATCGCGGTCGCCGTGCTGCCCGTGTACCAGCCGCACGCGGAGCATGAGCTGGCTCCCGACGCCGTCAAGGCCGGGGAGCCGCACGGCGCGCACGTGCTGGCAACCGCCTCGGGCGCCTGACCCTCGGAGATCGAACCATGCAACCAACACCGACGAAACACACGCCGGTCCGCGAACGGGTCATCGCCATGATCCTGAGCGGCGCCGCGCTGATCCTGCTCGTGTTCGTGACGCAGATCCTCGTCACCATCGAGCACGAAGTGTCCAACCTGCGGCAGGAGCTGGCCACCAAGCGGGACCTGGCCAACCTGGCCGTCCACCTCGGCCCGCCGGACCCGGCCCTGGCCAAGCTGGAGGGGACCTGCACGGACTGCCACACCAAGGAGACGTTCGAGCAGGCCCACGGCGTCAGCCAGGACGTCCACGAACTGGTGACGCGGATGAGCGAGCTGTCCGGCGCTCACATCCGGCCGGCCGACCTCCCCACCGTGGAGGCGGCGCTCACGTTCATGAAGTGCGCGCATTGCCACACGAGCGACCGGCTGAAGGAGCTTGCCATCCTGAGTCCCCGCGAGCGCTGGGACGTGATCGTCAAGATGATGAACGAGCCCGGCACCACCATCACCCAGGAGGACGCGCAGCGGATCCGCGACTTCTACGGACAGTTCTGGGGCTGGCACTCGAAGTAGGCCCCACCCGCCAGACGACTTCGGGGCGGGACCGCGCCTTGCGATCCCGCCCCGAGTGCGTTCCGGCGGCCGGGCTCAGCGTTCCGGCGCCGGCTGCTCCCCGATCGTGCCCTCCCGCTTCCGCTGCTCCTCCTCTTCCAGCCAGCGCGCGTGGTGCTCCTCGGCGGCGTGGCGGCTCATCTTCCCGGTGAGCCAGGTCCAGCTCATCGGGTACTCCTCGGGGTGGAAGATCACGAAGAAGAAGTGCCAGACGATGATGGCCAGGGTCGCCAGCCACGCCTCGTAGTAGTGGATGGTCCCCGCCGCCGGAATCACCAGGGACGGCATATACCGCGCCGTGATCTCCGGGAACCACATGATCAGCCCCGTGAGCGCCATGATCCCCGTCCCCCAGACGAGCGCCCAGTACTCGGCCTTCTGCGAGTAGTCGTATTGCCCGAACTTCACCTTGTCGGTCGACCGCCACGTGTGGTAGCGCAGGTTGGCCACGAACTCGCGGATGTCCAGCCAGCGCGGCATCAGGGCCCGGAATTCCCGCTTGCCACGGCGGGTGAGCAGGACCCAGTACGCGTGCCACGCCGAGGCGACGATCAGGCCGACGGCGGCGATCCGGTGCAGGTTGAGCCGCACCGGCTCGGTCATGCCGGCCGAGAGCAGCAGGTGCACCCACCACGCGTCCGGGTACCGCAGCGCGAAGCCCGTGATGACGAGCGTGACGAACGTCACCGTCAGCAGCAGGTGCTGGACGATCTGCGAGCGGTCGAACCGCATCACCCAGCGCTGGTGCTCGACCTCCCGGCGGCGCCGGAGCATGTAGAAGTTCAGGATCAGGACGTTGTGCAGCACCATCCCGCCGATGAACAGCGCGATCACCACGAGATAGATGGTCCGGATCCACCGGTTCACCGGATTGGCGGTAATGGAGGCCTTCTCGTGGGTGTAGCTCGCCGCGAAGCCGGCGTCCGCCCGCGGATGGCACGTCTGGCAGGTAGCCACCACATTGGAGATGTGGATGGACGACGTCGAGTCCGACGCCGGCAGCACGGCGTGGGCCCCGTGGCAGCTCACGCACGTGGCCGCACGCGCGTAGTTCCGGCGGGTGGCCCAGCCGTGGTACGTGTCCGTGTACGAGCCCACGACCCCGCCCTGGAGGTTGTACTTGGCGATGATCACGGGGTCGTCGTGACACGACCCGCACGTCTCCGCCGCCAGCCGGGCGGCATAGGTCGTGGCCTCCGGGTTGCGCGGCGACAGGATGTGGTGCTCGCCGTGGCAGTCGGTGCAGGTTGGGCTGTCCCCCACCCCGGCCTGGAGGGCCCGGCCGTGGATGGAGCCGTCGTACTGGAGCTGGATGTCCGGGTGGCACTGCCCGCACGTGGCCGCCACGTTCCGCGGATTGATGTGGGAGGCCGGGTCGGCGGCCCCCAGCAACTCGTGGACGCCGTGGCAGTCGGCGCACGAGGCCGCGGCGGCGATGCCGCGGCCCGCCCCCATACCGTGAACGGACTGCGCGTAATCGGTGAACGACTGCGGGAGCTTCACGATCTGGTCGGTGAGCAGTCCCGCTTCCCCGTGGCACGCCGCGCACGTGGACGGCAGGCGGACCTTGTGCGTGGGCGACGCGGGATCGTGGCTCGACCGGACGTCGTGCGCGCCGTGGCAGCTCACGCACGTCGGGGCGCGGGGATTGCCGCGCTGGACGGCGTACCCGTGCAGACTCTGCACATACTGGTCACGGACGCCGCCGTGGCACGCCCCGCATTCCGTCGGCGTGGCGTCCTCGGGATGGGGGAAGGTCGCCATCCCGGTATGACACATCGCGCACTTCAGGCCGGCGGCCCCGTGCACGGAGCCGGCCAGGGTCGCCTCGGTGACGACGAGCCGGGCCGAATCCGCGTTGTTCTTGAAGAATGACGGCTGGGCATGACACATCCGGCAGGCCTCGCTCTCCTGCCCCGCCACCGGACGCGCGACCACCAGCACCCCGCCAACGACCAGCCACCCCACCCGACTCCACCGCATGGTGCCCTCCCTCACATCCCGCGATGCTACCACCCGTGACGCGCGCCGGCTCCCTTCCCGGAGAAAGGGAGCCGGCGCCATCGAGTCACCACATCCCGCCGACCCGCGGGATCAATTCACCCGCAATCCGGGCGGCGGCGTCAACTTCGGCGTCAGGTTCCCCACCGGCGCCGATACCCCATAGAAGCTCTGCACGTGCTGGATCGAGGCGATCAGCAGCGCCTCGAGCAGGAACGGGTTGTGCACGCCCTCACCGCTCGACTTGTGGGCTGTGTTCACGCTCCCCTGCGTGGTGCAGGTGGTGGTCGGCGTGCAGCTCAGCTGGCCCTCCACCGTGAACCTCGACCACGCGGGCCGCTCGCTCGTGTAGGCCAGCTGCGCGTTCCAGATGGCCCCTTCGGCCGGCGTGAGCACGTTGTCGTAGAGGTTGATCTCGGTCAGGTTGTCGGCCGCGATGGCGTTGGCGAGCACCTCGGGCAGGAGACCACCGTCCGTGGTTTCCATGACGCTGTCGCCGTCCGTGTCGCTCCACAACAGGTCCACGTAGAAGTTCATGCTGGCCTTGGTGGCGATGAACGCCCCGCGGGCCCCGTCTTGACTGGTGTGACAGCCGGACACCGCGCAGCCCGCGAACTGGCGATTGGCCAGGTCGCAGGGTCCGGCCGTGGGCAGCCCCTGCGCGTCGAGACACTGGATGGCCTCGAACGTGTGGCCCACGCTGTTGAGCAGGAAGTCACCGGTCGCGGCGTCGGTCACCGGGAACATGTAGACGTGGCAGCTGGCGCACAGCCGCGGATTGGCCGACGTCCCGTGCGAGCTCACGATCTTGGTCGAGTCGTACTGGAAGTTGGGCGGCTTGTACCCCACGTCCTCGTCAATCACGAGCAACCCCTGCGCGGCGTGCGGCCCGCGGCGCGTCGTGTTGCTCGATGGCGGATGGCCCTCGCGCGAGTGGCAGCTGACGCAGAGGTTCTCCCGCGTCGGCACGTCAATCGGGCGGCGGGTCTGTCCCGTGTTGGTGGCATCATGCGGGTCGTGGCACGTGGCGCACACGATCGGCTGGTAGTTCGTCGCGTTGGCCTTCTCCACGAAGTCGGCCGTCTCGCCGAACTTGTTCTCGATGGCCTTTCGACCCTCGTGGCAGTCCTGGCAGCCGGCCCGGGGACCTTCAGCCAGGTAGGCGTCACCACCGTACCCGTGCTTCGACTCGCGCCACTGCTCCACGAACGGATGGTGCGTGCCCTCGTGGCACCCGGCGCAGCCGTTGGTGCCGATCGTATCCACGGCAATGGAGGCGAACGGCCGCACGACGGCGCCCGCCGCTACCGACTCGAGGTGCAACAGGCCCGGCCCGTGGCAGCTCTCGCACTGCACGTTGTGGTAGGTGGAGTCCGTGACCACGTTGTACCCGCCCGCCACCTCCAGCGCGTTCCCCAGCTCGCTCACCGTATGGCAGCCCGCGCAGAACGGTTGGGCGCTCCCGGAACCCTGGAGCGTGGCCCACGCGTCGGCGTGCGCGGTGGCCGCCCACCGCGCCTGGAAGTCGGCGTGGCAGTTGCCGCACGAGGTCTGGTTGTCCGCGACGTCATACAGACCAATGAACCCGTTGAGGCTGTCGGCCGGCTCGTTGAACGCCGGACGCTCGACCTCGGTCGTGTCGTATACGTACTGGGTCTCGGTACACCCGGTGCCCACGCCGCTCGTTGCCAGCACGGCCACCAGCGGCCACGCCAGGCTGACGGCCCAGATCCGACGAAGCAATCCTCTCACACTCCACCTCTCGGTAGATGTACAGCGCGTGTTCTACGGGGATATACGGAAGCCCCACGCGTCAATGTAGAGAAGATGAATTAAAAACCCGTGAAGCCGATTTGAAGGATGCTGCTTCCAGTTATCACGTTATCTGGCAGCGACTTGTCGAACCTGAAGATACCTAAGGGTGCTTCATGCAGCGGGCATCGCCGGTCGTCCGTCGGAAACACTACGGACGACGTCAGCGGGAGCTGCGCGCCCAGTGGAGCGCGGCGCTCACCGCGCGCTCCCAACCGTGATAGCCGGCCGCCGCGGCACGCCCCAATGCCGCGTCTGGTTCGAACGCGCGATAGCGGCGACTCTGGACGAACGCGGCGGCGCCGTTCCACACGCCGGTGGCGAGGCCCGCGAGCCCCGCCGCCCCGAGCGCCGTGGACTCGACCACGTCCGGGCGCTGCACGGGCACGCCCAGGACCGTCGCCTGGAACGCCATCAGCCAGTCGTTGGCGGCGGCGCCGCCGTCCACGCGTAGCGATCGGAGCGGCACCCCCGTGGCGCCGGTCATGGCATCCACCACGTCGCGGGTGCCGTAGGCCATGGCTTCGAGCGCCGCCCGGACCAGGTGGGCGCGCGTCGTGCCGCGCGTCAGGCCGACGATCGTCCCGCGGGCCTCGGCCTCCCAGAACGGTGCCCCGAGCCCCACGAGCGCGGGGACGAACGCCACGCCACCCGTATCGTCCAGCGACCGCGCCAGCGCCTCGCTCTCCGCCGCCGAAGCGATCAGCCCGAGCCCGTCGCGGAGCCATTGCAGGGCCGCGCCGGCCACGAAGATGGCGCCCTCCACGGCCAGCGCGGGCGCGCCGCGCTCGTCGCAGGCCATCGTCGTCAGCACCCGTCCCCGCGACTCCGGCACGCGATCGCCGACGCGCATCAGGAGAAACGCGCCGGTCCCGTAGGTGTTCTTCGCTTCGCCCGGCTGGTGACAGCCCTGTCCGAACAGGGCCGCCTGCTGGTCGCCGGCGATCCCCGCGATGGGAATACCGGCGCCCAACGGCCCGGCCGCCGTCTCGGCGCACACGCCGCTCGACGGCACGATGTCCGGGAGCGCCGCGCGCGGGACGCCAAAGAGGCCCAGCAACTCGTCGTCCCAGTCGCGGTGCTCGAGGTTGTAGAGCAGGGTCCGCGACGCGTTGGTATGGTCGGTGACGACCGTGGCACCGCCCGACAAGCGGTAGACGAGCCAGCTGTCCACCGTGCCGAACACCACTTCCCCGCGTTCCGCCCGGGTCCGGAGGCCCGGCACTTCCCGCAGCAGCCACTCGATCTTGGTCGCGGAGAAATATGGATCCCACACGAGCCCGGTGCGCCGGGCCAGGTCCTCCACACCGTGGGCCGCCTTGAGCTCCCGGCAACGGGCCGCCGTCCGCCGGTCCTGCCACACCAGGGCCCGGTGCAGCGGCGCCCCCGTGGCCCGCTCCCAGGCGATCACGGTTTCGCGCTGGTTGGTGATCCCGATGGCCGCCGGCCGCTCCGCGCCGAGGGCGGTGCGCGCGGCGGCCACGGTCGTCTCCCAGATCTCCTCGGGATCGTGCTCCACCCACGCCGGCCGGGGATAGTGCTGCTGGATCTCCTGGTAGCCGCGGGACCGCACGATGCCGTCGTCGCCGACGAGCAGGGCCGTCGAGCCGGTCGTACCCTGATCGAGGGCGAGAACCGCGGACATGGGGTGGGAGCGCGGCGGCCGCGCCTCAGGCCACGAAGCGGGCCATCTCGTCGAGGCTCGGCGAGCGCTTCATCATGGCCAGCAGTTCGTTCATGGCCTCGACGGAACCCATGCGGGCCAGGAGGTTCCGCACCGCGTGGGAGATCTTGAGGGTTTCGGGGGTGAGCAGCAGCTCCTCCCGCCGCGTGGAGCTGGCGTTCAAGTCAATGGCCGGGAACACGCGCCGCTCCGAGAGGTCGCGGCTCAGCACCAGCTCGCTGTTGCCGGTGCCCTTGAACTCCTCGAAGATCACCGTGTCCATCTTGGAGCCCGTGTCAATCAGGGCCGTGCCGATGATCGTGAGCGACCCGCCCCCGCGCTTGGGATCCACCGCGCGCGCGCTGCCGAGGAACCGCTTGGGCTCCTCCATCGAGCCGGCATCGAGCCCGCCGGTAAGCGTGCGGCCGGTGCCCTTCTCCACCGTGTTGTACGCGCGGGCGAGCCGCGTGATGGAGTCCAGCACGATCACGACGTCCCGCTCCAGCTCGACCTGGCGCCGCGCCCGCTCGAGCGTCAGCTCGGCAAGCGCGGTGTGGCGCTCCGGCGGGAAGTCGAAGCTCGACGCGATCACCTCGCCGAACCCGCACATCTCCATCTCCGTCACCTCTTCGGGCCGCTCGTCCACGAGGAGGATGTAGAGGGCCATCGCCGGATGGTTGCGTACCACCCCCTCGCAGATGGACTGGAGCACCGTGGTCTTGCCGGCCTTGGCCGGCGCCACAATCAGCGCCCGCTGGCCTTTGCCGAGCGGGCACAGGAGATCCATGATGCGGTTCGTGTAGTCGGTCTGGCCGTTGCGGCGGATGTCGCAGTCGAGCGGGAGCGGGGCGAACGGATGGACGGCGCCGAGGTCGGTGAAGTGCGGGCGGCTGAGGGCCTCCGACGCCGGGAGGCCGTTCACCTGATTGGCCTGCCGCAGAATCAGGCCCCGGCCGCCCTTGCCCGCGGCCATCGCGTCGCCCTCGACTTCGTCGCCCTTGCGGAGTCCGAGTCGCTCGATGATGCGGGGCGGCACGTGCACGTCGTGTTTCGTGGGCAGGTATCCGGCGTCCCGGCGGCGCAGGAAACCGCCGCCGCGTCCGGTCATGTCGAGCAGTCCGTGGACCGTGACGCTGGCGCCAGCGGTCGGGATCTCGTGCTCCCCGGTACTCTGGGGCCTGCCGTCCGGCGCCTCCCCGCCGCGGCCGCCGCGGGGGCGGCGCGACGGGCGACGGCGGCGGCCGCGCTCACGCTGATTCATGATGCCTCGTGTGGCAGTTCGCTTCGCATTCCATCACATGCAGCCAGGTTCCGGTGCGGGCTCCAGGGACGGGGCGCCGCGGCGCCCGGTCCCGGCGCGGAATGGGCTGCCGGCCGCGGGGGATCGTGGCCGGTCGGATCAGTGCCGTTCGAAGACGGCGGTGTTCCCCGCGCGGTCGAACGTCAGGACCGAGTACGCCTCGCGCTGGTCCCCCACGTCCATCCCCGGGGAGCCGATGGGCATGCCCGGCACCGCGAGCCCCAGCACGTCGGGCTGCTCGTCCAGCAGCCGGTCAATGTCCGCGGCCGGGACGTGACCTTCGATCACGTACTTCCCGACGGTCGCGGTGTGGCAGGTTCCCAGCGCCCGCGGCACCCGGGATCCCGTCTTCATTTCCATCAGGGCCGCCTCGTCCACGTCGCGGGGGACGACCGTGAAGCCATGCTCTTGCAGGTGAACCACCCACTTGGTGCAGCAGCCTCAGGTGGGGGTCTTGTACACCGTCACGGTCGGCCGCTCCGCCTGGAGATCGGCCTGGGCCAGGGCCCCTGCCACCCCCGTCACGGCAAGCGCCGCCGCTGCCAGGGCCCATCGGCCTGGACGCGTCATGACCGTCTGCCTCCCGCTGTGGTTCGGACGCAGCCCGCGCACGGCGGCACCGGCCGCCGGATGTCAGCGCGCGGGTCTGACAGGTTGGTGAAACATCGCACGGGGAACCGCCTACGCCAAGGGCGGACCTCCCGAGGGCTCCGGTGCCGCCGTTACCTTTGCCTCATGTCCAGCCACAGACCGCGGCTCCTGGCAGCCGGCCTCACGGCCCTGGCCCTCGCCGCCTGCACCCCCGACCGCCCGCGCCCGGGCCCGCCGTCCATCACCCTGGAGCTGCCGGTGGGGCACGTGGTTGCAAGCCCCGATACGTTCGCCGTGGGCGTCCGCGCCCGGGACGACAACGGCCTCGATTCGGTCGTGGTGACGTTCCTCGACGAGCGGCGCGAGGTCTTCGCGTTCAACGAGATCGAGGTAGTGGACTTCGTGTTCTTCATCGTGCCCGAAGGACGGATCGTCGGCGAGTTGGTAGATGTGCAGGCGTTCGCGTTGGACCTGGTGGGCGGGCGCACCACCACCTCGGCCACCCTCACCATCATCGCGCGCGACACCGCGAGCCCATGACGCCCGCCCGCCGCGCGGTCCGGCCCGGGCGGAGCCGCGGGTGGAGCTGACCCACCTCACGGTCCGCAACTTCCGGAACCTCGCGGCACTCGAGGTGGACTTCCCCGCACGTGGCAGCGTCGTGGTGGGCGACAACGGCCAGGGCAAGACCAATCTCCTCGAGGCCGTGTACTACCTCGTCCTGTTCCGGTCCCTCCGCGGCGTGAAGGACCGCGAGCTGGTGCGGTTCGGCGAGGCCGGCTTTTTCGTGGCGGGCGCGGGCGGCTGCCGGGTGACGGCGGGCTACGAGGTCGCGGGCCGTCGCAAGAAGGTCACCGTGGACGGCCTGCCCGCCACCAAGCTGGGCGACGCCGTGGGGCGCGTGCTCGCGGTGAGCTTCTCGCCCGCGGACCGCGCGCTGGTGGCGGGCGGCCCGGCGGAGCGGCGCCGCTACCTCGATGTGCTGCTCTCGCTCAGCGACCGCGGCTACCTCGAGGCGCTCACCGCCCAGCGTGCGGCGCTCCGCCAGCGGAACGCGGCACTCCGGCGCGGCCAGCCCGTCACGGCGTGGGCGTTCGATCCGCCGTTCGCGCACGCGGCGGCCGTGGTCACCGCCCGCCGGCTGGCGTGGGTCGCGGACCAGGCCGACCGCTTCTCCGCGCTGACCGCCGCCCTGGGCGAGCCCGATCGCGCGGCCATGGAGTACCACGTGCACCGCGGCGGCGGCCCCGACGCGGAGGCCATGCTCGCGGGCCTCGGCGCCGCGCGCGACCGGGACGCGCGGCGCGGGATGACTACGGTGGGCCCGCACCGCGACGAGCTGCGACTCACGCTGGGGGGCCACGACGCGCGGCAGGTGGGCTCCGCCGGGCAGCAGCGCACCGCGGCCCTCGCCCTGCGGCTGCTCGAAGCCGAGTCGCTCACCCGCGCCCACGGGTCCACGCCCGTGGCCCTGTTCGACGACGCGTTCGCGGAGTTGGACGCCCACCGCCAGGGCCGGTTGCTCGGTCTCATTGCCGATACGCTCCCCGGCCAGGCCATCGTCACCGCGCCGCGGGAGGCCGAGGTGCCCCAAGCCTTGCTGGACCGGCCGCGCTGGCGCATGCACGGAGGCCGTCTTGAAACGTGAGCGCGCGGCGGGCCTCGGCGAGGCGATCGAGGCCTACCTCAAGCGCCGCGGCCTCAAGCGCCGCGTTGACCAGGCCAGCGTCGTGGACGCCTGGCCCGCGCTCGTGGGACCTCAGATCGCGCGGGTGACCACGGCGGAAGGCGTGTCGGAGGACGGCGTGCTGTTCGTGCGCGTGGCCACGGCCGGGTGGATGCAGGAGCTCCAGATGCAGTCGCGGACCATTCTCCAGCGCCTGGCCGATGGGGGGCGGCCGATCCGCCGGATCGTCTGGCGGGTGGGGGAGGCCTAGGAAAGCCGGGCACAAGTCGCGCGTGGATCCCGGAGGACGCGTCAGTGAGCGGGGCCCGGGCTGCCAGCCGGCCCTACTCGCGAACTGCAGCGACCAGAGGAACCCACGCGCGACTTGTGCGGAGCTTCCCCGGGCGGAAAGCCAGCCCTGCGACCATTCCACAACATCATGCAAGATAGCAACTTAGCAGCCCATCCAGCCGTTGCTTTTCATCGCCGATCCCGGGTATATTGATTGGACCTCGACGGGGGTCGTTTCGGCCCCCGTTCTCCGTATCAGATCGCAGGTTCTCCAGCGCAGGACGGCCATGGCGGCTCCGCACGACGACCAGCAGCCCACGAAGTACAGTTCCGACGCCATCCAGGTTCTCAAAGGTCTCGAAGCCGTCCGCAAACGGCCGGGGATGTACATCGGCTCGACGGCCGCGCGGGGGCTCCATCATCTCGTGTACGAGGTCGTGGACAACTCGATTGACGAGGCGCTCGCGGGCTTCTGCGACCGGATAGACGTGGTCGTGCACGCGGACAACGCCGTCACCGTGAGCGACAACGGGCGGGGCATCCCGGTGGACCTCCACAAGACCGAGAAGCTACCCGGCCTCGAGGTCGCCATGACCATGCTCCACGCCGGGGGCAAGTTCGACAAGAGCACCTACAAGGTGTCGGGCGGGCTGCACGGCGTGGGTGTGTCGGTGGTGAACGCGCTCTCCGAACGGCTCGACGTGTGGGTGGCGCGGGACGGGCAGGAGCATCACATGGCCTTCGAGCGCGGCCACACGGTGCAGACGCTGGAGGTGACCGGCAAGGCGGGCAAGCGGACCGGCACCAAGGTCTACTTCAAGCCCGACACGCAGATCTTCACGGAGACCCGCTTCGACTACGCCACCATCGCGAGCCGGCTCCGGGAGCTGGCCTTCCTGAACAGCGGGATCACGCTGACCGTCGTGGACGAGCGGCCCGACTCCGCCAAGGAAGAGACGTTCCTGTTCCGGGACGGGCTCAAGCAGTTCGTCGAGTTCCTGCGCGGCGCCCGGAAGCCGCTCCATCCCAAGCCCGTGGCCTTCGCCACGTCCCGGGACGACGTCGAGATTGACGTGGCCCTCCAGTACGACGAGGGCTATGCCGAGAACACGTTCTCGTTCGTGAACAACATCAACACGCACGAGGGCGGGACCCACCTCACGGGCTTCAAGGCGGCGCTCACGCGCGTGATCAACGAGGTCGCGAAGAACAAGGGGCTCCTCAAGAAGGAGAGTTTCTCGCTCTCCGGCGACGACGTGCGCGAGGGGCTCACGTCGGTGATTCACGTGAAGGTGAAGGAGCCGCAGTTCGAGGGGCAGACCAAGACCAAGCTCGGCAACTCCGAGGTCGAAGGCATCGTCCGCCAGGTGGTCTACGAGCACCTCTACAACTACCTGATGGAGACGCCGGGCGTCGCGCGCACGGTGATCGAGAAGGCCGCGAGCGCCGCGCGCGCGCGTGAGGCGGCCCGCAAGGCCCGCGAGCTGGTCCGCAAGAAGAGTGCGCTCGAGGGTGGCATCCTCCCGGGCAAGCTGGCCGACTGCTCCCTCTCGGACCCGTCCCTCACCGAGCTGTATATCGTCGAGGGCGACAGCGCCGGCGGGTCGGCCAAGCAGGGGCGGGACCGGTCGTTCCAGGCCATCCTGCCGCTGCGCGGCAAGATCCTGAACGTGCAGCGCGCCCGGATTGACAAGATCCTGTCGAACGAAGAGATCCGCGCCATGATCACGGCCATCGGGACGGGCATCGGCGAGGACGAGTTCAAGCTCGACGACGCGCGGTACCACAAGGTCATCATCATGACCGACGCCGACGTGGACGGGGCGCACATCCGGACCCTGCTGCTCACGTTCTTCTACAAGGAAATGAAGCAGTTGATCGAGGCGGGGTACGTGTACATCGCGCAGCCGCCCCTGTTCCGGGTGGCCAAGGGCAAGGAGGAGTACTACGTCTACAGCGAGACCGAGCGGGACGACGTGATGAAGCGCCTGTCCAACGGGCAGGGGAAGGGCACGGTGAGCATCCAGCGCTACAAGGGCCTGGGCGAGATGAATCCCGAGCAGCTCTGGAAGACCACCATGG
>DASWHL010000143.1:0-24827 GCA_036398175.1 Gemmatimonadales bacterium
GGCCCCCGGAGGGCCCCCCCGGCGCCGACCCCCCCGGCGCGGTTAGGGCAGCCCCGCTTCCTCCTGCCGCGCCACCGCCACTTCCGGGCGCTTCCACTCTCCGATCCAGCCGGCAAACTCCTGCGCGAGCAGTGCCAGGTCTACCGGCGGCACGAGCGCGTCATCCGGCCGGCCGTCCACCCGGGCCAGGTTGGCAATTGCCCGGGCGTGCGTGCTGTCCACGCCGACCGCCAGACGATACACGTCGGCGGCGCGCGCCCAGCGTCCCGTGTGCTCCAGCGCCATGCCGAGGTTGTTGAAGAACACGGTCTGCGTGGTGTCGAGCGCCACGGCCCGCGCCAGCGGATAGAGTGCTTCCTCGGACCAGCCCATCTGGATGTACAGGACGCCCAGGTTGTTCATGGACCAGACGTCGGTCTCGTCGAGCGCGATGGCCTGGCGGTACTCGTCAATCGCCTCGTCCACGCGGTCGAGCGCGTCCAGCGCCCGGGCGCGCAGCCGATGGGCAACGTTGTTCAGCGGATCGAGGGCCAGGGCCGTGTCGGCGCGGACCAGCGCGTCTTCGGGCCGGCCCACCTCGAGCAGCACCCGCACCAGGTTGAGGTGGCTCTTCACGTGATCGGGATCGAGCGCCAGCGCCCGCTCGAAGGCCGCCTCGGCCCCGGCATGGTCCCGGCTCTTCCAGCCGGAGAGTCCCAGCATGTAGTGGCCGAACGGATTCCCGGGCTTGATCTCGACGTAGCGCGAGAAGAGCCGGGCCGCCTCGTCGTACCGGCCGTCGCGGTACGCCAGCTCCGCCTCTTCGTACGTGACCACCCGCGGGATCTCCGGCTCGGGCGCCGCCACCGCGGGAACGGTTTCCGCGGGAGGCGTGACGCGTGCGGTGGCGACCGCGGTCGCCTCCTCACCGCCGGACGTCCGGCGTTCCCCGGGCGCGTCGCACCCCGAGAGGACGATGGCCCCGAACAGCACGAGGCCCACGATGACCTGGCCGATGGCCTCTCTCTGCCGCTCCGTGATCGTGATGCTCCGCATGGCTTCCTCCTGGCGATGGCGCGTTGGGCGCCGGTGACGAATGTCGGGCCGGCCTTGGAGAAAGCAGTGGGGATGCCATTGGACTGATCGTGTAGCGTGCAGCGGGTAGCGTGCAGCGGGGTAACGGGTTACGGCGAGAGACGAGAAATGGTGGTGGGGGGTGGTGTGGGCGGGTGGACACGTGGATCGAGGGGGGGCTGTGTCCGGGTGGACACGTCAGTCGCGGGACACGTTCAGCCGTCGCATGATCTTGAGAAGGCTCGCGTGGTCGGCGAGGCCCAGCTCCTGGGCGGTGCGGGTGACGTGCCAGTCGTTCCGCTCGAGCGCCTCCACGACGATCCCGCGCTCCGCCTCGAGCTTGCGCTCGTGATACGAGCGGCCGGGCGACGCGGGCTCCCGCCCGGCGGCCGCGGCGACCTCGGTGGGCACGTCGTCCGGACTCACGACGTCGCCCTCGGTCTCGATCACCAGCCGTTCCAGGACGTTGCGCAACTCGCGCACGTTGTTCCGGCGCCAGTCGTGCGCCATGAGCAGGTGCAGGGCGCCGTCGCTCAGGCGCTTGGGGCGGAGGCCGAATCGCTCGCACGTGGCGACGAGCAGCGCCGCGCTCAGCTCCGGGATGTCCGAGCGCCGGTCCCGGAGCGGTGGCACCGGGAGCACGTGCGCGTTGAGGCGATAGAGCAGGTCCTCGCGGAACCGTCCGGCGGCGACCTCGGCCGGCAGGTCGCGGTTCGTGGCCGCCACGATCCTGGTGTCCACGCCCACGGTCCGCGTGCCGCCCAGACGCGTGACCTCGCGCTGCTCCACGACCCGGAGCAGCTTGGCCTGCGCGGGAAGCGGCAGCTCGCCCACTTCGTCCAGGAACAGGGTGCCGCCGGACGCCGCCTCGAACGCGCCGCGCCGCAGGGTGGCGGCGCCCGTGAACGCGCCGCGCTCGTGGCCGAACAGCTCGGACTCGACGAGCTGCTCGGGGAGCGCCGCGCAGTTGATGGCAATGAACGGGCCCGCGCGACGCTTGCCCAGGCGGTGCAGCTCGCGCGCCACCAGCTCCTTCCCCGACCCGCTCTCGCCCGTCACGAGGACGGGGCTCGGGATGGGGGCGAGCTTCGCGATGAGATCGCGCAGGCGCTCCATGGCGGGACTCGCGCCCACCAGCGGCGAGTCGGCATCCAGGCGCCGCCGCAGGCTCAGCACCTCGCCCGCCAGCCGCTGCCGCTCGATGGCCCGCTCGACGTCCTGGACGACCCGCTCCATCGGCTCGGCCTTGTCCACGAAGCCGTACGCGCCGAGCTGCACGGCGCGCACGCAGCGGTCGAAGTTCCCCGTGCCGGTGTAGACGATGACCGGAACCCGGAGCCGTCGCTCCTGCATGGCGCTCAGCACCGCGAAGCCGTCCATGTCCGGCATCTCGAGATCGAGGATCACGCAGTCCACGGGCTCGCGGCTCAACACGTCCAGCGCCGCGCGCCCGCCGGCCGCGACGAGCGTCTCGAACCCGCCGAGGCGGCGGAGGTCGTAGGCGTACTGCTCCGCCAGGGGTTGGACGTCGTCCACGACGAGGATGAGGCTCATGGCTCCGTGCTCCGGGGCGTTCCCGCCGGCAGCTCGACGATGAAGGTGGTCCCGCGCCCCGGTGCGGTCTCGACCCGCAGCGTGCCGCCGAGGTCGGTCACCAGGCGACGCACGATGGGAAGCCCGAGGCCCGTGCCGACCGCTTTGGTGGTGTGAAACGGCTCGAAGGCGCGGTCAAGTTCCTCCTGCGTCATGCCGGGCCCGGTGTCGTGCACGGTGAGGCGGGCGCCGCTCGGGAGTGGCTCCGCCGCGAGCCGCACGCGGCCCCCCGTTGGAGCCGCGGCGTCCACCGCGTTGCGCGTGAGGTTCTCGAGGATCCGCCGTGCCAGCAGCGGGTCGGTGCGGGCGGCGACCGGGGCCGCGGCGGCCACCTCGATGATCCCGCCACCCGGCGCCACGGTGTCCGCCACCTCCCGGACCAGCGCCGCGAGGTCGCAGTCCCGCAGATCCAGCTCCGGATGGAGCCGCGCGTAGTTGCCGGCCAGCCGCTCCAGGTAGGCCACGCCGGACTCCACGGTGGCCCGCCGCTCTCCAAAGACCGCGGGCAGCGATGCCGGCTCGCGCTCGGCCACCTGCGCGAGGTGGCGGAACACGTTGCGGATGGGCGTGAGCCCGTTCCGGATGTCGTGATTCACCTGGCGCGCCAGGTCGCCCAGTGTGGCCCGGCGCTCGACGTCGCGGAGCCGCGCGGCGTCGCTCCGCAGCCGGGCCACCATGCGCTCGAGCACGCGTGCCAGCACGCCCACCTCATCCGTCCGCTCGCTCGCCAGCGCCACGGGCCCGCGCTCGAGGTCCACGGTTTGCGCCGCGCGCGCCAGATCGTAGATGGGGCGGCTCATCCGCGCGGCCAGCGCCAGCGCGAGCGCCAGGGCCATGGCCACGGTCCCGCCGAGCGCGGCCAGGAACCAGCCATCCACGCCGCGGCGGAGCTCCACCAGCGGTGCCAGAGGTACGGCCACCACGAGGCGGGCCGTGGCGGCCACCAAAGCACCCGCGGGATCCACCAGCGGCAGGGGCAGCGTTTCCACGAGCGCGCCCGCCGTGTCGTTGGCGTCCGCGCTGCCGAGCGTGGTGTCCGGCAGGTGGAGCGACAGTCCCGCCGCGGGCTCACGGCCGAGGCCGCGGAGCCACGCGTCGTCCACGGCCATGCCGCCCACGAGAAAGAACGTCCGGCCGCCGAGGGCCACCGAGTCGAGGCGCGCCAGCACCAGCACGGGGCCGGTGGGGGTCCGCGCGCGGAGGAGCGTCGGCCGGGCGCCGGCGGCGGCAAGGCCGGTGAGGGTTTCCCGATCCAGCCGGTCGAACTCGTTGCGAAAGTGGCCGGACGTGAGGATGCGGCCGGCGTCATCCTGGATCTGGAGCACCGTGAGCCCGGTGAGCGGCAGGGCGCGCGTCGCGTACTCGAGCACGTAGCCGCGCTCCGCGGTCGCGCCGCGCAGCGCGCCGAGCCGGAACCGGTCGTCGTCGGCGAGGGCCGCCGCGAGCCCGGCGAGGCGGCCGGCCACGGCGGCGCTCTGCCGCTCGAGGTCAGCCGCGACGATCTCCACCAGGTCCGCGACCCGCTCCCGGTACTGCACGGTGAGCCGGTTGCCCAGCTCGCGCCGCACGCCGAAGGACAGCACGACGAGCGGTACGGCGGCCAGCGCCGCGAACCCGAGAATCAGGCGCGAGCGGAACGTCACGGGTGCCGAACCGGAACGAGCCGCACGCCGCCGTCGCGCTCGAGGTGCGCGACGGGAACATCCCGTACCAGGAGATGCGCGCGCGTCTCGATGAGCGCCGCCAGGGCGTCCCCCGCCCAGACGCCGTCGGCATGGAGCCACGGCGCGCTCGCCCGCAGTTCGACCGCGGCGCGGCACGCGTCGAGCGGGTGGCGCGGGAGCGGGACCACGAAGGCGGACGCGTGGCCCGCGGCGAGCGCCGCCGCGTAGTCGGCCGGTCCCGCCGGCCCCGCCCGGAGCCCGCGCGGCCGGCTCCCCAGCAGGTCCGCAAGCTCCGCGTCCGCCCGCGCCACCAGTCGCGCCACGAGGTCGCCGGCAACGCGGTCGCCGGCCGGCAGGATCACGGCGGTGGAAGGCGCCTGCGCCATCGGGTCGGGGCGCGCGGCTGGCGCGAGCACGTCGGGCGGGCACCGGGAGTCCGCCCACCAGGCATCCTGCTCGGGGACGCGGGCGTCGTCACGCACGGCGTCGCGGGCCAGCGAAACCTGCGCGGCGGAATCGAGCTGGACGGTGACGCCCGACCGCACCCGGAGGGGAGACGCCAGGACGTAGACGCGGTCCCACGGCAGCGGGACGACCCGCCAGTCGCCGCGTCCCGCCGCGTAGCGCACGGTCCCGGCGTCCCGGGTGACGATGACGTCCGCCGGCTGATCGAGCACGTCGCGCGGGTCGGCGGCGACGGCGGTCCGGAACTCCAGCAGCGGCGTGCCCTGCGGCGCGTCGGGCAGGGGCGTCGCCCGCAGTAGGCCCTCACCCTCCCACCCACCGGTCCACACCGGGCCCGTGCCCAGCGGCCACGGGGATTCGAGGATGCGCTTCACCACGCTCCAGGCGGCATCGCCGAACGCCTCGATGGGGCGCGGGGAGTGGAGGGACACCGCCACGGCGTTGACACCCGACGATTGGACGTCCTCGACCGCCAGGGCGCGGTCGCCGCCCCAGCTCGCGCGTAGCGCGGCGGCGTCCACCGGCGTCCCGTCCCAGAACCTCGCGCCGGGCCAGAGCTCGAAGATCCAGCGGGTCCCGCCGTCCTCGGCGCGCCACCGGCGCGCGAGCCCGGGCCGGACCACGCCCGCGCAGTCCACCCGCACCAGGGTCTCGTACAGCTGGCGGAAGACCAGCCGCTCGGCGTCGCTGCCGGGCACCGGGGCGTTGGCCGGCGCGACCGGCGTGAGCAGCGCCACCCGCACGGTCGCGAACGGCGACGCCGCCTGGGCGACGACGGCGCAGGGGTCGGCGACGACGGGCGAGGGTGGCGCCGAAGACGACGGGGCGCCGCAGCCCGTCAGGGCCGCGGCGCCGATGGCACACAGGGAGCGGAGGGGGCGCGCGGGCACAACCCAATCTACCGGCAGAGCGGCACGGTCAATGCCCGCGCCGGCGCCGCCGCGCCCGTCCGCCGAGCCTGCCTACATGCCGCCCTGGCTCGAGGGCGGCACCATGCCGTTGATGCGCAGGTACGTCACGAGGTTGCCGTAGTGCTCGCCGTTGTGTGTGGCGTTGAGGACGAGCGCGTGGAACCGCGTGACGTCCCGGCCGAACATGTTGGCAGGGGCCCGCGCGTCCGCATCGGATTGGGAATACGCCTTGGCGCAGTACGCAGTCGAGGACTTCATGGCCTCGATCAGCGCCGCCTTGGTCTTGGCCGTCTTCTCAACCGCATCCTCGGCGGGCGGCTGCTCGCCCAGGGCGATGGCGCAGATCATGTGCTGGGCGCCGGCCACATGGCCGATCAACTCGCCGAAGGTCCGGACCTCGGGCGTGGGCCGGTAGGAGTACTTCTCCTCCGGCATCATCTCCGCCGACCGCGTGACATAGTTGGTCATCATTTCCCAGATGGCCCGGACCGCCGTCACGGACGCGTTGGCCGGGGCGGCCGCGGACTGGGCCGCCTGGGCGGCGAGCGGCGAGCCTGCGGCGGAGGCGAGGAGCAACACGGAAAGAACGCGCGACATGGCAACCTCGACAGCTGGGGTGGAGAGATACCGGAATCCCGACGGGTTTAGTCTGGTCAGTCGTGCCGCCTGCCGCAAGCCGGGCACGACTTGAGCGGTGCCACGTCGCCCTGGGCGACACCAGGCGGCCGGATGGCCGGGTGGCCGCTTGAGCGGTATATGAACTACCTCTTCGATGGCGAAGACCGGATGAGCCACCAGGGGGAGCGCGTGGCGAGCAGGCGGCGCAGGATCGTGCTGGCTCCGGTCGGCTCGCGCGGCGACGTGCAGCCGATGCTGGCGCTCGCCCTGGGGCTCCAGGCGCGGGGACACGACGTGCGGGTCGGGGCCCCGGCCAATTTCGCGGCGTGGATCCAGTCCTATGGGATCCCGTTCACCGCCCTCGGTCCGGACATGGAAGCCGACCTCCGGCGTCACGGGGACCGCGTCCAGTCGGCGCGGCACCAGATGCGGATCCTTCGCTCGGAGATCGTCCCCCAGCAGTTCGCCGCGCTGCCGGATCTCTGCGCGGATGCCGATGTCGTGGTGGGCGCGGGGCTCCAGGCCGCCGGCCCGTCCGTGGCGGAAGCGCTTGGCGTGCCGTACGTCTTCGTGGCGTACGCGCCGGTCGTGCTGGCGAGCGCGCACCACCCGCCGCCCATGGTCCGCTTCCAGCGCCTGCCCCGGGTCGTGAACCGGGCCTGTTGGCGCGGCTTCGACGCGCTGCTCGGGCTCGTGCTGGCGGGACCCATCTCGCGCGGGCGCCGGGACCTCGGACTGCCGCCCGTCCGGGACGTGGCGGACTATCTCAGGGCGTCGCCAATCGTGGTCGCGGCCGAGACCGCGCTCACCGGCGTCGCGCCCGATCTGCCACCGTCGGCACAGCTGGTTCCGGCACTCCGCCTCCCGGACCACGGCGATCTCCCGGAGGACCTGCGGGCCTTCCTCGACGCGGGCCCCCCACCAATCCTGCTGGGATTCGGGAGCATGGTGACCCATCGGATGCGGGCCGTGGTCGAGATCTTCGGTGCCGCGGCCGGGGAAACCGGACTCCGCCTCCTGATCCAGCCGGGATGGACGGGCGTCTCGGCTCCGGAGGTGCGGGTCGGGGCGCACTGTGCGCTCATCGGCGCGGTCCCGCACCACGCGCTGCTGCCGCGCGTCCGGGCGGTTGTACACCACGGCGGCGCGGGAACCACGACGTCGGTGGCGCGCGCGGGGCGACCGCAACTCGTGGTGCCGCACCTCCTGGACCAATTCTACTGGGCGGAGCGCGTGCGGGCGCTCGGGCTGGGCCCGCCCCCGGTGCCGGTCTGGCGCGTGCGTCGCGTCCCGCCGCTGGCGGACGCGCTGCGCCGCCTCGTCACGACGGTCGACTACGAGCGCAACGCCGCGGCCGTGGCGAAGGGGATCACCGGCGATGGCGTGGAGGCCGCGATCCGGATTCTGGAGCGGTGGTGACCGCCGCGCCCGCATGCTACCGTCCCGCCTCCCCCTCCAGCGTCACCTCCGGCAGGTAATACCGCGGCGGCGTGTGGATCCGCAGCCGGCCGTGCAGGATCTCGGTCTCGAACGAGTGGTAGCCGAGGCCAATCCGGACGGACTCCGCCTGATGGGCCAGCGGCGCCGGCGCGCGCCAGAGCATCCGGCCGTCAACGAGCAGCTCGACGACGCCGTCGGCACGCAGCTGCAGCGTGTAGGTGTGCCAGGCCTCGGGGTTGGTGGGCAGCGGCAGGGCCACCCGCCGGTCCCGCGTGGCGATCCAGGCCTCGGCCGCGCCCGCGCCGGACGCGCCCTGCACCCGAAACTCCACGAGGGCGGGCGCCGCGCCGGAGGCGAGGAGACTGTCCGGATGCTCCTCGTCGTACAGCGCCACCGCGAACTCCTGGTGCAGCTTTCCGGTGAACGGCAGGCGGCCGTCCACCTCTACGCCAAGGCCGTCGCGCAGCGGGAACGCCTGCCGCGTCACCGCGCCGCTCGCGAAGAACGCATCGCCGTTGTTGGTGAACACGCCTGATCCGTCGGGGCCGCCGGTCCGGCGCGTCCGCGGTAAGGGATCGCCGAACGGCCGCCAGCGGTCGCGGTCCAACCCCCGGGTCCAGTCCTCGACGAACACGGGGGTCACCGGACGCTCCGCCAGGGGGATCGAGAAGAGGGTGAGCGTGTCCCGCCGCCACCCCGCTGCGCTGGCCACGATGTGCACGGCCCCGGCGTCGAGAATCCGCACGCGGCCCGGGCCGTCCAGGCGCGCGATCGCGGAGTCGCTCACCGACCACTGGATCGGGAGCGCCGTCTCCACGGGCTCGCCGGTGGACCCGGTGGCCTGAGCCGTGAGCGCCAGCTGCTGTCCGGGGCTTGCGCGGCGGAGGCGGGGCGCGATGGCCAGTCGGTCGAGCCAGCCCCCGGGTCCATCGCGACGCGCGACCAGCGCCACGAGCCCCTGCGGGGCGTCCACGCGGTGATACAGACCGGTGATCGCGTCGAGGAACCGGAGTTCGCGTTCCTCGTCGTCACCCACCAGCACGCCGACGACCGTGGAGGACAGCCACACGGGCCGGCGCTCGTCCGCGCCGGTGCGGGTGAGCTGCTGGAGATCCGTCCCGTCCGGCCGCACGGTGTACACGTCGGCGTCCCTCCGCCGACGGGAGATGAACACGAGTCGCTCGGCGTTCGCGGACCAGGACGGGTCGCCATCCCACGCGACATGACGGGAGAGGTTGCGCTGGTTGGCGCCGTTGAAGTCCACCACGAAGACGTCCGGCGCCCCGCGCACGTCGGCCGTGAAGGCGATCCGCGTGCCGTCCGGCGACCACGCGGCGGTGGGGAACTCCCGGCTTTCGAGCCCGGGTGCGAGGCGCCACGTGGTATCGGCCGCCAGGTCGTACACCGCTAGCCCGAACGATTGCGTCCGCCCGTCGGCGAGGAGCCGGCGGTGGGCGTACACCAGGTACCGGCTGTCGGGCGACCACTCGACCGGGTACTCGTCGCCGGTGGCGTTGGTCAGCACGCGCTGGCTGTCGGATCCCGCCCGCACGGCCAAGTCCCACCCCTGGGGCGCCTGGAACGTGGTGGCCACCGTCCGGCCGTCCGGCGCGGGGAGATCGGTCGGTTGGAGATCCTTCCGTTCCGTGGTGGTCACGGCGGCGCCCCGCACGGTGAGTTCGACCACCCGGAGCGTGTTGCCGGTCCGGGCGACCGCGAGCAGCCGCGCGTTGATGCCGGTGAGCGCATCGGCGGCGGAGGGCGATCCCCGCGGGAGGGCGAGGAACAGGATCACCAGGAGCAGCACCGCGCCGCCACCGGCAAACAGCCCGTTGCGGGTGATCCGGACCCCCCGAACCGTGAGCGCGGGTTTCGGCTCGCGGCGGTCGGGCTCTACCGCGGGGAGGTTGACCGCAGGCTCGGGGACCGGTGAGCCCGGTGGGGGCGGTGGAACCGGGCTCCGGCGCAGCTCGGTGCGCATCGCTTCCAGGCGAGCCTCGAGTTCCGGTGAGACGTCTTCACCCAAGGTCTGCACCGACACCTGGCGGTACTCCTCCAGGGCCTGGAGTGCGCCCACCTGATCGCCCCCGGCGTGCAGCGCCCGGGCGAGCAGATCCTGACGCTGCTCGTCCAGGGGATTCAGGGCCGCGAAGGCGCGCGCCAGCTCGATGGCGCGGGTCGGGTTCCCCTCGGCGCCCGCCCGCTCGATCTCGCGGACGTACGCGACCTCCAGTCCCACCGCGATCCGCGCGTTGACCGCCTCGATCCAGTGCTCCGATTCGGATCCGACCTTGCGCTCCTGCCCCGCGGCGAACGGCCCGCGGGCCAGGGCGATGGCCGCCGCGTGGTCCCCCGCGGCGACGGCGCGATCGAACTCCCACAGGTCCACGCCCACCGTCTCAGGGTCGAGGGTGAGGGTGTCCTCGGTCCGCTGGAGGACGTCGTCCGCGTGCCCCGACAGGAAGAACAGGGCCTGACGGAGGGCGCGCAGCGCGCGCGCCCGATCGCTGTCGGGCCACAGCAGCTCGGCCACGTCGCCCCGCCGAGCCGAATGGCCCGGCCGGGTCGCGAGGTGGGCCAGGATCAGGAGCGTCTTGGAGTTGGAGAGGGTCTCCTCGTCGGCGGCCCGGTCGGTCCGCACGAGGGCCATCCCTCCAAGCGTCCGGAGGTGGTACCGCGGCATGAGTTGCCTGGGTCCGCGAGGGATCGGGGCGAATTGCCCGAATGTCACCCGGGCGGCAGGGCTGGACAAGGTCATGGATCACACGCGGCCGGTGATCCCGCCCGCCCCGGGGCGGGGCCGGCGGGATCCTGCCGGGCACGGATGCCGGGTCAGTCGTCCGTGGCCGGACGATACGTCAACGCAAGGGGCGCGGCGAGTTCGACCTTGAGTTTGACCCCCGCCGGGAGCACGAGGTCGTCCCCGTCGGTGGCGATGGCGACCCCGGTGCCGATGGCGGCTCCCGCAACCGCGCCCTTCACGGCGCCGCCTCCGCCACCCAGCACCCCTCCCAGGATCCCGCCTGCCACCGCACCGCCGCCGATCTGCGCCGCGCTCTCGAGCGCGTCGTTCTTGCCGCGAATGCGGAACGGCCGGGCATCCATGCGGTACCGCTCGCCGTCGGCCTCCAGCTCCGTGAAGCGCAGGGTGAGTTCGGGGGCTCCGGCAATGCGGCCGCCGTCCTGGGAGTGGGTGACCTCGCCGAGAATCACGGCGCCGGCCGGGACCACCGCCTCGTCGGCGAGCCGGACGGGCTCCGTCGTCTCGAGCCGCACCGCGTCGCCGATCCGGCTCTCCTTGGTGGACACCGAGCGATCGAGGGCGGCGATGAGCACGGTGCCGGCGGGAAGCGTCGCCTCCCGCCGTGGTGCGGAGTCGCTCGTGATGACCATGGCGGCGATGGTGCTGGCCGCCAGCACCGTGAACACTCCGGGGAGCAGCAGGCCGAAACGCTTTCCGCCCGCCGCCGTGGTTGGTTGGGTCGAGTGCGGCATGGTCAATCCTCCTCGTGGCTCGGCAACCCGTGGATCGCGGCGACCGTTGTATGAGCCCGCCTGACGGGGGACAGCCGGCGGACCAAGACCGTCGGGGAGGGCGCCCCGACATCCCCCGGTCATTGCGATCGTCGTCGCGACCGCGTTCTCCGGTCGCGTGATGGAGCCTAGGAGGCGCGCGTTAGACCGGTGTCGGACGATCGGCGTGGCGTCGCTGCGGGCGGCGTTAGGCGCGGGCGCGTCGGGACCCGACGGCGATCTAACGGGCGGCGCCCATCATGACGCCATCGGGACGTGAGGCGCAGGGCGCGGTTGACCGCCGTCTGGCAGGCGGCCCGAGGCTTCTGGCGCAGGTCCCTCAATCTCGGGAGGCAACGATGCTCGATTCGAATCGCACGCGATGGACGTGGGTGGGGTTCGCGCTCCTGGTCGCGGCTTCCGGCTGCGAGCCCAGGGTGAGCGAGGACGTGCGGGCGCAACTGGCGACCCTCGACACGCTCGCGGCGCAGCGCGACAGCCTGTTCAACGAAGTCGTGGACAACGCGCGGCTCTTGAACGAGATCGGCACGGAGCTGGACAAGGTCGAGGGGCTCAAGGAACCCGACCCCGCAACCGGCGAGTCGCCCCACGGAGCGTTGCGCAACAAGGTGCAGCAGGTCACGGCGCGCCTGGCCGACACCGAAAAACGCCTTGCCACGAGCCGCGCTCAGCTTCAGCGCGCCCGCAAGGACACGGATACGCTGAAGGTACGGGTGACGAGCCTGGAGCAGATGGTGCAGGGATTCGAGGAGATGCTCGAGGGCCAGCGCATCACGATCGCCGGTCTCACCGAGCGCGTCACCGGGCTCGAGACCGAGAACCTGGCCCTGCGCGACACCGTGATGAACATGGCCACCCGGCAGAACACGGCGTACTACATCGTCGGCACCAAGGACGAGCTCCTCGAGCGCGGGATCATCGTGAAGGAGGGGGGCGCCCGTGTGCTCTTCATCTTCGGCAAGGCCGGCGAGACGCTGCAGCCGGCCCGCGATCTGGATCCCGGTCAGTTCATTCCCATCAACCTGCGCCAGGTGACGGAAATCCCGCTGCCCGACTCGACCGCCGAGTACGTGATCGCCTCCCGGCAGGACCTCGATTATCTCGAGCAGCCGCCGGAAGGCAAAGGACGGGTCCGGGGCAGTGTCCGGATCGGCCAGCCCGAGCAGTTTTGGCTGCCCTCGAAGTTCCTGATCGTGGTGAGAACCTGAGCGAAGCGGATGACTCACCCCCCGCTCCCCAGCGGGGCGGGAACACAGCGGCCGGCGGATCCCCAATGACCCGCCGGCCGCTCCGCTATCCACCCCCCGCGGTCAGAGCGCGATGCTCAGGCCCGCACCGAGCAGGAAGGCGCTGCCGTCGTTGAGGATCACGCGACCCTCCGCGAACGGGTGCAGCCGGTGTCCCAGCCGGCCCTCGATACCTCCGAGCAGGTTGACGCCGGCATCGGTGTTTCCGGTGTTCTGAGTCGAGCGGTGCAGGAGGTTCAGCCCGCCGCCCAGGTACACCGGGGATGCCACCTTGTACTTCACGTCGGCATTGACTCCCCAGAGGGAGCCCTGGTCAACGAGGTAGACGCTGCCCGACGGATAGAGCGCAAACCGCGGCGCCACGGGCACGTCCAACTGGGCGCCGACGACCGGATCCCGCACGTCGAAGTGGTAATACAGGTGCGAGCCCATGCGCGGTGCCGGCGTACGGGCCTGCTGCGCGCCCGCCACGCCGAACCCGACGCAGCATGCCACTGCCGCACTCATGGCGATTCGTGTGACACTTCGCATCGTTACCTCCTTGGTTGATGACTCCCGCCGCGGGTGATTCCTCATCACCCGTGGCGGCCCAGACGCCCGACGATGACGGTCACGTTGTCGGACCCGTCAGACTCGAGCGCACGACGCACCAGCTGCCGGCTGGCCCAGGTCGCCGACTCCGCCGTGGAGAGGGTTGCCAGGATTGTGTCGCTGGAAAGGGCGTCGCTCAGGCCGTCGGTGCAGAAGAGGAGCGCATCCTCCGGCTCGAGCTCGACGCTGTGCGTTTCCACTTCGATGGACGCGCGATTGGCGGCGAGCACGTTGTCGAGCACGTGATGCAACGTGCTGGTGGCCGGCAGCGGGGTGACACCGCTCGCCTCCAGGGAGTGCGCCATGGTCTGGTCGCCCGTCAGCTGGATGAGCGAGCCGCGCCGGCAGAGATAGCAGCGAGAATCCCCGACGTGCGCGACGTGCAGGGTCCGACCCCGAATCAGCCCCGCCGTGAGCGTGGTGGCCATCAGGCCCAACAACCGGTCCCCCGCGCCGCAGTTGACGATCGCGTCCTGGCACGCGCGGGCCACCTGCGTGAGCGACGCCTCGACGGCCTCCGACGAGCGGTTGTGGGTCCATTCGTGCGCGCGACCGCGGCGCACGGCCTCCAGGGCCGCGGTGCGGATCACGAGCATGCTGGCCCGGGCTCCGCCGGGGTGGCCGCCTACCCCGTCCGCCACGGCGACGAACGGGATCGGATCGCCGAGCACGTGGCCGTGTCGCGCGGGTGCCGCGTCGGCCACGATGAACGCGTCCTCGTTCCCGGCTCGCACGGGCCCCGCCGCGGTCACGCCGTGCACGTCCAGGTCCAACCCATCGTCGAGCCGCCAGGATGCCTGCCGCGGCTTGACGAAGTTGTTGCCCGCTGTCGCGGGACTGCGTTCAACGGCTCGCATGACCCCACCTGCCTTCCGTACCAGGCCCCGGCGCGGCGCGTCCACCCGTGGGCGGGCCGCCCGGGCGCGTCGGTGCGTTGCGCTGCGAAACGCCTGGGGGAAGTCATGCCGCGGGGCTGTTAGACGGGCGTTGGATCAGCCGGGGCGGGTCGTTAGCTCGGCGTTAGGGGGGCGCGTCCTTCACGGCCACGCCGGGGGCTCCGGGAAAAGACGGTAGGGGACGCAGGAGACGGTAGGGGCCTTGCTGCATGCTCCCTACCGCCCGCTGCCGTCTCCTACCGTCTCGGTCACGAGATACGGCATCTCCAGAAGCCGGTACACCGGATAGGGCTGGGGCTGGTTGCCCCACTGGGCGGCAAGATAGCGGTCGAAAAAATTCCAGGTGACGAGCCCGTCGTCGCTTTCGGGCTCGAGCAGGGCGGCGGCGAGCGGGCCGAGCACCTGGGCCGTGCGGACGAGCAAGGTGCCCGCCGGGAAGTCACGCGCGACCGTGCCGTACGCACCGGTGACCGTTGTCGTGTAGTGGCCCTGGTTGGAGCGGCGCGCGCCGGTCAGCTCGGTCACCGTGAATCCCTCCACCGGCACGGTCGCGGGCTCCACCAGGTGTTCCACCGTGATGCCGTGGGCCAGCAGGTTGTCCAGGACCGCCGGATCCGGTGCGGCAATGAGGTATCCCCGCGGGTACCGCACGCTCTTCGCGGGTGTCCAGCGGGCCAGGTAGGGCACGTCCCCGTAGGTGCGCGTCCGCTCCGTGGGGCGGGCGCGGCGGCGTCCGTTGCCCAGCTCGGTGATTTCCATTTCGTAGCCGCGGATCGTGAGCGGCGTCGCGATGGGGCGCGCCTCGGTGGCCAGCACGAACGCGTCCGTGGCCGCGGTGCCGCGCGCCAGCGCGCGACGGTCGGCGTCCCGCACCAGGCGCACAACCTCGTCCCGGTGCTCGTACAGGTAGTCGAGGAACGTGCGGAACAGGCTGTACGCCCCGCGGACCCGCGTCTCGAAATCCACGTACGGGTACTGCTCGTTCAGCACCGACAGCCGGTTGCGGAGTCCCACGTAGTTGCTGAGGTAGCGCGGTTCGGGGCCGAGCGGCACCCAGCCCCGGGCGGGATCGGCCGGATCCACGAAGTCGCCGTGCGGGATGGTGAGCGTGCCGTAGGTCTCGCGCATCCGGCGCTCCACCTCCGGGAGCATCACGTCCTCCATGAACGACAGGATCCCGGCATCGCCGTTGGGGTTGAGCCCCCACACCCACGTGACCGGCTCCTGATGGTAGGAGCCGTTGTGCGTGTGGCTGTCGAGGAAGAACGCCGGATCCCAGCGGTTCAGCACCCGGACGAGCCCGCGCACCTCCGGCGTCTCCAGTTTCATCCCGTCGCGGTTGAGGTCGAGGTTCTGTCCGTTGTACCGCTCGCCCACGCCGCCGCCCGGCCCCACCTGGTTGGTGCGATTGGCGGCGCTGATGCGCTCGTTGCCGTCCGGGTTGAAATTGGGCGCGATCAGGATCACCAGCCGGTCGAGATAGGTGGGCGTCCCGCCGAGCAGGAGATCCCGGGCCAGCATCTGCGCCGCCTCTTTGCCCTCGACTTCGCCGCCGTGGATGTTCGCCTGGAGGTAGACCACGGCGCGGTCGTCGCCCCGGAGCGCCGCCGGGGAGGCCGGGGCGGGGTCGCCGATCACGAGGAGGGGAATGGCGCGGCCCTCCGGGCTCGTCGCCATCAGCTCCACGCGTACCTTCGTGCTCAGCCGCTGCAGCTCCGCGATGAACGCCATGACGTCGGCGTGGCGCGACGTCGCCGTGAACGCGCTGCGCTCGGCGGTGGTGAGCGGGCCGGTCTGGGCGAGGCTCGCCGGGGCGATGACGGACGCCAGCGTGCCGAGCAGGAGAGGACGAGAGATAGCTATGGAAACCTGTGGAGGCATGGGTCCCTCAAGGTGAAACTGTCGTACGGGCAAGATTAGTGGAGCGGGGCTGGGAGCGGTACTCGTGCGCCCGACTCGCGTCCAACCGGCACCGACCCCATCTTTCCGCGGCATGAGCACCCCCTTTGCACGCGCGCCCATCCAGGACGCCTGGGCAGGTGGCCCGCCCGGGACCGGAGATCTCGACCAGCTCGTCTTTCTGTCCAATCTGATCGGTCGCGAGACGCGGCTCGTCCAGCCCGGGGGCGGGAACACGTCCATCAAGGTGCGTTCCGCGGCCGCGTCGGGCGCGCCGGACGTGCTGCTGGTCAAGGGCAGCGGGACCGATCTGGCGACGATCGGGCGGGCCGGCTTCACACCGCTCGCGCTGGCGCGGCTCAATACGTTGCGCGAGGCGGTCGCGATGGACGACGCGGACATGATGCGGTTCATGGCGAGCTGCATGCTGCCCGAGGGCGGGCCCGCGCCGAGTGTGGAGACGCCGCTTCACTCCCTGCTGCCGCAGCGGGTGATCGTCCACACCCACGACATCGCCACCATGAGCCTCACCAACGTCCGGGACGCGGTCGCGGAGCGACTGGTAGCGGAGGTCTTCGCGGGCGAGATCGTGTACGTCCCGTTCGTCCGGCCCGGGTTCCCGCTCGCGAAGGCGGTGGCGGCCATGGTCGGCCGGATCCCGCCCACCGCGGTCGGGCTCGCGCTCGCGCACCACGGCCTCGTGGTCTGGGGCGACGAGCCCCGTGCCTGTTACGGGACCCTGGTGCGCATGATCGCCCGGATGGAGGAGTGCCTCGAGACCGCGCGGCGCGGCAAGCACGTCTTCGGCACGGCGCGCCGCCCGGTGCCCGACCGCGACGCGCGGGTACGGTGCGCGGAGACGCTGCTCCCGGTGGTGCGCGGCGCGCTGGGTGGCGCGGACCGGGTGATCCTGCACTACGACGACGCCGACGACCTACTGACCGCGCTGGCCGCGGACAAGACCCGGACGCTGGTCGGTCGCGGCGTGGCGACGCCCGAGCACATCCTTCGGGCGGGGCGCCTGCCCGCGTGGCTGGAGCTGGACCCGTCGGCGCCCGCCGAGCGCCTCGCGAGCGACGCGCGCGCGCAGCTCGCGGCGCAGCGGGTGGAGTACGAGGAATACCATCGCCGGAACGCCGGTCCGGAGGTGCCCCCGCTCGACGACTGGGCCAAGGTGGTGCTGGCGCCGGGCGTGGGCATGATCACGGCGTTCAAGGACAAGGCGAGCGCCGTGACCGCCAACCGCTGCTATCGCGCGGTGCTCGAGAGCATCGCGAACGCCGAAGCCGTGGACGAGTTCCAGTTCCTGCCCGAAACGGACGTGTTCGCCTTCGAGCACTGGCCGCTCGAGCGTCGCAAGGTGGACGAGCAGATCGCCAGGGAACGGGCGACGCTCCTGCTGCCGCGGCACGTCGCGGTGGTGATCGGCGGCGGGAGTGGCATCGGCAAGGCGGCCGCGCACCGGTTCGCGGCTCAGGGCGCGCACGTGGTCGCGGCGGACCTCGACGCCGACGCGGCGGCGGCCGTGGCCGCGGACGTCGCCGGCCGGTTCCCGGGACGCGCCGTCGGGGTCGGCGTGGACGTGCGGGACGACGCCAGCCTGCAGGCGCTGTTCCGGGAAGCGGTGCTCGCGTTCGGCGGGGTGGATTGCCTGTTCTACACGGCCGGGCTGGCGCCGCGCTTCGCGTCCCTCACCGACCTCACGCGGGACGATCTCCAGCGCCAGCTCGACGTCCACTACCTCGGCGCCGTGGGGGCCATGGCGGCCGCGGCCCGCGTGATGCGCCGCCAGCAGCGGGGCGGGTCCATCGTGGTGTCGGTGTCCAAGGCGGCCCTGGCCCCGGGGCGGGACGCGCTCGCGTACGGGGCCAGCAAGGCCGCCATGCTCCAGGCCGTCCGCGTCGCCGCCGTGGAGCTGGGCGCCCACGGCATCCGCGTCAACGCCATCAACGCCGACCAGATTGATACGCCCATGTTCCGCCGGTTCGTGGAGGAGCGGGCCGCCGCCCGCGGGCTGTCCGTGGACCAGCAACTCGAGGCCTACCGCGACCGCAACGTGATGGGCGTGTCGCTGATTCCCGCGGAGGCGGTCGCGGACCTCGCCGTGCTGCTCGCCAGCGATCGGTTCCGCTACACCACCGGCGACGTGCTGACCGTGGACGGCGGGCTGCCCGAGGCCTTCCCGCGCTGACGCCGGCGAGCGATTTTCTCTTCCTGATGTTCGTGACCTCCGCCCGGAGCAGACGCATGTCCTTCCGTCGTGTCCGTTCGATCCTGGCCCTCTCGTTGTGCGCGCTCGTGACGGTTCCGGTCGTCGCACAGCAGCCGACGCCGCCCACGCCCCGCCCGGCCGCCATGATGGCCGGCGCCGAGGCCGATCTCCTGCCGGACGAGCCGGTCGTCACCCAGCACACCGCGCGGATCAAGGGCCAGACGGTGGCATACGCGGCCGAGGCCGGCTGGCTCCCCATTCGGGAGGACGGCAAGACGGTGGCGAAGATGTTCTACGTCGCCTACACGCGGAACGGCGTGCAGGACCTGGCGGCGCGGCCCCTGGTCTTCTCGTTCAACGGCGGGCCCGGCACGGCGTCCGTCTGGATGCACATGGGGTACACGGGCCCGCGGCGCGTCGTGTACGACGACGAGGGGTTCGCGCCCATGCCGCCGGGCCGGCTCGAGGACAATCCGCACTCGATCCTCGACGCCGCGGATATCGTCTACATTGACCCCGTGCCCACGGGCTTCAGCCGGATGGTGGAAGGCGAGGACCTGCACAAGTTCCACGGCACCATTCCGGACGTCGAGTCGGTGGCGGAGCTGATCCGGTTGTGGATCGTCCGCAAGGACCGGTGGATGTCGCCCAAGTTCGTGATCGGCGAGAGCTACGGCACCACGCGGGGCGCGGCGCTGGCCGGCCATCTCGCGAGCCGGCACCAGCTGTACCTCAACGGCGTGATTCTGGTCTCGATGACGGATCTCGGCCTCGAAGCGGGGCCGGACGTGGCATTCGCTACGGCGCTGCCGCAGATGACGGCTACCGCGTGGTACCACCGGCAGCTGCCGGCCGACCTCCAGGGCCGCCCCCTGCGCGCCGTGCTCGACGAGGCCGAGGCCTTCGCGCTGGGCGACTATCTCGCGGCGCTCGTGCCGGGAGACCGGCTCGACGCGGCGCGGCGCACGGCCGTGGCGGAGCGGGTCGCGCGGTTCACCGGGCTCACCGCCGAGTACGTGCTGTCCACGAACCTGCGCGTCAGCACGCGGCGCTTCTGGCGCGAACTGCTGCGCGACCAGCGGCTCACCGTGGGCCGGCTCGACAGCCGCTACCTGGGCATTGACGTGGACGCCGCGGCGGAGAACCCGGAGTACGACCCGGCCATCGCCGACTGGAACGGGCCGTTCGCGAACGCGGTGAACCGGTATCTGCGGGAGGAGCTGCGCTACAGTCCGGACCTCCAGTACAACATCTGGGGCGACGTCCGGCCGTGGGACCGCTCGTCGCCGACACCGCCGGGCGAGATGCTGCGCCAGGCCATGCGGGTCAATCCGTATCTCAAGGTGATGATCCAGGCCGGCTACTACGACGCCGCCACCGACTACTTCGGCGCGGAGTACACCATCTCGCACCTCCAGCCGGGCGGAGAGTTCAAGGACCGATTCCGGTTCCGGTACTACGAGAGCGGGCACATGATGTACCTGCGAAAGCCCGACCTCGCGACGTCCAACGAGGACCTGCGCGCGTTCATCCGCTGGGCGCTCGAAGGGGTGCCGGACTATCCGCGCCGCGCGCGGTAGCGCGCGGCCCGGATCGTCCGGTAATGCCGGATGCGGAACACGGAATACTGAAGGGAATCCGACTCGTGACGGCTCCTGAGGTTCCGCCGGACCTCGTGACCGCGGTCTTCGACCGCTATGAGATCCGGCGGGTGCTGGGGCGCGGCGGCATGGCCACCGTGTATCTGGCGTGGGACCGGAAGCACCACCGCGAGGTGGCGGTCAAGGTGCTGCGGCCGGACCTGGCCGCGTCCATCGGCTCGGAGCGGTTCCTCAAGGAGATCCAGATCGCGGCGCGGCTCAACCACCCGCACATCCTGGCCCTGCACGACTCGGGTGAGGCCGGGAGTTTCCTGTTCTATGTGATGCCGTACATCGAGGGCGGGTCGCTCCGCCAACGCATCGCGACCGGGCGGATGCTGCCGGACGAGGCCCTGGCCATCGCGGCGCCGGTGGCGGACGCCCTCACCTACGCGCATCGGATGGGCGTGTTCCACCGGGACATCAAGCCCGAGAACATCCTGTTCTCGCACGGCCATCCCGTGGTGGGCGATTTCGGGATTGCCAAGGCCATCAGCACGGCCGGTGGCGCCAACCTCACGCGTACCGGGTTCCCGCTCGGCACGCCCGGGTACATGAGCCCCGAACAGGCGGCCGGCCTCACCGATCTCGACGAGCGAAGCGACGTCTACAGCCTGGCCGCGGTCGTGTACGAGATGATCGTGGGCGAGATCCCCGGCCGGTGGCCCAGCGAGGAAGCCGTGCGGATCGGGCGGTTTCTCGACGCGCCGCCGGCACATCGCGCGCGCCTGACGCAGGCGGGCGCCACCATGGAAGCCGGCCTGGTGCGCGGTCTCGCCATCCGCCACGAGCACCGGACCGCCACGCCGGCGGTGCTGCTCGACGACCTCCGTGGGGTGGCACCCGCGCGCCGCCAGTACCGGGACGACGACATCCAGGAGATTGTGCGGCGCGCCGCGGAGTTGGAGGCCACGCATCCGACGGCGACCGGGGCGATGACCATCGGCGGTGTCGAGCAACTCGCGGCCGAGGTGGGAATCCCGGCGGAGCTGGTGCGCTCAGCGGCGCGGTCCCTCGACGCGCGCCCTACGCCCTCCGCGCCGCCCGAAGCGCCGCCCAGACGCAACTGGTTCCTGGGCGCCCCCACCCGGCTCGTGTTCGAGCGCGTGGTGGACGGCGAGGTGCCGGATGCCGAGTTCCCGCTGATGGTGGACGAGATCCGGCGGGTGCTCCGGAACGTGGGGCAGGTGAGCCAGCTCGGGCGGTCGTTCGCCTGGACCATGGTGCGCTCCGGCGGCGGCACGCGAAGCGTCGAGGTGGTCGTGACGGTGCGGGGCGGGTGCACGCGGATCACGGTCCAGGAGCCGCTCGGCAATCTCATCGGGGGCATCTTCGGCGGGATCGGCGGCGGGATGGGCGGTGGTGGCCTGGGGCCCCTCCTGGGCATCACCATAGACGGGCTCGGCATGGGCGGGGCCGTCGCGGGCGTGCTGGTTCCCCTCTGGCTGATCGCGACGTTCGCGACCGCGCGGACCGCCTACTACTACACGGTCCGGCGGCGCACCCGCGGGCTCGAGGGGCTGGCGAACCGACTGGAAGCGCTCGCCCGCGACCTCGTGGTGCCCGCGTCATGGCTGCCGTCGGACCCGACCCGGGCGGCGCTGCCGCGGGGGTGAAACGGACGCCAGGAACGCCCCGGTGGTTATCATGCCGGTGGCAGGGTGCTTTCCGGAGGCTTCCATGACGAACCGACTGTTGCTCGCGCTGCTCCTTGGAACGGTCGTTGCGCCCCTCGTGGCGCAGGAGCGCCCCACGGTCACCTTCTCGGGCGAGCTGCGACTCCGCGGCGAATGGGACGGCCGCACGGTGGGCGTCGGCGACGACGCGGCCACACTCTCCCGCATCCGGTTGGGCGCGCGCGTGGCGCTGCTCGACTGGCTCGGCGCGTTCACGCAGCTCCAGGACGCGCGCGCCTGGGGGACCGAGGCGAACACGCTCACCGACGCGAGTGCCGACCAGCTCGATCTCCATCAGGGCTACGCCGAGCTGGGCCGGCTGGGCGGCATCGTGGCACGGCTCGGTCGCCAGGAGATGAACCTGGGGGACGAGCGGCTGGTGGGCGCGGTCGGCTGGACCAACACGGCGCGGGCCTTCGACGGCGCCCGGCTGCTCGGCCGGGTCTCGGGCCTCGACTGGTCCGTGTTCTGGATGAACGTGGCGGAACGCGACGCGCTCCAGCCCACGGGCACCGATCCGCAGGCCAACCAGGGAACCGGCGACGACGGGTGGCTGCTCGGCGGGTTCGCCTCGCGGGTGTTCGGCGGCACGACGGCCGAGCTGACGGTGCTGGCCGACCGCGACGCCGTCACGGCGGAGTCCTACACGGTGGACCTGCGGCTGCACGGATCGGCCGGCGCCTTGCGGTACGAGGCCGCGGGCGCGCTCCAGTTCGGGCCGAACCGGTCGGCGTACTTCGCGAGCGGCACGGCGGGCCTGCATGTGGGGCAGGGCACCCTCGCCGCGCAACTCGACTACCTCTCGGGCGACGACGACCCGGCGGCCGGCGACGCCCGGGCATTCAACACGCTCTACGGCACGAACCACAAGTTCTACGGCTACATGGACTACTTCCTGAACGTCCCGGGGCAGCTGGATGAGGCGGGCCTCATGGACGTCATGCTCCGCGGCAGCCTCGACCTGTCGGCGGTCACGCGCCTGCGCGCGGACGTCCATCACTTCCGGCTCGCGCGGGACCGGGGCGTCGGGCGCACGCTGGGGACCGAGGTGGATCTCGTGGGCACCTGGACGATGGCCGCCGTCGCGGGGCTGGAGGCCGGCGCCGCGGTCTTCCTTCCGTCCGATCCGGTCGCCGCGCTGTTGCCCGCCTTCGCGGGCGGGTCCGATGCCACCTACTGGGGGTACGTCCAACTCACGTTGCGCTGGCCCTGAGGAGGAGCACCACCATGACCGACGCCACGTCCGAGACCGCCACCTCGCGCCTCCGCGACGAGCATCGGCAGATCCTGGCCGTGGCGGAGGCCATGACATCGCTCGTCGCGGCCGCGGACGCCGGGCAGTGGGACGTGGACGCGTTCGCCGACTGCGTGACGTTTATCCGGCTGTTCACCGACGCGTGCCACCACGGGAAGGAAGAGGACCTGTTGTTTCCCGAGCTGGAAAAGGGCGGCCTGCCGCACGACCAGGGCCCCATTGCCGTCATGCTGCACGAGCATGAGCAGGGGCGCGCGTACGCGCGGCACATGGCACACAGCCTGGACGGCGCGCGCGCGGGCGACGAGAAAGCCCGCGCCACCCTGCGCAACGCCGCCGCCGGCTACATGCACCTCATCCGCGGCCACATCCTGAAGGAAGACAACGTCCTGTTCGAGATGGCGGACCAGATGGTGCAGGGCGCCGCGTGCCGATCCCTGTGCGGAGCCTACGGGGCCGTGTGCGCCCGCCGGTTCGAGGGCCACTCCAAGGCCGAGTTGGAGGCGCTGGCGGCCCGGATCACGAGCCGGGTTTGACCGCGGTCATCATCACCGCCTTCACGCCGTACGCCTCGGCGGAGTTCTGGGTGGACTCCTTCCGGAACCGGAACCCCGGGACCACCGCCGACCGCACCTTCACGAAGCCGGATTCCTCGAGCAGCCGGAACATCTCTCCCTCCGGGAGAGCACCGCCGATTCAGCTGGCCCAGAGCTTCGGGTCGTTCACGATGGACTGCGACAGCTGCTTGGCGCTCACGATGTCGGTGATCGAGATGCGGCCGCCCGGCTTGAGTACGCGGAACAACTCCTGGATCACCTTCCGCTTGCGGAACGACAGGTTGATCACGCCGTTCGAGATCACGCAGTCCACGGACGCATCCGGCAGGGGGATGTTCTCCATCGCCCCCTGATGGCACTCCATCCGGCCCCCGGCCGCGCCGGCGTGGGCCTCGGCCTTCTGACACATGGACGGGTTCAGGTCCACGCCAAGGACCCGGCCGGTGGGCCCCACCTGCGCCGCGGCGATGATGGCGTCGAGGCCGGCCCCGCTGCCGAGGTCGAGCACGGTCTCCCCCGGACGGAGCTTGCTGCGCAGGTGGGGGTTCCCGACGCCGGCGAACGATTGTACGGCGCCCTCGGGGGCCGCATCGAGCCACGCCGGGAGGTAGCCGAACTGCTCGGCCGCCTCCCGCCCGTGGTAGAAATGGAACTCTCCCTCCGGGCGGTCCGCGACCTCCTGGTACATCCGGAGGATCTCGTCCTTGAGGACAGCTTCGAGCGATTCCTGGGCGGCGGCGGGATCGGTCATGGACGACTCCTCGGGGTGGCGCGAGGTGGGTTGATGGCAGAGGCGCATCGTTCCGTGAAACCGGCTCACGGGCCGGCCGGGTCCCCCGGTCCGGCGAACCGAGCGCGGGGGCCGCATATTCTGCCCCATGAACGCCACTCCGGCAATACCGACCACCGACGCCGACCTCGACGAGCTGCTGAGCCGGCCCACGGCGGCGGACGTGGCGGCCCTGGCGGCCCTGGACGGTGATCTGCTGGTCCTTGGTGCGGGCGGGAAGATGGGGCCGAGCCTGGTCCGGCTGGCGCGCCGGGCCGCGGACGACGCGGGTCGCCCGCGACGGGTCGTCGCGGTGTCGCGGTTCGGGCAGCCGGCGGTTGCACGACATCTCGCGGCGCACGGCATCGAGACGATCGCCTGCGACCTGCTGGAGCCCGCGGCTCTCGCCGCACTGCCCGACGCGCCGAACGTCGTGTTCATGGCGGGACAGAAATTCGGGACGAGCGGGAACCCGGCCGCGACGTGGGCGCTCAACGCCTGGTTGCCGGCGCAGGTCATGCAGCGGTTCCGCGACGCCAGGGTCGTCGTGTTCTCGACCGGCAACGTGTACCCGCTCGTGCCGGTGACCGGGGGCGGGGCACGCGAGGACGATGCCCCGGGTCCGATCGGGGAGTACGCGCAGTCGGCCCTGGCGCGAGAGCGGCTCGTCGCGTTCTTCGCCGACCGGGCGGGCACGCCCGCCGTCGTCCTGCGGCTCAACTACGCGGTCGAGTTGCGGTACGGGGTGCTGCGCGACCTCGCTGACCGCATCGTGGCACGTGAACCCATTGACCTGACCATGGGATG
>DASWHL010000144.1:0-4269 GCA_036398175.1 Gemmatimonadales bacterium
CCAGCGCTTGCTCCGCTGGCTGGCGAAGCACGCGTTCAGGATGGCGAGCTTCCGCCGCCGGACGCGCGACGGCAGCGACACGAAGAGGTTGGGCGATCCCAGGTCACCATCGTACTTGGGGATCTCGTACTCCAGAATGAGGTGGTCCCGAAACGTGTTCCAGGTCAGCTCGCAGACGACCCGGTGGTCCTGGTGGCGGTCGCGCTCGTGATGGGTGAAGATGACGTCCGGCCTCACCGGCTTGAGCGCTTCGAACGTCTCCTTGATGGCCGCGCCCTCGTGGGGGAAGAACCCGTCCCGGAACTCGTGGAGCTGGACGTCCGCCGTGCCGGCCGCGCGGAGGAACCGGCGGGCGCTCCGGCGTGCCTCGCCGCCGCGGCGGCCGGGTGCCGAGCACACCACCCAGTGGACGCGGGATCCGGGATACTGCGCGAGCAGGGTGAGGATGGTCCCGCCGCAGCCGATCTCGATGTCGTCGGCGTGGGCGCCGAGGCACAGCACCGACAGGCGCCGCCCGCGCGGCGCCAGCTTCAGAGGTACCACCGGGGCGTGGTGGGCGGCGCGGCCGCCACCCGCTCCCGCAGGCGTGGGTCCCAGATCATCCATGGGGGCGCGCCGGCATCGAACAGCTCGTCGATCCGGCGCTTGTCCTTGGCGGTGTCCATGGCCATCCAGAACCCGTCGTACGGGTACGCGAGCAGCTGGCCTTCCTGCACCAGCCGCTGGAACGGCTCGTGAACCAGCTCCTCGCCTTCGCGGATGTAGTCGAAGATCTCGCGCTTGAATGCGAAGAAGCCGCCGTTCACCCGCAGCCCGGACTGCACGATGTCCTTGAACGCCAGGACGCGGCCATCGTCGTCGGCCGCGATGAAGTGATAGCTCAGGTTGGGCTTCACGGAGAGGAAGGAGGCGACCGTGTCGTGCCGGCGGAAATGCGCGAGTTGGTCCGGCAGGGGGAGGTCGGTGAGGCCGTCGGCGTAGTTGGCCAGGAAGGTCTCGTCCTCCTCGACGTACTTGCGCACCGCCAGGAGCCGCTCCCCGATGCTCGTCATGTTCCCGGTGTCCACGAACGTGATGCGCCAGTCTTCGATGTCGCTGTGCACAAGATGCCGCGTCCGGCCGCCGTGCTCCATGACGAAGTCGTTCGTCATGCACTCGTCGTAGTGCAGGAAGTAATGCCGGATGGTGTCCCCGCGGTAGCCCAGGCACAGGATGAAGTCCTTGTGCCCGAAGTGCGCGTAGTACTTCATCAGGTGCCACAGAATGGGCCGGTACCCGATGGGGACCATGGGCTTGGGGACGTTGTCCGCGTACTCGCGGAGCCGCATGCCGAGCCCGCCGCAGAACAGGACGACCTTCATGCGTCACCTCCCACGGCGGCGGCCGTCCGCCACCGCAGCCCGTCATCGAGGCGCCCATCGCGCTGGAGGGCGTGGATCTGTTTGATGCGGAAGTACCGGTCGCCCAGGAACTCGTCCGCGGTGAGCCCCACGCCGGCCATGGCATCCCGCAGCTCCGCGATGCCCCGCTCGACGGTCCAGCGCGGCTGATAGGTCGGGAGCGTCTGCTGGAGCTTGCTGCAGTCCACGCGGTAACTGCGCGGGTCCGGGCCGCCGCCCGCCGCGTAGCGGATGCGGCTCTCGGGGATGGCGTCCCGGACCATGTCCGCCAGGTCCCGGACGCGGTAGTTCTCGGCCGTGCGGCCCACGTTGAAGGCTTCGTTGTGTACCCGTTCACGGGGGGCCGTCAGCGCGGCGAGGAAGGCGCCACAGAAGTCCTCGACGTGGACGAGCGGACGCCAGGGCGTGCCGTCGCTCTGGATGAGGACGTCCCCGGTCGTGAAGGCGTAGCCCACGAGGTTGTTCACCACGACGTCCGCCCGGAGCCGCGGGGAGACCCCGTACGCGGTGGCGTTGCGCAGAAAGGTGGGGCTGAAGGTGTCGGTGGCCAGCGCGGCGACGTCGCGCTCCACCAGCACCTTGGATTCGCCGTAGGGCGTGATGGGGTTGAACGCGGCGGTCTCGTCCAGGATGCCGTCGCCCGCGACCCCGTAGAGGCTACAGGACGACGCAAACAGGAAGCGCTCGACGCCCGCGCCCCGCGCGGCGCGCGCCAGTTGGACGGACGCGCGATGGTTGATCTCGTAGGTCAGGTCCGGATTCAGGTTGCCCAACGGGTCGTTCGAGAGGGCCGCCAGGTGGATGACGGCGTCGCAGCCGCGGAGGTCGTCGGGCACCGTGTCGCGGAGATCGCGCAGGTCCGCGACGGTGGGAGGCGGGCCGCCGAACGTGCAGGGCGCAAAGAAGCCGGCATCCGTGCCGTGGACGGTATGGCCGGCCGCGACCAGCATCGGTTCCATGACGGACCCGATGTATCCCGTGGATCCCGTCAGATACACGTTCATGACCGCTCTCCTCGCGACTCCGATCGGGCAGATTCTATGCCACCCGCGGGTGCGTCCGTGCGGGGGCCGGGTGACGCGTGGTCGCCGGCCGGGCGCAGGAGTCCGGCCGCCGTCAGCTCATCCGCCACCGCGCGGATCGCGGCAAACGGCATCCCGGCGCGCTCGGCGATCTCGAGCAGCGAGTGGCCGCCGTCCGACTGGTTCAGGACCCAGAGCAACGCCAGCTCCCGTTCCGGAAGATCGGTGCCGCCCGTGGCCCGGTAGAGGCCGCGCCGGCCGAGCTGGGGCTCGCCCCGAGGGCTGAGGTTCACATACGCCCGGTCGTGCTCCAGGATCTCGACGACCTCCCGCAGGCGTGCGAAGGAATCCGCGAGGTGCGCCGGCGCGACCAGGTCGAGGTCGTCCGCCGACGTATGGTACTGCGGATAGCGACCATTGGGCGTCCGCATGAAGCATCCGACCGGCAGGTCGAACCCGGGGGAGCAGTACTGCCGCTCGTCGTAGCCATACGGCAGGAAATCCAGGACCCCGCCACGGCTCCCCGCGTGCCGCAGCACGTGCTCGACCCCGCGGTCAATGACCGCGGCGCCGCGACGGCTGCGCTTGTACGTCAGGGGTCCGGGGTCCCCCACGCCCGAGAGCACCAGTCCGTGCCGCACGCGGCGGGCGGCGTCCTCGTTGCGCGCCAGCCATGCGATCGCGCCGATCGTGCCCGGCAGGAAGAGCAGGCGGTAGGTCCACCGGCGCCGCGGCCGTGTGGCGAGGTCGCGCGCCAGCGCCACGCCCAGCGCCATGCCCGACAGGTTGTCGTTGGCCAGGGACGGATGGCAGCTGTGACACGACAGCAGCACCTCGCCGTCCTCCTGTCCCGGCAGCACGCACTCGGCGTACGTCAGGCTGCCGTTCTCGAGGGTGCTGTCAATGCAGACCTCGTACTCGCCTTCGGGCAGCGCATCCAGGGCGCGCTGACTGAGACAGAATCCCCACGACTCGGCGTAGTAGCTGGTCCGGTAGGGAATCCAGTCGGGGTGATCGGGCAGGGCGTGGAGGTGCGGGCGCAGCTCGGCCAGCGACAGCCGGCGCCGCACGGGCACGCTGTAGTTCACGACGTGGAGGTTGGACCGGCGGAAGTCAATCACGCGCCGGCCCGCCGCGTCGGCCACCCACGCATCCCGGATGTTCCACTCCCGGGGTATGGTCCAGTCCAGCACGGGCGTGCCGGTGGGAACTTCGGTGCTGCGCAGCGGCACCAGCTGGCCCAGGCGGCGGATCGTCTCGCGGAAGCCGTCGCCCGTAATGCTGCGGCAGATCGGATAGAGATCCGCCACGAGCGCGTACATCGCCTCCCCGACCGCCGCCGGCTCGGCGGGGTCGTCAGGCCAAGGAACGGTAGTCGGGGTAGGCGGCATCGCGGGGATGGAGGATGGGGTCGGGGATGGGCCAGGGGATGCGGAACCGCGGGTCGTTCCACCGGATCCCCCGACCCGCGTCGGGCGCGTAGAACGCCGACATCTGGTAGAAGACCTGCGTCTCGTCCTCCAGCGTCTGGAAGCCGTGCGCGCAGCCGGTCGGGACGAAGAGGGCGCGGCCGGAGTCCGCCCGCAGCTCCAGGGCATAGTGGCGCAGATACGTGGCGGAGGCCGGTCGCAGATCCACGATGACGTCCCAGATGGCGCCATGCGTACATCGCACGAGCTTGTCCTCCTCGTGAGGCGGCCCCTGGTAGTGCAGGCCCCGCAGGGTGCCACGGCGCCGGGTGAACGAGAGGCTGGCCTGGACGAGCCGGTCCGACAGGCCGGCCGCCCGGAACTCCCGCTGACACCAACTGCGCGCGAAGAACCCGCGCTCGTCTTCGTGCCGCTCGA
>DASWHL010000145.1:0-24515 GCA_036398175.1 Gemmatimonadales bacterium
GGACCACGTCCGTCGGCTGACGCAGGAGTGCCAGGATCGGCGCCGCCGGGAGATGCAGCAGGGAGGCCGCGATCCCGAGCCCGCACGCCAGCAGCAGGCCGCGCTGCACGCCCCGCGCGACGCCCTCGTGGTCCCGGGCGCCGGCTCCCTGCGCCACCACGGGATCGAGCGCCATCAGTACGCCCAGCCCGAAGATCGAGATCAGGAAGAAGTACATGGACCCGAGGGCCACGGCCGCCAACTCCGCCGCCCCCACGCGGCCCACCATGGCGGTGTCCACCACGCCCATGGTCATCATGCCCACCTGCACGGTCGTGACCGGCACGGCCAGTCGCAGCAGGTCGCGGGTGGTGGCGCGGTAGGTCGTCACGGGCACAAACTTACTCGCATGACGAGCCCGCCGTTCCCTTCAGCATACGAGAAGTTCGTGACGCTGTTCAATCGTGGGGCGTACTGGGACAGCCACGAGGTGCTGGAGGACGCGTGGCGGGCCACGGGCAGCGATTTCTATCAAGGGCTGATTCTCGTCGCGTCGGCGTTCGTGCACGTCGAGCGCCGCAACGCGCACGGCGTGCGGGCGCAGCTTGCCAAAGCGGCGGCGCGACTGGAACCCTACCGGCCGTCGCACCTGGGCATGGACGTGGACAGCGTGCTCGCGGCGTGCGCCGCGGCGCGGGAAGCCGTGGAGCGGGGCGCCTGGCCCCAAGCCCCGCGGCTCGTGCTCGAGCCGGCCCTCGCGCGCGGCGACGAGCCCGAATGGCATGTGCCGCTGGAACCGCCTCCGCCCGATGCGTAACTTGCCTCAGCGTCTCAGTCCAACGGGGATCTGGCGGATCTGGTCACGGCCCGGATGCTCAAGCTGCCCCACATCACCCATGCCGAGACGCTGATTGCGTTCCGCGTGTTCTCCCGCCGCGACGTGGACGCGGCGTTCTCGCTCGGCGGCGAGCGAGGGAGATGGTGGCCCGCACTTGATTGCGGGACGGGCTCCCGGTTTCTACCTCCCCTCGTTCAGACGGAGCCGGGCGGTCACCGGGAAATGGTCCGACGGATCCCGGACCCCCGACCGGCGGCGCAGGATGTCGGCGGCCCGCACGGTCCACCGGCCCCGCGCGAAGATATAGTCAATCCGGGCCCCGGTGCTGTCGCCGCGGAACCCGCCGAAGGTCCCGTCGCCGGCGGGATCGGGATCCACCGTGCGATAGACATCCACGAACCCGGCCGCGCGAACGGGCGTGAGCGCCGCGTTGTCCTCGCCGGCATTGAAGTCGCCCAGGGCCAGCACCGGCACATCCGCAGCGAGCGATCCGATCCGCTCCACGATGAGCGTGGTACCCCCCTCGCGCGCGGGCTGCGACTCGTGGTCGAGATGCGTATTGAACACGGCGAACCGCCCGCCGGTCATGCGGTCCACGAGCACGGCCCACGTACACACGCGGGGGATCCGGTTCCCCCACGTCATCGAGCCCGGCGCCTCGGGCGTGTCGGAGAGCCAGAACGTGCCCGACGCCTCGAGCGTGAACCGGTCGCGACGGATCAGGATGGCCGCGTACTCGCCGGCCGCGATCCCGTCGTCGCGCCCCACGCCGATCTCCTGATACGCGGGAAAGGCGGCGCCGATCTCGTCGAGCTGGAACCGCAGGGCTTCCTGAAGCCCCAGAAGGTCGGGGTCCTCGGCGGCAATCGTCGCGAGGACCAGGTCGCGGCGGTGCTCCCACGCGTTGTCGCCGTCCTGCGCGGTCCCGTACCGGATGTTGAACGACATGACCGCGAGATCGGCGTCGGGCACCCCCGCAAGAACCGCTGCGAGAAGCAGCGGGGCGCGGAGAGCCCGGGTCATCCTTCCTGTGCCTTCCCGGTTCGGCCCTCGGCCCTCGGCATTCGGCAATCCCCCCGCTACGGCACCAGGAACCGCGCCACCAGCGCCGTCACGTTATCCGTCCCCCCGCCCTCCAGCGCCGCGTCCACCAGCGCCGCGCTCGCGGCTTCGGCCCCGGGATGGTCCGCGAGGATCCGGACGATGGCGTCCCGGGTCACGTGCTTGGTCAGGCCGTCCGTGCACATGAGCAGGGTGTCGCCCGTGGCGAGCGCCAGCTGGGACAGCGCGGGCTCCAGCTCGTCGGAGGCACCCACCGCCTGCGTCAGCACGTGCGAGTACGGCGACGTTGCCGCCTGCTCCTCGGTCATGGCGCCCGCGTCCACCAGCGCCTGGCTCACCGTCTGGTCGTGGGTGGCCTGCGTGAGGATGTCGCCGCGGAGATGGTAGCAGCGGCTGTCGCCGATGTGCACGATGTACGCGCGCGGCCAGAGTACGTGAGCCATGGTCACCGTGGTGGCCATCCCGCGCGCGGCGGGATCGTCGTCCGACTCGGCCCGCACGGCGATGTGGCTCTCCATGACGGACGACGCCAGCTCGCCCATGAGGTCAATGGACGCCAGCTGATCGAGCTTGTAGAAGCAGCGCATGGAGTTCGTCACGTACCGCGTGATCGCATCGAGCGTGAGGCTGCTGGCCCGCTCCCCGCTCGGACCGCCGCCCACCCCGTCCGCCACGAGGAACAGCAGCGCGCGCGCGCCGGAGTCGAAGCGCTCGCGGTAGTTCGCGGGCAGGCTGGTGTCGTGGATGTCAATCACCTTGTGGAGCGCGGCCACCAGGAACTGATCCTGGTTGACCTTGCGGATCCGCCCGACGTCCGTGCGACCGCGGACGTCCACGTCAGTGCCCTCGAACCGGATCAGCGTCATCGGCCCGCCAGCAGGGAGTCCCGGGTGACGAGACTCACCGGGACGGCAATGACCGGCGGGACCCGCTCGCCGCGCAGGTGGGCGGCCACGGCCTCGACCGTGCGGCGCCCGATCTCTGCCGGGTGCTGGACGGCGTCCGCCAGCAGTGCCGTGCCACCCGCGATGGCCGTGCGGGCTTCGGGCGTGGCATCGTATCCCACGATCACGATGCCCTGTCGCCCGGCCGCCTGCACCGCCGCCAGCGCGCCCAGCGCGCAGTCGTCGTTCGATCCGAAGATGGCGTCGAGCGGCCGGCCGGAGGTGAGCAGGTTGTCGGTCTTCTGCTTGGCGACGTCGCGCAGGCCCCGCTCGACGGCCGGCGCCGCGACGATCGTGATCTCCGGGTACGCGGCGAGCGCCTCGCGGAAGCCGGCCACGCGCTCCTGCACGCTGGTGATGGTGGGCTGGTCGAGCACGGCCACCGCGCCACGTCCGCCGAGTCGCGCGGCCAGAAACTCGCCGAGCAGCCGGCCCCCCTGCCGATTGTCGCTGGCGATGTGCGCCACCACGCGGCCGCCGTCCGCCGCGATGTCGGCCGTGAACACGGGCACGCCGGCCGCGTGCGCCTCCTCCACCGCGCTCACGATGCCGCTGGAGTTGACCGGCGCGATCACGATCGCGTCCATCTTGCGCGTGAGGAAGCTCTGGACCTGCGCCGTCTGCCGCGCCAGGTCCCACTCGCCCGCCACGATGTGCAGGTCCACCCCCAGCGAGTCGGCGGCGGCGAGCATGCCGCGCTTGAGATCCTGGTAGAAGACGTGCGCTTCCGTGAGCAGCGTGACCCCCACCTGCGGCCGGTCGGTGTCGGGGGCGCGCGCGCAACTCAGCGCCGCCAGCAGGGCAATGGGGAGCAGCCGGGTCGGGGTCATGGGTGACACTCCACCAGCAATGTGGCGATCTCGAACGCGCGAAGCGAGAGCCGCGCCTCCCGGCCGGTCACGGCAAGCGACGTGCCCGGATCCTCGAGCAGGTTGGCGCGTCGGACGCCGCGGGCCGCGCAGGGCAGGGCGACCGCCACGTCGGCGCTCCGACCGTGCCATTCGACCACGCGGAGCACCACCTGCTCGGAGTCCTCCGCACGCTTGAGCCAGGTGACGCTCACCCCGGCGGTTCCGGTCCCGCCGAAGCCCACCGTCCGGCCGAGCGGCCCGGCGTGTACGGGTTCGACCCCGCCGAGCAGCGGGACGTTGTATTCGGCCGCCCGTCGCTCGATCCCGGCGTCCTTCCAGTCCCCCGGGTGCGGCAGGATGGCAAAGCGGAAGCGGTGGCGGCCCCGGTCGGCCGTGGAATCGGGCCAGATGGGAGCCTTGAGCAGGGAGAGCCGCAGCACGCCCTCGCGGTAATCCCACCCGTACTTGGAATCGTTCAGCACGCTCACGCCGTACCCGCCGGCGGAGACGTCCGCCCACCGCTGGCCCGGCACCTCCCATTTGGCGCGCTCCGCCTGCGTGGTTGGGCGCCCCGACCGACCAATGGTGCCATAGGGAATCTCGAAGGTGGCGGAGTCCGGCGTCACCGCAAAGCCGAACGCCACCTTGAGAAACTTCCGGAGCTCGTGCCAGTCCACGTCGTTCTCGACGTCGAGATGGTCGGCCTCCCGCCGCAGCACGAGCGCCTGCCGGAACACGGAGTTGCCCCACGCGCGCTCGATCTCGAAGCGCGCGGCATCCGCGTCCGTCCGCCCGCCGGTGCGCCGGACCGCCGTGACCTCCCACGTTTCCGGATTCGGCATCAGGTTCCACGCGTCCCACTGCGCCGGCCGATCGTCGAGGACCTGAAGGACGTTCGCGCGCGCCCCCGCCGCCAGCACCTCCCGCCCCGCCCGCTTGTCGTATATCCGCGAGATCGCGCCCGTGGTCGTGTCCACCTCCACCCGCAGGAACGCGTTCTCGATCCACGTCGGGCCCGCCTCCGGCGCCGGGAGCCCGCGCCAGGAGGCAGAACGCACCTCGCCGGGCACGTGCACGACCCGCGCCCCAAACGCCGGCACCGAATCCACGTACCCCCACGTGGTATCCCCTCCCGTCGCTCCCACTCTTCCCCCACGAGCCCACCCCAGCGCATTGAACACCACCACCGCCGTCCCCCTCCCCCGCGTATCCATCCGCCCGCGCAGCCGCGCAAAGCTCGCCGTCGTGAGCGAGTCCAGCAGGGTCCAGGCCGTGTCGTAGGTGGCGTTGGCGTCCAGGTAGATGCTGTCAATCCCGGAGCCGGGGAGAATGTCGTGGAACTGATTGAACAGCACGCGCCGCCACGTAGCCTCGAGCGCCGCGCGCGGGTAGGGCGCCGTGTCGAGGGCGGCCAGCGCCTCGGCCACCTGGAGCCGGGTCTCGCTTTCGCGGTTGCGGCGCTTCATGGCCGCCTGCGTCGTGAACGTGCCGCGGTGGTACTCGAGGTACAGCTCGTCGTCCCAGATGGGGAACCCGGAGTCGGGCTCGGCGCGCGCCACGGCGGCCACCGCCGGCTCCGGCCCGGCGTACCGGGCGGCCGGGAACGCGGGCACGCGCCGCAGTTGCTCGGCCCGTTCCAGCATGGTGATCGTGGGTCCGCCTCCGTGGTCGCCCACGCCGTACAGCACGATCTGCTGGCCGATCCCCGAGCGCCCGCGGTCTTCGGCGCGCTCCTCCACGAGGGACGCGGGATCGAGATTGTGCGTGTAGCCGTAGGGGATGTATGACAGGAGGCGCGTCCCGTCCCGGCCTTCCCACCAGAACACGTTGTACGGAAAGTCGGTGGAGTCGTTCCAGCGGATCTTCTGGGTCACGAACGACGTGAACCCCGAGCCCGCGAGGATCTGCGGCAGCGTCCAGGGATACCCGAACGTGTCGGGCGTCCAGGCCACCGTGGAGCGGCGGCCGAACCGGCGCTGGAAGTAGCGCTGCCCGTAGAGCCCCTGCCGCACCAGCGACTCGCCGGCCGACAGGTTCATGTCGGGCTCCACCCACCACCCGCCCACGGGAGCCCACCCGCCGCGGTCCGTGGCCGCCACGAGCGAGTCCGCGAGCGCGGGCTCCAGCCGATCCATCGCGTCGTAGAACGCGGCGCTGCTGCCGGCGAACACGTACCCCGGGAAGATCTCCGCCAGCTTGAGCGACGTGCGCCACGTGTTGCGGATCACGTCAATCGTCTCCTCCCAGCGCCACAGCCACGCCGCGTCAATGTGCGAGTTCCCGACGAGCCACAGCGTGTCGCGCCGCAAGGCGGCCGCGGCGGGCCGGAAGGCGTCCGCCGCCGCCGCCCGGAGGGGTGCGTGGGCCGGGGTGCCGACCGCGCGGAGCCACGCGGCGGCGTCCGGCCGGGCCGTCTCGGAAACCGGCTCGCCGAGCTGCGCGGCCCAGCGATGGCCGTCGGCGTACTCGGGGAACCCGGCGTCGCGCACGCGCGCCTGGGGCGCGCGCCACAGGGGCCGCCGCGGGTCCGGCCGCACCGCGACGCGCACGGTGTCGCCGGTGCGGCACGGAGCGCAGAGCGCGGCGCGACCGTTGCTCCGGGGCACCGCCGCGCCGTTCACCATCACCTCGGCGCCGGACCCGATGCCCCGCTCGATCAGGTCCACGGTAAGCCCATCCAACTCGGCCGGTACGATCAGGACGGCATCGAGCCGGGCGGGCGTGGGCAGCGTGTCGCGCTGGTCGAAGAGGTCCACCGCCGCGCCGTGCGCGCGGAGCAGCGGCTCGGGATCCACGAAGAGCCGTGTCGTGCGGTCGGTTCGGTCCCAGCGGGTCCGCGCGGCCAACTGCCGCCCGCCCAGCGCCGAGGCGCGGAGCGCGCCGAACGTGGCGTGCAGGGGCAGGGCCGCGACCTCGCCGGGTGGGAGCGTGACGAGCGTGGTGTCGAAGACGGCGGTGTTCCCGGACCGCAGCGTGACACGCGCGTTCCGGATCGTGTCGGGGCCCCAGCCGGTGACCGCCACGACGGCCGCTACCTCGAGGGCGTCGTCCCGCCAGCGGGCCGTGCCCCAAACCGTGAGCGGCCCCACGTCCACGGTGCGTGCCGGATAGTGGTGGCGCGTCACCGCGCGTCCGGCGCGATCCGTCGGTCGCGTCACGTCCAGGCGGAGATCGTCCACCGCGCCGCCGCCCGGCGCCGGCGCGAGCCGGGCAAGGAGGTCGAAGCCGCCCGTGCGGTTCACCACCTTGAGCAGCACGCTGTTCCAGCCCTGGGCCAGCCGGACACGCGCCGTATCCCGCCCCGGGCCGATGCCGCGCGGCACGACGTGGACCCACACCCGCTGGCCGTTCACGCGGGCCACGAGGTCGTCGTCGCTGTCCATGACCAGCAACACCGCGCGCTCGTCCGGCGACCACACGTACGTGTGCGCGTACGCCACGCTCCAGTCCGACGGACCCGCGAGCAGGTTCAGGTTGACGCGCCCGGCGGAGTCCGCCGCGACGAGCCGGAACGGGCCGCCGGCCACCGTATCATCCGCCGCCGGGAGCATCGTGGCCTCCGCCGCGAGATAGTCGCGCAGAACGCCGGCCCTGCCGGTGTCGGCGGAAATCGGACCGCGGATAAGCCATTCGCGGATCGGCCGGTCCTGCGCGTCCAGCTGGGGCGCGATCATGGCGAGCGCGGTCAGAGCGGCAAGACGGATCCTACGCACGGCGCATCCCCCGTTTGGTCCACACGTCGAACAGTACGGCGAGCAGGATGATCCCGCCCTTCACGATCTCCTGCCAGAACGATTGCACGCCCAGCAGGTCGAGGGCGTTGTTGAGCACACCGATCAGCAGCGCGCCCACGAGCGCGCCGGCGGCGGTGCCGATGCCGCCGAACAGCGAGGCCCCGCCGATCACCGCGGCCGCGATGGCGTTCAGCTCGTAGAGCATGCCGGCGTCCGGGCCGCCCGAGCGGAGCTGGCCCACCAGCAGGACGCCCGCGAGGCCCGCGCAGGCGCCCGCGATGGCGTACACGGCGAGCTTGACGGCGCGCACCGGCACTCCGGCCAGCCGCGCGGCCTCCTCGTTGCCGCCCACCGCGTAGACGTAGCGGCCGAACCGCGTGCGGGTCAGCACGAACGCCGCGGCGACCGCGAGGACGATCATGACGAGTGCCGGCACGGGGAACCCGCGCGGGAGCCCGGGCACGGGAATCCGCCCGCCACCCAGGACGTTGAGCGCGTCGAGGGCGGCCACCTTCGCGTCGAAGCGCGGGTCGTCCCGGGCCGGGAAGCCGATCGGCACGCCGCCGGTGAAGAGGCGCGCCAGCCCGCGCGCGATGGTCATGCCCGCGAGCGTCACCATGAACGGCGCTACGCCCAGCCACGCGATGACGGCGCCATTCAGGGCGCCGGCGGCCATCCCGAGACCGATCCCGACCACGATCGCGGCCACGGCGGCGCCGGGCACGCCCACGGTGTCGAGCACCGGGCCGCTCGTGAGCGTGGCGGCCGCGAGCACGCCCGCAAGCGCCAGCACCGATCCCACCGAGAGGTCAATCCCCGCGGTGACGATCACGAACGTCATGCCGAGCGCCAGAATGGCGTTGATCGAGACGTGGAGCAGAACGGTCGTGAGGTTCTCGCGCGTGAAGAAGCCGGGCACGGCGACCGCGCCGGCCAGGACCAGCGCCGCCAGCGCGATCCCGACTCCGTAGCGCGCGACCCAGCGCGCGCCGCCGGTCACGCGGCCACCGCGAGGGTCATGATGGCCTCGGGTGTGGCGCCGGCGGCCGCGAGCGTGCCGGTCACGCGTCCCTCCCGCATCACGACGATCCGGTCGGCCAGCGCCAGCACCTCGGGCAGCTCCGAGGAGATCAGCAGGACGGCGCGCCCCTCGTCCGCGAGCATCCGGATGCGGCGGTGCAGCTCGGTCTTGACTCCCACGTCCACGCCGCGCGTGGGCTCGTCCACGATCAGGACGCGCGCCTCCGCCAGCAGCGCGCGGGCCATGACCACCTTCTGCTGGTTGCCGCCGGACAGCGTCCGGGTCTCGCGCTCGATGTCGGGGGGGCGGAGCTGCACCCGGGCCGTCGCGTCGGCGGCGGCCGCGCGCTCGTCGCCAACCCGGACGACCCCGGCGCGGCTCCAGCGCTCGAGCACGGGCAGCGTGACGTTCTCGCGCACCCGGAGGCCGAGCACCAGGCCGTCGCGCTTGCGGTCTTCCGGGAGATACACGACGCCACGAAACACCGCGGCGCGCGGCGACGCGGGCGCGTAGGCGCGGCCGTCGAGCGTGAGCGTGCCGCGGGTGGGCCGGTCCACGCCCGCCAGGCAGCGCGCGACCTCGGTGCGCCCCGCGCCCACGAGTCCCGCCAGCGCCACGATCTCGCCGGCGTGGAGCGTGAGGTCTACGTTCCGGAACGCCGGCTCCCGCGACAGGCCGCGGACCACGAGGAGCGGCTCGGCGGCGGCGGCGCGGGCGGCGGGCTGCCGCGCATACTCCACGTCGCGGCCCACCATCAGACGGATGAGCGCCGCGTCGTCCACGTCGGCGGCCCGCCCGGTCCATACCGTACGGCCGTCGCGCAGCACGGTGAGGTCGTCCGCGATGGCGCGGACCTCGTCCAGGCGGTGCGAGACGAACACGATGGCGCTGCCCGCGTCCCGGAGCGCGCGCACCTGCGCGAACAGGTGGGCCACCTCGCCCGGCGTGAGCGTGGCGGTCGGCTCGTCCAGCGCGATCACCCGCGCGTTCCGCACGAGCGCGCGCCCCAGCTCGACGAGCTGCCGTCTGGCCACGGAGAGCGACCGCACCGGGACGCCGGGCGCCGGGAGCGTGAGGCCCAGCCGCGCCAGCGTCTCGCGCGCCGCGTGCCGCATGGCCGCGCGATCCAGCAGCCCGTACCGGCCGCGTTCCATCCCGAGGAAGAGATTGGCATCCGCCTCGAGCTCGGGAATGAGCGCCAGCTCCTGATAGATGACCGTGATGCCGGCCTCGAGCGCCTGCCGCGGCGAGGGGAAGCGCACGGGGTGGCCATCCAGCAGGATCCGCCCCTCGTCCGCCTGCGCGGCCCCCGCCAGGATCCGGAGCAGCGTGGACTTGCCGGCGCCGTTCTCACCCACCAGCCCGTGCACGTGGCCGGGCGCCAGGGCGAGGTGCACGCCCGCCAGCGCGGTCACGCCTGGGTAACGCTTGGTAATATCTTCCAGCGCGAACACCGTGCCGCGTCCGATCCTGGGTGCGCGGCCAATCTACCGACTCCCCCGGGGGAGGGCCACGATTCCGCTCGCGCTTGCGGCCACGCTGTTCGGGTACGCGTTCCTGTCGAACGTGGCCATGGCCATCGTTCCGCACGAGCCCGTCGTCTTGTGGTACGGGCCGCGCTACGGCATCTGGCTCACCGCGGCCATCGCCACCGCCGGCACCGTGGCGGCGGCCTGGGTGGACCACCGCGTGTTCGTGCCGCTCATCCGGCGCGTGCAGCACAAGGCGTTCTTCGCCCAGGGCTCCATCGGGTGGATGCGCGCGTGGTTCAAGCGGGTGCCGTTCCTCGTGCTGGCGGCGTCGGGCGTGACGCCGCTCCCGTTCTTCCCGTTCAAGGCCATGGCGTTCGCCGAGCACTACCCGCTGGGGAGATACCTGGCCGCGATCGCGGTGGGCCGGTTCCCGCGGTACGTCCTGCTCGCGTGGCTCGGCGTGGTGATCCAGATCCCGACGTGGATCCTGGTGGTGCTGTTCGCGGTGATGATCCTCCCGTCTGCGAGGCTCGCATGGAAACGGCGAAACGACAAATGACGTTCCTCACGGCGGAGCCGGAGCGGCGTCTCCTGCGATGGACCGCCGCCCGGCTCCCCCGGAGCTGGATGCCGGATCACCTGACCGCCTGCGGCGTACTCGGCGCGCTCACGGTGGCCGCGGGCTACGGCCTCTCGCTCCGGCATCCCGGCTGGCTGTGGCTCGCGAGCGCGGGGCTGTTCTTGAACTGGTTCGGCGACAGCCTCGACGGCACGCTGGCCCGGGTCCGCCAGATCGAGCGGCCCAAGTACGGCTACTACCTCGATCACATGGTGGATGCCATCAACACGGCGATCATCGGCGCCGGAATCGGCCTGTCGCCGTATGTCAGTCTGCCGGTGGCGCTGCTGCTCGTGATTCTCTACCTCTGCCTGTCCATCAACGTGTACCTCGAGTCGTCGGTGTTCGGGCAGTTCGACCTCGGCTTCGGGATCTTCGGGCCCACGGAGGTGCGCATCCTCCTCGTGCTGGCCAACGCCGGGTTGTTTGCGGGGGCCGTGTGGGCGGATCTCACGGGGCCGCAGGTGCTGCGCATCGCCAACGTCGTCTTCGGCCTGGTGTGCGTGGGGATGCTCTACACCATCCTGGCGCGGTTCCGCATCAACCTGATCCGGTTGACGCGGCTGGAGCCGCCCCGCCGCAGCTAGGAAAGCTCTGCGGTACGTCGCGCGGAGGGATGCAGGGAGGGAGTTCCGCACCAGTCGGGCGTGGGGCCCGCAGGCCGCGTCAGGGAGCGGTGCCCGGGCTGCCAGCCCGCCGTACTCGCGAACTGCAGCGGCCGGAGGGGTCCCACGCCCGACTGGTGCGGAACTCCCCTGCCGGGCAGTTGCGTTCGGGTCGTTTTCGCAATCTCTTACTGGCGCGGGTGGTTCTCAACGCGGACCGATCAGGGAGAGTGGCCATGCGCTGGACTCGGGCAGGACGGGTGCTGGGGACGATTGTGGCGGCCGGTGTCGCCCTCGGGCTGGCGGCGTGCGCGGCCGAGACGCCGGAGGCCGAACGGCAGGCGCCGCCCGCCGCGGACAACGTGATCCTCGCGAGCGCCATGGTGAACATGCCGGTCGCGCTCTCGCCGAGCGACCTGCCCGACCCCGAGAGCCGGGGTGCGCAGCTCACGACCCAGTACTGTGGGCAGGCCTGCCACGGCCTGCCGGCGCCGTCGGCGCATTCCTCGACCGACTGGCCGGTGGTGCTGCGGCGCATGTGGCTCCGGATGTCGAGTCTCGATACGGCCTACCAGATTGCCGTCCCCACCGCCGCCGAGCGCGTGGTCATCCTCGACTACATGCTCGCCAACGCCCTTCAGGTCACGCCTGGCTGGCTGCCCGACGCGCCCGGGCGGCTGCTGTTCGCCCAGAAATGCGGTGCGTGTCACGGGCTGCCCGACCCCGGCCAACACTCGCCGGAAGACTGGGTGGCGGTCGTCCGGCGCATGAACACGCGCATGGAGCACCTGCTCGGTACGGTGCTGAATCAGGACGAGATGCAGCGGATCGTGCTCTACCTCGAGGCCGCGTCGCGGTCCTGATCGGGCAGACGAGGCGGACTGGACGGGCAGGAACGCCTGCCTAGGTCGCCGGTTCGCTTGCGACGCCTGAACCCCACGCCACGAGCCGCCGGGGCGCCAGACGGATGGCAAGCACGAGGAGCCGGTGGGTCAGGGCCGGTACCACGATGCGGCGGTTCCGCCGGACTCCGCGCACGGTCGCCTCGGCCACCGCCTCGGCCGTCATGAAGGAGCGCGGACGGAATGGTCGCGCGCGCCGGACCCCGGCCGCCGCGTGGAACCCGGTGGCGGTGGGCCCGGGACAGACCGCCGTCACCCCGATCCCGGTGCCACGCAGCTCCTCGGCCAGCGCCTCCGAGAACGACAGCACGAAGGCCTTGCTGGCGTAGTACACGCTCTGATAGGGCCCGGGGAGAAATGCCGCCACCGAGGCGATGTTCACGACGTGGCCGCGGCCCCGGGCCCGCATGCCGGGCAGCAGCCGTTTGGTCAGGTGGAGGAGGGCGCCGACGTTGAGCCGGACCAGCTCCAGCTCCCGATCGAGGGACGTCGTGACGAATGGGCCCTGGAGGCCTGCCCCGGCGTTGTTCACCAGGATGCCGACCGCGACGCCGGTCCGTTGCACGGCCGCAGCCACGACCTCCGGGCCCTCGGCGGTGGCGAGATCCGCGACGATCGTGTCCACATGCACCCGGCTCAGCTCGCTGGCGGCAACCGCCAGCCGCTCGCGGGAGCGTGACACGAGGATGAGGTCGCATCCATCTGTGGCGTAACGTCTTGCGAGCGCGAGCCCAATCCCGCCCGACGCGCCGGTGATAAGAACTGTCGTCATAATGACATTGTCATGTCGCGTTACTGGCAGGACGTCAATTGGTGCGCTCCAGTCCCGTGAGCAGGGCGCGCGCCGTCGCCCGGAATTCCCGCTCGAACTCCATCCGCATGACATCGAGGCCCGGCGCCTGAAGGATTCTCCGCACGGGTGGCGCCGGCTCGGCCAGTGTCTGGATGCCGGCGGCGAGCGCCTGGAGGTGCAACAGCAGGCGCGCTCCATCCCCGGGCCTGAGGTAGACCGTCCGGCGCTCCAGCAGGGCGCCCGTCATGGCCAGCCGGCCCGCGATCCGCCACTTGAACCGCAGGGCCCGATCGTCCTGGAGGTTGTGCTCGAGCACCGGGCCGAGCAGCGCGAGCAGCCGCCGGAACAGGAGTCGCGGGGTGAGGGTGGTGGTCACGAGGTCCGCGAGGGCCGATGCCTGGATCCATCCCTGGCCCACGGCCAGCTGCGCGTCCAGCTCGTCGAACCAGGCCTCGAAGGCGCGCTCGAGCAGGCCGAGGAACAGCTCTTCCTTGGTGCGGAAATAGAGGTACAGAGTGCCCTTGGCGACGCCCGCCTTCCGGGCCACGTCGTCCATGACGACCGCGTCCAGCTCGACCTTCTCGAGCAGGGTGGCCGCCGCGTCGAGGATCTGGGCGCGCCGTACACTCTTGGCCTCCGGCGACCGCGCTCGGTGTGTCGGTTGTAGCTGTCCCATGGTCAGTTATTTAATGACCGCGGGTCACGCCGGCAAGTGGTCGGTCTCCGTGCACGGCCACGCGCCGGAGGGCGTCCCTATCGAGCTGATGCGGAGCCCGGCCGGCGTCAGCCGGTACTGGCGGCGTCGGCGATCTGGTCGTGCATGGTGCGGAGCGTCAGGATCTTGAGCTTCCGGACGCCGGCGGGGAGTTGCACGACGGCGACGTCCCCCACTGCGCGGTCCACGAGACCGCGGCCAAGGGGGGACGACACGGAGATGTGCCCCCGGTCGAAGTCCATGTTCTCCGGGATCACCAACTCGAGCTCCTCGGTGTCGCCCGTTCCCATGTCCTTCACCTTCACACGCGAGCCGAGCCCCACTTTGCCCTGCGGGACCTTGGAGAGGTCAATCTGGGAGAGCTTGCCCAGGCGGGCCCGCAGCTGGCTCAGTCGGGCCTGAATGAACTGTTGCCGCTCCAGCGCGGCGTGGTAATCCCCGTTCTCGCGGAGGTCGCCGTTCTGGATGGCCTTCTTGAGGGTCGCGGGCAGCGCCACGGTGAGCTCGTGGTTCAGCTCCTCGACCTCGGCCTGGAGTTGCCGCTTCACTTCGTCAAGCATCTGGTATGGTAAGCCTCCCCGTTCGGACCGTCCAGCCATGGCCTCACGCCTCCGGCGGGCCCCAACGCGACGAAAAAATGGGGAAGTCCTAGTCGGAATTGAAGTTGCCCGCAATTGACCTGGCCACCACGCTCGACTACGTTGCCGTGCTTGCGCCTCCAGCGGGCGCATCCAGACACCGACTGATCAGCCTCCACCGCAGCTCGAGCGAGGAATGGGCAGAGCCTTCCTGCGTGGTTTTCGTGCCGTACCCTGGCGGGTCGGCCTCCTCCTGCTAACGCCGCTCCTCCTTGGCGCGTGTTCCGGCGATCCGTATCCGCAGTCCACCCTGCACCCGGTTTCTGATTCGGGGAGCGCCATTGACGCCCTGTACCGCCAGATCTTCTGGTGGGCCGTGGTCGTCTTCGCTGTGGTGCAGACGGCCCTCCTGGTGACGCTGATCCGATTCCGGAAGCGGCCCGGGGCGGGCGAGCCGCGCCAGATCCACGGCAACACCCTCGTCGAGATCACCTGGACCCTGGCGCCAGCCGCGATCATCGTGGCCATCGCCGTCCCCACCGTCAAGGCGATCTTCGCCGTGAAGGGGGACGCCCCGCCCGACGCGCTCCACGTCGAGGTGGTCGGCCATCAGTGGTGGTGGGAGTTCCGGTATCCGGAGCTGGGCATCGTGACCGCCAACGAGCTGCACCTCCCGCAGGGGCGGCCGGTGGCGCTGGCCATCACGTCCGCGGACGTGATTCACTCGTTCTGGGCGCCCAAACTGCACGGGAAGCGCGACGCGATGCCGGGGCGGATCACCCGCCTCGCGCTCATGCCTGATTCCCTGGGAACCTATCTGGGCCAGTGCGCGGAGTTCTGCGGCGAGTCGCACGCCAACATGCGGCTCCGCGTGACGGTGCAGTCCCAGGGCGAGTTCGCCGCCTGGGTGGCGTCGCAGACGGCGCCGCCCACCCTGCCGGACTCCAGCGCGGCGCTGATCCTGGCTGGTGAGGCGGCGTACCGGCGCATCCGCGACCCCGGCAACCACTCCTGCATTGCCTGCCACACCATGGCGGGTGTCTCGGGCGGCGTGCTCGGCCCGAACCTGTCGCACGTGGGCAGCCGGGCGACCCTCGCGTCCGGCATCCTGCCGAACGACTCGGCGGGCCTCGCGCGCTGGCTGCGGGATCCCCTCGCGGAGAAGCCGGGGAGCCTGATGCCGAAGATCGCCCTCACCGACGACGAGATCGCGGCGCTGGTCGCGTATCTCCGGAGCAGGAACTAGCGCCATGGCGATCCCCACCATGCCGCACACCGACACCGTGCCGACGGCGCCCACCGGCCTCTGGAGCTGGGTCACTACGACCGATCACAAGCGGATCGGGATCCTCTATGGGGTCACCGCGTTCTTCTTCTTCCTGGTGGGCGGCCTGGAGGCGCTCGTCATTCGCCTCCAGCTCGGCGCCCCCGGCAACACGCTCGTGAGCGCGGAATTCTACAATCAGCTGTTCACGATGCACGGCACCACGATGGTCTTCCTGGCCATCATGCCGCTCTCGGCCGCGTTCTTCAATTTCATCATCCCGCTCCAGATCGGCGCGCGGGACGTGGCGTTCCCGCGGCTCAACGCCTTCAGCTACTGGGTGTTCTTGCTGGGCGGCCTGTTCATGAACGCGAGCTTCTTCGTGGGCCCGCTGTTCGGGGCGGGCGCGCTCAGCGTGGCCCCCAACGGCGGCTGGTTCGGCTACGCCAACCTGACCTCGGCGCAGTATTCGCCCGGGCCCAACATTGATTTCTGGGTGCTCGGCCTCCAGATCCTGGGGGTCGCCTCGCTCGCGGCGGGCTTCAACTTCATCACGACCATCATCAACCTGCGCGCGCCGGGCATGAAGCTCATGCGGATGCCCGTGTTCACGTGGATGAGCTTCGTGACGCAGTTCCTGATCATCACGGCGTTCCCGGTGATCACGATCGGGCTCGTCTTCCTGATGTTCGACCGCGTGTTCGGCACCAGGTTCTACGATGTGAGCGCGGGCGGCGACGTGCTGCTCTGGCAGCACCTGTTCTGGCTGTTCGGCCACCCCGAGGTCTACATCCTCATCCTGCCCGCCATGGGCATCGTGTCGGAAGTGCTGCCCACGTTCTCCCGGAAGCCGCTGTTCGGCTACGCGGTCGTGGTGTACTCCGGCGTGCTGATCGGGGTGGTGGGGTGGGGAGTGTGGGCGCACCACATGTTCTCGACGGGCCTCGGGCCCATCGCGGACTCCGTGTTCTCGGCGTCCACCATGCTCATCGCGGTGCCCACCGGCGTGAAGATCTTCAACTGGATCGGCACCATGTGGGGCGGGCGGCTCGAGTTCCGGAGCCCCATGCTGTTCGCGGTCGGGTTCATCTCACTGTTCATCATCGGCGGGCTGTCCGGCGTCATGCACTCGTCGCCGCCCGCGGATCTCCAGCAGACGGACACGTACTTCGTGGTGGCGCACTTCCACTACGTGCTGTTCGGCGGCGCGGTCTTCGGCCTGTTCGCCGGGATGTACTACTGGTGGCCCAAGGTGTTCGGGCACACGCTCCGGGAAGGCCTCGGCGCGCTCCACTTCTGGCTCATGTTCGCCGGGATGAACCTCACGTTCTTCCCGATGCATTTCAGCGGGCTGCTGGGCATGCCGCGCCGCATCTACACGTACGGCGGAGAGCTGGGGCTCGACACGTACAACCTGCTCTCGACCGCGGGCGCCCTGCTCACCGGCGTGGCGCTGCTGGTGTTCATCGCCAACATCCTGGTGAGCCGCCGCGGCGGGGCCGCGCCCGGGCCAAATCCATGGAGCGCCGCCACGCTCGAGTGGGCCACCGATTCGCCCCCGCCGGTCTACAATTTCTCGGTCATTCCCACGGTCAAGGACGGCCTGCCGCTGTGGCGTGAGGGCGGGATGGAGCCGTCGCCGCTGCCGGCGGTGCCCCCGGAGCCCATCCACGTGCCGGGGGGCTCCATCTGGCCGCTGTGCACGGCGTTCGGGATCATCATCATGGCTGTCGGGGCCCTGTTGCACCACAGCCTCTGGCCGAGCGTGGCGACGGCGCTGGCCGGCGCGCTCGTGACGGTCGTCAGCATCTACCAGTGGGCATTCGAGCCCTTCGAGGTCTGAGATGAGCCACGCCGCCGTCGCCCATCACACCAGCACGGGACTCGACAACCGGAAGGTCGCCTTCTGGACCTTCATCGGGTCCGAGTGCCTGCTGTTCGGATCGCTGATTGCCACGTACCTCGTGTATCAGGGACGTTCCGTTTCCGGCCCCACCACGCGCGAGATCCTGAACATCCCGCTCACGTCGGTGAGTACGTTCGACCTGCTCATGTCGAGCCTCGCGATGGTGCTGGCGCTTGCCGCCGTCCAGCGGGGCGACCGGGTCTGGGCGCGGGTCTGGCTCGCCACGACCGCGTTCCTGGGCGCCATTTTCCTGGGCTTCCAGGTCTATGAGTTCCAGCATTTCGTGCACCAGGGTCTGGGGTTCACCACCAACCTGTTCGGCTCCACGTTCTTCACGCTCACCGGATTTCACGGCGCGCACGTCTTCGTGGGCGTGCTGTGGCTCACGACGCTGCTGATCCGCTCGTTTCAGGGGAAGCTCGGGCCGGAGAAGGCGGTCAACGTGGAGATCGCTGGCCTCTACTGGCACTTCGTGGACGTGGTGTGGATTGTGATCTTCACCGTCGTCTATCTGATCCAGACCACGCCGCTGCCGGCCGCGTGAGGGAGACATGACCGAGCATTCCGATACGCAGCACGCCCCGGCGGCGCACGCGTCCACCCGGACGTATCTCGTGATCGCCGCCCTCCTGGCCGTCATCACGATCGTCGAGGTCGGCGTCTTCTACATCCCGGCGCTGCGCGTGGTCCTGCCGCCCACCCTCCTGATCCTCTCCGCCGCCAAGTTCGTGCTCGTGGTGGGCTTCTACATGCACCTCAAGTACGACCACAACCTGTTCCGGGCCGTGTTCCTCGCGCCGCTCGTGATCGCGGTCGCGGTGATCGTCGGCCTGCTCTTCCTCTTCAGGGTGTTCTAGCGTCCGCGGGCGAGCTGGGGCGCGACGAGTCGTATCGTGTCAATCGTGCGTCGTCCGTGGGCAATGGCAAGGATCGGCTCCGGGTCGAGGCCGTTCGCCCGGCATGGGGAGGCGACGTTGCCGCCTAGCCTCCTGGCCGTGCGTTGCGCCAGGGCCTCGCGACGGCAGGATCATTGCGGGCAATGCACGCATCATGCGACCGACTCGAGCGCCGGCCGCTGCATCGCCCGGTTGGCCGGCACACATCATCTCGTCACGGCTCGCGATCCAACCGCCATACATCGCTGGCGTATCCACTCTCCCCGTCCTGCTCCTTGCCCTTGCCACCGAAGAGCCACAGAGCGCCGCGATAGACAACCGAACGATTCCCCGCGCGGCGGGTCCACGGTGCGGCGACCGTGACCTGGTGCCACTCCCGGCCATCCCGGGAGCTCCAGACATCGTTGAGTCGCCACCCGTCGGGGCGGACGCCGCCAAGGATCCACAGTTGATTGTCAAACCCGAGCGCCCCGGCGTACACACGGGGTCCCCACGCGCCTGAGTCGGCAACGCGCGCCCAGTGTTCGCCGTCACCAGAGACCCAGACGTCAGCACGGCGGGCCGTCCAGGAACCGCCGCCGAAGGCCCAGAGGGAGTCTCGAAACGCCACGGGAGTGGGTTGTGATTCGGGCACCCAGGGACCGCGCGCCGTTACCTGCTGCCACTCGCTACCGTCTCGCGTTCTCCAGACGTCGCGGAGCTGAGCAGCATTCTCACCGCCGAACAGCCACAACCACCCATGGAAGGACACGAGGCCCGCGCCGCGGCGGCCCGGCCACGCGGCATCGGCGTGCTGGTGCCAGCGGCGTCCATCGGTGGATGACCATACCGTTGAAGTGAACTGGCCGCCGACTTGCCCTCCGACCAGCCACAGGCGCCCCAGGTGCTCGATGGACTGGCTTCCGAGCCGCGCGGGTTCAGGGAGGTGGCTGGCGATCACCCAGCTCAGCCCGTCGGGGGACTCCCAGACCGTGCTGATCCCCACCATGAAAAGTCGGCCGTCCGGCCCCGCGATGGGGTGGGCACCCATTGGCCAGCGATCCGGTTGCCACGCGTCCTCGAAGGCACCACGGCCTGGCGGGATGATCAGCGACCACTGAAGTCCACGCTGCTGCGCCGAGGATTGGCACGCAGTGCCGATGAGGGTCAACGTGAGCAAGGTTCTGCGCATTTGGCCCCCGGTTGGCGTGGCTGCCCAACGTCCTGCGCACGAGGGCGCCGACGCGAAAGGGCAGAGAAGTAGTCTTCTCTGCCCTCCCTGCCCTCACCGCCCTCGCTGCCCCCTTATCGCGGTACCCGCACCCGCTCCACGCGGGACTGCTCCACGGTCGCGTTATAGACGCGGAGCGACACGATCTCGCCCGGGCGTGCCGCCCGGATGGCCTGCTCGAACTGGTCCACGGTACGGACCCGCGTCCCGTTCACGTGCGTGATGATGTCGCTGATGCCGTTGCGGGCCGGGTTGAGCCGGTCCTGGGCCGGGCTGCCCGCCTCTACGTCCATGACGACGACGCCCGTGAGGTCGTCCCCGAGGCGACTGGCGATCTCGCTGGGAGGCTGGCGCACACTGATGCCGAGCGCGGTGGTGGTGCCCGCGGTGTCCTCGCGCGGACGTTCCCGCTCGCGGGTGGCCGCCTGCGCCACCTGCTCGTTCGGCGCCTCGATGAGCCGCACGGTGGTGGTGCGCCGTACGCCGCCCTTGCGGATCACGGTCACCTTCACCGTGGAACCCGGTGCCTTGAAGCCCACGAGCTGCTGGAGCTGGGCGACATAGTAGACCGGTTCTCCGTCCAGCTCGACGATCAGGTCTCCCGGCTCGATGCCCGCCTTTTCGGCGGGGCTGTTGGGCATCGAGTAGTCGTTCACGACCACGCCGCGGACCTCGTCGAAGCCGGCGTACGCGGCGTCCTCTTCGTCCGCGTCGTCAATCGCGACACCGAGGACCGACCGGCGGACCCGCCCCTCGGCGATCAGCTGATTGCCCACGACCCGCGCGAGGTTGGCGGGAATGGCGAAGCCGTACCCCTGATAGAAGCCGTTTTCCGAGGCGATGGCGGAGTTCACGCCCACCACCTCGCCACGCACGTTGACGAGCGGGCCGCCGGAGTTGCCCGGGTTGATGGCCGCGTCCGTCTGGATGAAGTCCATGATGCTGTAGGACGACCGGTTGGGCAGTCCCTCGAGCAGGCGGCCCTTGCCGCTCACGATTCCGGCCGTCACGGCGAACGAGAACGCCTCGCCGAGCGGGTTGCCGACGGCCAGGACCCACTCCCCGATTCGGACGTGGTCCGAGTTGCCGAGCGTGGCGGTGGGGAGGTCCCTGGCGTCAATCTTGATGATGGCGATATCGGTTTGGGGATCCCGCCCCACGACCTTTGCCTGGAACTGCCGCTTGTCGAGCAGCCGGACGGTGACCTTCGTGGCGCCTTCGACCACGTGGTTGTTGGTCATGATGTAGCCGTCGGCCGAGATGATGAATCCCGAGCCCGTGCCGCGCCGGCGCTGCGGCTCGCGCGGCTGGCCACGCGGAAAGAAGAAGTCCTCGAGGCCCGGCGGGACCTGCAGGCCGGTATGCGGATTCTCGCTCGACAGGGACTCGGCGCGGATGAAGACGACCACGGGGCGGATCATGTCCGCCACGGCGGTGAACGACTCACCCAGCTCGTTGAGCGGGCTCGCGGCCGCGGGGATGGCGCTGCGCTCCTGCGCGGCCGGGAGCGCGGTGGCCTCCGCCGCGCGCGGTTCCGGCATGACGAAGGCGGCCGGCTCCGCCGCCCGCGTCGGGGAGCCCAGCGCCCCGATGAACACGGCGGCCACGAGGAGCGTGAGCCCCACCAAACCGCCGAATTTCAGCCAATCTCGTGAACGGGTTGCCATAGTCCTGATCGTCCTGCTTGCGTGGTGAACGTTGGGTGGAATGGTCAATGATAACCCGCCCGCCGGGGCCGGGTTCCGGTCGCGGCGGGGCCATCCCGGTTATTTGTTTTCGTCTACGACTTCGTAATCGGCGTCCACGACGTCATCGGGTTTCGTTTCGTCGGCGGGGGGCGGTTGCTGTCCGGCACCCGCGCTCTCCGACGACGAGGCCTGGGTCTGCTCGTACAGCGAGGCGCCGGCCGCCGAGAACGCCTGCGTCAGCTCGTCCAGCGCCGTGCGGATTCCGTCGGGCGACCCCGTGCGCAGGGCCTCCTTGGCGCCCTCCACGGCCTTGTTCAGGCGCTCCTTGTTCGTGGCGTCGAGCCGGTCCACCCACTCCGTGGAGTCCTTCTCGACCTGGTAGACCATGGCGTCGAGCCGGTTGCGGCGATCAATCTCGTCGCGCTTCTCCTGATCCTCGGAGGCATGCTGCTCGGCCTCCTTGACCATCCGCTCCACCTCGGACTCCGAGAGCCCGCTCGACCCCTCGATCCGGATCTTCTGCTCCTTCGCGGTTGCCTGGTCCTTGGCCGAGACGTGCAGGATGCCGTTGGCGTCAATGTCGAACGTGACCTCGACCTTCGGCATGCCGCGCGGCGCCGGCGGGATGCCGGTGAGCTGGAAGCGGCCCAGCGTCCGGTTGTCCCGCGCCAGCTTGCGCTCGCCCTGGAGCACGTGGATCTCGACCGTGGTCTGGCTGTCCTCGGCGGTGGAGAAGATCTCCGACTTCTTGGTGGGGATGGTCGTGTTCCGCTGAATGAGCACGGTGGTAACGCCGCCCAGCGTCTCGATGCCCAGCGACAGCGGTGTCACGTCCAGCAGCAGCACGTCCTTCACCTCGCCCGCCAGCACGCCACCCTGGATGGCCGCGCCGATCGCCACGACTTCATCCGGGTTCACGCCCTTGTGCGGGTCGCGCCCGAAGAAGTCCTTCACGATCTGCTGGACCTTGGGGATCCGGGTCGAGCCGCCGACCAGAATCACCTCGTCAATTTGCGACGGCTGGAGGCCCGCGTCCTGGAGCGCCTGCTTCATGGGCGGGAGCGTGCGCTGGATCAGGTCGTCCACCAGCTGCTCGAACCTGGCGCGCGTGAGCGTCATGTTCAGGTGCTTCGGGCCGGACTGGTCCGCCGTGATGAACGGCAGGTTGATCTCCGTCTGCGTGGTGGTGGACAGTTCCATCTTGGCCTTCTCCGCGCCCTCCTTGAGACGCTGGAGCGCCATCGGATCCTTGGAGAGGTCAATGCCCTGGTCCTTCTTGAACTCGTCCACCAGCCAGTGGATCACGCGGTCGTCAAAGTCGTCGCCGCCCAGGTGCGTGTCGCCGTTGGTGGACTTCACCTCGAAGACGCCTTCGGCCAGCTCGAGCACGGAGATATCGTACGTGCCGCCGCCCAGGTCGAAGACGGCGACCTTCTCTTCCTTCTTCTTGTCCAGACCGTAGGCGAGGGCCGCGGCGGTGGGCTCGTTGATGATGCGGAGCACGTCGAGTCCCGCGATCTTGCCGGCGTCCTTGGTGGCCTGCCGCTGCGCGTCGTTGAAGTACGCGGGGACCGTCACGACCGCCTTCTCGACCTTGTGGCCCAGATAGTCTTCGGCCGTCTGCCGCATCTTCTGGAGGATCATCGCGGAGATCTCCGGCGGCGTGTACTGCTTGCCGCCGATGTCCACCACCGCGAGGTCGTTCTTGCCGGTGAGGACGCCGTACGGAACGCGCTTCTTCTCTTCCGTGATCTCGTTCAGGCGGCGTCCCATGAACCGCTTGATCGAAAACACCGTGTTCCGGGGGTTCGTGACCGCCTGCCGCTTGGCCACCTGGCCCACCAGGCGCTCGCCGTCCTTCGTGAACGCGACCACCGACGGGGTCGTGCGGCCGCCTTCCGAGTTCGGAATGACGACCGGGTCTCCGCCCTCCATGACGGCCACCACCGAGTTGGTGGTCCCCAGGTCAATCCCGATGACTTTCTGCGCCATAGCTGCCTCTCGAGGTCTGATGTCTGGATGCGTGGTGGACCTGCCCGGTCGCAAGGGAGAGGCAAAGGCCATACCGGGTTTTACCGCCATTATGACAGGGAACAGCGTGCGGCGTGAGTCGTAAGCGGTTGAAAGTGAGGATGTTATGAGCGTAGCCATCCCAGGCATGTACCGCATGCCGGCGCTGTCCCTGCGCCGCCGTCGGCGCTAGACTTGGCAGGCCACACCGCCGCGGAGCGCCGCGCGTGTTTCCGTACAAAGACGAGAACCCGACCTACCTGGCCCCGATCGTCACGGTCGGCGTCGTTCTGCTCAACGCCGCCGCCTGGCTCGTCCTCCAGGGGGCCGGCACCGAGCCCGCGCTCACCCGCTCGGTGTGCGAGTTGGGTCTGATCCCGGGCGACCTCCTCGGGACCGTCCCCGACGGCTACGAGCTGCCCCTTGGGCGCGGGGCGGTGTGTGTGCTTGGAGGGGCGCCGGCCTGGCACACGACGCTCACCTCCATGTTCCTCCACGGCGGCTGGTTCCACCTGATCGGGAACATGTGGTTCCTCTGGGTCTTCGGGAACAACATCGAGGATGCCATGGGGCACGGCCGGTTCGTGGGGTTCTACCTGCTCTGCGGCCTGCTGGCGGCCGCGGCCCAGGTGGCCACCGGTCCGTCGTCACCCGTTCCCATGGTCGGCGCGTCGGGAGCGATCAGCGGAGTGATGGGCGCGTATCTGGTGCTCTATCCCCGCGTGCGGGTCCACACGCTGATCTTTCTCGGCTTCTTTCTCACCCGCGTGACGCTGCCCGCCTGGATCATGCTGCTCTACTGGGCCTTCCTCCAGCTCGTCGGCAGCGTGCCGGCCATCGCCGGCGGCCAGTCCGGCGGTGGGGTGGCGTTCCTGGCGCACCTCGGCGGCTTCGTGGCTGGCGCGGCGCTGATCAAGCTGTTCGCGAAGCCCGAGCTCGTGCTGCGGCACCGGCGGCCCGTGATGACGCTCGGCACTTGAAGCGGGGCAGGGCGGCCGGTCACGAGCGCCGAGTCGCCCTGCCCGCCGAGGTCGCTAGTCGTGCGTCCGGAGCAGTCCCAGCTCACGCTCGATGTTGAACGTGGGGCTGTACACGAACTCCGGGTTCTCGTCGTCCACGCTGCCGCCCCACAAGATCCCGAACAGGATGACCTTGCCGCTGTTCACGTTGCCGCTCCGGTTGGTCGAGCCGAAGACCGGGGAGCCGCTGTCGCCGCCGTCCGAGCCGGCCGCCACGAGCGCCTGACAGCGCCGGACGAACACGCCGCCGATGGCGATGATGTCCACGCACGTGCCCGTGATCTCTCCGCCGGTCCACCCTGTCGTGCGGCCCACCTTGAACGCCGTTTCGCCGAGCACCGCGAACGGCTGCTCGCCCGCGATCGTGAAGGTGGGCCGCTTGGCGTCTACTTCGAGCGTGCCCACGACG
>DASWHL010000146.1:0-49351 GCA_036398175.1 Gemmatimonadales bacterium
CGCCCCCCCGCGTGCCCAGGTGATGCGTCGTGCCGCCCGTCATCCACACCACGTGATCGGCGATGTCGAGCAGCGCGCGCGCCTCGTGTCCCGTCACGAGCACCGCGCACCCCTCGGCCGCCAGCGTGCGAAGATAATCGGCCACCGCCTGGCCATCGAGCGGCGCCAGGCCGCGGAGCGGCTCGTCCGCCACCAGCACCACCGGGCCGCGCGCGCCCGCGTACCCCACCTCCGCCCGGCGCCGCTCGCCGCCGGAGAGCTGCCACGCATGGCGATCCAGCATGGCGGGGTCCTGGACGAGCGCCTCGAGGCGCGCCGGAACCGCTTCGGGGAAACGGGCCACGAGCGCCCGGAGGTGCGCGCGCACCGGGAGCTGCGGCGAGAACAGGTCCCGATCGGGAAGAAAGAACAGCCCTTCGCGCGCCAGACCCGCCAGCGAGGGGTGGTGGTGCCGCCGGTTTCCGAGAATCGTGACGCCGACGTCCTTCCGGAGCAGGCCCAGCCCGCAGCGGAGCAGGGTGGATTTCCCCTCGCCGTTCCGTCCGAACAACACGGTCACCGCGCCGGTGTAGGCCCAGACCGAAGCGTTACGCAGCACCGGGCGCCGGCCGAACTGCTTCCAGACGCTCTCGATGGCCAGGCGCGGCGTCAGACCGGTACCAACCATGTCAGGGCCTCGAGCGCGAGCGCCGACGCCGCGGCCAGCGCCGCGATGCCGACGCGGCTCACGCCGAGGTTGGCGAGCAGGATGGTCTCGTGGCGCCGAAACACGTCGAGCAGGGTGAGCGTCGCAACGACGGCCGTGAGGCCAAGGCTCGCAGGGGCACCAAGACGGATCGCGTCCGTGACCGGCGACTCCGCGCCCTCGTAGATGAGAACGAAGAACGCGACGATCAGGCGGCCGAGCAGCCAGAGCACCGCGGCGCGCTGGAGGAGGATCCCACGAAACGGAGTCGGCGGAACGAGCCATCGGCGGCGCATTCCGCCGAGATTCGCCGGAGGGCCGGCCGGGCGCAAGTCACCGAGCCCGGCAACCCTGGCGCCCGGAGCTGACCTGGCCTATCGGAGCCGGTTGATGTCTACGCGGCCGAGGGCCGCTTCCACCTCGATGAACAGCTTGGCCTCCGCGGCGTCGAAGCCGGGGGAGACGAGGTAGGATCCCTGCTTGACGAGTCCGCTCTGGTGCACGGACGCCAGGAACCGGCTGGCCGTCATCCGGACACCCACATCGTCAGGCACGCTGATCCGGACCGTGCCGAGCCCCACCTTGATGAGGAGCCGCGTGTCTCCGGTCCGGCGCTCGCCGCTGAAGTCGAGATGCATGTCGCCCACCGCGCCCTCGAGCGACACCGTCCGGCACCCACTGTTGCCCAGTCCGAGCGCCTCGAATTCCGCAGCCCCCACCTGGAACGTGAGTCGCTCGCACGACCCGCGACCGGGCGCCGCGAACGACACCCTGGTCTCGGAAGCGCCGGTCCGGATGCTCGCCCGCCGGAGCGTGAGGTCCCCCAACTCGATCTCGGCCTCGATGGCCCCGAACGACAGATCCAGGTCCAGCGGGACGTCGCGGGGCAGGGCGAGGTCGAGCTGCTGATCGGACGCGTCGAAGTCGTTGCCGTGCAGGCGGACCTTGTCGCCTTCGAGCTCCACCGCGAGGCGGCCGCGCTCGGCGTCGAACCGGACTCTCGGCTCGAACAGGTCCTCCGCATAGGTCATGGACAGCCGATAGCTCCCGTCATGGGTTGCCGGGCGGACGAGCAGGGCCCCGACCGCGAACGTGAGATCCACCGCAAGCGGGCCCGTGACCTGCCGAGTCTCCACCGTGGTGCGGTAGGACTGCGCGGCCAGGGGGACCGCGACGCCACCCGCCAGCGCGGTAGCCGCGATCAGGGCGCGCTTCACCGGGCCCTCCCGGCCAGCCATTCACTCGTGGAGATCTCGCCGCCCGGCCGCTCGTACAGCGTGGCCGAGGGAATCTGCGGGGGGTGGAACCGCCGTCCGAACGTGGTCCGGACGCCGCCGCGGGTCAGCACCGCCGCGCCGAACCCGGTCGTCGCCAGCGCCCACGTGACCAGAGTCGCCACCACCAGCAACGCGTCGCCGGCAACCGGTACCCATCCGAACAGAATGGCCGGCAACCAGACCGCGAGCACGATGGCGAGCCCCCAGGCAATGGACCGGAGCAGACCCAGTGAGCTGTCCCCGTGGTCGCCACGCCGGTGCATCATCCAGGCGGAACCCGCCACCCGCGCCACGGCCAGGTAGCCGCCGACTACCGCCGCCGCGAGCGTCGCGGCAAAGGCCACGATGGCCACCGGCACCAGCAGAATGCCGACCACGGTGATGGTGAGGCCCACGATCAGCGCGCCCAGGACGGGCAGGATGAGGGGCTGGGCGAACAGCCCCACGAAGAACGACCGCGCAAAAGAGGTCGAGACCGTATCGGCCATGACGTCAATCTGCCGGCCCGCGAAGAAGCTGGCGCCGAACGCGATGGCGCAGAGCGCCAGGAACGTCCCGCCAAGGCCAAGCGCCCCGGACGCGAGACCGCCCAGCGGCGCCACGATATTCGCGGCAGGCTCGGGTTGCACCTGGATGTTGTCGCGGATCTGGTCCCGCACGCTGACGCGGATGCGGTCCCGGATGCGGGCGACCTCGTCCCGGGCATGCCGCGCGGCGTCGCGCGCCTCGCGGGCGCCGACGGATGCGGCCTCGAGGGCCGCGTCGGACGGGAAGACCGGCGCCGGCACGGTCTCCCCCGCCGCGAGCGTGGCGAACTGTCCGGAGATGGCGCTCAGCGCGACCTGATCCTGCCCGTCGAACGTGCCTTCCACCGCCCAGGCCTTGGTGGCGGCCACCGCCTCGTCAGGAGGAAGCGTGCTCGTCCACGCCACGAGCCGGCGGAACTCGCGCTCCACGTCGCCATCCCGGGCGTACGTCGCGATGCGTTGACCGTTGGCCAGGACCGAGCCGGCCCGCAGGGTGATCACCTGGCGGCTGCCGTCCGACAGGAAGAACGTGAGGCTGGCCTCCCGATCGGAGGTGCTGCTCGACGTCCCCGTGACCACCGCCTGCCCGCCGCCCTGGGGGACCGGCGGGACGGGCGGGGCCGGCGCCACGGCGGCCGTCTGGCCGGTGAGCGCCTGGGGAAACGCGAGCGCAATGACGAGGCCCGTTGGGGCCAGGAGCTTACGAAGCCGCATCCACCGGACCTCTGGTCTTGTGAGGTTCCGCCGTCAGCCACCGGAGCGCCACGGCGCATACGAGAATCACGGCGCCATACCCGATGGCCGCCGTCTGCATGTCCAGACCAACAACACTACTGAGCCACTCGCCGATCCCGGTCCCTACGGAGGCGAGCACGGGGAACAGGCGCTCCAGCGCGTCCTGGCGGAGCACGCGGGCCAGCTGCCGTCCGCCCTGGCTCCACACCGCCTCGATCTCCGTGGTGTACCGGGCCCCGACGACCGCCACCGACGCCCACGCCGCTGCGGTGGCCAGCGAGAATGTGGCGAGGACCGTCCAGCCGGTGACCCCGGATGTCAGGCCGCGGACCTGGTCCCGCAGGCTCCGCACCCAGTGGGGCGGCGGCACACGGACACGCCCCACGACCCGATCCTCGAACCCACGTTGCGGACTGAAACGCCCGACGCCGGCCAGCAACCGGTCGGTTTCCGGATCGTCGTCCGGGATCCGCGGGGCGTTTGGGTCCTGCACAGGGTCTCTCGTCATCTTGGAGTCACCTACGGCCCCCTGCGAAGCCAGGTTTCAGGAGTGATCTGCGTCATGTTCAATCCCGTAACGACCCGAGCATGTCGCGCAGTTCCGCGCGCGCGCGATGGATGTAGGTCTTCACGGTTCCGAGCGGGAGATCGAGGATGGCCGCGATCTCCTCATAGGCCCGGCCTTCCACGTGTCGCAGCATGATGCAGGCCCGGTATTCCGGGCGAAGGCGGGCGATGGCCGTTTCGATGTGCGACCCCAGCTCCCGCGCCTGGAGCTCGTCGAGCGGGGATTCGCCAAGGTCGCGGACCTGGAGGGAGGTCGCCTCCTGTCGGTCGGCCGAGACGGCGTCCGGGGCGCCGTCCAGCGAGAGCAGGTCGGGGTCCCGCCGGCGCAGGTGATCAATGGCCGCGTTGTTGGCGATCTTGAAGATCCAGGACGAGAACTTGTGTTCCGGCCGGTAGCTGTCAATCGCGTTGAGGACCTTGATGAACGTCTCCTGCGCCAGGTCCTCGGCCGTCTCGCGGTCGCGCACCATCCGGTAGATGAGCGAGAACACGGGGCGCTGGTAGCGCCGCACCAGCTCGCGGAACGCGAGCTCCGCGCCGTCCTGCGCCCAGGCGACGATCTGCTGGTCGGATGCCGCCGCCAGGTCCCAGCCACCGGTCACGAGCGCCGCCCGTCACGCATGGCGCGCGCTTGCCGCTCGTTCACGCGGGCCGGTATCTTCCCGCCCTATGTCGGGAGCGCCGCTGGACCCCGCCCGTCTCTCCGGCGACGCCAAGCGGTCGTACGTGCGCGACATGTTCACCGCCATCGCGCCCCGCTACGACCTGCTGAACCATCTGCTCAGCCTCAACATTGATCGCGGCTGGCGCCGGCGCGCGGTGGCGCGCCTCGCGTGGGAGCGCACGCCGGCGGGCACGTTCCTCGATGCGTGCGCGGGCACGCTCGACCTGGCGGCGCAGCTGGCGGCGCAGCCGGGGTTCACGGGGCGGGTCGTGGGTGCGGACTTCGTGGTGCCCATGCTGCGGCTCGGGAAAGACAAGAGTTGCGACGTGCGCCCCGTGGGGGCGGACACGCTCCGCCTCCCGTTCGCGAATCGGACCTTCGATGGAGGGACCGTGGGGTTCGGCATCCGGAATCTCGTGGACGTGGACGCGGGCTTCCGGGAGCTGCGCCGCGTGCTGAAACCCGGTGCGCGGCTGGTGGTGCTCGATTTCACGTTGCCGGGCGCGTCGCCGTTGCGCGCCCTCTACCTGTTCTACTTCCGGCGGATCCTGCCGCTGATCGGACGAATCGTGTCCAAACATACGGACGCCTACACGTACCTGCCAGATTCCGTGCTCCAGTTCCCGACGCCCGAAGCGCTCGCGGGGCGCATGACCGGGGCCGGCTTCACGGACGTGGGGTACCAGCGGCTCACGCTCGGCGTGACCGCGGTGCATTGGGGAACCAGCGCATGAAGCCCGAAAAGAAGCCGACCCGACCCATCGTTCCTCCGGCGCGCCGGCCCCCGCCCATGCCGGCGCCGGCCAAGCGCGGTCCGGCCTGGCCCGCCCCGCACCGGCATCCCGTCCGCAATCCCACGCCCAACCGGCGAGGGCGCTGACGTGCGGCTCGGCGTGATCGCGGACACCCACGGCCTGCTGCGTCCCTCGGTGTTCGACGCCTTCGCCGAGGTGGATCACATTCTCCACGCCGGCGATGTGGGACCGGACGACCTCCTCATCGAACTCGAGGCGCTGGCCCCGGTCACGGCGGTGTTCGGGAACACGGATGGGTTCGACATCCGCCGCCGCTGCCCCCAGGTAGCGCAGCTCGAGCTGGACGGGCTCTACGTCGCGGTGACCCACGGCGATCAGTTCGGCTCGCCAACGCCCGACGTGCTCCGGGCGAGCTTCCCGGACGCGGACATCATCGTATACGGCCACACGCACCGGCCGCTCCTCGAGCTGGTGGACCGGACGGTCACCGTGATGAACCCGGGGTCGGCGGGTCCCAGGCGGTTCGACATCCTCCCGTCGGTGGGCATCATGGAGCTCGAAACCGGCATCCCGCCTCGCGCGCGGCTGGTCCCGCTCGACGAATGATCGCGATCCTCGCCCAGGCCACCGCGGTGCTCGTGATCTTCGCGGAGCCGGGCTTTCCCGCGGCGGATGTGCGGCAACCCCTGCCGGAGATACCGGCAGCGGTGGCCGCGGCCGGCGCGCGTGACCTCGACAGCCTGCTGCGGGTGCCGGGCGCGGTGCTGGTGTGGCGCCACGGCTCGACCTTCCCGCTCGAGGCGTGGCCCGGGATCGAGCGCTTCCTGCGCGCGGGCGGGCGCCTGCTCCACCTGGGCGGCGAGCCCTTCACCAGGCCGGTGAGCGGCGCGGCCGGGAGCCGGACCGTGGAGCCGCGGACGGTGGCGTATCTCAAGGCGCTGCGGCTGAACCAGTCGCACGCCGTGCCACTCGACGGCGCCCGCGTGACCTTCGCGTCGCTGCTGGCTGGTCTCGCCCCCAGACGGGTGCCCGTGGGGAGTACCGCCTGGACCCTGGAGCCAAAGCTCGCCGGGCCGCCGCGGTTCCCCGGCGACGAGGGCTCGCCGGGCCGGCGAGAAGGGACGATTCGAGCCCTCTCGTACGTGTTCCCGGACGGCGCCGACCGCCGCTTTCCCGTGGCCGCCCCCTGCGTCCTCGTGGAGTGGAGCGGCGGCCCGTTCGCCGGCGGGCGGTGGATCCTGCGGCTCTTGGACGCGCCGGTCGCTCCGGATGAGCTGGCGCTTCTGACGACCGAGGCAGCCGCGGCGCGCGCCGACCTGCGCGTGGCGCCCACGATGGGAACGTTCCACGAGGGTGAACGGCCCGCGGTGACGGTCGGGTGGACGGGTGGCTTTCCCGCGGGCGGCGTGCGGGTGACGGTGCGGGACACGGCGGGCGGCGGGACCTTCAGCGTGCTCGATGGCATCACCGATCCCGAGGGCACGGCAACCGTGGCGTTCGACACGGCGCTGGCGCCCGGGCTCTACCGCGTCGAGGCCCGTGCCACCGGCGCCGCGATCGCCACCACCGGATTCTGGGTCTTCGACCCCGCGCTCTTCGCCTCGGGCGATGAACTCACGTTCGACGGCTACACCATGCGGCGAAACGGCATCCCCGAGCCGGTCGTGGGCACCACCGTGATGTCCTGGACCACGCACCGCGACTTCCTGGACGAGCCGGACGCCGCGGTATGGGACGACACGTTCGCGGAGCTGGCGGCGCTCGACATCAACATGGTGCGGACCGGGGTCTGGGCCGGCTGGGAGTCGCTTCTCTCCGGAGACTCGGTGCGCGAGCCATGGCTCCGGGCCCTCGAGGCGTACTACCTCTCCGCGCGCCGCCACGGCATTCCGGTCCTGTTCACGTTCTTCGCGTTCATGCCGCCGGCATACGGCGGCAACAGCCCGTACTTCGATCCGCGGTCGCTGGCGGGGCAACGGGCGTACGTGGGCGGCGTGGCCGGGCGGTTCGCCCGCGCGCGGGAGATGCTCTGGGATCTGATCAACGAGCCCTCGATTGCCTCACCGGCCCACGTCTGGTCCACGCGACCGAACGGCGATTCCGCGGAAGCAGCGGCGTTCGCCAGGTGGCTGCGAGGGACGTATCCGGGCCCCGGGGCCGCGGACACGGCCTGGAAGGAGACCGTACGGCGCCGCTGGCGGCTCCGCGCGGACGAAGCGATCACCGTGCCGCGCGAGACGGACTTTGCCGACGCGAACATCTTCGCCGATCGGCGTCCGTATCGCGCCCGGGACTACGTCCGGTTCAGCCAGGAGGCGTTCCGGGACTGGGCGGCGGACCTGGTGGCCACTATCCGCGCGGCGGGCTCGCCCACCGCCGTGACCGTGGGCCAGGACGAAGGCGGCCTCACCGACCGGCCCAACCCGCTCCTCCACGCCGAGCCGCTCGATTTCACGTCCATCCACACGTGGTGGTTGAACGACGCGCTGCTCTGGGACGGCGTCATGGCGCGCGCGCCCGGCAAGGCGCTGCTGGTGAGCGAGACCGGGATCATGCGGCGCGAGGAGCTGTCCGGCGCCGCGCAGCGGACGCGCGCGGACGCCGCGCGCCTGCTCGAGCGGAAGCTCGCGTACGCGTTCGCGGCCGGCGCGTTCGGCGTGGTCGAGTGGGTCTACGACGTCAACCCCTACATGGACTCGGACAACGAGGTCGCGATCGGGCTCCGGCGCGCGGACGGGAGTTACCAGCCGGAGCACGAGGTGCTCAGGCGATACGCGGGCTTCGTGGCGCGCACCAGGCACCTGTTCGACCAGCCGCGCGACCCGTTGGTGACCGTGCTGGTTCCGTCGGCCGACCTCTACTCCCCGCGCGCGCTGGGCGCCGCGGCCACACGCCGCGCGGTCGCGGCGCTCGCGGCATACGGCGTGGTACCGCAATTCGTATCCGAGTACGACGTCAGGGCCTTCCTCGACGGGGCCGCGCTCATCGTCCTTCCCGCGGCGCGGGGGATCGCCGACTCCGCGTGGCGGGCGGCGGTCCGTGCCGTGGAGCGCGGGGCCAGCCTGCTCGCGTCGGGCCACGTCGAGTTCGACGACGCGGGCCTGCCCGCCCACCGCCTCGGGGGAACGCCGCGCCCCCTTGGCCTGGTGGAGCCTCTCGTTTCCCCCGGGGGCGACACGGCGCACTTCGAGTATCCGCTCGACATCGCGCAGTCCGTGGTGGCCGCGGCCGGCGAGCCGTCCGAGCGGGAGCTGGGGTGGGGTCGGGTGATGCACTATCCCATACCGCTCGAGTGGGCCGCGACCGGGCCGATCGCCGGCGTCTATGCGCGGGCGCTCGAGCGCGCGGGCGTGGCGCCCCCCGTCGTACGCGCCGAGCCCCGCGTGCCCGGCTTCTTCGTGCGATCGCTGCCGTTCCGGGAAGCGACGCTCGTGGTCGTCGTGAACGAGCGGGGGACCGAGGGATCCGCGCGCGTCCGCGCGACGGCCGCGGGTCACGCCGTGCGCGTGAGGCTGGCCCCGGGGGCGGCGGTGATGTTCTGGCTGGATGCTGGCGGGGAGGTGCTCGATGCGACGGAACCGGCGGCGGTCGCAGGCGCGAGAATGTGAAACGTGAAACGTGAAACGCGGACCGTTTCACGTTTCACGTTTCACGACGCTTCACGTTCCACCTCCGTGCCGGCCTCCCGCCCCAACCACTCCTCCAACCCCACCGTCCGCCGCAACGCCGCCGGATGCCGCCGGAACCAGCTCAGCAGCAGCACCATTTCGTCAATCGCGTCCGGCGGCAGCGCGCCGCTCGCGGGCTCGGGGCCCGTGTGCTCCGCCACGAGCGACTGGAACGCGGTCCGTTCGATGGGCGTGTGCGGCGCCGGCGCGCTGGCCCGCACGGTGGCGCGCCGGATGACGTAGGCCCGGTCGTCGCCGTACGTGCCCGGGTCCACGTAGACGAAGCTCAACGCGTCAATCGCCGCGCGGATCCGGCTCCCGGCCGCGAACAGCCACTCCAGCGCTTCGAACCGGTCGCGCAGGCGGCTCGCCGTCTCGAACGCCGTCTCGTCGCTGGCCTGCGTCATGGCGTCCACGATCCGGTCGAGCGGCGCGATCCCGCGGCCCTCGAGGAAGGCCAGCGCCCGGCCGACCTGATCTTCGTAGTTCGTCTGCGTCACGAAGCCCCCGCAGGGGCCGAGACACGACCCCAGCTCGTAGCGGAGGCACGCGGCGCGGCGTGGCGCGCTGAACAGGTCGCCCTGCTCGGCGTACACCACCGGCATGTCGAGGGCGCAATCGCGCAGCCCCAGCTCCAGGTTGAGCACGCGCACGGACTCGCGCAGCTGGCCCGCCGACCGGAAGGGGCCGTAGTGCGCGACCGCCTCGTCGCTCACCGTGCGGCCGACGTAGACCTTGGGCGCGGCCCCTCCCGACACCTTCACGAACGCCACGCTGCCGAGCCGGTTCATCTGCACGTTGAAGCGCGGGCGAAACCGGCGGATCAGGCGCAGCTCCCCCAGGTGGGCGCCGAACTCCGAAGGGGCGTAGGCCCAGTCAATGTCCGCCGCCGCGGCCAGAATCCGGGCGGCCTTGTCGTCGGGATAGCTGGCGCGGAAGTACGACAGGAGCCGGGCGCGCAGCCGCTTGGCCTTGCCCACGTAGATCACGGTGCCGGCCGCGTCGAGCATCCGGTACGTGCCGGGCCGGTGCTCCGCCAGCGCCGCCACCCGGCGGCGGAGCGGGGCCGTGTCCACGAGCGGAAGGGCCAGGCCCGCCGGCATCAGCTCCGGAGCGCGCGCAGGAAGCGGTCCAGCTCGAGGAACTTCTGGTAGACCACCACGCCCTTCCGTTTCTGGCCCATCTCCGCCAGCAGCTCCCGCATGCGGCCGCGGCGCGTGACGTAGAGCCGGAACGTCTCGGCGAAATCCTCCTGCGGGTGGGTGGCGGCGTACGCGGTCACGTGGTTCGAGTGCGTGGTGGTGATGCGCCGGCGCTGGAAATCCACCCAGCCCAGGTCGCTCACCCGATACGTCTTGTCCACTTCGCCGAACGCCTCGAGGAACGGATCGCTGTCCGTCCACTTCCAGTGGTGGTACAGGAAGCTGTGGCCCAGCTCGTGGCAGATCAGCCCCACCAGGATGGACCACGGGATCTCTTCGCGGGTCCGCTGTCCCACGATGTAGCTGTGGTCAATCTCCACGACCTTGGGGTACCGCGGGTCCACGCCGGACACGCCGGGCCGCAGCAGAATGCGGAAGCCCCAGGGCCGGATCCGGGAGACGGCCAGCAGCCGGCGCACACGCCGCAGTGCGCGGGGAATCAGGTCCTGTCCCGTCGCGTCCCCGCCGCACCATGGGCAGTGGTCCATCCAGTCGTCCACGCCGCGGTCGCAGTGCGGGCAGGCCCCCTCGAAGTCCTCGTTGGGCCATTCCTGCTCGGCCCCGCACCAGGGGCAGTACTCCATGGGGTACTGCACGCCGCCCCCGCATCCGGCGTCACACTTGGCGGAAAACCGGAATCCGGCCGGTGCCTTGAGGGGCCGGTCGCTCGACACCCCCTCTTCGTGGATGTCCGCCCCGCACCAGGGGCAGTACCACGAGAAATCGGACACCATCCACCCGCAGTAGGCGCATTCCGCGCCCGTCACGTGGTGGTCGTCGGGCCAGGTCTGGGCACGGCCGCAGTCTGGGCAGTATCGCCAGTAGGGCCGGATCTCCTCGCCACACATGCAGCGGTGGTCGAGGCGCGGCGGTGCCGCGCGCCTAGCGGCCACGGCTCGGCTCCGGCGCGGGGCCCGCTCCCTGGCAGCGCCAGCAAAACGTCGTGGCCCGGCCGTCAATGGCGTGCGTCGTCGCGAGCGCGGCGCCGCAGCGGACGCACGGCTCGCCGCCGCGCCCGTAGACCTCCAGCGCGAACTGGAAGCCCCCCCGCTGGCCCGTGCCGGTGCGGTAGTCCCGCACGGTCGTCCCCCGGGCCGCGATGGCCTCGGTCAGCACGGCCACGACCGCCGCGTGGAGCCGCGCGGCGGCCGGCCGGCGCACGCGGTCGGCCCGCCGGGATGGGTCTATACCCGCCCGGAACAGCGCCTCGTTCGCGTAGATGTTCCCGACGCCGGCGACCTTCCGCTGGTCCATGATCACCTTCTTGACGGCCTGCGTGCTGCTCCGGAGGATGGCGTGGAACCGGGAGACGTCGAAGCTCGCGTCGAATGGTTCCGCGCCGATGCGACCAGTATAGAGCTTCCACGCCGCTTCATCCAAGAGGTGGATGGTCCCCAGCCGTCGGACGTCGCGGAACAGGAGCGTCTCCCGGTTCCCGAGGGCGGCCGTGAGGACGGCATAGCGCGCCTGGTCAGCCGTCAGCGGCCCCCGCTGGAGCAGCAGGGAGCCGGTCATCCGTAGCTGCATGATGAGCCGCCGGCCCGAATCGAGCAGGAAGACCAGGTGCTTGGCGCGCCGGGTGAGGCTCTCGATCCGGCGACCGGTGAGCCCCGCGAGGAGCGCCCGGCGGGTCACGTCCCGGAGCGTGTCGGGGCGGTGGATCTGGGGACGGCGGATGGTCCGCCCCGCCACGCGCGGGGCGAGGTCACGGACGATGGTCTCGACCTCAGGCAGCTCCGGCACGCCCGATCTCGCGCCAGGCGATGTCGCGCCGGAACTGGGCGCCGGGGAACCGGACGCGCTCGGCCAGCGCGCGGCTCGTGGCCGCCGCGGCGGCAACCGTGGGGCCGAACCCGGTGGCGCAGAGGACCCGACCACCCGCCGCGCGCAGCGTTCCGTCCGGCCCGAGGACGGTCCCCGCGTGGAACACGATGGCGTCGTCCGTGGGCGCGGGGAGCGGTGGGATGACCGCCCCCTTCTCCGGTGTGTCCGGATACCCCGCGGCCGCCACCACCGTCGTGACGGCCGCTCGCCGGGCGTCCGCCCGCGGAGGCGACCTCCAGGTCTCGCCCGCGGCGATGGCCCAGAGGTGCGCGCCGAGGTCGAGGTCGGCCACGGGCAGGACGACCTGCGTCTCGGGATCGCCGAACCGGCAGTTGAACTCGACCACCGACGGCGCCCCGTCCGGCGCGATCATCAGCCCGGCGTACAGGACGCCCAGGTACGGGGCGCCCGCGGTGGCGAGCGCCGCGAGCGTGGGGCGGAGCACGTCCCGCTCGACGCGGTCGAGCAGGGCGGGAGTCGCCAGCCTGACGGGCGTGTAGGCGCCCATCCCGCCGGTATTGGGGCCTGTGTCCCCGTCGCCCAGACGCTTGTGATCCTGCGCGGAGGGCAGCAGCGTGAGCCGATCCCCATCCGTGAGCGCAAAGATCGACAGCTCCTCCCCCTCGAGGAACGACTCGACCACTACCTCCCGGCCGGCCGCGCCGAACCGCCCGCCGAACATCGTGCGGACGGCGTGCGCCGCCTCCCGCCGTGTGGCGCACACCAGCGCGCCCTTCCCCGCGGCAAGGCCGGAGGCCTTGACCACCAGGGGCTCCGCATGCGCGTCCACATAGGCCAGGGCGTCCCGCTCGGCGGTGAAATTGCGCGAGGCGGCGGTGGGCACACCGGCGCCGTGCATCAGGTCTTTGGCGAAGGCCTTGGAGGATTCGATCCGGGCGGCCGCCGCCGAGGGGCCGAAGACCGCACAGTCCGCGGCTCGCAGCCGGTCCGCGAGTCCGTCCGCGAGCGGCGTCTCCGGCCCGATGACCACGAGGTCCACGGCATGCGCACGGATGGCGGCGAGCAGACCGGCCGTATCGGACGCCGGGACCGGGAGGTTCGTGCCGACCTCGCCGGTCCCGGGGTTGCCTGGGGCGCAGAAGACCGTGGCGTCGCGGGCGAGGACCCAGCACAGGGCGTGCTCCCGACCGCCCCCGCCCACGACGAGTACGTTCACTTCTCGCGATTCTCCTTGAACGCGCTGGCAAACGCGTTCGCCGCCCGCTTGGCCGCGTCGAGCACGTCCGCGGCGACCTCCCGGGCCTCCTTCGCGTAGTGCGTGGCGGCATCCGACACGTCGTCCGCGTACCCATGATCGGCGCGGGCCTCGCCGCGGTGCGGATACTCGCCCCCCACGATCTTCGCGTAATGGCCCGCGTCCACCCAGCGCTGCAGCTCGGCGGCGCGCAACGTGTTGAACGGATGCGACGCGCCCAGCGTGTTGAGGATCTTGTAGATCGTGTCCAGGGGACCGCCGCTCTGCTCGTACTCCTGCGCCTGCTCGAGGAACGCGTCGAGGTCCATTTGGGCCATGTTCCCGCCGCCCGCGAGCTTGAGGAACAGCCGTTGGGACGCGCGCATGTCCTGGCTCGCGAGCAGGCCGGCCCGGTCCGAGGACAGCTCGCTTTTCCGGTACCATTCGAGCAGCGCGAGCTTGATGGGCAGCAGGGCGATGCCCGCCAGGAACGGCAGGTTCTGGAAGCCCAGCTCGAGCAGCAGGATCGTGATGGTGCGGTAGAGCGCGTGTCCGCTCATGACGTGGCCCAGCTCGTGGCCGATCAGCACGCGCAGCTCGTCGTCGTCGAGGATCCCCACCGCGCCCGAGTTCAGCACGATGAACGGGTGCTCGAACCCCACGGCCCCCGCGTTCACCAGCGGTGTCTGCGTGACGTACAGCTCCGGCTGGTCCGGCCAGTCCATGGTGACGCACGTCTCCGCCAGCATCGTGTGGAGCTTGGCGAACTGGCGCGGGCCGCAGCGCACGGCGTTGGCCTGGAAGAGCAGGCGGATGCCGCGCTCACCGAAGAATCCGAAGAGGCGCTTCACCGCCTCGTCGAATCCCGGAACCTGCCGCAGGGCGTTGAGCGCGGCACGGTCGGCGGCGTGTTCCCACGCGTCCGGGGCGATCTGGGTCAGAATGCGGGGCCGGGGCGTTTCCGGCGTGCCGGTCGCGTCAGTCATGCTCGCCTCCCGAGGCGGAAGAGATCCAATCGGTGCTCACCCGACCGTACGGCCGGCGCCGGTCGGGGTTTCACCGCGCTTCCGCTGCCTGCGCCAGGGCGAGGTCGAGGTCCGCGATCAGGTCCTCCGGTTCCTCGATACCAACCGAAAGTCTTACCAGGCTGTCGGTTAGGCCCATTGCTTCCCGCATAGCCGGGGGGACGCTGGCGTGGGTCATGGAGGCGGGGTGTCCGATCAGGCTCTCCACTCCTCCCAACGACTCCGCGAGCGCGAACAACCGCACGGACTCCACCACGTGGCGGGCGCGGGACGCGGAGCCCAGCTCGATCGAGATCATGCCGCCAAACCCGCGCATCTGCCGGCACGCCAGCGCGTGCTGTTCATGCGACGGCAGCCCGGGGTAATACACCTTCGGGACGTCCGGCCGGGCGGCGAGCCAGGCGGCGATCCGCCGCGCCGAGGCATCGTGCTGGCGCATCCGGACGGCCAGCGTCTTGGTGCCGCGGAGCGTGAGCCAGCAGTCCATCGGTCCCGGAACGGCGCCCGCCGCGTTCTGGAGGAAGGCGAGCCGGTCGGCCAGGTCGTCCCGGGACATGATCAGGGCGCCGCCCACCATGTCGGAGTGCCCGTTCAGGTACTTGGTCGTCGAGTGCAGCACGATGTCCGCGCCGAACGCGAGCGGCGTCTGGAGGTATGGGGTCGCGAACGTGTTGTCCACCACGAACAGCAGGTCGCGGCGTCGCGCGATCTCCCCCACCGCCGCAAGGTCGGTGAGGCGCATCATGGGGTTCGTGGGGGTCTCGATGTACACCATCCGCGTGGCCGGCGTGATGGCGTCCTCGATCCGCGACGCGTCCCTGGTGTCCACGAACGTGAACGTGAGGCCGAGCCGCTGGAAGACGTGCACCATGAGGCGATGGGTACCGCCGTAGACGTTTTCTCCGCAGATCACGTGGTCGCCGGCGCTCAGCAGCTTGAGCACCGCGTCGGTGGCGGCCAGTCCCGACGCCCAGGCGAGCCCGTGCCGGCCGCCCTCGAGGGCGGCGAGATTCCGTTCCAGGGCGTCCCGCGTGGGGTTCCGGGTCCGGGCGTACTCGAACCCCTTGTGCCGGCCCAACCCGTCCTGCACGTACGTCGAGGTCTGGTAGATGGGCGGCATGATGGCGCCCGTCGTGGGGTCGGGCGCCTGCCCCGCGTGGATGGCGCGGGTGCCGAAGCCGTAGCGGAGGTCGTCGTCGGAAGTGCGTGTCATGGGTTGTGGGCAAGGTGCCGGAACCTATCGCGCCGCCGCACGCAACGGCAAGCCAGTCCGCTTGTTGGCTCGTCGGCCCGCCGCTACGTTCCGCCGGATGTTCAGGAACGCAACGGCGTGCCGCCGGCGGCACTCGTGACCGCCGGAACCGGCGGGACCCTCATGGTCTCGGTCTCCGGCGTGCGCGGCATCGTGGGGAAGGATCTCACCCCCGAATTCGTCACCCGGTGGGCCGCCGCCTTCGGTGCGCTGGCGCGGGACGAGGGGGCCCCCCTCGTGGTGCTGGCGCGGGACGCCCGGACCTCCGGTCCCATGTTCAGTGATGCCGCGCGGAGCGGCCTCCAGTCCGTGGGCTGCACCGTCATTGACTGCGGCTGCATCCCGACCCCGACGGCGCAGCTGGCGGTGGAGCACCACGGGGCGGGCGGGGGCATCATCCTCACCGCGAGCCACAACCCGATCGAGTGGAACGCCCTCAAGTTCGTGGGAGCCGACGGGCTGTTCCTCGACCAGGGCGCCGCCGGCCGCCTCCGGTCCCTGGCCGAAGGCACGGTGCCGCGGGTCGGGTGGGACGGTCTCGGCGGTCAGCGCGACGACGGCGACGCCATCGAGCGGCACCTGCGGCAGGTGCTGGCGCTGCCGTACGTGGACCGCAAGGCGATTGCGGCCCGGAGGTTCCGGGTGGCGCTGGACTGCGTCCGCGGCGCCGGCGGAACCATCATGCCCCGGCTGCTCGAGCGGCTGGGATGCACCGTGTCCGGCATCAACCTGGAGACGGACGGGCGGTTCCCCCGGGCGCCGGAACCGATCCCCGAGCATCTGGGCGACCTCGGCGCGCTCGTGCGGGAGTCGGGAGCCGATCTCGGGATTGCGGTGGATCCGGACGTGGACCGGCTGGCCCTCGTGGACGAGACCGGGCGGCCGATCGGCGAGGACTACACGCTGGCCTTTGCGGTGGACACGGTCCTCCGCCGCCGGTCCGGCCCGGTCGTGGTGAATTTGTCCACGTCGCTCGTGGTGGACGACGCGGCGGCGGCGCACGGGGCCACGGTCACGCGGGTGCCCGTGGGCGAGGCCAACGTGGCGCGGGCCATGCGGCAGGCGTCGGCCGTGGTGGGTGGCGAGGGCAATGGCGGGGTCATGCTCCCGGCGCTGCACCTGGGCCGCGACGCGCCGCTTGCGGCCGCCCTGGTGCTCGATCTTGTGGCCACCGGCACCCGCCCGCTGTCGGCGTGGGTGGCCGCGCGACCACGCTACACGATCGTCAAGGCCAAGGCGCCGCGCGGCGCGGACCTTGCAGCGCTGTACGAGGCCCTCGAGACGCGCTTCCGGGATGCGACGCAGGATCGGCAGGACGGTCTCCGGCTCAGCTGGCCGGACCGCTGGCTGCACGTCCGCCCCTCCGGCACCGAGCCGATTGTCCGGATCATTGCGGAGGCCCCGACCGCGGACGCGGCGGAGTCGCTCGTGACGGCGTGCCGGGAAACCCTCGTTTAGGAGCACGCGATGTGCGGGATCGTAGGCTACGTGGGACCGCGGGCGGCGGCGCCGATCGTGCTCGAGGCGCTCTACCGGCTCGAGTATCGCGGCTATGACTCCGCGGGCATCGCCGCGGTGGACGGCGCGTCGCTGACGATCGAGAAGGCGGCCGGACGCATCGCGGCGCTGGACCAGCGGCTGAACGGGGGGCTGCCGGCCGGGACGACGGCGGTGGCCCATACCCGGTGGGCCACCCACGGGGCGCCGACCGAGGTCAACGCCCATCCCCACGCCGACTGCGCCGGCGCGATTGCGATCGTCCACAATGGGATCATCGAGAACGCGGGCGTGCTGCGGACGCGCCTGGCGGAGCGCGGCCATCGCTTCCGCTCGGAGACCGACACCGAGGTCCTCGCCCACCTGATCGAGGACCTGTACGAGGGGTCCCTGGCCGAAGCCGTGATGGCGGCCCTGCCGTCGCTCGAGGGGACCTACGGGATCGCCGTCGTGTCCTCCCGCGAGCCCGGCACGCTCGTCGCCGCCCGCATGGGCTCGCCGCTCCTCGTGGGCGTGGGCGACGGCGAGAATTTCGTCGCCTCGGACGCCGCCGCGGTCGTCGAGCACACGCGGTCGGTCGTCTATCTGGACGACGGCGAAGTCGCGGTGGTGCATGCGGGCGACTACCACATCTACGACCGGCAGACCGTGCGGGTCGAGAAGCGGGTCCGGACCATTGACTGGGATCTCGGCACCGTCGAGCGGGGCGGGTACGCCCACTTCATGCTCAAGGAGATCATGGAGCAGCCGGAGAGCATCCGGAACACGGTCCGGGGCCGATTGCTCGAGGACGAGGGCTCGGCGCGGCTCAGCGGCCTGAACATGCCGGACGACGAGCTGCTCGAGGTGGACCGCGTCATCCTCACCGCGTGCGGCACCTCCTGGCATTCGGCGCTCATCGGCGAATACCTGCTCGAGGAGCACGCCCGGATCCCCTGCGAGGTCGAGTACGCGTCCGAGTTCCGCTACCGGAACCCGATCGTGGACGAGGACACGCTCGTCATCGGCATTTCGCAGAGCGGCGAGACCGCCGACACGCTGGCGGCCCTGCGCGAGGCGCGGCTCCGCGGCGCCCGGACCCTCGGCGTCGTGAACGTCGTGGGCTCCACCATCGCCCGCGAGGTGGACGGCGGGATCTACCTGCACGCCGGGCCGGAGATCGGCGTCGCCAGCACCAAGGCGTTCACGTCGCAGGTCACGGCGCTTGCGATGCTCACGCTCCGCATGGCCCGGTTGCGCGGGCTCCCCATCATCCAGGGCCGGATGATCGTGGAGGCCATCCAGCGGCTGCCGGCCCAGGTGGAGCGCGTGCTGGCCGCGGCGGCCGCGGTGGAGGAGGTGGCGGAGCGCTTCGCCCGCACCACCAACGCGCTCTACCTCGGGCGCGGCTACAACTTCCCGGTGGCGCTCGAGGGCGCGCTCAAGCTCAAGGAGATCTCCTACATCCACGCCGAGGGCTATCCCGCGGCGGAGATGAAGCACGGCCCGATCGCGCTGATTGACGACATGATGCCCGTCATCGTCGTGGCGCCGCGCGACGCGACCTACCCCAAGATCGTCTCCAACGTGCAGGAGGTGAAGGCGCGCGGCGGCCGGGTGATCGCGGTTGTCACGGAGGGCGACGAGGAGATCACGCGCCTCGCCGACCATGTCTTCCCCATTCCGGCCACCCTCGACCCCCTGACGCCCGTGCTGAGCGTGCTGCCCCTGCAGCTGTTCGCGTATCACATCGCGGTCAGGCGCGGGTGTGATGTGGATAAGCCCCGGAACCTGGCGAAATCGGTGACGGTGGAGTGACGTGCACCGCGGCAGCGTGGCAGCGTGGCAGCGTGGCAGTGGGGCAGTGAAGGCCGCCCTGTCCTGCCCCGCTGCGGAGGACTGGGGGGGCGGGGTGGGGCTGCCCCGCTGCCGGGGGAGGGCGGGGTAGGGTGCGCGTCGTCCTCCAGCGCGTCACCCGTGCCGCGGTCACCATTGACGGTCGTGAGACCGCGGCCATCGGCCGGGGCTTTCTCCTCCTCGTTGGGTTCACGCAGACCGATACGACCGACGCCGTCATGTGGATGGCCGAGAAGATCGCCGGCCTGCGCCTGTTCCCGGACGCGGCCGGGAAGATGAACCTGCCGCTGGCCGACGTGGGCGGCGCCATCCTCGTGGTCTCCCAGTTCACCCTGTACGGCGACGCGCGCAAGGGCCGCCGTCCGTCGTTCGTGGACGCGGCGGGGCCGGACCTTGCCGTCCCGCTCTACGAGGCTTTTCTCACCGCGCTCCGCGCGCAGGGCCTCACGGTCGAGGCGGGGGTGTTCGGCGCCATGATGGCCGTCGAGCTGGTCAATGACGGCCCCGTGACGCTGCTCCTCAAGCGATGATCGTGCTCGCGTCGGCGTCGCCGCGCCGCACCCAGCTGCTCACGCTGCTGGGCATCGCGCATGAGGTGGATGGCGGCCACGACGTGGACGAGACCCCGGCGCCGGGCGAGGCACCCGTCGCGCTCGCGGTGCGGCTGGCCCGCGCGAAAGCCGACCGGGTGGCCGCGCGGCATCCAGGACGCCTGGTGCTCGCGGCCGATACCGTGGTGGTGCTCGAGGGCGGCATGCTCGGGAAGCCGGCAGACCCCGCTGAGGCGGAGGCTATGCTGGCCCAACTGTCCGGACGCGAGCATGAAGTCATCACGGCGGTGGCGCTGGCGGCGGAGCGGCGCGTGGCGCTCCGCGTGGACCGGACCCGCGTGCGGTTCCGGGCGCTCGAGGCGGAGACGATCCGGCGCTACGTCGCCACGGGCGAGCCGCTCGACAAGGCGGGCGCCTACGGCCTCCAGGGGTTCGGCGCGGTGCTGGTGGAGCGGATCGAGGGCGACTGCTTCGGCGTGATCGGGCTGCCGGTGCGCCTCGTGGTGGACCTGCTGGCCGATGCCGGCGCCCCGTACCGGTTCGGCGCCTGATCAGCTGTCGCGCTTGACCCGGTAGACCGGCACCCGTTTGGCCTTCCCCTTCAACTCGAGCGATTCGAGCGCCTCGGCCTTGGGCGGGCTCTTCAGGGCCTGCATGAACGGCTCCGACACGAGGATGTCGCCGGGCCCGGCCTTCGAGCACAGGCGCGAGGCGACGTTCACCGCGTCACCGATCACGGTGTACTCCAGCCGCTGCTGGCTGCCGATGTTGCCGGCGAACACTTCGCCGAAGTTGATGCCGATGCCGATGTTCACGTGCTGGCGCCCGTCCTGCTCCCACTTGTCGTTCAGCTCCGCGAGCACTTCCTGCATCTCCATGGCCGCGAGCATCGCGCGATCGGCGTCGTCCTGGTGCGCGATCGGGGCGCCCCACAGGGCCATGATCGCGTCGCCCATGAACTTGTCCAGCGTGCCGCCGTGTTTGAAGACGATCTCCACCATCTCCGTGAAGTACTCGGTGAGCAGGCGGGCGATGTCGTCGGGGAGCATCTGCTCCGACATGGTCGTGAAGCCGCGGATGTCCGAGAAGAAGACCACCACCGGCCGCTTGGAGCCGCCCAGCTGGATTTCCCCTTCCTGGGCCGCGATCTCCTCGGCCAGGTTGGGCGCGAAGTAGCGCTGGAAGTTCGACAGGACGACGGCCTCGCGCCGCAGCCGGTCGGTGAGCGAGCTGTTCTCGATGGCCACGGCCGCGATGCCCGAGAAGGCGATGAGGAAGTCGAGGTCTTCGTCGGAGAACGAGTTCGTGGCGGTGAGGTTGTCCACGTAGATGATGCCGAGCACGGTGCCGCCCCGGCCCATGAGCGGCGCGCACATGGCGCTCCGCACGCTCTGCATCACGATGGACTTGCCCTTGAACCGCTCGTCCGTGGCGGCGTTGTCGGTGAGGATCGCGAGCCGTTCGTCCACGGCGCGCTGCGCAATGGAGCGCGGGACGTGCCGGCTCCCCGCGCCGCCGGCCGCGTCGCCCAGGCGGGTATGGGACACCCGGGGGATCAGCTCCTTGGACTTGGGCTCGACCATGAGGATGGACACGCGGTCCACGTCCATCACCTGGAACGTGATGTCCACCACCCGCTGGAGCAGCTTGTCCACGTCCTGCAGCCGGGACAGCTCCTTGGAGATGTCGAGCAGCAGGCCCATGGCCCGGGCCCGCCGCTCGTCCACCGACTCGCCCGCGAGCTTGCGTGGCTGGCCGCCGCTCACCCGCGCCTTCGGCGCGGCCTCGTCCTCCACCGGCACGCGGCGCACGATCGTCGCCCCCGCCGGCATGCTGAACCCCGGCGTGGCGTCAATGGCCGCCTGCGGCTTGATGGGGGTCACTTCGCGGACGTGGAACGCCACCTTGCCGAACGTCACGACGTCGCCGTCCGTGGCGGTCGCCTCCGAGATGCGGGCGCCGTTGAGGAAGGTGCCGTTGCTCGACCCGAGATCCCGGACCAGGACGCCGCCCGCCGCGAGCTGGAGCTCCGCGTGGCGGCGCGAGATCGTGGGATCGAAGATCGGGACGTCGCTGGTCGCCGCCCGGCCCACCAGCTTCGAGCCGGATGCCGGCAGATCAATGTGCTGATCACCGGCGGTGGCGAACATCTTGAATGCTCTCACGGATGCCTCTCCCGGGCGGGGAATATACCGTCCGCCGGGAGGGGGCGCGATCCGGCCAGCGCGAGTGCGGCGAGCACGCCCGACGCCTTGTGCTCGGTCTCCGCCAGCTCCCGCTCCGGCTCGGAGTCGGCCACGATCCCCGCGCCGGCCTGCACGTACGCGCGGCCGTGCCGGAGCAGCGCCGTCCGGATCGTGATCGCGGTGTCCATCGCGGTCGCGCCCCAGCCGACGTACCCCACGGCGCCGGCATACGGGCCCCGCCGGGTGGGCTCCAGCGTGTCCAGCAGCTCCATGGCCCGGACCTTCGGGGCCCCGCTCACCGTCCCCGCCGGAAAACACGCGCGCAGCACGTGCTCGGCGTCGAGGCCGGCGCGCAGGTCGCCCCGCACCTCGGACACCAGATGCTGCACGTGCGAGTAGCGCTCGAGCTGGCGGTCCGCCGTGACCCGCACGGATCCGAACGCCGCCACGCGCCCGACGTCGTTGCGGCCGAGGTCCACGAGCATGGCGTGCTCGGCCAGCTCCTTGGGGTCCGCGCGGAGCGCCGCGGCCAGGGTGGCGTCCTCCTCGGCCGTCGCGCCGCGCGGACGGGTTCCCGCGATAGGTCGGACGGTGACGGCCCCCTCCTCCAGCCGGACGAGCACCTCGGGCGAGCTGCCGACGATCGCCAGGTCGTCGAACGCCAGGTGGTACAGGTACGGGGCCGGGTTCAGCGTCCGCAGCGCCCGGTAGACCTGGAGCGGCGGCGCGTCGCAGGGCAGGTCGAGCCGCCGTGACAGGACCGCCTGGAAGATGTCTCCCGCCGCGATGTGCGTCTTGAGCCGCGCCACGTCGCGCAGGAACCGCTCCGGGGCATACGGCGACGCGACCACCGGGAGCGGCGGCGTCCCGAGCGCCAACGGCGCAAGCGCGGGAGGGTTGGCCAGGCGCGCGGTCAGGCGCTCCAGCCGCGCGAGCGCGGCGTCGTACGCGCGGCGCGCGTCTTCGGCGCCGCCCTCCGGAAGCGGCGTCGTGGTCACGGCCATCGCCCGCCCGAACGCGTTGTCGAAGATGAGGACCGTCTCCGCAATCAGGAACACCGCGTCCGGGAGCCCAAGGTCGTCGTCCGGCCCGGGTCCGAGCCGCTCGAAGGCGCGGACGGCGTCGTACGCCAGGGATCCCACGGCCCCGCCCACGAAGCGCGGCAGCCCCGGCACGCGGCCTACCGGCCGGCCCCGCACCTGCGCCGCGATGTGAGCGACCGGATCCGGCGCGGCCCCCGCCGGACGCCAGCCCTCGTCCGCCGTCCACCGCTCCGCGCCGCCGGCCCGGTACCGCCACGCGCAGGACGGCTCGGTGCCGAGGAAGGTGTACCGCGCCCAGCGCTCGCCCCCCACAAGGGACTCGAGCAGGAACCCGAACGGCGGGCGGTGTACGGCGGCAAACGCCGCGACCGGCGTGAGCGTGTCGGCGGTGAATTCCCGCACCACCGGCACTGCTACCGCGTCGCGCGCGCCCCGCCGGAAATCCTCGAAGGAGGTGTCCCGGATCATCGCGGGACGGCGGCGAGCACGTAGATCCCGGGTACGTCCACCGACGCCCGCACCTCGTCCACCCCCGCGGGGCCCGACCCCCGCGCGATCGTCCAGCGGTCGGGCGTCACCTCCGCCCACAGCTGCAGCGCGTCCAGATAGGCGTCCGTATCGCCGAACGCGGCGCTGCCGGCCGATGGGTCGGCATACCGCCCGAACGCGAGGAGCGCCGTCGGGGCGGCCGTGAATACGAGTCCCGACGGTGACAGCGTGAAGCCGTACCCGCCGGCCAGGGGCTGCACCGTGACCTCGACCGAGTCGGTCGGCCCGATCGTGGTGCCGTCGAGCGATCCCAGGGAGCCCGCCGGGAACCGCAGCTCGAGGTAGAGCGTGTTGAAGGCGTCCGGGTGACGGATCGTGCGGACCGTGGCGCGGTCGTTGGGCACCACGAACGTCGCGACGGCCGGCGCCGGTGCGGCACCCTGGAGCTCGAGCACCACGAGGTCGTCCGTGGTCACGGTGGCGTCGGGGAGCCCGATGTCTGCGCATGCCGCCCCCGCGAGGAGTCCGACGATGCTTGCTCCCCGGGACAGGCGCCGGGATATTGCGCCGGGATGCGCCTGCTCGTGACGTGGATGCTCGCGTGGCTCGCCGCCGCCCCCGCGGCGGGGCAGACCTGGAACGACGAAGCCAGCCGCGCGCTGGCCGCGCGCGGCGTCGCGCGGCGGACCGAGGACGCCGCCCGGGGGTTGCAGGACTTTCGGGCGCGGGCGCATGGGTTCGTGTTCTTCCTCGCACAGCTCGGGGCCGAGGGGCTGGCGGCACCCCCGCGGCTGGTGAAGTCGGACCAGCTGGAGCTGGAAGTGTATTGGCAGGCGGCCGGGCGCAGCAAGCAACGGATCATCGGCTGGCGCGACCGGGCCGAGCTGCCCACCGACATCCGCTACCACCGCGACCACCTGGGCATCGTCATGAACGGGTTCGCGGACCGGATCCGCCTGGGGGACGGCGACGAGGTGCGGGACGTGCCGCACCCGCTGGCGCCGGACGGCCCCACGCTCTACGACTACGCGCTCGTGGATTCGATCCGCATCGAGCTGCCGGGGCGGATCGTGCGCGCCCACGAGATCGCGTTCCGGCCACGGGACTTCGGCGCGCCCCGCATCGTGGGGAGCCTGTTTCTCGACGCGGACGGCGGGGATCTCGTGCGGATGCGGTTCAGCTTCACGCGGGCCGCGTATCGCGACGAGAGCCTCGAGGACATCGCGGTGGTGCTCGAGAACGGGCTCTGGGACGGCCGGTACTGGCTGCCGCGGCAGCAGGAAATCGAGATCCGGCGGCGGGCCACCTGGCTCGACGTGCCGGCCCGCGGCATCATCCGGGGCCGGTGGGACGTGGACGGGTACGAGTTCGACGTCGGCGTGCCCGCCACCACGTTCCTCGGACCCGAGATCGTCACGGGCGCGGGCGCGCGCGATTCGTTCGCGTGGCGCGAGACGCTGGACGAGGCGCTGGCCGCCGAGCTGGGTCCCCGGCTGGCGCTCCGCATGGACGACGTGCGCGACGTTGCTCGCGGCATTGCCGGGCCGCGGTCCATTTCCGGGCTCCGGACCCACGGGCTCTCGATCGAAGCGGCGTCCGACGTGCTCCACGTGAACCGTGTTGCCGGGCTCAGCCTGGGGCTGGGATACGCGGTCCGGCCCGCGGCGGGCCCGTTCCGGCTCCGGGCCTGGGGAGGCTACGGATTCTCGGGGGGGCGGGTGACGGGCGGGCTCGCGCTGGCCTACGAGACGGCCGGTCTGCGGCTTGGCGCGTTCGGGCGGCGTGAAATCCGTGACCTCGCGGACGAGCCCACCGTCTCGGGCGTGGTGAACACGTTTCTGGCCCAGGAACTCGGGATGGACTACGGCGACTACGTCCGCCTCGACCGCGTGGGCATCGAACTGATGGCACGCGCCTGGTCGCTGCGCGCCGAGTTCGTGGCCACCGACTCCCTCATGGTGGCCGCGGAGCCGCTGACCGGGACCTACCGGCCGAACCCCGCGCTGGGCTCCGGCAACTGGTGGACGGGGGCGGTGTCCCTGAGCGGCCGGACGGGCGGTATCGTGGGCGGTGCCGCGCATGGATCCGTGGAGATCGAGGGTGGCCTCCAAGGCGACCGCGCCTATACCCGCCTCCGGGCCGTGGGCGAGGCCACCGTGCCGTTCGGCCCCGGCCGCCTGGGGGTGCGCACGGGAGCGGGGTGGAGTACGGACGACCTCCCGCCGCACCGCGCCTTCGTGCTCGGCGGCCGGGGAACGCTGGTGGGAGAGCCCTATCGGGCCTATGGCGGCCGCGCCATGGGCTATGCCCGGCTGTCGTGGTCCGTGCCGCTACCGGCGCCGGCCATCACGCTCGGCCGGTACGCCTCGAGCGGACGGCAGCTGGAGGTGGCACCATACGTGAGCGCGGGCTGGGCGGCGCGTCCCATCGGCGGGGGGCCGTGGGCGGCGACCGACGGGGTCCGCCCCGTCCTGGGGGTGACCGTGGAGGCGTTTCACCGGCTCCTGCTGGTCGAGTTCGGCTGGGGCCTGCGGGGCGGAGGCGTGGGGCTCACCGTGGACGTCCGGCGGGACCTGTGGCCGTTATTGTAGACCCCTACGCCGCACGGGATTAGCTTGAAGCATCCACGGCCAGCTCCCATGATCCAGGAAGGCGCTTGACGGCATCGGGCGGTCAGGACCGCAAGAACTTTCGCGATGAGTGGATCGCACCGACGCTCGAGGGGATCGTGGGCGCGGAGCGGCTCGAGGCGATGCGCGCGTCCAAGACGTCGGCCGAGTCCCTGTGGGACCTGATGGTCCTCGAGGGCGGCGTCACCGATGAGCAGATCCTCGCGGCCCTGTCCGAGCGCTTCCGGCTGAAGCTCGCCGACCTGTCACAGGCGGAGCGGGCCGCCCGCGATCTCGTCCCCGAGCAGGTGGCCCGCCGGTATCACATCCTCCCGGTCCGTGTGACCGATTCGTTCCTCGAGATCGCCACGGCGAACCCCTTCGACCTCGACTGCGAGAAAGCCCTGGCCTTCGCGACCGGGCGCGAAGTGCGCATGCTGCTCGCGAGCCCGGGCGTCATCCGCAACAAGATTGACGAAGACTACCGGCCCGAGAACGTGATTGACCGGCTCCTCGAGGGCATGGACACGGCCGAGGTCACGCAAATAGACGAGCAAGATGTGGACGAGCTGACCGTCTCCGCGGAGCAGGCGTCGCAGCGGCCGGTCGTCCGCCTCGTGGACCTGATCCTCTCCGAGGGCATCCTCTCCCGGGCGAGCGACATCCACATCGAGTCCGAGGAGGGCGGGGTCGCCGTCCGCTACCGCATTGACGGGGTGCTCCGCCAGGTGATGAAGGTCCCGCGCGCCGCCGGGCTGCCGCTCATCTCGCGGCTCAAGATCATCTCCCAGCTCGATATCGCGGACCGGCTCCGGCCCCAGGATGGCCGGGCGCGGGTGGCGGTGAACGGGACGCCGGTGGATCTGCGCGTGTCCACGCTGCCGGCCTCCCTGGGCGAGAAGGTGGTGATCCGGATCCTCGACTCCCGCCGGACGGTCCTCTCGCTGGAGTCGCTCGGGTTGTCCGATCCGGAGATCCTGTCCATCCGGGAGCTGCTCGAGAACCGCGACGGGATCATCCTCGTCACGGGCCCGACCGGGTCCGGCAAGACGACGACGCTGTACTCGGCGCTCCGGCACGTGCAGAGCGAGGGTGTCAACATCGTGACGGTCGAAGATCCGGTCGAGTACCGGCTGGCGGGCATCGTGCAGGTGCAGGTGCACGAGAAGGCGGGGCTGACGTTCGCGTCGGCCCTGCGTTCCATCCTCCGCCAGGACCCGGACGTGGTGCTCGTGGGCGAGATCCGCGATCGCGAGACGGCCCAGACCGCGGTGCAGGCCTCGCTCACCGGCCACCTCGTGCTGTCCACGCTGCACACGAACGACGCGCCGAACGCGGTCACCCGTCTCGTGGACATCGGCGTCGAGAGCTTCAAGATCGCCACCGCCGTCCGCGGCGTGGTGGCGCAGCGGCTGATGCGCCGGCTGTGCCCGTCGTGCAAGGAAGTGTGGGTCGAGTCCATTCCGCCCAAGATGCACCGCTGGATCCCGCCTGACACGCCGCTGTACCGCGCGGTCGGCTGCCAGGAGTGCGCCATGACGGGGTATCGGGGGCGCTTCTCGATCATCGAGGTGCTCCGGGTCACCGCTGAAGTCGAACGTCGCATCGGGCAGAACGACACGGCGGACAAGATCGCGGAAGCCGCGCGCGCCGACGGGATGAAGACGCTGTGGGAGAGCGGGCTGGCGCACGTGGTCAAGGGGGACTCCACCATTGACGAGCTGCTGCGCGTCGTGGACATGCCGCAGGACGACGAGGTGCTGGAGGAGCGGCGCCGCAGCTCCGGCGCCAAGGCCCGGGCCGAAGCCCCGCCGGTCGAGGCCCCGAAGCCCCCGCCTCGCCAGACACCGTCCGGGAGCGAAGTGCCGCGCATCTCCCGGTCCGCCGCGCTGTCGGGCGCGTTCGACATCGTGTTCGAAGGGGACCAGGCGCGGGCGCCGGAGCCGCCGTCCGCGGGCGCCCGCGCGCCCATGCAGGGCAAACGGGTGCTCCTCGTGGACGACGAGGACCAGCTCCGCCGTGTCATGCGGGACCTGCTCGAGCGGGAGGGGTACGTGGTTATCGAGGCCGGCGACGGCGTCGAGGCGCTCGATCAGGTGGACCGTCACGCCCCGGACATCGTGGTGCTCGATCTCAACCTGCCGGGCCTCGACGGCTTCGGCGTGCTGTCGCACCTGCGGTCCCGGCGCGTGACCCAGGAAATCCCGGTCATCGTGCTCACGGCGCGCGGCGACGAAGAGAACGAACTCCGGGTCTTCGAATTCGGGGCCGACGACTTCCTCAGCAAGCCGTTCCGCGCGCGCGCGCTGTCAGCCCGCCTGGAGGCGGTGCTCCGTCGCACTACTCGCGCGCCCTGAGGTCGCCGGACCGGCGTCCAGGATCCCGGCGATCGCCGTCTTCAGCTCCGCAATCCGGAAGGGCTTGAAAAAGAAGGGGCGGCCCAAGCCCCGCAGCCACGCTTCCGTGTCCGGCCGGACATCGGCCGTGAGGAAGATCGTCCGGTCCCGCAGGCCGGGCCACTCGCGCCCCAGGTAGTCCGCGAAGCGCTCGCCGGCCGACACGGGCACGCGGGCGTCCGCCATCACGAGGTCATAGGCCGTTTGGCGCAGCAGGGCCGTGGCCAGCGCGGCGTCCGCGGCCGTGTCTATCCGGCGCGCCCCGTCGGCGAGCAGCACCGTGAGCATCCGGCGCACCGCCGGATCCTCGTCCACGATCAGCACCGCCTGGGACGGGGCCGCGAGCCCCGGTACCGGCGACGCCACGGGCCCGGCCGCCTCCGGGGCGCGCTCGGGGCCCGCGTTCGCGGGCAGCCGCATCACGAAGACCGCTCCCCCCTCGTCCGGGCGCTCCACGCCGAGGGAGCCCCCGTGGCCTTCGAGAATCCGATACGAGATGGACAGGCCAAGACCGGTGCCCTGGCCGGGATCCTTGGTCGTGACGAACGGCGTGAAGATGTGCGGCAACAGGGCGGCGTCTATTCCCGGGCCCGAGTCGGCCACCCGGAGCGTTACCAGGTCATCCTGGAGGAGTGTCGCGATGCGGACGCGACGCGCCCGGGCGGGCGGGTTGGTCCGGACCGCCTGAATCGCGTTCGTGACGAGATTCAGCACCACCTGCTGGATCTGATAGCGGTCGCCGAGCAGGGCGGGCAGGGCAGGGTCCAGCGTGACGTCAATCGTGATCTCCTGGAGCCGCGCCTCGAACCCGACCAGCGACACCGTCCGCTCCACCAGCTCGTTGAGCTGGTAGCGCTCCACCTCGGCCGGCCCCTTCCGGGCGAACGCGAGCAGATTGCGGACGATCTGGGTGGCGCGGTCCGCCTGCTCCCGGATCACGCGGAGGTGTTCCCGGTCCCGTTCGCTGGGCACCGGCTGCTCGAGCAGGAACTCGGCCAGCCCCGCCACGGACGTGAGCGGGTTGTTCAGCTCGTGCGCGACGCCCGACACGAGCTGCCCGACGGCCGCCATCTTCTCGCTCTGGATCAGCTGCGACTCGAGGCGTTCCTGCTCGGTCACGTCCTCCACGAACACGACCGCCCACGGGGCCGCGCCCTCGCCGCGCATGGGGGCCGCGGTGATCCGGAGGATCCGGTCACCCGCGGTCCGTCCCGTGAGGGGGGGAGCCGGACTCCCGCGGCGGGCCGCGTCCAGGAGCCGCGGCACGTCCGCGGATTCGGGGAGGAGCACGTCCGGCAGAGAGCGGTTGCTGAGCGCGGAGGCCGCGCTGCCGGTGAGCGCCGCCAGCGCCCGGTTGGCGCGACGGATCCGGCCCTGCTCGTCCACCACCGCCAGTCCCTCGGTGAGCGCGTTGAACGTCGTCTCCCACTGGTCCCGCCCGGCCCGCACCAGGTCGAAGAACCGCGCGTTCGAGAGCACGATGGCCGCGTGGGCGGAGACGGTCGTGAGCAGCTTCAGGACTGGTTGGTCGAAGGCCCCGCGGCGCGGGTCGGCCACGGCAAGGGCGCCCACCGTGACGCCATGCGCGCGGAGAGGGAAGATCGCCGCCCGGCGCACCGCCGCGCCGCCGGCCACGACCGGCCGGGCGCCCGCGGGCTCGTCGGCCAGGAGCATCTCCTCCCGCCCGAGGCTCGCCACGAGCAGCCCGCCGTCCGTATCGGCGATCTCGGCGTCCCGGAGCCCGGCCAGCACGCCGGACGCGGCCGCCACGCGCACGTTCCGCCCCGCGTCGCTGGTGAGCGCCACGAGGGCTCCCTCGACGTCGGTGAAGCGGGTCACGTAGCCGACGATCTGTTCGGCGATGCGCCGGGGCTGGAGCGACTCGGACAGGGCGTACGACAGTTCCTGGAGCGCGAACACGTCCGCGACCCGCCGCGAGGCCTCCTCCCGCGCGCGGGCCAGCTCTCGCTCGGAGCGACGCGCGGCCAGGACTAGCCCGATGCCGAGGCCCGCCGCCGTCCCGGCGAGCGCGAGCAGCAGGCCGGTCACGTCCCGCCCGCATCCCGCGCGTCCGGCGGCGCGTTGGGCTTCACGAGCTTGGGGACGGCCGGAATCCCCAGGTGGACGTGGTACGGGCGGACCCGCTTCGTCGCGACGGCAAGCGCCCCCACCATGCCCTGCTCGCCGACCTCGACGCCCTCGAGCAGGGTGGCGTGGTAGGTGATGCGCACGCCGTTGGCGAGGATCACGGGCGTGGAGCTGACGTTCTCCTGATCCACGAGGTCGTGGGAGTGCGTGTAGACGTTGGCGTAGTCGGCGATGGACACCCGGTTCCCCAGGCGGATGGTCTCCCGGTCGTCCAGCAGGACGTGCCGGTGGATCACGACGTTGTCGCCCACCTCCATGTTGTAGCCGAACGAGAACTCGACGTACTGAAAGCACTTGAAGTGCTCGCCGCAACGCCGGAACACGTGGCGCGCCAGGATCCGCCGCAGCCGCACGCCCAAGGTCACGTTCCCGCCGCCCAGGGGCGAGCGGTCGAAGCTCTGCCAGAGCCAGAGGAGCGGCTTGACCCGCGCGTAGCGCTCGGGGTCAATCTCGTGGTAGTGCTCGGGCTCCAGCGTGACGTGGCGGGGATCGAGCGCGAGCAGCGCCGCGCGCGTCGCGAGCGGCGTCGCGGGGTCCGCGACGAGGGCGTCGTAGTCGCCGAGGCCGGGATAGTAGAGTTGGACCAGCGTCTCGCGGCAGAGACGCACGCGGTCGCAGGCCGGGTCGCTGAGCCGTTCCTCGATCTCGCCGAGCCAGCGGTCGTAGACCGTGGCGGCGGGCTCCGGAATGGCGAGGGTGCGCAGTGGGCGGTGGGGCATTGGGGTGCTCGCGGGGCCTCCGTATAACTCCCAGTTGACCGGTGCATTCCCGAGCGATAGCTTCGCAATAGCGCTTTATGAGAATGAGTCTCAATGCCAAGATTTCTGAGAAACTCCTGACCGCTTGTCGTTTCCAGGCACCTTGGGCGGGTTCACGCTCCTCGCCATTCTACTGCCCGCTGCCGGTTTCGGCACGCCGGGCGGCCGCTTCCACCCCCTCTTCGTCCATCAGGACTGAGGCTGTCATGTCCATACCCGCGCTCCGCCGTAGCGCCCGTTCAGGGCTGCTGGGCGTCGGGGCTCTGCTCCTGTGCTGTCCGGCTCTCCACAGCCAATCGGCCGTTTCCGGCACCGTCAGGGATGCCGCGACCGCCACGCCGGTTGCCGCAGCCCAGGTGACCGTCCTCCCGCTCGGCGTCTGGGTCCTCACCGACCTGGATGGCACGTTCCGCTTCCCGTCGTCGTTGCGCGGAGCCCAACGCGTCCGGGTCACCCGTGTGGGATACGCGCCCTGGGAGGATTCGCTCCCGGCGGGCCCCGCGCCGCTCACGATCCGGCTCACCGCTCAACCGACCGAGCTGGCGGGAATCACCGTGATCGGTGTGGGTGCGGGCTCACTCACACGACTGCCGGGCGCCGCCCACACCGTGGATGCCGCCCAACTGCGCCTCATCCGGCCCCTGTCGGGCAACGACGTGTTCCGGACGCTGCCGGGCGTCCACGTGCAGGAGGAGGAGGGGCTCGGCTTCCGCGCCAATATCGGCATCCGCGGCCTCGACCCGGACCGCAGCCGGACGGTGCTCATGCTCGAAGACGGCATTCCCGTTGCCCTCAACCCATACGGTGAGCCCGAGATGTACTACACGCCGCCCATTGACCGCATGGAGCGGGTGGAGGTGATCAAGGGCAGCGGTTCCATCCTGTTCGGGCCCCAGACCGTGGGTGGCGTCGTGAACTACGTGACCGCGGATCCGCCGGCCCAACCCGAAGGCCGGCTCGAGCTGGTCGGCGGCAGCGGCACGTTCCTCAAGGGACGCCTCGCCTACGGTGGCACGTGGAGCGGCGCCGGATTCGCGCTCACCGCGCTCCGGCGGCAGGCCGACGACCTGCGCGGCCTCAACTTCGGGCAGACGGACGTCACGCTCAAGTCGGCCCTCCACGTCTCGCCGCGCAGCGCGCTTGGCCTCAAGGTGGGCGTGTACGACGAGTCGTCGAACGCGACCTACGTGGGCCTCACCGACTCCATGTTCCGCGCCAACCCGGACTTCTATCCGGGCGCGGACGACCTGCTGGCGATCCGGCGGTACACGGCCTCGCTGTCCCACGACGTGGGGGTGGGAGAGCCGGTGGGCCTCCGCACCACCGCCTACGCGTACCAGACAAGCCGCGACTGGAGCCGCCAGGACTACCGCTACACGCCGAGCGGCAACGCCATCGAGTTCCTGGGCACCACCGGCAACCGCAACCGCCGGTTCGAGGTGGGCGGCATCGAGTCCCGGGTGCGCCTCGCGAGCGGTCTCGGTGAGCTGGAAGGCGGAGTGCGGGCCCATTACGAGCGGGCCCGCGACCAGCACATCAACGGGGGGACGGCCACGGCGCGCACGGGCGAGATCCGCGACGACGAGGTCCGCACCGGCCACGCGCTGGCGGCCTTCGTCCAGCACCGCTTCCAGGCCGGCCCCCGCGTGCGGGTGACCCCGGGGATCCGGCTCGAGTACTTCGCGCACGAGCGCCACATCCTGCGCACGCGGGTCCGCCGTGAGGTGCTGGACGAGAACGGCGACGTGATCGGCACCACGCGCCTGCCGGAGGACGTGGACCTGCGGAGCCGCGACGACATGGTCGAGGTCATCCCGGGCATCGGGGCGTCGTGGTTCGTGGGGAGCGCCGCCACGGTGTTCGCCGGGGTGCACCGCGGGTTCGCCCCGCCGCGCGTGAAGGACGCGTTCGTGCTCGAGGACCCGGTGCTCCCGCCGGAGCAGCAGCCCGGCGTGCCGGTGTCGCTCGAGCTCGACGCCGAGCGCAGCTGGAACATGGAAGTCGGCACGCGCACCCAGCCGCTGTACGGCGTGCGGTTCGATGTCACGGGCTTCTGGCTCGAGTTCAGCAACCAGATCGTGGAGCCGTCGCTGTCGGCCGGGTCGGTGGCGCAGGCCGCGCTCGCCAATCAAGGCGCCACCCGCCACCGGGGCGTCGAGGCGTCGCTGGGCGTGGACTGGGGCGCGGTCGCGGGCTGGGGTTTCACGCTCCGAACCGATGTCGGCTACACGTTCGCCGACGCGCGGTTCTCGCGCGAACGCCTGCTCGTCCAGGCCGGGGATACCGTGGACATCGAGGGCAACCGCCTTCCCTACGCGCCCCGGCACCTCCTGACCCTCGCCGGCACGCTGGGCTTCCGGAACGGCCTTCAGCTGCGCGTGGACGGGCTCCGCGCGAGCGACCAGTTCGCCGACAACTTCGAGACCCGGGAGGGCACGCCCAACGGCCGCAACGGGCTGATCCCCTCCTACGCGGTGTGGAACGCGTCGGCCACCTGGGACCTTCCCCGGACGCCGGTGAGCGTCGTGGCCAGCGTCAAGAACCTCCTGGGGCGGGAGTACATCAGCTCCCGCCGTCCCGAAGGCATCAAGCCGGGCCTGCCCCGGCACATCCAGGCGGGAATCGAATGGCAATTCTGAGAGGACTTGCCGTCGCGACCGCGCTGGCGGCCCTCGCGTGCAGCGGCCAGAGCGGCGCGGATCCGGATCCCTTCGTGCTGGGCTTCCTGCCGTCCCAGCGCGCCACCGAACTCGTGCCACGGGCCGAGGCGCTCGGCGCGTTCCTGTCCGCGCGGATGGGCCGCGAGGTCGAGGTCGTGGTGCCCACCGCGTACGAACCGCTCATCGAGGGGCTCCGGTTCGGGCACGTGCACGCCGCGTTCCTGGACGGCGGGCCAGCCTGGATCGCGCACGAGCGCGTGGGTGCCCAGGCGGTGCTGGCCGAGGTGAATGCGGCGGGCGCCACGTTCTACTACGCCGAGGCGTTCGCGCGGGCCGACGCGGCCATCAACGGCCCGGCCGACATCGTGGGCCGGCGCGTGGCCTTCACGTCGCGCACGGGGTCGAGCGGGTTTCTCATGCCGATCGGCTCCATGATCGCGGACAGCCTGTTGCGCCCGGCCGGCGCCACGCTGGCGGACCTCGAGGAGGCGCTGCGCGCGGGGTTCGCCGCGACGCTCGACGCGGGCGGGTACCAGCAGGCGCTCGAGGCCCTGCTCCAGGGGCGCGTGGACGTGGCGTTCGGCGCGGACGATGCGCCCGAGCGGTTCCTGACCCCCGAGGAGCGGGCGCGGATTCGCAGCGTCCATCGCTTCGGCCGGATCCCGTCCCACGCCGTCGTCGTGGGGGCCGACCTGTCGCCGGAGGTGGTGGAGCGGTTTCGCCAGGCGATGCTCGCCCTCAACGACACGGCCAACCTGCCGCTCCTTCAGGCGATCTACGGCGTCGCCGGCCTGCGGGCCACCGACACGGAGCGGCACCTCGGAGACTTCGGGCGCGCCATCCGTGCCCTGCCCGGCATGGAGGAAACCCTGCTGTCGCGGCGGAACCCCTGACCGCGCTGTCGCTTGCCGGCGTCACCGCCGGGTACGCCGGCGGCCCTCCCATTCTCACCGATGTCTCGCTCGCGGTGGGCTCGGGCGAATGCGTGCTGCTCGTGGGCCCCAACGGAAGCGGCAAGTCCACGCTGCTCCGCCTGCTGGCCGGCCTGCTCGAGCCGCGGGCCGGCACGGTGTCGCGTCCGGACGCGCGGACGCCCGGGGCGCTCGGGTACATCCCGCAGCGGCTCGGGCTGGTGCGTCACGCCACGGCGCGCGCCAACGTCCTGCTGGGCGCCGTCCCGCGGCTCGCGGGGTGGCGTCGGCTGATCGGCACGTTCCCGGAGGCGGAACGCACCGCAGCGGAAGCGGCGCTCGCCGCGGTGGGCCTGGAGGGGCGGGGTGACGATCTCGTCGAGGCGATGTCCGGCGGCGAGCGCCGGCGTGTCGCCCTGGCGCGCGCCGTGCTCCAGCGCCCCCGCGTCCTCCTCGCCGACGAGTTCCTGGCCGAGGTGGACCATGTCACGGCCGAGGACCTCGTGGACCTGCTGGGCCGCATGCGGCGCGAGACCGGGATGACCATGGTGGTGGCGGACCACGATGTGGTCCAGACGGCGCGGTTCGCGGATCGTGTGGTGGTGGTCGTGCGGGGACGCGTCGTGGATACCGTGATGCCGCCGGCGGTCACGCCCGAGCGGCTGCGGTCGCTGTTCCGGGTGGGAAGCGCCGCGTGACGAAGCGGGTGATCGCGGCCGTGCTCGTGCTGTCGGGCCTGGCGGCCTGGCACCTGGATCTGGCGCCGGCGCGGGCCGTGCGGGGTCTCGGGAACCTGCTGCCGCTGCTCCGGGACGCCCTGCCGCCGCAGTGGAGCCTCATGCGGGTGGCCGGTGTGGCGCTCGTGGAAACGCTGAGCATCGCGCTGCTCGGCACGGTGTTCGGCTTTCTGCTCGCCCTGCCGCTCGGGGTGGCCGGGGCGCGCACGCTCGCACCCCGCCGCGTGTTCCTGGTGGCGCGCACCGTGAGCGCCGCCATCCGCTCGTTCCCGTCGCTGCTCTGGGCGGTGGTCTTCGTGATCCTGGTGGGCGTGCACCCGACCGCCGGGGTGCTGGCCATGACGCTGTACTCCACCGGCCACTTTGCCAAGCTCCAGGCCGAGGGGTTCGAGGGCTTGCCCGCCGAACCGCTGGAAGCCCTCCGCGCGAGCGGCCTCGGGCCGCTCGCGATCGTGCGGCACGCGGTGCTGCCCGACGCGGCCAACCTGCTGGTGAGCCAGGCGCTCTACATGTTCGACTACAACGTGCGGGCGTCGGCGATCGTGGGGTTCGTGGGGGCGGGTGGGATCGGGTTCTACATCGCGCGCTACCTGGCGGCCCTGCAGTACGACGGCGTGCTGGCGCTGGTCCTCGTGGTGTTCGCCACCGTGCTCGCGATAGACGCCCTGTCGTTCCGCCTGCGCGCCCGCTTCCGCGGCGCGAGCCTCGAACTGTAGGCCCGGCGCCGGACGGCGCCATCCTACTGCCGGCCCGCCGCCGCGGCCCGCGCGAACACCGCCGAACGCTCCCGCTCCAGCGCCTTGGCCACGCCGGCCCAGGCCCGGGTGGAGGCTCCCTGGTACGACACCACCAGGTCGTCGTCCAACAGCGCCATCCCCGGCTCGTAGAGCACGATCGCGATGGCCGTGGCGCGCTGCGACAGCTGGCGTTCCCCCCAGTCGGAGCTCAGCGGCACGAACCCGATGGGGCGGAAGAACCGGCCCCGGCTCTGGAGGGTCAGCTCCTCGGGCGAGAACGGCGCGCGCTCCCGCAGCCCATAGAACGACACGGAGAACAGGGTCGGGTCCGGGAGACCGTACCGGCGGGCCGTCTCTTCGATTTCCGTGGCCTTCACGCGCTTGAGGCCCGACATGGACCCGTAGGAATCGGGGGACAGGAGCCGGATCACGCGTTCGTCGAGCGGCAGCACGCGGATGCGGAGGTCGCCCGTCTCGAACAGCAGGGCAATGTCGTCGAGGCGGAGGGTGCCGAACCCGGCCGGGGGCACCTGGTCCGCCGAGGGGGCCTGGGCCGTGGCCGGCCTGGGCAAGCCGTCCGGCCCGCCCGAGGCGCACGCGGCCAGCGCCCCCAGCAGCGCCAGGGAGCGAAGCCCGCCGCTCAGGGGCCCGTGCCTTCGAGCAGGCCGGTCACGGAGTCCCGCAGGTCGCCGATGCCCTCCCCAGTCTCCGCGCTCGTCACCACGCATTGGCTCGCCTCGATGTCCAGCGCCTCGAGAATAGTGCGAACGTACTCCGGCCGTTTTCCGCGCGCCACCTTGTCGGCCTTGGTCACGACCAGCAGCACGGGCGTGCCGGCGGCGCCGAGCGTGGCCTGCATCGCGTGGTCGTCCTTCGAAGGCGGATGGCGGACGTCCACCAGCCAGAGCACGCCGGCCAGCCGTGGACGCGTCCCGACGATCCCGGACAGCAGCCGCCGGAACGCCGCGCGCTGGGCCTTCGAGACCTTCGCGTATCCGTACCCCGGCAGATCCAGCAGGTAGTACCGCGTGCCCACGTCGTACACGTTGCACGTCTGCGTCTTGCCGGGGCTCCGGCTGGTCCGGGCCAGGCTGCGCCGGCCCAGGAGAGCGTTGATGAGCGTGGATTTGCCCACGTTCGAGCGGCCGATCACGGCCAGCTCGGGCTGGGCGGGGCTCAGGGAGAAATCGGCGCTGGGGAAGCTGCCGAGGTAACGGGCCTCGATCAGGCCTCCTTCTTGGCCCGCGGGGTCTCCGTGACGAGCAGCGGTGGCCGGCCGTCGGTGACGCACTCCTTGGTGATGACGACCTCCCGGATTTCGCTCCGGTCCGGCAGCTCGAACATGATGTCGGCCATCATCTCCTCGAGAATGGCGCGCAGGCCCCGGGCACCGGTGCCCCGAGAGGCGGCCCGGTGGGCAATGGCGCGGAGCCCCTCCGGATCGAAGGTGAGGCCGACGTTCTCCATCTGGAACAGTTTCTTGTACTGCTTGGTGAGCGCGTTCTTGGGCTCGAGCAGGATCTGCACAAGCGCGTCCTCGTCGAGCGCGTCCAGCGCTACGGTCACCGGCAAGCGGCCCACCAGTTCCGGGATCAGCCCGTACCGGAGCAGGTCGTCCGGCTCCACCTCCCGGTAGGGATTGGTGACCACCTCGTGGGCCTTCCCGGTCTCCAGCTCTTCCTTGGTGAAGCCGATCTGCCGCCGCCCCGTCCGCGCCTCGATGATCTTCTCGAGCCCGTCAAACGCCCCGCCGCAGACGAAGAGGATGTCCTTCGTGTTGATCTGGATGTACTCCTGCTGCGGGTGCTTCCGGCCGCCCTGGGGCGGGACGGAGGCCACGGTGCCCTCGAGGATCTTGAGCAACGCCTGCTGCACGCCCTCGCCGGACACGTCGCGAGTGATGCTCGGGTTCTCGCTCTTGCGGGCGACCTTGTCAATCTCGTCAATGTAGACGATGCCGCGCTCGCACTCGTTCACGTTGAAGTCGGCCGCCTGGAGCAGCCGCACCAGGATGTTTTCGACGTCCTCGCCCACGTATCCCGCCTCGGTGAGCGTCGTGGCGTCGGCGATGGTGAACGGCACGTCCAGGATCCGGGCCAGGGTCTGCGCCAGCAGCGTCTTGCCCACGCCGGTGGGGCCCAGCAGGAGGATGTTGGACTTCTCCAGCTCGACGTCGTCGTCCCGCAGCGAGTGCGAGTTGATGCGCTTGTAGTGGCTGTAGACCGCGACCGACAGGAACCGCTTGGCCCGCTCCTGCCCCACGACGTACTGGTCGAGGACATCCTTGATCTCGGCGGGGGTGGGGACCTGGGTGATCGCCTCGGCGACCTCCCGCTCCTCGTCCTCCGCCAGGATCTCGTTGCAGAGCGCGATGCACTCGTTGCAGATGTACACGGACGGTCCGGAGATGAACTTCCGGACGGAGTCCTTGGACTTTCCGCAGAACGAGCAACGCAAGTGCTTGTCGCTGGCCATCTTTCGCTTCGGTCTCCCCGTGCGGGCCTGCTTATAATGGGTCCCGGCCGTTCACCCCGTCAAGCCGCGGGCTTCCCCCCGTCCAGCTCGTACCGTTGCTGAATCACCTTGTCAATGATCCCGTATTTCACCGCCTCCTCGGCCGACATGTAGCGGTCCCGGTCAATGTCCGCCTGGACCTTGTCCAGCAATTGTCCAGTGTGCTTGGCGAACAGCTCGTTCAGCTTCTGTCGCAGATAGAGCACTTCGCGCGCCTGGATCTCGATGTCGGCCGCGGAGCCCTGGGCCCCGCCGGACGGCTGGTGGATCATGATCCGGGCGTGGGGCAGGGCGGAGCGCTTGCCGTGCCGGCCGCAGGCCAGGAGGAAGGCGCCCATGGACGCCGCCATCCCCATGCAGATCGTGTTCACCGGGGCCCTCATGAACTGGATCGTGTCGTAGATGGCCATGCCCGCCGACACGATGCCCCCGGGGCTGTTGATATAGAGGTAGACGTCCCGCTCGGGGTTGTCCGCCTCCAGGAACAGCAGCTGGGCGATGATGATGTTGGCGACGTCGTCGTTGATGGGCGCGCCGAGGAACACGATGCGGTCCATCAGCAGGCGCGAGAAGATGTCGTACGTGCGCTCGCCCCGGCTGGAGCGCTCGATGATGTACGGCGGGTAGATCGTGGACATTGTCCTCAACTCTCGGTCACCGTGCAGTGCGACAACAGGAAGGCCCAGACCTTGTCTTCGGTGATGCGCTGCTCCAGCTCCTTGAGCTGGCCGGCTTTCTGCAACTGGCTGTATACGTCGCCCGGTTGGGCGTTGCGGCGCGTCGCGATCTCCGCCACGCGGCGGTCAATCTCTTCCTCGGTGGCGCGCAGGTTGTTGCCGCGCGCCAGGTGGTCCAGCACGAGGTCGCGGCGGACCTGGGCCTCCGCGAGCGTGCGGAACTCTCCCGCGAACCCTTCCAGGCTCTCGTCGGGCACGCTGTAGGCCTTGGCGTAGGCACTGATCAGCCGGTCCGTCAGGGCCCGCGGAGCGGGCACCGCGTTGGCGGCGACGATCTGCTCCATGGCCTGACGGCGTACGTCCGCGTCCGCCTGGCGCCGGGCGTCGGCCTCGAGGTCGTCCCGGACCCCCTTGCGCAGCGCCTCCAGGGAATCAAAGTCGCCCACCTCGCGCGCGAACGCGTCGTCGAGGTCGGGCAGCTGCTGGCGCTTGACCTCCTGGAGCGTGAGGCGCACCCGCCGGGTGGTGCCGCGCTTCGTCTCGTCCTGGAAGTCGTCGGGGAAGCGCACGTCCGCCTCGGCCGTCTCGCCGGGGAGCCGTTGCATGATCTGCTCCTCGACGTCGGGGATGGCCTGCCCCTCGCCGATCACGATGCGGTATTCCTTGGGTTCGGCCTCGGCGCCGTCGGTCACTGTCGTGAGGTTCACGGTGACCAGGTCGCCGGGCCGGGGCCGTTCGTCGGTGACGGGGATCCACGCGCCCCGCTGCTGGCGCAGCTCGTCGAGCTGGGCGGCCACCATCTCGTTGGTCACGGGCTTCACGGCGCGGGTGAGCGCAAAGCCGCTCAACCGGTCGAGCGTGATGACGGGCTTGAGCTCCACGTGCAGCTCGAACGTGAGCGGAGTGCCCGCCTCGAACTTGAGGGCGTGCACGTGCGGGTCGGCGATGGGCTCGAGCTGCTCCCGGTCGAGGGTCGCCTTCCAGCTCTCGGTGATCACCTCGCGCAGCACCTGCTCCCGGATGGCGTCCGCGTATTTCTTGCGGACCACCGCCACGGGCGCCTTGCCCTTGCGGAACCCGGGGAGCCGGACCCGCTTGGCAATGTCCTGGGCGGCCTTCGTCTCCGCCAGGTTCACGCGGTCGGGGGCCACTTCGACCTTGAAGCTGGCTTCGCCCGGGGCCTCGCGCGCCTTCGTGATTTGAATGCCTTCAACTGCGGTCGCGGTCATGCCACCTCCGAGGCTGGAAACGTAACCCGGTAGGGGGGCGCGTGGCAGACTTGACAGACAAACCGGCGAGGCGGAATGACCGGGGCATGATCTGGTCAATCGGTTGTGGGGCAACGGATTAGAACAGAGCCGAGCCGTCGCATCCTGCGGCCCGTGACGGCATGGGCCGAGGCCCGGACCCACGCGCACCCCTGGGCCACCGACGACCCGAGTGCTAGAAGGTCAGCTGTCTCTCCGCTTCCGTCGTGAGGTTGCGGATCCAGAGGCGCGACTCCTCCACCCGCACGCTTGCCCCGTCGGTCGCGATCTCGTAGGTACGCATGAGCCGCGCGTAGACGTACTCCGCGCCGTTCCGCGTCCAGATGCCGGGAAACGAACTGAACGCCGTGGAGAAGGGGACCGGCGATCCGCCGCCGGCGGGGACGAAGCAGACGCCCAGGCAGCCGCGGTCGGCGTCGGCTTCGGTGCCGTAGGCGACGGTCGCGCCGTCGGGCCGCCAGATGGGTTCGTACCCCAGGCCGAGCGTGTCGAGCACCTGCCCGGTGGTGTCCATGGTCGCGATGACGAACGGCACGGCATTGCCCGGTCGGCGGAGCTCGACGGCCAGGGCCGCGCCGTCCGGCCGCCACGCCGACCTCCGGGCGGGAGCCACGGTCCGGGCGTTCTGAATGGTGCCACCCTGCCATTCTCCGATCCAGAGCGTGTTCGCCGTGTCCACGCCGGTGGCGTCCTGGTAGCGGGCCTCCCAGGAGAGGCGCGTGCCGTCGGAAGAGAACGCGGGCCAGCGGTGTCCCGGCCCGCTGGCTCCGCCCTGGAGGCGCCGCACGCCGCCGCCGTCGGGCCCCATGAGCCAGAGGGCGGGCTCGGCCTCACCCGCCACGCGTGCGGAGAAGACGATCGAGTCGGTGACGGGGTGCAGGTCGAGTCCTGCGAGGATGGCCTCGACGATCAGCTCGACGTCGCCGGTCGCGACGTCCAGGCGGTAAATGCCCACGACCCCGTTGGGGCGCTCGTCGTGGCGATAGTAGATGATCGTCTGCCCGTCGGCCGTGAAGCGCGGGTGGCGGTCGCGGTCGGACGCCTGGATCGTGGGGCCGACGGCGTCCTCGCCGCAGCCAACGGCCAGCAGGAGAACAGCGGCCGCACGCCACCGGTACCGCGGTGCCGCGCCAACGCTCGCGGCAGGGTGGCGGGCAGTGCCGTGGTATTGCAGGTCGTGCATGCGGCCCCCTCGTGCCGGGCGTCCTACCCTACGATAGACCGCGCAAGGCCGGGTGGCCAGAGTGGGCCTCGGGTCCGACGTTGCAGTCTTCGGCGACGTGCTGTGTTGAAGTGGATAGGTGCCCGCGTCCGGCTGATCCACCTTGGTTTCGGCCAGCGGATCCGCTCGCGTGCGCTTCGCGTCGAATCCCACCACCCGCACCCTGTCTGTTGCACGAGAAGCTCAGCCGAGGCTATCCTCGGCTTACGTTGCGAGCGGTTCGCGTGGCACTTTCCGCCATGCCAAAGGTCACGGACGTCCAGCCCGTGACCTTTGCTGCCTTCAGGGTCCACTCGGGCGGGGTGGAGGGGAGGAATGCGACCGGAGGGAGTCGAACCCCCAAGGGCTTCCCCACAGGATTCTAAGCTCGCCCGCCTTGGTCGCCGAGGCGAGAACATACGCAACAAAACGCACAACGATGCATGGTGAGCCCCGCGGCTGGTCTGTCGAGAGTTGCCTGATCATGCGTATTGCTGCGCGCTGTTCCACCACAGAAACGCCACAATCGGACGTGCGGGCTATTCCACCGGCTTCGGGTTGGCGTACTTTACCAGCAGGGCCTGGAACCGCGGGTGATCGCGGATGGAGTCCCATAGTGGGTTGAGTCGGAACTCGTAGACACTTGGGCCAGATGGTGCCGCCAGCAGTCGCTCCATTTCGTCGAGCGCGGGCTCCGGGTCGCCGATCCCGGCGAGAATCTGAGCGCGCTGCACAGCGGCCCGTGGCCCGTCGTAGGCGTCGTCGCGGTAGATCTGAGATTCCTGCAGCCAACGGGCCTCACGGTGCGCCTCCCGACGCCGTGCCAGCCCGGCAAGAGTCAAGCCCCGCGAGGCATGCACCCGCCAATCGTCCGGGAGCGCGGCCAGCGCCGAATCGAGCAGCACCAGGGCCGAAGCGAAGGCCGCCGGCGCGGCGGCACCATCCCTGCGCAGTTGGTGGGCCCAGGCCGCATACAGCGCTGAGGGCAGGAAGAGAGACCGCCCGTCGAAGATGGTGCGGGGCGTTTGACGCAGGAGTCCCAGCAGGCTATCCGGCTGGCGCTGCCACAACAGCATTCGAGCCCACTGCGCGCTGAGGGGTCCCAGTGGGCCAAGATCGGCTTCCGGGCCATGGCGATCCAGCGCGGCTTCGAGGGAATCGAACTGCCCTTGCCAGTCGACCCACGTCCACCCGCGCATCACGTCCCACCGGGCCAGGTCAGGCGCCAGCGAGAGAGACCGCCCGTACCACCTAACCGCTTCCGGATATCGGCCGACGGCATCGTAGGTAGCACCGAGGTCTCCCAGCGCATCGGCGTTGCGCGGGTCGAGCGCGACCGCACTGTCTAGCGCGGCCAGGGCCCCGTCCCAGTTCCCGAGCCGGCGATGCACATAGCCGATCCTCGCCCACAGGTCGGCGTCGTTCGGCAGGTCCGCGAGCGCAATCCGATACTCCGCTAGCGCGGCCCGCCAGTCCGCGGTCCCAAAGTAGTGCGAGACCCCCATCGCGACATGCGCCTTCGGCAGATCAGGCGCGAACCACAGGGCGGTCTGCGCTGCCTCCCGTTCGCGGACCAGGCGCGTGGGTGACGGGTCGTACCAATACCACATGCGGCCATGAGTCTCCGACAGCGCCGCCCAGGCGAGGGCAAAGGTCGAGTCCAGGGCCACCGCCTGCTCGTAGAGGCCCTGCGCGATCTCCAAGTTCCGACGCAACCTGCCGGGCCGGTGGAAGTACTCCTGCCCTTGCAGGTATAGTCTGTACGCCTCGGCGTTGGCGGTGGGCGCCTCGGCGATCGCGGCCTGCTCCGATCCGCCAAGCGTGGCCCCCACGGCGGCTACGATCTGCTGAGCGACTTCACTTTGAATCGCGAAGGCGTCGTCGAGGGTCCGGTCGTACCGCTCGGCCCACAGGTGCCTGCCCGTGGCCGCATCGAGGAGCTGGACATTGACCCGCAGGCGATCGCCCAGCACCTGCACACTGCCCTCCACGATGCTCCCGACGCCCAGCTCGTCAGCAATCACGGGGAGCGGCTTGGTGGTCCCCGCGTAGCCCATGACGGACGTCCGGCCCATGACCGCGAGCGCCGCCACCTTGGCGAGCTGCGTCAGCAGCTCATCGTGCAGCCCGGCGGCGAAGTAGGCGTGCGGCCCCTCGGCGCTCAGGTTCTGGAACGGCAGCACCGCGATGGCGGTGTGGGGATGGGCCGATCCCGATGCTCCCCGTCGGATCCACCGACCCACTCCAACGGCCCCCGCGATCAGCAGAACCAGTCCGAGGCCGAGCAGCGCCAAGCGCGGCTTCGAGCGGCGAGGCGGCGCGTGCGCCGCCGGCGGCGGCCCCAAGGGCCCCAGTGCCTCGGCGAACAGCGCTACCGGGTTGAAGCGATCCGCGGGCGTCTTCGCCAACGCCCGTTGCAGTGTGGCGGCAACGCGCGCCGGCACCGCGGGACGAATGGCGGTAATGTTCGGTGGCTCGACCGCGAGATGCTGATGAACGATGCTCTCCACGGTCGGCCCCGTGAACGGCGCCTGGCCCGCCAGCATCTCGTACAGCACACAGCCGAGCGAGTAGAGATCAGAACGTCCATCGAGCTCCCGGCTGCCCCCCGCCTGCTCGGGGCTCATGTACGCCGGCGTCCCCAGCGTCACCCCGGTCTCGGTGAGCTTCTCCCCACCGGCGGCGTCAATCGCCCGCGCGATCCCGAAATCGGCCACCACCGCGTGGCCCGACTCCAACAGGATGTTCTCGGGCTTGATGTCCCGGTGGACCACTCCGTGGGCATGGGCATAGCTCAGGGCGTCCGCTACCTCGCGGCTGATCTTGAGGGCATCATCCACGGGGAGCTGCTTCTCGCGCCGCAGCCGATCGCGGAGGCTTTCGCCCTCCACATACGGCATGACGTAGTACAGGAGGCCATTCGCCTCGCCGGAGTCGTGGATACCGAGGATGTGAGGGTGTTCGAGCTTGGCGGCCAGCGTGATCTCACGGAGGAAGCGGTCCCCGCCCAAGACGACCGCCAGCTCGGGCCGCAGCACCTTGAGCGCCACGGGCCGGTCGAGCTTCAGGTCATGGGCGAGGAAGACATGCGCCATGCCGCCCCGGCCGATTTCGCGGTCCACGCGGTATCGGTCGGCGAGGGCTGTTGTGAGGCGGTCCAGGACATCGGGCATCTCCCCCCCGTGCTCGGCCTCCCTCTGGCTCTACGATAGGGTGCGGGGGGCCGGATAGCCAGACTGCCTCCTTGCGGTCATTCGCCACCTCCTCGCAACAGAACGGTGACAGTCGGCCGAGACTGCGGTGGCATGTTGCGCGCGCGGCTTGGTAGCGCGTGCGGGGTCCTGCGTCATCGGCGTTGAGCTTGCCATGGTTCGCAACCGAAGAGGTGCCGGCGTGGCGAAACTGGCAAACGCAGAAACCTCACACGTTTCTGGGCGCAAGCCCTTGTGGGTTCGAATCCCACCGCCGGCACCGGCCGAACCAGGCTTGCGCGCCGTGAGGTAGCAGCAGAGATTTGCCGTACGTGTGAGGTTTCTGCAGGCAGCTACGCTGCCATAGGCGAGCCGGATGGTGACAAGCCATTCGGCTCGTCCGTTTGCCGGGTGGGTTGCTGGGCGGGAATGCGACCGGAGGGAGTCGAACCCCCACGGGTTGCCCCACAGGATCCTAAGAAGTGTGGGCCGGTTGCGCAGGGACGCCTCCCCTCTGTAGCACACCAGTTTCGCTTCCCTCCACGACGGTTGTTTCCCGCCGTGATGTTACCGGCTGTTACCCAGAGACCGCTCACCGGCCCGCCTCGGCCCATTCGCGCGTGGGCTGCGCCGGGTGATCTAGCCGACTGCCAGGGGCTCCGGCAGCTGGTCCCGGAGCGGGAGGCGGGGTGACGGGGCGCCAGGCGCGTCCGGTCGCTGGCCGCTGTGGTCGCTGCGGCGTGCCGGTGGTAGACGGGGAGGTCTGCTGCTGGTGCCACGGCGTCCTCTGCGCGTCGTGCTGGGAGGCCGTTGGCTGCTGTGGGCACCAGGAGGCCGAGGCCGAGAACGACAGGGCCCGCGCCCGTGGCCGACCGACGTCCACCACAACCCAAGGCCGGTGACCCGTGCCCCGCGTATGCACTGTCTGCGTGAGCCCCGCGCGCGCGGCGATCGATGAGGCTCTGGCCACCCGGTCCGATTCGTTCCGGACCATAGCGGACCGGTTCCGGCTCTCGAAAACCGCCCTGATCCGTCACAAGGCGGACCACCTCCCAGCGCATCTCGCAAAGGCTGCCGAGGCCGAGGCGGTCACGTCGGCGTCGTCCCTTCTGGAGCAGATGCTCGACCTCCAGCGTCGCACCCTCGCGATTCTCAACACCCCCGACAACCAGCGCGTGGCCGTCGCCGCGATCAGCCAAGCCCGACAGAACATCGAGCTTCTGGCCGAGCTGACCGGGAAGCTGGCGGTGCAGCCAACCATCAACGTGCTCGTCTCCCCGCAGTGGATCAGCGTGCGGGCGGTGCTCTTGGAGGCGCTGGGCCCATTTCCGGAGGCCCGGGCAGCCGTCGCGGGGCGGTTGTTGGGCCTCGGTGACGGAGCGGGGGCGTAGGTGCCCCCCCGGCCGGCGACGGAGCGGCAGGAGCCATCCTCGGGGCCCCTGCGCGTCCCGAGGGCGGTCCTCGCTGACGATCGGTGCGGGTCCCAACCGGCAACTACCGGCGCAGCATCGGGCAGCCGAGAGGCGCTCAGAGCCGCGCTGGACCTGTCCTGCGCGTTGGATCCTGTGCAGCTGGCGCGCCGGGCGCGGATCGAGCCCGACCCGTGGCAAGCGGGCCTCCTCCGAAGCCAGGACCGGCAGATCCTCATGCTGTGCGCACGACAGTCCGGGAAGAGCACGGTGGCAGGGCTGCTCGGCATCCACCAAGCGCTCTACCACCCGCCGGCCCTGGTCCTGATGCTGGCGCCGGCCCTCCGGCAAGCCCAGGAGTTGTTCCGCTCGGCCCGCGGGCTGTATGGCGCACTCGGGGAGACGGTGAGTGCGATCGAGGAGGAATCCGCACTCCGCCTCGAGCTGGTCAACGGGTCGCGGATCGTCAGCCTGCCGGGGTCCGAGGCCACGGTGCGGGGGTACGGTGATGTCGCCATGCTGATTATCGACGAGGCCGCCCGCGTGCCGGACGAACTGTACGCCGCGGTGCGGCCCATGCTTGCGGTGAGTGGCGGCCGTCTGGTGCTGCTCTCCACGCCGTTCGGCAAGCGCGGGTTCTTCTGGCGCGAGTGGAGTGAGGGCGGCCCTGGCTGGGCGCGGGTGCGGGTGACCGCTGGGCAGTGCCCCCGGATCTCGCCGGCGTTCCTGGAGCAGGAGCGCGCGTCGATCGGCGATTGGTGGTTCACGCAGGAGTACGGCTGCGAGTTCGTGGACCGGCTGGACAGCGCGTTTGCCACGGACGATGTGCGGGCCGCATTGGACCCCACGGTAACCCCGCTCTTCGCATGACAACCGCTGCGCTGCGTGTTCGGGAGCCCTACGTCGTCGGGCTCGACCTCGGTCAGGCACATGATCCCACGGCGCTCGCCATCGTGGAGCGGGCGCCCGGCGCTACCGTCGCCGATCCCGTCGCCCACCTCGTGCGCCACCTGCATCGCTGGCCGCTCTGGACGCCCTACCCGCAGATCGTGGGGAATGTGCACGACATGCTGGATCGCCCGCCGCTGAAGGGTGCCACGGCGGCGCTTGTGGTGGACGCGACCGGGGTGGGTCGGGCGGTCGTGGACCTGTTCGCCGACGCCGCGTTGGGCGTTCGGCTGGTACCGGTGACCATCACCGCTGGCAACGACGCGCACGAGGGATTCGAGGGGTGGCGGGTGCCGAAGCGCGATCTCGTGGGCGTCGTTCAGGTGCTCCTCCAGCGACGGCGGCTCCGGATTGCCAAGGCGCTCGCGGAGGCGGAGCGGCTGCTGGAGGAGATGGAGGCATTCCGCGTGCAGATCACGGCGACCGGCCGGGACACGTATGGGGCCGGCCCCCAGGGCGTGCACGACGACCTCGTGCTCGCAGTAGCCTTGGCGTGCTGGTGGGGGGATCTGGTCGCGTCCCCACAGGTTGAGGTGGTGGACGACGCGCCGTTCGACGCCTGGAGCCCCGAGGCCCTTCAGGCCGAATGGGAGCGCGGGCACCGGGTGAAGCGGTCGAAGCCGAAGGATCGGGAGTACCCGCCGGAGGCGTTCTAGTGGGATGAGGTTGGAGATGCAGCCGTTACGCCCTTTCCCCCGTGCGGCGGCGCAAAGCCGCGCTGGTAGGCGGTCCGCCAAGAGACTCCAGATATTGCCGGGTGGGATCCTCGTAACTACAATACTGGCCAGTTGCTTGGAAACTCCGCACCGTTCTAGGGGGTACTGAGACTGGCGCCCAAGAGCACCACCCCCAAGATGCCCACTGGAGACCTCCCAGCCTACGACGCACCACCGGTGATTGAGGTGGCGGTCTCGGTGCAATTCCCCGCAATCGAGAAGCTCGACCCGGCGCGCCTCGGCCTTTCGTGGCAGAAGTTCCGCGGGGAATTCCCCGAAGTGAAGTCGCAACCACCCCTGGTCCGACAGATCGAGCGTTTCGGGCCCCCAGCGCCCTCCAAGGTAGATGTTGAGATTGAGGAGATCCCGCCTGCGCCTCGATTGTGGTTCCTCAGCAAGGATGGCACGCGCCTTATTCAGGTGCAGCGGGATCACTTCGTGTACAACTGGCGAAAGCTCGACACAGGTGTGGCTTACCCTCATTACGACGAGGTGAGGGCGCAGTTTCTCCAGAAGTTCGAGACCTTCGTCCTCTTCTTGGGTGAAGAAGGTCTGAGCGCTCCCCAGCCGGACCAGGTCGAGCTGACGTACGTGAACCACATTCCAGCAAACGACGAGAGCGGGACGCGCGCCCCATTGGAGCGATACGTCCGCCTCTGGGCTGGCCTGTCGGACGCGGGCGAACTGCCGACGCCGGAGTCAGTGGCATTCCAGAGCCAGTTTGCCTTCCGCCGAGGAACAACTCCCCTTGGTCGCTTGTACATCCAGGTGCAGTCGCGGATCTTCAGGGCTGACACCCGTCCCCTCTACCACCTCCAGCTGACTGCCAGAGGCGCGCCTCTGGGTGAGGGCCTCGGAGGGGTTCTGTCGTTCTTGGACGAGGCGCACGTTTGGATTGTGCGAGCATTCACCAGTGTGACCACTGAGGAGATGCACAGCGTATGGCAACGGCGACAGTAGGCTCGGCAGGCGCGCCCCTGCGAGGACTGGCCGAATCCTCGCTGGAGGCTTCTCAGGTGTTAGCGGGCTGGCACCCGCTACTGATGGACGAGATCGATATAGTTGAACGGCGCGTACCCCTGCCGCTGCGGAATGGCCGGCTGGTCTTCACTGTGGTCGGCCCTGAGCCGAGGTGGTTGTACCCGGCGTTGCACTCTCTCCAGAGGGTGATGCATCTCCCTGAGGGTTGGGATTCGTACGGGGGCAAGATCATCGACGACGACGTTGTGGCTCGTGCGGCCGAAGTCCTGGTCACGCTTCCGTTGCCAGCCGAGGCCCCGGCGCCCAGCGTAGTCCCAGGTTCCGCTGGGAGCCTGCAACTGGAGTGGCACGAGGCAGGCGTTGACGTGGAGATCCATATCTCGGCTATTGGTCAGGTATCCGTGTTCCTCTCGGAGTCAGAGAGCGGTCCGGAGTTCGAGTTCGAGACGCTCGATTCCGATGCCCGCGTTAGGCTCGGCGAGGTCTTGGTAGGTCTGCACGGTGGGGTCGGA
>DASWHL010000147.1:0-4873 GCA_036398175.1 Gemmatimonadales bacterium
GGGATGACGATCGAGACGCGCGGCGCCGGCGCGGGCGCGAACCGCAGCGGACGCCACTCCGCCTCGTTGCCGCGCGCCGCCTGCGGCACCATGGCGGCGCGGACCGCGGCCGGGTGCTGCGGGCCGGGCGCCGCCAGGGTCCCGCGGCGGAGTCGGGCGGCCAGCTCCGACGTGACGTCCCGGACCAGCGCCCTCACGCCACGGCTCGCGATCGTGAACCGCGCGCGCCGCGGGAAACCGCGCATCTCGCGGAGGAACGGCTGGAGCCCGCCGGCGAAATCCCGGGCCGCGCGGAATGGCCGGGTGAGCCGCCAGCTCAGCCTCCCGTGAACCGCCTCCAGCTCGGCGCGCGCCTCGTCGAGCGCCGCGCGCAGCGCTACCACCGTGGCCTGCTCGTCGGCGACCCGCGCCTCCGCCCGTGCCAGCTCCTCGCGCAGCCCCGCGGCCTCGGGCCCGGGGGCCGCCGCGCCGTCTGGAGCCCCAGCCGGATTGCCGCCGGGGGCGTGCACGTCAGCGCCCCGCGTCCCGGCCGGCCAGAGCCCGGTAGGCGTCCACCGCGTGCCGCGCCACGGCCGTCCACTCGTACGCCGCCAGCCGCTCCCGGACGCCGTGCGTGGCGGGCGGCTCGCCGCGCAGTGCGGCCGCGAAGCCGTCCAACTCGGCGGTCACCACCCATGGCGCCAGGTCCTCAAAGCCGCGCAGCCCGAACGGCGTGGACAGCACTGGGAGGTCGTGCGCCAGGTACTGGAGGAGCTTCAGGTTGCTGCCGGATCCCGCCACCACGGGATTGAGCCCCACGGTCCCGGGCGCGGCCCATGCGGCCACGTCGCCGCCGGGATCGAGCCGTACGTTGGCTCCCGGGGCACGGACCCGGCGCGCGCACGAGCCCACGATCACGAACTCGACCGCCCCGTCCAGGGCCGGCGCGATGCGCGTGAGGATGGCCCGCACCGCCACCCGGTTGTGCGACACGTCGCTGCCCGCGAAGACGGCGCGGCGCGGCAGCCGCAGGGGCACCGGCCGCCGGACCGCCCGGGCCGCATCCACGGCCGCGAGGTCGATCCCGTTCGGGAGCACGCTGACCCGCTCCGGCGGCGTCCCGTACAGCGCGCCGAAGCGGCCGCGGTCGGCGTCGGTGCACGCGAAGACGTGGGCGGCGCGCCCCACGAGCCTGGCCTCGAGCGCGCCCACGCGGCCACCCGCCAACCGCCGCACCAGGCCCGGTCGGCTCTCGGCCGCCACGTAGTCCTTCTCGACGTTCTGCGAGCCGTACACCACCGGGAACGACGGCGGCAGGCCCCGCACCAGGTCCACGAACGCCGGGTGATCCACCTGGCACACGTCGAAGGAGGCGAGCGGGACCGGCAGCAGCGCCCGGTAGCCGGGATGCCACGAGACGAGCATTCCGTACGGAAACGGCCGGTCCACGAGGAGGAACGGGACCACGAACGGCGCATAGGGCACCTGCCGCAGGGTGAACGGCTCCCGCGCGGCGAGCGCCCGGCGCTGCGTGACGTGATAGGGCGCCACGATCGTCACCTCCACACCCAGCGCGCACAGGGCGCGGGCAAGCTGGACGATGCGGATCTTCCCGCCCGCGGAGGGCGGCAGGACGGGATACGGGGCGATCTGCACCACCCGCAGCGCCCGACTCACGGACGGATCGTGCCCGCCGCCCGCGCCGGCCCGTCCGCCGCTTCCTCGGATGGGGCCGGGGCCGCGGCGGTGCCATCGGCCGCGTCGTCCCCCTCGCGAGTCACCTCCTCGGCCGGCGTCCCGGTGGCCTCCATGTACTGCCCCACCACCTCCTTGACCGGGCCGTACGCCACGACGCGCCCGTGATCGAGCCAGATAGCGTCGTCGCACAGGTTCAGGATTGCCTGTGGGGAGTGGGAGACGATCAGGCCGGTGCAGCCGTTTTCCTTGAAGCTCCGCATGCGCTGCTGACACTTCCGCTGGAACGCCGCGTCGCCCACAGCGAGCACCTCGTCCACCAGCAGGACTTCCGGATCGATGTGCGACGCCACCGCGAACGCCAGGCGGAGCCGCATGCCGCTGCTGTAGGTCCGCAGCGGATAGTCCAGGAACTGCTCCAGCTCCGCGAAGGCCACGATGGCGTCGAACCGCTGGTTCACCTCCCGGCGGGTGAGCCCCTGGCACACGCCGGAGATGCGCACGTTCTCCCGCCCGGTCAGCTCCTGATTGAAGCCGACGCCCAGCTCGAGGAGCGCGCCCAGCCGCCCCTTGATCTCGATGCGCCCGCTCGTGGGCCGGCCCACGCCCGCCACGAGCCGCAACAGGGTGGACTTGCCGGCGCCGTTGAACCCCATGATGCCCACCATGCGGCCGGGCGTGACCGTGAACGAGACGTCCGCCAGGGCCCAGAAGTGGCCGCGCCGCCGCCGCCGGAACCCCCGCAGCACCAGCTCCTGGAAGGTCATGGCCTGGTTGGGCTCCCAGTGACGGAAGCGCTTGGAAATCCCCTCGACCCTGATTGCGCCCATCCTCAGAACTCCTCGACGAAGCTGCCGCTCACGCGCTGAAACAGGAGGTAGAACAACCGGAGCAGCACCGCGCTGATCCCCGCCACCAGTCCGAGCGCCACGAGGTCGGGCATCTCCCCGCGAATCAGCGGCGCGCGGTAGGCGTCCACGATGTACGTCATGGGGTTCACGTAGTACACCCAGCGGTACTTCTCGGGCACCATGCTGATCTCGTAGATGATGGGCGTGAGGAAGAACCCCAGCATGAGGAAGACGCTCAGTAGGTACTGGGTGTCCCGGAAGTTCACGTGCACGCACGCCGCGAGCAGGCTGAATGTCACCGTGAACAGGTACTGGACGAGGATCACCAGGGGCAGCCACAGGATGGCCGGCGTGATCGTCAGTTCCCAGCTGAAGTAGATCATGGCAAACGTGATCGGGAACGTCAGCAGGAAGTGGAGCAGGTGCGACCCCACCGCCACGTTCGGCAGCATCGCCGCCGGAAACGCCGGCTGGCGGATCAGATCCCGGTTGGCAAGGATGGCCATGGTGCCTTCGAGCACGGAGGCCTGGGTCCACGTCCAGCACGTGATCCCGATGAAGAGGTAGATCATGAAGTGCGGCGTCTCCACCCGGAACAACACCTGAAAGACGAAGGTGTAGACCGCGAGCTGGATGAGCGGATTGAGCAGCGTCCAGGCTATCCCCAGATAGGACCGCTTGTACCGCAACTTGAGGTCGCGCACGACCAGCTCGATCAGAAGATCGCGCTTGTGCTCGAAGTGGCGCGCGAGCCGCAACGGGATGGCGCTACTGGTCATATGATGCCTCGGCGCGGGGCCTGCCCTGCGTCATGGGAGTACCTCACCTCGTGTGGCGGGATTGCAGGCCCTTTCTGCAAGACCGCGGCCACCTCGGCCCACGCGCATGATCGCCGACAAGGACAGGATACACAAGAGCTTACGGCACGGCGAGCGGGTCAGTGGAACGCCGCGCCGTCCAGGACCACGCGCGCGATCCGTTCGGCGGTCTTCCCGTCCCAGCGGTCAATGCACGTCGGCGCGCCGCTCGCGGCCCCCAGAACGTCGCGGGCCGCCGCCACGAGGGTGTCCCCAGCGGGGGCCACCAGCCGGTTGGTGCCCCGGGTGCACGTGATCGGGCGTTCCGTGTTCGGCCGCACCGTGAGGCACGGTACGCCCAGAAACGTGGTCTCCTCCTGGAGCCCACCGGAATCCGTGATCACCAGGGCGGCGGCCTCGACGAGGCCCAGCATGTCGAGGTAGCCGACGGGATCGAGCAGCCGCAGGCCGCCCCCCGCCGACGGACACAGGCCCAGCGCCACCAGCCGGGCCCGCGTGCGCGGATGTACCGGGAAGACTACCGGCAGTTCCCGGCCGAGGGTCTCGAGCGCCTCGAACAGGCCCCCCAGCGTGGCGGGATCGTCCACGTTGGACGGCCGGTGCAGAGTCACCACCGCGTACGGGCGGCCCTTGAGGCCCCACCGCGTGAGGGCCTGTCTGGACCGCGCGGCCGGCAGCGCGTGCACCAGCGAATCAATCATCACGTTGCCCACGAAATGGATCCGCTCCGCGGGGACCCCTTCCGCCCGGAGGTTCTCGTCCGCGTCGCGGGACGGGGTGAAGAGGAGGTCCGACAGGCGGTCGGTCACGACGCGGTTGATCTCCTCCGGCATGCCCCAGTCCCCACTGCGCAGGCCCGCCTCGACGTGGCCCACCCGGAGGCCGAGCTTGGCGGCCACGAGGGCTGCCGCCACCGTCGAGTTGACGTCACCGTAGACCAGGACCAGGTCCGGTCTGGTGGCCACCAGCACCGGCTCGATGCGCTGCATGATGGCCGCCGTTTGCTGGGCATGCGACGCCGAGCCCACCCCGAGGTCGTGGTCCGGGGGTGGAATCGCGAGGTCCCCGAAGAACGCCGCGGACATTCCGGCGTCGTAATGCTGGCCGGTGTGCACGGTGGTATGCCGGACATCCGGTCGCGCGGCAAAGCAGCGGGCCAATGGCGCCAGCTTCATGAAGTTCGGCCGGGCGCCGACGACCGAGAGGAGGCTCCGGGTCATGCGCCCGGCTCACCCATGGCTGAGGGCCACCGGCGCCTACGTGATGAGCGCGACGAGGCTGATGATGACCGGCGGCAGCCCGATGAACATGTAGAACAGGCCCGAGGACCGCTGGAGCGAGGCGATGAAGCTCGACCTGGACCCGACGATGATCCGGTCGCCGGCGCGGACGCCCAACTCGTCGAGCGTGCGGCCGATGATGATCTCCGGCGCCAGCGCCTCGTTGTCCCAGATGGCCCTCCCGTCCCGCTCGATGCGGATCTTCCCGATATCCGCGTTCCCCGAGGTCTGCCCCGCCTGGGTCAGGACG
>DASWHL010000148.1:0-14091 GCA_036398175.1 Gemmatimonadales bacterium
CCCGGTGACCTCGGCGTTGGCGCCGCCCATCACGCCGGCGACTGCGATCGGCCCCGTGCCGTCGCAGATCATGGTCATGGCATCCGTGAGCGCTCGATCCTCCCCGTCGAGGGTGGTGAGCCGCTCGCCCGGCCACGCCCGGCGGATGAGCAGGCGGCCGGCCCGGAGCTTCGCCCGATCGAACGCGTGCATCGGCTGGTTGATCTCGTGCAGCACGTAGTTCGTGGCGTCCACGACGTTGTTGATGGGCCGCGCCCCGATGGAGCGCAGCCGGGCCTGTAACCAGTGCGGCGACGGTCCCACCCGGACCCCGCGGATGACCGCGGCGATGTAGCGCGGGCAGCCCTCGACGTCCTCGATGGCGACCTCGACGCCGCCCACGGTCCCGCCGGCACCCGCGCGCCGCGGGGCGAGCACGGTGGGCGCATGCGGGAACGACGGCAGCCGGACCGTGGCGCCGAGGTGGGCCGCCAGCTCGCGCGCGACGCCGCGCTGCGAGAGCAGGTCGGGGCGGTTGGGCGTGATGTCCAGCGTCAGCTGGGTATCGGCCAGCGGCAGCGCCTCGAGCAGCGGCGTACCCGGCGCGGCATCGGTCTCAAGCTCGAGGATGCCCTGGTGCTCGGCCCCGAGCCCCAGCTCGCGCGCCGAGCAGAGCATCCCGTTCGAGAACACGCCGCGGATCTTGCGGCGGTCGAGGATCAGGCCGCCGGGCAGCGTGGCGCCGACCGGCGCGAACGGGTACTTGGCGCCGGCCCGGACGTTGGGCGCGCCGCACACGACCTCGACGGGTGCGGCTCCCGCCCGCACGACGCAGACCGACAGGCGGTCCGCGTTGGGGTGCGCCTCGACCTGCTCCACGAGCCCGATCACCACGTCGCGGAGATCGTGGTGGATGGGCTCGACCCCGTCTACGGTGGCGCCCAGCATCGTGAGCCGCCGCGCCGTGTCGGCCGGGTCGAGCGGCTGCGCCAGCAGGGCGCTCAGCCAGTTGAGGGACGCGATCACCGGCTAGTCCACGAACTGCGCCAGGAAGCGCACGTCGTTCTGGTAGAGCATCCGGATGTCCGGAATGCCGTAGCGCACCTGCGCGATCCGGCCGGGGCCCATGCCGAAGGCGTAGCCGGTATACCGCTCGGGATCCACGCCGCACCGCTCGAAGACGGCCGGGTGCACCATGCCGGCGCCCATGATCTCCATCCAGCCCGTCTGCTTGCACGTGGGACATCCGCGGCCGCGGCAGATCTGGCAGCGAACGTCCACCTCGGCCGACGGTTCGGTGAACGGGAAATACGACGGCCGGAACCGGACCGGGGTGTCCGCCGTAAAGAAGTGGTGCACGAAGTAGTCAATGGCCGCCGTGAAGTCCACGAAGCTCACGCCTTCGTCCACCACCAGGCCCTCGATCTGCTCGAAGACCGGGGCGTGGGACGGATCCCACGGATCGCGGCGATAGACGAGGCCGGGGACCACGACCCGGATGGGCGGCGGGTACTGCTCCATCACGCGCGCCTGCACCGGCGACGTGTGCGTGCGCATCACCACGCCGGGTTTCAGGTAGAACGTGTCGTGCATGTCCGCGGCCGGGTGGTCCAGCGGAATGTTCAGCTTGGTGAAGTTGTAGTCTTCGGTTTCGGCTTCGGGACCCACGACCCGCGCGAATCCCAGGCCCCGGAAGATGTCGCAGATCTCGTCCACCACCCGGGTCACGGGGTGAACGGCGCCGCGCCACTGGGTGCGCGCGGGCATCGTGAGATCCACGGCGGCGGCGCGCGTGGCCCGGCCCAGCTCGTCCTGGCGCGCGGCGATGGCGGCCTCGAGGTCGCGCTTGACCTGGTTGGCCCGCTGCCCGAAGGTGCGCCGCTCGTCCGGCGGAAGCGAGGGCAGCGCGCGCAGCACCGCCGTGAGCGCCCCGGCCTTGCGGCCGAGGAGCTCCGTCCGGAGATCGTCGAGCTGTCGGGTATCCGCGCGGGCCACGTCGTGCACCCGGGCGGCGATGGCCGCCAGCCGCTCGTCGAGGGAGGCCGGCGCCATGAGGGGTCGAAGGGTCCGGGAGCCCGGGCCTACTTGCCCTGTCTGGCGACGGCGGCCAGCTCGCCAAACGCCGCCGGATCGCTCACCGCGAGATCCGCGAGGAGCTTCCGGTTGATCTCCACCCCGGCACGCTTCAGGCCCGCCATGAACTGGTTGTAGGACAGGTCATGGCTGCGGGCGGCCGCGTTGATCCGCACGATCCAGAGCCGCCGGAAATCACGCTTCTTGTTGCGCCGATCCCGGTAGGCATACTGCATGGCCCGCTCGGTCGTTTCCTTGGCCGTCTTGTACAGCTTGCTGCGCGCTCCGCGGGCGCCTTTGGCCGCCCGCAGGATCTTGTTGCGACGCTTGAGGCGCGTCGTCGTGGATTTGACTCGTGGCATGACCGCCCTCGCTCAGGCTTCGAGTAGCCGTTTGATCCGGCGCTCGTCCGCCGCGCTGACCGTGGTGCCCTGACGCAGCCGCCGCTTCCGCTTGGGATGCTTCTTCGTCAGGATGTGGCTCTTGAAGGCCCGGAATCGGCGGACCTTGCCCTTGGCCGTGAGCTTGAAGCGCTTCCGCGCCGCGCTCTTCGTCTTCTGTTTTGGCATTCTCCCTATCCTCATCTACTTTGGCGCCAGCACCATCGTCATGTTCCGCCCCTCGAGCCGCGGTTCGGCCTCGACCTTCGCGAGATCCTTGACCTCGTTAAACACCCGGTAGAGCACGTCCCGGCCCAGCTCGGGGTGGGTCACCTGCCGACCCCGGAACATCATCGTGAGCTTCACCTTGTTCCCCTCTTCGAGGAACTGCCGCGCGTGCCGGGTCTTGAACTCGAAATCGTGATCGTCAATGCCCGGACGATACTTCACTTCCTTGATCTGGATCACGTGCTGCTTCTTCTTGGCCGCCCGTGCCGCCTTGGCCTGCTCGAACTTGTACTTCCCCCAGTCCATGACCTTGACGACCGGAGGGCGCGCCGTCGGCGCCACCTCCACCAGGTCCAGCTCCCGTTCCGCGGCCAGGCGGAACGCCTCCTCGAGCGGCACGATTCCCACCTGGGCTCCGTCATGGTCCACCAGACGGACGGGACTGATCCGGATCATCCGGTTCACCCGGACGCGCTGTTCGCGCGATTCCTGCTGTTGATATGGAGCCGGCAGTGCTTCCTCCTAGTGAAGCGGTGCAACAAAAAAACGGACTCCACTCCCTATCATGGAATCCGTCGCCCCCCGGAGACGGCTGCACCGGGGCATCTCGGGACCCTGAACGCGCACCCGGTAACGGCGGTGGCAGGAGGGTGAAGCGCTAACGCGCTTGCTTGCTTGAATTTGAGGCAAGCTAGGAGCCACGCGGACCAGTGTCAAGCCGCTGGAAGGCGAGCGCCTTGCCCTCGCGCACGAGGTGTCCCACGCCGGGACCCGGCTCGTGCTCGAAGATCAACAGCCAGCCGTCCGCTTCGGCGCGGGCCAGCAGGCGGCGCTTGGTCTCGAGCGTCACCATCGGCTCGAGGTCGTAGCCCATGATCCAGGGCAACGGCAGATGGGCCACCGTGGGGATCAGGTCGGCCAGGAAGCACGCGGTCTCCCCGTCGCTGGTCACCAGCACGGACTGGTGGTACGGCACGTGGCCGGGCGTGGGCAGCACCCGGATGCCGGGGAGGATCTCGACCTCCCCGTCCACGAGGTCCCACCGGTTGGCCGCCGCCACCCGCTCGAAGTTGGGCGGGAGATAGCTCGCGGCCGTCCGCTCGTTGGGCGACCGGGCAAATGCCAACTCGCCCTTCTGGACGACGTACCTGGCCTCCGGAAAGGCAAGGCTGACCGGCGCGTCCTCCGCCCCTTCGGCGCCAACCAGCGTGTTTCCACCTGCATGGTCGAAATGCAGATGTGTATTGATAACATACTTTATGTCGAGTGGGCTAAACCCAGCCTCGCCAATAGCATCCTCGAGCAGCGTTGGGCAGCAGGAACTAGTGTTTTCCACACCGTAGATGTCGAGAAACTTCTCGTCTTCCTTGTTTCCCACACCGGTATCCACAAGCACCAGCCCGTGGCTGTGCTCGATCAGGAGGCACCGCAGGCCTAAGGGAATCCGGTTCCGGTCGTCGGGTTGGACCCGCCGGGTCCAGAGGGGTTTCGGCACCACGCCGAACATGGCGCCGCCGTCCAGCCGCTGCTTCCCCGCATCGAGCGCGTGGCACTGTAGCCTGCCCACCCGGAACGACTGCACCAGCGTCATATGGCCTCCATCCACCCCGGCCCGGCCGTTTTCCGGGCCCGCACTCTGGCGTCCACCCTGGTCAGGTCGTCGAGCGTGACCGCCCCCTGCTCCGTGCCCAGGTCCAGCAGGCGCGTCAGGATCCTGGCCGTGGCGCGGGCGTCGCCCCCCGCCCGATGCCGCCCCTCGATCTCGACGCCGAAGTACCGGCTCACCGAGTCCAGGCCCCGGTGCTTGAGGCCGGGGATCAGCCGGCGGGCCAGCTTCACGGTACAGAGGCGCGGTCCGTCGAGCCTCAGGTCCCGGGCTCGCCGCACCTCGGCCTCCAGGAACCGCCAGTCGAACTGGACGTTGTGCGCCACGAACACCCGTCCGCCGAGGGCGCCGAGCAGCTCGTCCGCCACTTCGCCGAACACTGGCTGGTCCTGCACCATCGCGTTGGTGATCTGGGTAACGCGGGTCACCGCGGACGGTATGGGCCGTTCAGGGTTGACCAGCGTCTCGAGGACGGTCTCGATCCGGCCGCCCGGCGTTACGAGCACGACGGCGATCTCCGTGATCCGATCGCCGTGGGTGGGCCTCGACCCCGTGGTCTCGACGTCCACGACGGCAAAAACCGTATCCGCGAGGGTGGTGGAGGCCTCCGACCGTTGTGCCAGCACCCATTGGCCCAGATGGTCGCGGCGCACCCTGGGATCCGCGCCGAGGAGGGCCACCGCGAGCCGGTCCGCCACCAGGGCCGGCGCCCGCGGCATCCCCAGCACCTCCCGGGCAATGACCGGGCCGTTGGCGGGTCCGGCCGCGAGCAGGCGCAGGGCCCGCTCCAGCAGCGTCCCGGACGCGTGCGCCGCCACGCCCGGCAGGGTCAGGGCTCTTCCCTCCTGAGCGGCAGCGTCATGCACCGGGGTCCCCCGCCGCCGCGCACCAGCTCGGAGCCCTCGATCGTGATCACGGCCTTCTCGCGGTCACCGATCGTCACGTCGCCCGTGAGGAAGTCCACGCCGTCCACGATCCTGAAGCCCACCGCGGCGCACTCGGCGAGGGTGGCCTCGTTGCGCTTGTACGAGAGCCCCAGGCCCGGCCGGAGCGTGAAGAAGTTACAGGCGGAGGACCACTGCTCACGCTCCTGGACGGACCGGGACTGGCCGCCGCAGAAGACCGGCTCGAGCGGGAGATCCACGGCCTGGAGCGCGGCAAAGAAGTTGGGCATCTCCTTCACGCCCGCCATGCCCTTGCGCCGGTGCAGGACCGACAGCCGCTCCGGCCCCACGAAATGCGGCGGATAGACGACGCACAGGTCGCGGTCCATCTGCGTGAAGATCATGTCGAGGTGGATGGCCGTCCGCTCCCCCGGCATCACCACCACCACGACGTCGGTCACCGGCGTCTGCTCGAACAGCCGGCCGCACAGGTGGTCGAGGGCGGCGGCGCTCGATCGGTCGCTGAATCCCAGGAGCACCGTGTCGCGCCGCACGGGGTGCACGTCTCCGCCTTCGAGGGTGTACGTGAGCCGGCGCTCCTCGGATCCGTCGTAGAGAATGCCCGCGCTCTCGAGCGCGGGGTGATAGTCGAGCAGCGCCTTGACGATCAGCTCCTCGCTCCAGCGGGCGCCGTGCCGCATGGAGCCGATCACCACGTGCTCGTCCACGATGATCCCGACGTCGCGTGTGAAGAACAGGTTGGGGACCGGCGGCAGGGCGTAGCCGACCTCGTTCAGGGCGAGGCCGATGGGCCCCGCCTCTTCCATGGTCCCCTCGATCAGCAGGGTGACGAGGCGGTCCGTGGAGAGGTCCGACAGCTGGCGGGCCAGCGCATCCGACGGCACCACCTCGAGGGTGCGCTGAATCAGAAAGTCCCGCACGTCCCGCCGCTCGAGCACGTCCGTCAGCAGGTCCTGTACCTCGTAGACGTCCGCAAACCGCTCGAGAATCGCCACCATCCGGCGGTGCTCACGCCGGGCGATCTCGAGGTCAATGATGTCGTCGTACAGGTAGTCCTCACGGGTCCCCGGAGTCACGGCGAGCAGCTCGTTGCCGGGTGTGTGGACCAGGACGGCGCGCAGGCGGCCGATTTCGGACGTGACCTTGACCCGTGGCATGGGGAGAATCTAGCCGCCGGTCAGCCAGGAGGGGGGGTTGGGACGACTAGACGCAGTGGGTTGGGACGCATAGACGCCGTAGACGGAGTGAACAAGACGCCGAGACGCCGAGGCGCGCAGTGGCTCACAGATGTCGGTGGTGAGTGGCCCTCTTCACCCCTTGCGACTGGAGGCCACTGTGCGCCTCGGCGTCTCGGCGTCTTATTCAACGCGTCTGGGCGCCTATGCGTCTCATCCCACGCGTCTGGGCGCCTTTGGGTCACCTGTGGCGGAGCGCATAACTGAGCGCCTCCAGCTCGATCGCCATGTTGACATTCTTGACGGTCACGTCATGCGGGACCGCGAGATGGACGGGGGCGAAGTTCAGGATGGCTTTGACGCCCAGGCCTACCAACTGGTCCGCGACGTCCTGCGCGGCGTCGGCGGGCGTGGCCACGATGGCGATGTCGGGCGCGCCGCCGGGGAAATCGTCGCGGATCAGACGGACATCGCGCACCCGCAGGCCATCCCACGCCATCCCCACCTTCGCGGGATGCGCGTCGTAGACCCAGCGGACGCGGAAGCCCCGGCTGGCAAAGCCTCCGTACTGCGCGAGCGCCCGACCCACCTTCCCGGCGCCGATGACCGCGACCCCGTAGTCACGCTCCAACCCGAGGATGTCGCGCAAGCGGGCGGCCAGCTGGGGCACGGGATACCCCAGGCCGCGCTTCCCGAACGACCCGAACAGCGAGAGGTCCTTGCGGACCTGCGCGGCGGTCGTGGCCCCGCGGTGCGCCAGCTCCTCCGACGATACCGTGAGGGTTCCCCGCCCTTCGAACTCCTCGAGGAAGCGCAGGTACAGCGAGAGGCGGCGGATGGTAGGTTCGGCGATCTTCCGCATGCAGAATTGTGAAAGATTTCACAATGTATGCGGCCCACGGGCGCCGGGTCAACGCGCCACGTGCCGGAACAGCCGGGCGAATTCCGGCACCGCGAGGGTCTCGGGCCGGGCGCTGGGCGGGACGCCGATCGCGTCGCACGCCGCCGCGGCGCGGTCGGCGGTGAGCCCGGCCGCCTCGCGCAAGGCCCTTCCCAGCTGCTTGCGCCGCTGACCGAACAGCCCCACCACGAAGGCGCGGAACGGCGCGCGCTCCTCTTCCAGGACCACGGGATCGCTTCGGGGGGTGAGTCGGAGCACGGCGGAGTCCACCGTGGGCGGCGGCCGGAAGGCGCCCGCGCGCACCACGAACAACCGCTCCGCCCGCGTAACCGCCTGGACCCCCACGCTCAGCGCACCGTAGACGCGACCGCCCGGTGCCGCCACCACGCGGTCGGCCACTTCCCGCTGCACCAGGAACACCACCACCCGCGGCAGCGGGGGTTGCAGGGCGCGCTCGATCAGGGGTGACGTGACGTAGTAGGGGATGTTGCCGATGATCTTGAACGAGTGGCCGAGGGCCGAGGGCCGAGGGCCGAGGGCGGTGGTGAGGGTTTCGTGCCAGTCGAGGGTGAGGGCGTCGCCTGCGATGATGGTCACGTTGTTCGGCAGGGTGGTGAGCCCGGGCTCAGGGGTCAGGAGGGCGGCGGCGAGGCGGCGGTCCCGTTCGATGGCCACCACGGGTCCCACCCGTGGTGCCAGGCGGCGGGTGAGAGTCCCGGTGCCGGGACCGATCTCCACCACCACGTCGTCGGGATGGGGATCGAGGGCGTCCACGATCCGATCGAGGATCGCGGGATCGGAGAGGAAGTGCTGGCCGAGGCGGCGGGGCACGCGTGCGACCGGTGCCGGGAGGGAGCGGATCGCTCAGGCGTTGAGCACGAGGACGGAGCGGTCGTCCGGGTCGCCGGAGTAGCCCTGGAGGGCCGCGAACACGGCGTCCACCGCGGCGCGCGAGCTCTGGCGCCGGGCCGCGCGCACGCACGCGAGCAGGCGCTCCTCGCCAAACCGGTCGCCGTCGCCGTTCCGGGCGTCCACGACGCCGTCGGTGCAGAGCACCAGCGAATCCGCGCCGCGTTCCCACACGGTGGAGGCGCTGGTGAAATGCGTTTCGGAGCCCAGGCCGAGCGGCGGGGCGGTGGCGCCCAGGCGCTCGGCGGTGCCATCGCCGCGCATCACGAACGCGTGCGGATGGCCGGCATTGGCGTAGCGGAGGACGCGGTGCTCGCGGTCGCTCACGGCGTAGAAGAGCGAGAGCGACATCTCGGTATCCTCGAGGTCGCCGCCCACGGAGTCGCGCAGCAGGCGGAGCACGTCGCCGGGCGAATCGGCCTCTTCCGCGTGGATGGCCGAGGCGGAGAGCACCAGGGCCATGACGAGCGCCGCGGCAAAGCCGTGCGAGGAGACGTCACCCAGCATCACGCCCAACCGGTGTTCGGGGAGCCGGATGAAGTTGTAGAAGTCGCCGCCCACGCCCTCGGCCTGGAGGCAATGCGCGGCGATGTCGGCCGCGCCCTGGTAGCGGGGCTTGAGGAGCCGGAGCTGGAGGTCCCGGGCCAGCTCCAGCTCGTGCCGGACCCGCTGCCGCTCGCGGTCGCGCTCGATCAGCCGCTGGTTCTCGATCGAGGCCGCCACCTGGCTCGCCACCGCCGCCAGCAGCCGGCGGTCGCCGGCCGAGAAGGAATCCGTGCCCACGCGGTCGGTGACGCTCAGCACGCCGATGGCGCGGGGCGGCTCGCCGGGCTGCGGATACAGGATGGGCACGGACACGAACGCGGCGCCGCGATACGTCCGCCCTGCCTCGCAGGGAGGGGCGTCGCCCCCGTTGCGCGGCTCGTACTCGACGGGCTCGCGCTCCCGGAAGACGCGGGCGGCGACGGAACAGGGATCGTCCACGGCAACCGGCTCGAACTGCGCGACGTCAATGCCCCACCCCGCCACCGGCTGGAGGGCGCGGGTTTCGGCGTCGTACACGAGAATGGACGCGCGCCGCGCGCCCACCACCGTCGCCACTTCCCGCACGATGGTGCGGGCGGAGGCGGCCAGGCCCAGGGTGCGGCCGAGCGTCTCGGTGATGGTGTAGAGCAGCTCGATCTCTTCCAGCCGGTCGTGGAGCTGCTGGACCAGGGCCAGCGAGTCGCGCTCGGTGCCGAGCAGGCTCGCGAGGATGGGCAGGGCGCGCCGGGCATCGTCCTCGTCGCCGTGCTCGAGTTCCACCCAGTACCCGTCGAGCCCGGCGAGCGGCGAGAACCACGACCGGCCCCACCGGAACCCCACGTTGTCGTCGGGCGGATCCGGAGGCGGGCGGTCGTCGGGTCCCACGCCCCCCACCGCGCGCAATCCCGCGTGGCCGGCGCTCCACAGGCGCAGGCGGTGACCGACCAGGTTGCCGAGGGCGAGGAGGAGCGTGTCGAGCCGCTCTAGGCGCGGCGGAGAACCATGCAGATCGCGTTGCCCCGGGCGTTGAAGGTGACCTCGTCCACGAGCTGGCGGATGAGGAAGAGCCCGCGCCCGCCGGCCGCCTCGAGATCGTCGGGCAGGACCGGCGTGACCAGGCATGCCGGATCGCAACCGCTTCCCTCGTCCGCCACCTCGACGGTGAACGCGGGCTCCGTGACGGTCACGGTGACCTCGACCGTCTTGGCCGGATCCTGGCCGTTCCCGTAGATGATGGCATTCGCGATCGCCTCGCACAACGCGACGCGCAGGTGAAACCGCGCCTGGCGCTGCGACAATCCCTCCGCCAGACAGTGCCGCGCCACCACGTCCACCGCCTCCTCGAGCACGCCCAGCTCGCTCGGGAAGCGCACGGAGAGCCGGAGCGCCGTCCGGTGGGATTCCGGAACCGGCACGTCGCTTCGTTGGACCGAGAGGCGCAGCGGAGCCGCCACGTCAGAAGCCCTGGAGCGCCTCGTCGGCGGTCGCGGTGATCGTGAACAGCGTATCGAGCTTGGTCAGCTCGAAGAGCGTGCGCAGATCCGCGTTGAGCCCCGCCAGGCGCAGCTCGCCGCCGGCCTCGCGCAGTTTCTTCGCGAGCGACACCAGGGCGCCCAGCCCCGACGAGTCTATGTATCCGGTGTCGGTGAAATCCACCAGGATCTTGCGCGTGCCGAAGTCCACGGCTTCCGCCACCCGTTCCTTCAGCTCGTGGCGATTGGACACGATGAGCTGGCCATCCACGCCGATCACCACCACCCCACCCGCTTCCTTCCGAACCGTGAAGCCCATCATTGCCTCCGAGTACCACGGATTGCCGTTGCCGCGGATTGTAGCAGGGCCACGGCGGCTACGTCTACGATGTCGCTGGCGGTGGCGCCGCGCGAGAGGTCCGACACCGGCCGGGCCAGGCCCTGCACGATGGGACCGATGGCGATGGCGCCCGCCAGGCGCTGCACCAGTTTGTACGCAATGTTGCCGCTGTCAAGGTCGGGAAACACGAGCACGTTGGCGCGGCCTCCCACGGGCGAGTCCGGCGCCTTCCGGGCCGCCACGTCGGGCACCAGCGCGGCATCCCCCTGGAGCTCCCCGTCGCACCGCACGTCGGGACGCAGCCGGCGGAAGTGCGCGAGCGCCTCCCGCACGCGGTCCACGCGCGGGCCGGCGGCGCTCCCCCGGGTGCTGAACGAGAGAAAGGCCACGAGCGGTTCGTCCCCGACGATGCGCCGCCGGTCGTCCGCGGCCGCCGCCGCGATCTCGGCCAGCTGCTCGGGTGTGGGATCGGGCACGACGCCGGCATCGGTGAACGTGAGGACGCGGTTGGCGGGGAGCGCGGCGCCGCCGGGGGCGCAGGTGATCGAGGGATCGGCCGAGCGGAATCCGGCAGCTTCCTCGAACACCATGTAGAACGCGCTGCTCACCGTCTCGATGCCCGGCGCCGTCCCCACCGCCCACAGGGCGGCGCGCAGGATGTTGGCGGTGGGGGCGGTGGCGCCGGCGACCGCGGCCTGCGCGTGGCCCAGGGCCACCAGGCCGGCCGCGAAGCGGAACGGGTCACGCGCCAGGTCCAGCGCCGCCGCGTCGTTCGCCACCTTGTCCGGTTTCCGCTCCCGCAGCAGGCGGGCGACCTCGGTCACCCGCGGGTCGTCGCGCACGGGCCCCTCGAGCAGCACCACCGTCGCGAGCCGGTCGTCTTCCAGCTGGCGGGCCGCCGCGCGAACGCGATCGTCCCAGCCCTCGGCCAGCACCACCGTGGCGCGCAGGGCGGCCGCGCGGGCGTGCACCGTTGCCCGGAACGTCATCGGGCGTATTTGCCGGCCAGCGCCCGGACCACGGCGGGATGCACGAACGACGTCACGTCGCCGCCGAAGCGGGCGACCTCGCGCACCAGGCTCGAGCTGACGAACGTGAGGTTGAGGTCGGGCACCAGGAACACGGTTTCCAGGTCGTGATTCAGCTGGCGGTTCATGAGCGCCATCTGGAACTCGTACTCGAAGTCGCTCACGGCCCTGAGGCCGCGCACGACCATGATCGCGCCCACCGCGCGGGCGAAATCCGCCAGCAGCCCCTCGAACGAGCGCACTTCCACCCGCGGCTCGCCGTTCAGCGTCTGCCGGAGGAGCGTCAACCGTTCGTCCACCGAGAAGAGCGGACTCTTGACCCCGTTCACGGCCACGGCCACGATCACGCGGTCGGCCAGCGCGAGGCTCCGCCGGATGAGGTCTTCGTGCCCGCGGGTCACAGGATCGAACGAGCCGGGATAGAGCGCGATGCGTGTCATGGGTGCCGGAGAAAGGTAAGGGCGGTGTTGCCGTACCGCCGGGTGTCGTGGCCGGGCAGGACGGTGCGGGTCGGATGCTCCACTCCCAGGATGCGCGCGAACGGCGCGGTCCGCCACCGTTCGCACAGCGCTTCGGCCTGCCCGGTGCCGTACGGCGGGTCGGCAAACGCCAGGTCGTAGGGGGCCAAGTCGAGGCCGGCCACGAACCGGAGGGCATCCCCGCGGCGGATGGCCACCCGCGTCTCGACGCCCAGCTCGGCCACGTTGGCGCGGAGTGCTGCCAGGGAGGGCGCCGCCAGCTCGACGAACGTTACGTGCTCGGCGCCGCGCGACAGCGCCTCGAGCCCCAGCGCGCCCGAGCCTGCGAAGAGGTCCAGCACGCGGGCACCCACCACGGCGTCGCCCAGAATGCTGAACCACGCCTCGCGCACCCGGTCCGCGGTGGGCCGGACGCGGCGCCCGGGGGGCGGGCGCAGGCGGCGGCCGCGGAGCTGCCCGGCAATGATGCGCATCAGGCGGTCGGCCGCACTTCCACGATCCGGGCCTGGAGCGAGACGTCCCCGCGCCATTCGTTCTGCTGGAGCTGGAACGCGACGTCCACCGGCGCCCGCCACCAGGCGGGATCCACGCGATCCGCCCAGTCGAAGCCGATGGCCGGGATCTTCCCGGTCTCGTCCTGGAGCAACAGACGCAGGTGGTTGGCGCCCACCGGCCGGGCGTCGCGCACCGCCACGCCCGTAACGCCAAACACCGGCGTCGGGTTGCCGGCCCCGCACGGCTCGAGGTGTCGCAGCAGCCGTTCGAGGTCCAGGCTCAGCTCGTCCAGCCGCACCACCGCGTCAATGCGCCGCCGAGGCACCAGGTCGTCCGCCGCGAGCCGCGCCCGGGCCACGGCATTGAACGCGGCGCGAAAGGCGTCCAGCTCCCCCCGGGCCACCGTGACGCCGGCCGCCATGCGATGACCGCCGTAGCGCAGCAGGTGCGGCGCGCACTCCGCGATGGCGGCGTGCAGGTCGAACCCGGCAATGCTCCGGCCCGAGCCCTTGCCCGTGTCCCCCTCGAAGGCGACGAGTATGGCGGGCCGCGCGTAGCGCTCGACCACCCGCGAGGCCACGATGCCGATCACGCCGGGATGCCACGTCTCGCTCGCGAGCACGAGGCCGTACTCCTCGTCCAGCCGGACGTCGCGCTCCACGACGTCCACGGCCTCCTGGAGGATGCGCTGATCCAGCTCCTGCCGCTGGGCGTTTTGCGTTTCGAGGCGCCGCGCCCGCGCCAGCGCGTCGGCCGGATCGTCCGCCAGGAGCAGGGCGAGCCCGTCCATGGCCTCGCCAATGCGCCCGGCCGCGTTGAGCCGGGGTCCCAGCACGAAGCCCACGTGGCCCGCCCGGATCGGTTTCCCCTGGAGCCCCGCGACCTCGATCAGCGCCTTGACGCCGGCCCAGCGGGTCTCCTGGAGCTTGCGCAGGCCGAACCGCGCCAGCACGCGGTTCTCCCCGGTCAGCGGGACCACGTCGGCAATCGTGGCCAGCGCCACGAGGTCGAGCACGTGCAGCGGCAGGTGCTCGGGCAGTCCCAGGGCGGGCACCAGGGCCTGCGCCAGCTTGAAGGCCACGCCCGTCCCGCAGAGGTCCGCCCAGGGGGCGTCCGGATCCCCCCGTCGAGGGTTCACGACCGCGTCCGCGTCGGGCAGCTCGCCGGGCACGTGATGGTCGGTGATCACCACTCGGAGCCCCGCGGCGCGGGCGGCCGACACGGTCTCGCGCGCGGTCGTGCCGCAGTCGCACGTGACGATCAGGCCGGCTCCGGCCGCGCGCGCGGCCGCGAGCCCGGCCGGGCCCAGGTCATAGCCGTCGCGCATCCGGTTCGGGAGGAACGGCGCCACCGTGGCCCCGGCCGCCCGGAGCACCCGCGTGAGCAGCGCCGCGCCGCACTGGCCGTCCACGTCGTAGTCCCCGTGCACGAGGATCGGGGTCCCGGCGCGCACCGCCTCGGTCACGGCGGCCACGGCCGGCGCCATGTCCGGCAACTCGAGCGGATCCCCGAGCGTGTCGAGCGTTGGCCGGAGGAAGCGCTGGGCCTCGTCCGCGGCGCCGTAGCCGCGCTGCACGAGGAGGCGGGCCAGCGTGG
>DASWHL010000149.1:0-5348 GCA_036398175.1 Gemmatimonadales bacterium
GCACGAGGAGGCGGGCCAGCGTGGGCGGGACGCGCAGCGCGTCCGCCAGGCTGCGGATGGCGTCGGCCGGGGGGTCGGCGGCAACCTCCCAGCGGGAAAACGCGACCGTCACGCCCCCGGCAGGCGGTCGGCGTTGTAGACGATCACGCCACACGCCTCGCAGAGCGTGATGATCTGCCCCGCCTGAAGCTCCTGGCGGCGGTGCATGGGGACGGCGGTGAAGCAATGCCCGCACGCGTCGTCATGCAGCGCGTACAGCGCCAGCGGGGCGCGCCCGCGCCGGATCCGCTCGTACTGCGTGAGCGCGGGCTTGGACAGGCGTTTGGTCACGGCCGCGCGGTCGCCCTGCGCGATCGCCAGCCGGTCCCGACCCTCGGCCTGGAGGGCCGCGATCTCTTCCCGCCGCGCGGCCTGCGCGGTCCGGATCTCCTCCAGCTGCCGCTCGGCCTCCGCCACCGACGTCTCCGCTTCCTGCACCTGGTCCGCCGAGCGCATCCACTCGGCTTCCTCGCGCGCCAGCACGCTGCGCCCGAGATCCAGCTCGGCCATCAGGTTCGCGGCCTCCTTGGCGCCGCGCACCCACTCGAGCCGCTGCCGCCGCCGGTCCTGCGCCGTCCGGAAGCTCTCGAGCTTGGTCTCGAGCTGGGACCGGCGGCTGCCGGCTTCCTCGATGCCGCGGCGCGCGGCGGTGATCTGCTCCTCCGCGGCCAGCACCTGCCCATCCAGCTCGGCCAGCTCGGGCTCGAACGCGGCGATCTCCGACTGGATCGCCTGGATGCCCATGTCCTTCTCCTGCAGTTCCAGCAGAATGCGTAACTCAGCGAGCACTGCTCCTCCCTTTTCGGATGACGTTCCATCGCCCGGGATCGAGGCGGGACAGCTCCCGGCTCAGGGCTTCCTTCTCACGTGCCAACGTCGTTTTCTCGGGCTCCGCCGCGAGCGGCAGGCGCCGGTTGATCTCCCACATTTGTCGCTCCACCCGCCGGGCCTCGAGCCGGTCCAGCGCGCCGGCCACCACCGCGTCCAGGTCCGGCGGCGCCCAGCCTTCCTCGAGCAGCTGGGCCAGGAGCACGCGCGGCGAGGCCTCCAGGATCTCCAGCAGCGCCGCCGGCGATTCCGCCACCGGCAGGGCCGCGATCGCGTCGAACAGCGCGCGGTCGGGCTCGGGCAGGGCCGCCCGATCGGCCAGCGCCTCGCCAATTCGGCCGCGGAGCCCGGGATCCTGGAGCATGGCCCGGATCAGGTCACGCCCGGGCCCCGGCCGTGACCGGGCCGGCGCCGGCTCTCCGCCGCGCTCCACCTCGCGGCGGGCCGGCGGCTCGGGTGGCGGCCGGCGTTCCGCCATCTCGCGCTGGATGGCCTCGCGGCTCACGCCAAGCGCCTCGCCGACCCGCGCGAGGTACAGGTCGCGGGTGATCGGGTCGCTCGCGGCGCGCAACGTGGGGAGCAGCCGGTCCAGCGCCTGGCGCCGCCCCGACAGCGATCCCATCCAACCCTTCCGCTCGATCAAGAGGAGTTTCCGCTCGAACACGTCGAGCGCGTCCTTCAGCACCTTCTCGATGGCCGCGCCCCCGCCCTTGCGGGCCAGCGAGTCCGGATCTTCGCCGTCCGGCAGCGTGGCCACGGACACGCGCACGCCGGCGCGCAGCAGCTCGTCGGCGGTGCGGAACGTGGCCCGGAGGCCCGGCGCGTCGCTGTCGAACAGGACGGTGGCGTGCGGGGCGTAGCGGCGCAGCAGCTTCCCCTGCTCCATCGTGAACCCGGTGCCGAGCGGCGCCACGACATGCTCCACGCCCGCCAGCACCAGGCGCAGGACATCGAAGTAGCCCTCGACGAGCAGCGCGTGCTCCACCTTCCGGATGGCGTGCCGCGCCTCGTGCAGATGGTAGAGCAGCCGACCCTTGTGGAAGATCTCCGACTCGGGCGAGTTGAGGTACTTGGGCTCGCCGTCCCCCAGCACCCGCCCGCCGAACCCCACGGCGCGTCCGCGCAGATCGTGAATCGGAAACAGCAGCCGGTTCCAGAAGCGCGCGCGGACCTTGCCGTCGTCGCGGCGGAGCGCCAGCCCGGACGCCACCAGGACGTCATGGGCCACGCCGAGCGTCTCCAGGGCCTCGAGGAACGCGTTGCCGGTGGGGGCAAACCCGAGACCGAACGGCAGCAGGGCGTCCAGCGTGAACTGCCGGGAGGCCAGGTACTCGCGCGCGGCTTGGGCCTCCGGCGCGTCGCGCAGCTGGCGCGCGTACCATTCCTGCGCCACCGCCACCGCTTCGAACAGCGGCTCGCGCGGATCGGGCCCGGCCTGCTGGCGCTCCGGAATGGCAATGCCCACCCGCCGCGCGACGTCGCGCACGGCGGTGGGGTAGTCCATCCCGAACTTTTTCATGAAGAACGTGAACACGTCCCCCGCCTCGTGACACACGAAGCAGTAGAACATCTGCTTCCGGGGGATCACCGCGAAGTTGCGATTCGTGCCGCCGTGAAACGGGCACGGGCCGCGATAGTCGGTCCCGGTCCGCTTGAGCTGGACGTGCTCGCCGATGATCTCGATGAGGTCGGCCGCGTCGCGGACCTGCTCGATCACCTCGTCGGGGATGCTCATCCGGCCAGCTCGGCGATGGTGACGCCCGTGCCGCCCTCGCGGGGCGGCGCCAGGCGCCGGCCGGTCACCCGGCGGTCGGCCCGCAGCACCTCGTCCACGACCCGCCGGAGCACGCCCGTGCCCTTGCCATGGATGATCCGCACGGCGGGGAGATCGGCCAGCACGGCGTCATCCACGGCGCGGATCACGGCGTCGCGGGCCTCGTCGCCGGTCATGCCGCGGAGATCTACTTCGGTGGTGGGGGACGGTGACGTGGAATCAAGTGCATTCCGTGATTCACGGGATGGGCGGGATGGCGCGAGGGTGGCGGTGTCGGGGTCCACCGTCCCGCGGACGCGCCAGCCTTTGCGGGCGAGCGCCTCCTCGAGACGCTGGATCTCGGTGGCTTCCTCGCTGATGCCCTGCTCGACCAGGCGGCGGGCTTCGCGCGCGGTGGCCTCGCTCACCGCGGCTCGCGCCACGCCGAGGGCCTCGTCCACGCGTTTCCGCGCCTCGAGCAGGAACCGCCGCGCCTGTTCGCGGCCTTCGCGCTCGAGGGTCGTCTGGCGCTCGCGCACCTCGGCATCGCGGATCTCGATGTCGGTCTGGAGCCGGGCCGCGCGCGCCTCCCGCATCTCGGCATCGGTTTCCCGGTTAGCCACCGCGGCCTCCCGCGCGGCCAGGTCCGCGGTGCGGCGCTCCACGTCCGCGAGCACCGTCTCGAGCGTGCGCTCGACCTCCGGCCGCCGCGCTTCCGCGGCCGCCACGACGTCCGCGGGAATACCCAGGCGGCGCGCGATGACCAGACCGTAGGAGCGGCCCGGGATGCCCTTGGCCAGCTCGTAGGTGGGGGTGAGCGACGCCGCGTCGAAATGCAGCGACGCGTTCACCACGCCCGGCGTCTCCGCCGCGAGCTGTTTCAGGGCGCCCAGGTGCGTGGTGGCCACCGTCCGCGCCCCGCGCGCCACCAGCTCCTGGAGCACGGCGGCCGCGAGCGCCGCGCCTTCCGCGGGGTCGGTACCGCTCCCGATTTCGTCGAGCAGCACCAGCGTGCCGGGGCCGGCCCGGTCCAGCGCCCGCCGGAGCGCCGCGACGTGCGCGCTGAACGTCGAGAGGTTGGCCGCGATGGACTGGTGGTCGCCGATGTCGGTGACGATCGTGGCGTACGCCGGCAGCTCCGAACGTTCGCCCAGCGGCGGCACGACGCCCGCCTGGACGAGGGCGTTCACGAGACCCACCGCCTTCAGCAGGACGGTCTTCCCACCCGTGTTGGGCCCGGACACGATCAACGCCAGCTCGTCCGGCGTCAGCTCGAGGTCGAACGGCACCGCCTCGACCCCTTCGGCGAGGAGCAGCGGGTGCCGGCAACGCCGCAGGACGTGGACGTCGCCGGGGGGCCCCAGCCGCGGCGCGTGGCCGTCCACGTCGGCGGCGTAGCGCGCGCGGGCGTAGAGGTCGTCCGCGGCGACGCACATGGCCAGCCCGTCATTCGCGGCGTCCACGTGGGGGCGCACGGCTTCGCTCAGCCCGCGGAGCACCGCGTGGACGGCGCGGGACTCGTCGGCCCCCGCGGCGGCCAGCTGATTGCCCAGCTCCACCGCGTCCTGCGGCTCCACGAACAGGGTGGCGCCGGACGCCGACTCCGCGTGGACGATGCCCGGCACGCGGCCCCGCGCGTCGGCGTGGACGGGAATCACGTAGCGCCCGCTCCGGACGGTGACGGCCGCGTCCGGCGACGCTTCGTGGGCGGCGAGCCCGCGGAGCGTGCGCTCGAGCGACTGGAGGAGGCGCGACCGCGCGTCCCGGACGTTGCGGCGCGCGCGATCCACGCCCGCGTCCACGCCGTCGCCCACCCGGCCGTCCGGCTCGAACGTCTCCAGCAGCTCACGGCCGAGCCCGGGGGGCGGGGTCGGGACGCCCAGCGCCGCCGTGCGGGGGGCGCGGTCTTCGACGCGATGGAGCTCGACCCGGACGATCCGCATGGCCTCGAACGCGCGGCCCAGCGCCACGAGGTCCGCGGGGTCGAGCACGGCGCCCGGGACGCGCACGGCGGCCAGGATGGGCGTCACGTCCTCGATCGGTTCGGGCCGGAACGGGTCGCCGGCGGCGAGCAGTCCCTGGAGCTCGGTGACGGTGGCCAGGTCCTGGCGGACGGCATCCCGATCCGGCGACGGGACGCGCCGGCGAACGGCGGCGGCCCCGAGCGGCCCGACGGCGCGGCCGGCCACCTCGTCGAGGGCGCGGGGGAACTCCAGCTGAATCAGGGTCTCCGGCGACGCCGGGGCCCGAAACGCGGGAGGGGTGCGCGTGTCGTCAGACACGTGCACCCCTCAGCGGAACTCCCCTCGCTGCCGAGACCCTTGCCCCCCGGTCCGACACCCTGGTCGCGACCACGATGGACGGGGGACGGGAGGGATTGGTCAGGGACGGCGATCCCGGCGGCTCTTGCGGCGCGCCGCGTTCATCTTCCGCTTCCGCCGCTCGCTCGGCTTTTCGTAATGCCGATGCTTACGCAGATCGGACAGGATCCCGGCCTTCTCACACTTCTTCTTGAAGCGCTTGAGCGCCCGCTCGAAGCTCTCATCCGCGTGGATGATCACTTCCGACATCCAGCTCTCACCCCTTCCCCGGTGTTCCTCGTGCGGGTTAGGTAACGCGAACATGTCGGTGCAGTCGCGTAACGTAGCCTCGACAGGCCGGGCCTTCAAGTCCGCCTGCGGGAGGGTACTGGTACGTACCAGTCCCTGCGGGAGACGGTGAGTCGGCC